>JBGSPH010000050.1:0-188428 GCA_041738675.1 Ignavibacteriaceae bacterium
ATTAAGTCAGGTGCTTGCGCAGTAGGAATTGGCTCAGCCCTTTTAGATGAAAAAGCAATTGAAGATAATAATTATAGTAAGTTAACGGAAAACGCAAAACGAATAATCAACAGTCTTAATTCTGTTGATAAACAAAAACTATTAATTGCATAGCCATGGAAGATAAAATGTCACATAAAGTAGTTACACTTGGTGAAATAATGATGAGACTTTCCACACCGGGATATGAACGTTTTGTACAGTCGCAGAAGTTTGACGTAACATATGGTGGAGGTGAAGCCAACGTCGCGGTTTCACTCGCTAATTATGGACTGGAAAGTTATTTCATTTCAAAACTTCCAAATCATGAAATTGGGCAGGCAGCAGTCAACCATTTGAGACGCTTTGGAGTAAACACTGATTATATTATAAGAGGCGGCGAACGAGTTGGAATTTATTTTTTAGAAACAGGCGCCAGTCAAAGAGCTTCTAAAGTGATTTACGATCGGGACTACTCCGCAGTTAGAACAATTGGCGAGAATGAATTGAATTGGGATAATATTTTCCAGGACTGTAAATGGTTTCATTGGACAGGTATCACAACTGCTCTTGGTAAGTCCTCACAAAACTTAGTTTTAACTGCCTGTAAAAAGGCTAAAGAAAAGGGAGTTAAAGTAAGCTGCGATTTAAATTTTAGAAAAAAAATGTGGACCGAAAAAGAAGCGCAAAATGTTATGATTCCGATTATGGAATATGTTGACGTATGTATCGCAAATGAAGAAGATGCTGAAAAGAGTTTGGGAATGAAGGCACAAAACACAAGTGTTTCTCATGCTGAATTAGATGAAGAAGGTTACTTTAAATTGGCGGAATCGTTAAAGAAAAAATTTTCGTTTGAAGCGGTAGCGATTACACTTAGAGAAAGTTATTCTGCCTCCAGAAACGGATGGAGTGCGTTGCTGTTAGATAATAAAGATTGCAAGAAACCATATCGTTCAAAAAAATATGATATTCAAATTGTTGATAGAGTTGGTGGAGGGGATTCATTTGCCAGCGGATTAATTCATGGTCTGTTATCTAAGAATAACACGGTAGACGCACTTGAATTTGCAGTTGCAGCTTCTTGTTTAAAGCAGACAATTTTAGGAGATTTTAATTTAGTTTCAGTTGAAGAAGTCGAAAAACTTGCAAAAGGTGATAGCTCAGGGCGAGTGGACAGATAAATTTTATAATTGCTGTATAAGAGGATTAAAATATGAGTGAAGAAATTGTATTTACAACATTGCAATATAGAGAATCTATTAGTTCGTTAATAGAACAACAAATTGAAAAAGCAATTCTTGATAAAAAATATGTTGCTGGTTCTAAACTGCCGTCAGAAAATGAATTATGTGAGCAGTTTGGTGTTAGCCGCACTTCTGTAAGAGAAGCTTTGGGGGCGCTAGAAGCACAGGGCATAATTGAAATAGTCAAAGGAAAGGGGATGTTTGTAAATAAAATCTCTGCGGAGACAGTAACAAACCCACTTCACAAATATTTGAAGTTAAGAGCGGATAGAGATTATGTAATGGATTTAGTCCACGCAAGACAAATAATCGAACCGGCAATTACATATTATGCTGCTCTAAATCATAATGATGAAGATATAAAAAGACTAACTGCGGATATTGATCATTTAAGAGATTCTTCAGGCGATTATTCTGAGTTAGCAAATTTGGATACAATGTTTCATCTAAATCTTGCTCGAGCATCAAGAAACAGAGTAATGCCATTATTGTTGGATCCAATCCATAAACTTATACCTGAAGTCAAATCAACGGTATATGCAACAGTTAAAGATGCGAAAGGTTCTGCGGTAATTTGGCATCAGAAGATTCTTGATGCGGTAATAAGTAGGGATGCAGAAAAAGCCAGGATAGCCATGGAAGAACATCTGAAAATTGCTGAAGAACATGCCGAAAAAATGTTAGAAGCGCAAAAACAAAAAGAAGTTAGTAATATTTAATCGTACTTGTAAAACATATTATAAAAATAAATGGAGATTATATGGTAGATATAAAAAATAAAGTTGCACTTGTCACTGGTGGAGGCAGAGATATCGGAGGAGAAATTTCTAAAAAACTAGCTTCTCTCGGAGTGAAAGTTTGTTATAATTATTTTGATAGCGACGAGAAAGGTGATGTTACTTTAAAAGCCATTAAAGATAATGGCGGTGAAGCAATAATGGTTAGAGGTGATCTTACTAAACAAAAAGATATTGATAACTTGGTTAAAGCTTGTACCGATGCATATGGTAAGAAAATAGATTTTCTTGTTAATGTAACTGGAGGATTGGTTGGAAGAAAAACAGTCGAGGAGATGGATGAGCAATTTTGGGATTTACTAATGACCCTTAACCTTAAAACAGTCTTTATGGTTACGAAAGCCACACTACCTTATATGGGCTCAGGTGGAGCAATAGTTAATTTTTCTTCACAAGCAGCTCGGGATGGTGGTGGACCTGGTGCAATAGCATACGCAACAGCCAAAGGTGGCGTTTTAACTTTTACCCGCGGATTAGCAAAAGAATTAGGACCAAAGGGTATTAGAGTAAACGCAGTATCACCAGGAATGATAAATACTACTTTTCACGATACATTTACAAAACCTGAAGTTAGAGAAAAAGTTGCTGGCTCCACCCCTTTAAGGAGAGAAGGTAAAGCAAATGAAGTTGCTGACCTGGTTGTTTATTTATGTTCAGGCGAATCTTCTTTTATAACAGGAGCTTCAATTGAAATTAATGGTGGGACATATTTCATTTAACAAAGGATCAATTGATGAGAAAATCTTCAATAATTATTTTATCGCTTTTTATATTGATATGCAGTATTTATGTCACTGCTCAAACTGAACATCCCAAATTAATTCTTACCAAAGAAGTTATTGCAGAAATCCAAAAAAATCTAGGTAAGATTCCATTATTTGATAAAACATATGAATCAGTTAGATCTGGTGTTGATGAGGTTTTAAATGATGATATCGATGTACCTGTGCCCGCAGATCCTGGTGGCGGTTACACTCACGAAAGACACAAACAGAACTATGACTTAATGTATAAAGCCGGCATACTTTATTCTATTACTAATGATGTAAAATATGCAAAGTTTATTAAAACCATTCTTGATAAATACTCTGACCTTTATCCTACAATCGGTTTGCATCCACAAGCTAAAGATCAAACACCCGGCAGACTGTTCTGGCAATCACTTAATGAAACAGTTTGGCTGCTTCACACAATTCAGGCTTACGATTGTATCTATGATTGGCTTTCTAACGATGATAGAAACAAGTATGAAAAAAATATTTTTCTGCCAATGACTAAATTCTTTTCAGAAGATTCAGAACATGAATTTAATCTTATTCATAATCACGGAACCTGGATGGTTGCAGCTGTAGGAATGACAGGATTTGTTTTAGATAATGAGGAATTAATTCAAAAATCACTTTATGGGTCTGAAAAAGATGGCGAAGGTGGATTTATTGCCCAACTTAATTTACTTTTTTCACCTGATGGTTATTATACAGAAGGCGGATATTATGTAAGATACGCTCTTTGGCCGTTTTTTATTTTTGCCGAATCGATTCATAATAATATGCCTGATCTGAAAATTTATGAAGTTAGAAATCAGATACTTAAAAAAGCTTTTTATTCTGCAATGCAGATGACATATACTAATGGCGAATTTATTCCGATCAATGATGCTCTAAAAGAAAAAACTTATTTATCATCCGAAATTGTTTATGCACTCAATTTTGTTTACGATAGATACGGTGAAGATAAATCGTTACTAAGTATTGCAGATAAGCAGGGCAAAGTAAGCTTTTCTAAAGGCGGAATTAAAGTTGCAGAAGCATTAAGTACATTAAAAACTATTCCTGAATTTAAATGGAAGAGCGTTATCTACGTTGATGGTCCCAGAGGAGATGAAGGTGGTGTAAGTATTTTAAGATGGGGTCCCAATAGTGATATGGAATGTCTTCTCTTTAAGTATAGTGCTCACGGATTATCACACGGACACTACGATAAACTTAGCATGCTTTTTTATGATCAGGGCAGAGAAATAATTCAAGATTATGGCGCTGCAAGATTTTTAAATGTTGAACAAAAATCCGGCGGAAGATATTTGCTGGAAAATAAAACTTACGCTTTGCAAACAATAGCACACAATACTCTAGTAGTTGATGAAACTTCAAATTTTAATGGTGAACAATCGGAATCTGAAAAATATCATCCTGATCTTTATTATTCTGATTTAACAAATCCAGATATTCAGATAACAAGTGCAAAAGATGTAAATGCTTATGAGGGTGTAATGATGCATCGTACCCTTTTGATGGTAAATGATCCTGGTTTATTAAGACCGGTAGTTATAGATATTTTTAGAGTTAAATCGGATAAGCAGCATCAATACGATCTTCCATTTTATTATATGGGACATTTTATGTCAACAACATATGATTATACTCCCAATACTACAATTAGAAAACCATTGGGATCTAAAAATGGTTATCAGCATCTTTGGTTAACAGCGGAAGGAAAATCCGAGAACACTTCTTCATTTACCTGGTTAAATGGTGAACGTTATTATTCAATTATTTCAAACACTGCTAAGAATACTCAAATATTGTTTACGGAAGTGGGTGCAAACGATCCGAACTTTAATTTAAGAAACGATCAGGGAATAATGTTCAGAGTTAAAGTTGATAATCACACATTTGTAAATATCATTGAACCTCATGGAGACTTTAATCCAACTCTAGAATATTCATTTAACTCATATCCCTCATTTCAAGAAATCAAAGTTCTTCAATCAGATGATCAATATACTATAGTTAATATTATCGGAAAAAATAATTTAAACTGGAAAGTTATGATTTGTAACAACAGTGCTGATGAGAAATTAAATCACAAAGTAAAATTAGATAACGGCACCGAACTTAGTTGGTTCGGACCAATTTCAATTCAAAAGTAAAAAAGAGGTAATTATGCAAAATCAGAGTGATATTTTTATAAAAACAGAACCAATGGAATGGGAAGATGTTGCACCGGGAATGAAAAGAAAATTTATGGGCTTTAATGATGAAATTATGATGGTAAAAGTTCATTTTGATAAAGGTGGAATTGGTGCCAGACACGCACACAGACATAGCCAATCCACGTATGTTGTTAATGGAACCTTCGAAGTAACAGTTGGAGATAAAACAGAAGTACTAAAAGGTGGAGACGGTTTTTATATTCCTCCACACATTGAGCACGGTGCAGTCTGTCTTGAAGCAGGAATCTTAATTGATGTATTTAGTCCTGTAAGAGAAGATTTTCTTGCAGGTATGTCTGGTTACACGAAATAGTTTTTTTATAAGATAAGTTGGAGATTGAGTGAAAAAAATAAAAGGTTTACGCTGGTGGATAATAAGTCTTATTGCATTAGCTACAGTAATTAATTATATCGACCGAAGTACCTTGGCATTAATGTGGCCGAGCATTTCAAAAGATTTGGGTATGGATAAAAATGATTATGCTTTTATTCTAAATGTTTTTATGGTGGCTTATGCAATTGGACAATTAGTTTCGGGTAAAGTGTTTGATAAGGTTGGAACAAGACTTGGATATGTAATTGCCATAGGGATTTGGGGTGTATCCTCTTTTATGCATGCTTTTGCGCGTGGAATACTTTCATTTAGTTTTTTAAGAGCGACTCTTGGTCTTGGTGAAGCCGGTAACTGGCCCGGCGCGGTTAAGTCAAATGCAGAATGGTTTCCAATAAAGGAAAGAGCTGTTGCTCAAGGAATATTTAATGCAGGTGCTTCTATTGGTTCTGTCATCGCACCTCCTCTAATTGCAATTCTTTGGGCAGCTTTTGGTTGGCAAACCACGTTTATGATCGTTGGTTCATTCGGTATTCTTTGGTTAATTCCCTGGTTAATTATTAACAAGAAAATACCCGCAGAACATCCTTGGCTTTCTGAAGATGAAAGAGAGTATATTCTTTCAGGACAAAGTGAACAGGACAGAAAAAATGTGAAAGGAAAAGGACTAAGCTTAAAACAAATCTTATCCTACCGTGAGTCCTGGTCTGTGCTGATTGCAAGATTTTTTCTTGAGCCAATCTGGTGGTTATTTGTAGGTTGGATGCCGCTCTATCTAGCTGAAGTTTATGGTTTCAATGTAAAAGAAATTGGATTCTTTGCCTGGGTTCCGTATGTAGGTGCAGCAGTTGGAAGCATTTCCGGTGGTTACTATGCCGGCAAATTAATGAATAAAGGAACGAATCTTAATAAGGCAAGAAAAACTGCTATAGTAATTGGGGGAATAATAATGTTTTTAGGTTTGGTAACAACTATACTTTTTGCAGATACTCCACTTAAATTTGTTGTAATTGTTGCTTTCGTATTATTTGGTTTTCAATTTGCAATTGGTAATATTCAAACAATTCCCAGCGATTTATTCAGCGGAAAATCTGTTGGCACATTAGCCGGACTTGGTGGATCGGTTGGTGTGTTTGCAGTAATTGTGATGAATTTTCTTGTTCCAATAATTTCCAAATATTCTTATATCCCCATATTTATAATGATTGCTGTCTTTGTACCGTTGGGTGTCTTTGCAATATTTTTCTTCGCGAAGCAAATAGCTCCGGTTGAAAAATAGCCTAATAGTTTAACTATATACCTCATAGTAAACATCGCGCTCTGTACTTAACCCCTTAAAGAGCGCGATTTACTTTTAAAAGATAAAGAATAATGATATCATCAATTAAAATTCTTAAGCCCTTTTGTTTTGTAATAATTCTTTTTTTTAATGTCTGCATTCTGCCACAAGATTATTCCGCACTTCAACACAGCATACCAAGAGACAGATTAGTAACAGACACAGAGTTAATTGAACTAATCAATCTATCCAATGATTTAAAACTGCCATTTCTTAGCGCACTTGATAAGCAGGATACATCTGCAGCAATAAAATATTTGGCTGAATATTTAAAGACAAGAAAATCACCCAACTACTTTTTAAATTATGATGACGTTGCGAGAAGAGTTTCTGAGTTTTCTCAATTATATTCTGAGCAATCAAACCAAATTGTTGAAAGTGCAAATGAGTTTATCAAAACATACGGAACTGATATTGACTGGCTTCAGCCAGGGGTCGATTTGATTGGAAGAAAACACACACCTAATACAATCCGTTACCTCGCCAGACAAGAAATAGCCCCAGCTATTGCGCTAAGTTATTTCATGACTGATAATAACTTGTACTTAGAATATCTTTTAGATGAAATAAAAGATTTTGTTGCTGATTATGAAATTGGGAAAGTTGAAACAGGAAGGAACGATGTCTTCGAAAGATTTTATGCCGGGCATAGAACAAGAAATTGGTTGTTTATGCATCAGGTTTTATTAGGCTCCGATGAGTATAATTGGCGAGATCAGATCATGATGCTTAAAGTTTTTATTCTGCATGGTGCCAGATTATATGATGTATGCAAAGAATTTAATTGGGGTAATCATCAGTTACATGGTCTTGCTGGTTTATACGAAATGTCAATTATGTTTCCTGAGATTTCTGTGATGAATTTCTGGAACAGTGAAGCAAAAAGAGTAATTCTTCAGCACATTGAAAAAGAAATTAAGCCTGATGGTTTTCAGTTCGAAAGGGCTTCTCACTATTTCAAATTTGACATAATAAATTACTTTCGGATTTATCAGATTTCCAAAATAAACAATATTGAGTTGCCTGCTCTATACTTAAATAGATTTAGAGAGATGTTTAATGCTATTACAAAACTTTCAATGCCTAATAAAGTTTTACCGGTATTACAGGATGCACAAGATAATTATGTAAAACAAAATTCTGACACAACTTCAAATAATGATCAAATAAATTCAAACGATGCAGCAGAACTTAGAGATCCGGGGGAAACAGAGTTTATGAGTTTAGGTGCACTATTATTTAAGTCCCCGTTGTATAAATTTTTCGGAAATGAAGAATTTCCATCTGATTTCTACTGGTTCTTTTCAAATGAGTCATTAGGAGATTACTCAAAAATCTCAGTTGAAATTCCAAAAATAGGTTCTGTCTCATTAGACTCTTCAAACTATTATGTAATGAGGACAGGCTGGAATAATGATGACTTATATATGGTAGTTGATGGAGGATTAGCAAAATATAAGCCTGATCATTCTCACGGAGGAATTCTTGGATTAGTTGCATACGGATACAGAGAAGAAATTCTACCGAATTATAGAGTAAAGTACAGTGATCCTTCATATAGAACCATGAAAAATTCTTTGGTTAAAAATGTTGCAATCGCAGATCATTATATGCAAGGGCAAAATTGGATTAGTAATACAGCTAGAACAGGTTTTGGCATTTGGGAAACATTACCCCAGCCAATTGTATATGAATGGATGACAGGAAAATCTTATGACTACTTCTCTGGTTCTCATAATGGATTTAAATCTTTAGGTGTTGAATATGAACGATCAATTTTATTTTTCAAACCTTATTGCTGGCTAGTAGTTGATAAATTTTCATCAGGACAAATTCATTCTTATCAACAAATATGGCAAGGGAATTTTATTATAGATTCACAAAACAATCGCGCAGTATCCAAAGGTGATTATTCAAAATTGGATATTATCCAGGCTGACCCTTCTGCTATGGATGTAACAAATAAGAAAAATTATTGGACGAATTCAGTGCAGTTTGAAAAAAAAGGAGTTAAGGACTATTCATTCTTGACAGTTCTTTACCCACAAAAAACTGAATCATTGATAAATCCTGATATCAGGTTGTTTGAGAGAGATGGAAATAAACAGATTGTATTACTCACAGATAGTCTAAAATTTACTGCGTACATAAACAATCAACCAAACTTAAAATTAGATGAATTTGAAACTGATGCTGAAATAATTGCAACAACTTATATTAGCGACATTCTAAAAAGTATATTGATAAAAAAGGGAACTTACTTTGCTAGTAAAGAACTTAATATAAACTCCAAAGATAGATTTAGTATAGTGGGTGAAATAGGAGACAACGGTGAAATAACAATATCGGCTGTAGATAAAAATTCCCACGAGTTACTTTTAAATGGTAAGTCAATTAAAATCAGTAGGGAAGAATCTAAATGAAAAATTATCGAATCAGAAAATACTTTCAATAAAAGCTCTTAGAAATATCAGTCACAGCACATAAAGAACAATTAGATTAAACCAATAAACCTTATATCCTGCATCCATTCAGATTGATGTTTAAGATGCAATCAGAGAGTGAAATGATTGCTGCTGTATTACACAATGTTGTCGAAGCTGTGCATCGCCAGTTCAGGAAGGTTACAAAACTGAGAAGCATTTTTCCCAATGATGATGGAGGTGGTGCAGGTCTAAATTTAATGGATTTCCCGCACTATTAGCGGGCCACATTTCCTACGATGAGGTTTATTTATTGCAAGGATTTCATTCTGGCATCTGGCGTTCAACGCAGAGCAGTGATTCAGCGCATTATACCTGGGCTTAAATTATTTCAACCATATCAAGCTATTGGTGGTGGTCATAAAGATGCTGGTTTTAGTGTACGTTGTCTGCAAGATTGGAATTATAAAATAAATCTAACAAAGCAGAACTAACAATCCGGCTTTTTTTATGGATAAGCTTTCTTATCAAGAAAATATCAATAAGCTGTTAGTAAATGAATTGTATAATAATTTAATTCTGTTGCAGACAAAAAATGCTTTAAAAGGATAAAGCCTTGTAAGTAGTTATTTTACAAGGCTTTGTAGTTTGTGGGCGTTCACGGATTTGAACCGCGGACCCTCTGCTTGTAAGGCAGATGCTCTAAACCAACTGAGCTAAACGCCCAAATATCTAATGAACTATTTGTTCATAATTTGGTGGACAAATATGCGGTTTTTCTAAAATAAAACCAAACTTAAATTCTTATATTTTTTAATATAATCGCAACTTATTCAGAACTTTTACAGAACAGATTCTTCAAGATTAAGTTTTTAAATGAATTAAAACCCAAATTCATATTTTGGTATGTGAATAGGTAATCAATACACGCTAAGTTATTTAATTATAAGGGAAAGCAACTGATATATAGTCAGCAGGTTAAAAAAAGACCGCCATAAAGACGGTCTTAAAATTAATTCCTTAATCGCGGTGAAGTTGCTGATTACTTAATACGTTCACCAGGCATTTCACGACTACTCTGATATAGAATTAGTTTATTGAAGTCTCCGTCGTCATTTTTAACAAAATCAATCTGTGCATTCACCACTTTAAGGTAAAATTTAGTTTCGGAAGAAGGAAATATTTCAAATTCCGATTGTCCTGTTGCCTGTGCAAATATTTTATTTCCGTCCACTCTAATTGTAATTATAAAGCCTGGTGCTAATTGAAATTGACCCTCATATTTTGACAAGACAGAATTATCAATTTCCAGCTCATCCACCTTATATTCAACACCTAACTTTTTAAGTTGCTCTATTCCGTTTGTATTGCCTGGATTATACTCCAATGACTTTTTATAAAATTCAATTGCACCTTGATTGTCACCCTTTGTCATTAAAGCTTCAGCATAACTATCATAAGGATTAGCTGATTCAGGATAGGCTTCAATATTTAATTTGAAAACTGCGAGTGCTATATCTATATCTCCATTTTGAAGATATGAATAACCAAGTGTATTTAATTGATTTTCAGAGAAATCATAATTATCATTTTCTGATTCCTTTAATTTCCCATATTTATCAATAGCTGCATCGATGCCATCTTTATCAATAACATCAGCAATTACATTTGATATTGCTTTTTTCGGATAATTAAATTTCTGGTTATAAAGAATGTTTATTATTTCTCCAGCCATCTCATTTAAAGGAGCATTACCAGCATTACTAAAGATTGCAATCATTTGTTTGTTCTTCAGAAGCCTTATAAAAGAAGTGTTAAAACCATTTATGCCGCCTGAGTGCTGTGTTATTTTTGTAACCTCATTTGTTCCTTTAATTGTATCTGTTCTAATTCCCCAACCATATCCGTAGTTAGCAAGGTATGGAGTAAACATTTTTTCTTTACTTTCTTCAGAAAGAATTTTATTTGTATACAATGCTTGATCCCACTTTACCATATCTTCAACAGTTGAATACATATGACCCGCGCCAAGAGCATTAGGCATATAGAAGTATGGATCTAATCTGTATGAATTCCCAAATTTGAGGTATCCACTTGCTTTCTTGTCGATCACCACTTCATCATCTTCCGCAGAAGTATTTGTCATTCCTAAAGGAGTAAATATTCTCTCTTTTAATAACTGCCCAAGTTTTTTGCCTGTAACTTTTTCAGCTACAGCTCCCAGTAAATAGTAGCCTGTATTGTTGTATGTATATTGAGTCCCTGGTTCGAATTGAAGATCGCCACTATGAAAATGTTTAATCATATAATCCTGATCATAGTGATTTCTTAAAGAATCAGACCAAACATTAGGCAAACTGGTATAAGGTAAAATTCCGGAAGTGTGATTAAGTAATTCGTGGATTGTAACTTTATCTCCGGTATCTTTTCTGTAATTTGGAAGATAATCAGTCAGCTTGCCATCAAGCTTTATTTTGCTTTCTTCAACAAGTTGCATTATAATAGTTGCAGTAAACTGTTTTGATATGGAACCTATTCTAAATTTAGCATCAGGGGTGTTTGGAACTTTCCATTCCATGTTGGCGAATCCATACCCTTTTTTGAATATCACTTTCCCATTCTCGGCAACCAATGCACTGCCGTTGAAAAGTCCATATTCATTATATTTCTTTAGAAGATCATCAATTTTTTCAGCTTTGTCTTGAGAAAAAGAAATTTTGGATATGCACAGGAAGGAAGCAATTAGGACTAAAAGTAATTTCTTTGTAACCATATCGGACTCTCCTTTTTGATATTTTATATCTCAAACTAATGAAATTCCTCGGCTCTCACCCAAAAAAATATTTGAATCGCATATTTTATCTGATGAATGGTAAGTAAGAGTGTAAACAATTACTATTATTTTTTTTTAGATTTTAACTCATATTAGGATACAATAACAAGTTTATCAATTGCCAAACTATTCTTTAATTTAACAACTCCACAGCATTTCTAAGATTATCTGGTTTAAGATGTGCATAAATTTCAGTCACTTTAATATCTGAATGACCAAGTAATTTAGAAACCTCATAAATGGAAACACCTCTTTGAACCAACCAGGAAGCGAAAGTATGCCGCAAACTATGAAACTTCAAATCAGGATTGATCTGAGCTTTAATAACATATTTCTTAAATGTTTTGCTAACGTAACTTGGTTTAGCAGGGGAGCCATCAATCGTAAAAACCAATCGATCGTTTTTGAGTTGTCTTTCGGATAGTATCTGTAGTGCCTTTAAGTTTAAGGCAACAGATCTTATTTTCTTTGATTTAGTTGTATGTTTAATATTATCAAGTATTACATATCTGTTTTTTAAGTTAATCTGGCTCCACTCTAAAGTTAGAATTTCCATTAATCTTAATCCGGTATTAACAGCAAAAATAACAATATGTTTAATGTCTTCGTCGTCAATAGTATTAATTAATACTTGGTATTCAACTTCGCCTAAGAATAGGGGCTGTTTCTCTGGTGTCTTGATCGCCTTGATTTGGGAGCAAGGATTTTTTAGCAAATAATTTTGAGTTATCGCCCACCCAAAAGCACATTTCAAATATCTTAGATCCTTAGAACTCGTATGAAGTGATTTTTTACTTCTCCCTTTTAAGTATTCGGTTATAATCTTTTCAGTTATGTTGATAAGTGAAAGATCACCAGCAAATTCCAGAAATTTATTAAAGACGCTTTTATAATCTTTAGCTGTATTGTAAGTATGATTTGCGATTGAATAGGTGCGAAAAGCATTGATGAAATTCTTAAAAGTAATTGGAATTACTTTTTGTCGTTGACGTTTTTCAAGCTCTTCCTTAAAATTGGTTAAGAACTTCATTGCCTCCGATTTACTTTTTGTTTTTGTAGACAGACAGGTTCGTTTCTCATTCTCATTAGAAAAGAAAACGTAATAAATTCCATTTCGCTTTGAAAGAAACATAATAAATTCCTCCTAAGCTCAGATCAGATTGAATGGTGTTCAAAAAAGTAACCAATAGGGGGTAGGATACTATAAAATAAGGGTGGAAATGGTCTTGTAAGGCAGATGCTCTAAACCAACTGAGCTAAACGCCCAAATATCTAATGAACTATTTGTTCATAATTTGGTGGACAAATATGCGGTTTTTCTAAAATAAAACCAAACTTAATGTTAAGAATTTAGAGCGAGCGACGGGGATCGAACCCGCGACATCCAGCTTGGGAAGCTGACACTCTACCAACTGAGTTACGCTCGCAATTAATCAAATGGCTAGTGTAAATCTATTACAAGAAGCGGAGTTTTTCAATATCAATTAATGAACAATAGCTAACTGGTCTAATCCGGGCTGGTTAAATTCTTTTCTTGAGGTGCTAGATTTTATTGCTCGTTCCGATGAAAATGAAATACTTGAAATTGCACAATCAAGAGACTCATATAGTTCAAATATCTCAATAGTGCCTGTTAAGTTTAGAAGTGATTTAGAAAACATTCCCGGCTTTACAATCTTTATTGATCCGCCCATTCGCATTAATTGTTTTAGAGTAACAACCATTACACCAATAAATGCTGAATCAAGAGTGTTACAATTGCTTAGATCGATAATGATAATGTTATATCCAAGACTAATATCGGTTTCAAGATGTTTTTTAAAACGTCCCGCTTCAGAGATTGTTGCCTGAGTAAGATTAACTCTTTCTATTATAAATCCATTTGCAACTTGTCTTTGAAACTCTTCCATTTCCACTCTCACTTTTATTGGTACATAGTTAGCCAATAAATATGCCATGCGGATAAGGCCATTTTCGGGATATTAATGCAATAAATGGTGTTTCAGATTAAAACAATACTCAAAAACATCCTCATAATGAGGATGCTGGATATAACTAGATCAAGTATCTTTTCTAAACTTTAAATGCTTCTTCAACAAGATTTACTTGCTGCTGATTAGACAATTTTCCTGAGCCTACTGCCGGACTAGCTCCCTCAGGACGACAGACGCAAATGAGCTTCTGATTATTAGAAATGAGTTCCCCAATTCTTCCACTAAGAAAATTCCAGGCACCCATATTCTTTGGTTCTTCCTGTAACCAATTAATATTCTTTACCTTCGGATAAGTTTTGAATAGTTCACCTAATATTTGTTTGTTAAAAGGATAGAACTGCTCAATTCTAACAATGGAAGTATCAACAATTTTATTTTTAATTCTGTACTTAGTTAAATCATAATAAACTTTTCCGCTAGTAAGGATAATTTTATTAACATCATTTTTATTTTTGATAAATTCATCATCAATAATTTCTTCAAACTTACCTGAAATAAAATTCTCTTTTGGTGATTTTGCTTCAGGTAATCTCAGCATACTTTTGGGAGTCATTATTACTAAAGGCTTTTGCACATTATGTTTTATTTGTCTTCTAAGTAAGTGGAAATACTGCGCTGGAGTGCTAACATTACAAACCTGCATATTATCTTCTGCACATAAAATTAAAAATCTTTCTAAACGTGCACTGGAGTGTTCCGGTCCCTGCCCTTCATAACCATGAGGTAAAAGTAAAACAACAGAATTTGGCAATCCCCATTTTTCATAAGATGCTACAATAAAATTGTCTATGATAATTTGTGCGCCGTTTGCAAAATCACCGAACTGTGCCTCCCATAATACTAAGGCAAGTGGATCAGCGGTGCTGTAGCCGTACTCAAAACCTAAGACAGCCGCTTCGGATAATGAACTATCCAATGCTTCTAATCTTGCTTGATCATCTGAAATATGATTTAACGGGAAATATTCTTTACCGGTTTTAATATCAGTAAAAGCAATATGCCTTTGGCTGAAAGTGCCGCGCACACTATCTTGTCCGCTTAATCTAACCGGAGTTCCTTCAATTAAGAGACTACCGAAAGCGATGGATTCAGCTAAAGCCCAATCTGCATTCTCAGTCCCATCTATAAGTTTTTTTCTTTTCTCTAAAAACTTTTCCAATTTAGGGTGACCGTTAAATTCCACAGGAAGAGTTGATAGAGAGCTAACAATGTCTTTTAGTGCATCTTCAGTTATCGCTGTAGTATTTGATTTTTGAATAGAAAGTAATTCCTTTTTAGAAACAGCGAGAGGAGCTTCATTTGCAAAAGATGCATTTTTTCTTTTTATAGATTCAAATGATTTAATTAATTCATCATTAAATGATTTATGCATTTGATCAACTTCATCCGTGCTTAAAATTTCATCAGTAATTAATTTCTGTTCATACAATTTTTTTACAGATGGATGAGATTTTATTTTATCATAAAGCAATGGCTGCGTAAATCCGGGTTCATCTCCTTCATTGTGTCCATATCTTCTATATCCAAATAAATCTATAACAACATCTTTTTTGAAAATAAGTTTGTATTCTAAAGCAATTTGTGTTACCCAGAGTGCTGCTTCCGGATCATCACCATTTACGTGAAAGATTGGTGCCTGTATCATCTTTGCAACGTCAGTAGCGTAGGTAGTTGAGCGGGAATCTTCTGGCGTAGTTGTGAAACCTATTTGATTGTTTACAATTATGTGAATGGTTCCGCCGGTTCTATAACCGCTTAACTGAGATAAGTTTAATGTTTCTGCAACAACTCCTTGTCCAGCAAAAGCAGCATCACCATGAATTAATATTGGCATTATCTTTTGATGTGCTTTATTATCTTCACGTCTTGTTTGTTTTGCTCTAACAATTCCTTCAACAACAGGATCAACCCATTCAAGATGACTTGGATTTGATGCAACAGAAATTGTTACAGTTTTTCCATTTGTAGTTGGATACTTTCCGGTCGCACCAAGATGATATTTAACGTCACCAGAACCTTGAATTGTATTTGGATCTTTTATGTCTTCAAATTCACTAAAAATAGATTCATAAGATTTGCCTATTATGTTAGTAAGAACATTTAGCCTTCCACGATGCGACAT
The DNA here is from genome assembly GCA_041738675.1 of Ignavibacteriaceae bacterium. Lineage (GTDB taxonomy): Bacteria > Bacteroidota > Ignavibacteria > Ignavibacteriales > Ignavibacteriaceae > IGN3. The sequence goes on from JBGSPH010000050.1 coordinate 16,097, forward strand.
TCCGAGGACTATTTCATCAATTCCACGTTCAGATGCCTGATTTAGTATTGCGTCTATAACAGGAATAAGAGTTTCTGAACCCTCTAGAGAAAATCTTTTATGTCCTACAAATTTTGTATGAACAAAATTTTCAAATAATTCTGCTTTGATAAGCTTATCAAGAATATTTTTTTTAACATCCTTACCAAAAGAAGGAGAATTTTTGGATGGTTCCATTTTACTTTGCAGCCAAACTTTTTCAGCAGGATTCTGAATGTGCATATATTCCACACCAATTTTATCACAGTAAGTTTTTTGTAGAATATTAATTACTTCACGCAAAGTTCCAGTTTTAAGTGCTCCAAATCCACCTGTCACAAAATGTCTATCCAGATCCCAAACAGTAAGGTTGAATGATGACGGATCAAGTTCTGGATGATAAACTGCTCGTGTTCCTAAAGGATCAAGATCAGCTAAAAGATGCCCACGAACTCTGTACATATTTATAAGCTGTAATACCTTTGCTTGTTTGATTATCTCATCTGTACTAACTGCATTATCAAATCCACCTGGTTGATAATCAGATTCCCACTGTAATGGTCTGGATGGAACTTTTAATGCACTAAAAATCTCTTCATAAAATCCATCTTTCCCTAACATCAGTTCATTAATTTCACGTAAGAACATACCTGATTCTGCACCCTGAATTATTCGATGATCATAAGTGCTTGTAATGTTCATAACTTTGCTGATTCCGAGAGAAGAAATTGTAGCGGATGACATTGCCTGATACTCGGCATTGTATTGAATAGCTCCGGTTGCAATGATAGCACCCTGTCCAATCATCAAACGGGGGATTGAGGAAACTGTACCGATTGTTCCCGGATTTGTAAGGGTTACTGTTGTTCCTAAAAATTCTGCCGGATCAATCGTTCCTTTTCTTGATCGAGCAACGATATCTTCATAAGCTTTCCAGAACTCTTTAAAATTTAATTTATTAGCTGCTTTAATATTCGGAACAAGAAGTGAACGAGTGCCATCTTTTCGCTCAATGTCAATCGCTAAACCAAGATTAACATTTTTTCGCATAATGATATTTGGTTTACCATCAATAATTGTAAATCCATTATTCATTGAAGGAATCTTTGAAATACCTTTAAGGATAGCCCAGCTTATCAAATGTGTAAATGAAATCTTACCTTCATTCTTTCTTTGTAAATGCTGGTTTATGATTATCCTGTTTTCTTCAAGAAGTTTTACAGCTATAGTTCTTTGAGAGGTTGCAACCGGAATTGTTAAGCTTGAATTCATATTATCAAGAATTCTCTGAGCGCTACCGGCTATTACTTTTACTTCATCATCTTTCCCGGGTTTAGGCAATTCAATATTTTTTGGAAGAGTTAAAAATCCTGTGGTCTCAGTAGTCTTTTCTCCATTTGGCTTATTCTTGTTCTCAACATTTCCAAAAAAGTTTTTCCACTGTTCAGAAACTTCATCAGGTTTTTGTTCATATTGTTTGTAGAGAGATTCAACAAACCAGGTGTTTGCGCCAAATTTTTCTAATTCTTCTTTTTGTTTCTTAGTTAATTTTTCGGGTTTCATTTTTATTTAAGTGGATTTTTGTTTACAAATTCTAATAAGTTTATTTTTCAATGACTTAGTTCTGATACTAATTAATTTCCTAATCTAATTCAATCGGATTTAATGCCGAAAATATAAGACATTATTACAAAAAAACTATGCAAGAAAACAGTGAATTAAAAAATTTGCGTCTCAATTATGATCGCGATCAACTACTTGAATCAAATATCAGCAGCAATCCATTCATTCAGTTCAAGTTTTGGTTTGATTTGGTTCTTAATGCAAATGTTATTGAACCTAATGGTATGACTATTGCAACTTCAACAAAATCTGGAATTCCATCTGCAAGAATGGTATTGCTTAAAGGATTTGATGAAGCCGGATTTACATTCTTCACAAACTATGCAAGCAGAAAAGGAAAAGAGCTTTCAGAGAATCCTTTTGCATCTTTACTTTTTTGGTGGAGAGAATTCGAAAGACAAGTCAGAATTGAAGGAAAGATTGAAAAAATCAGCAGAAACGACTCTGAAGTATATTTTAATGTTCGTCCAATAAAAAGTAGATACGGCGCTTTGGCATCAAACCAAAGTGAAGTTGTTGAGAATAGAGAAGTACTAGAAAAACGATTTTTTGCTTTAGAAAAACAATTTGGTGATAATCCACCAACTCCTAAAAACTGGGGTGGATATAAATTGATTCCATCTAAGTTTGAGTTCTGGCAGGGAAGACGGGATAGACTACACGATAGAATTGTTTACGAAAAAGTTAACTATGATTGGAAGATTTATAGGTTGCAGCCTTAGAAAAATTATCTAGCCTAGTAATCTCTCTTGCAATAATTTTTCAATCTCTCGACGTCCATCTAATATGCAATGTATTAGAACATCCTTTTTATTTACTCTATAAATAATCCGATAAGTTTTATAATGAATTTCTAAAAAATCTTGTATGTGTAATAATTGTAACTCAGGAGGAACATGACCACGGTTAGGATAAGATTTAAGTTCTAAACACTTGCTCCTTAAATTATCCACAAAATTGTCAGCGCTTCGTTCGGAATCATTAAATAGAATATATTTATAAATCTCTTTCAAATCAGCGGCAGCATCGAAAGTAAAATTAACGATGAAGTTCATTGCGTTCTTTTTTTAATTCGTTAATTTGCTTTTTTAAGTCGCTAAAAGTTTTACTAAATGATTTTATTTTTCCTTCTTTTTCACTTTTACTGCTTAATGCAAGTATTTTGAGTAGCGCTATCGCTTCCTGTTGTTTTTCATAGACTTTAACATCTTGCAGAATGGCTTTGGCTTCACCGTTATGTGTGATAAGAATTGTTTTATAATTTTCAGAAACATCTCGAATAACTTCTGATGCATGAGTTTTAAGGTAGCTTATTGGTCTTACTGATTCACTTAATTTCATAATTTTCCTAAAATAATTTTGACCAAAATATAGACCTTTAATAGGTCTAAGTCAAATAATTATTTAAAACCTAAATTTTGTTTTTATAAAATCTGAATTTGAAATTATCGTTCTGGTGGAAATTGCGGTGATAATTATTATACCTCCAATGATTGCATAAACAGATGGCACTTCTCCATATCCAATAAAAACCCAAATTGGATTTAACACCGGCTCAAACATCGAGATGATAGAGGCCTCAACTGCTATAATTCTTTTTAATCCATAACTAAAAAGTGCGTATGCAAATGCAATCTGGAAAACACCAAGGAAACTTACCATTGCAAAATCTTGTACTGAAATTGAATTCATATCAGTTATAAATGGAATGCAGATTAGCGCAACAATAACATTTCCATAAAAGATAGAAGACTCACCGTACTGCGGCTCGTTTTTTTTCATACCCAAAAAGAATGCTGCAAATGCAACTCCGGCTAATAATGCTGCAATGTTTCCTTTAATATCGCCTGGAGTTAAATCACCCATAAAAAATAAAATCATTCCCAAAAAGCATACAATAATTGTAATTATGTTTATTCTTTCCCACTTTGTTTTTGTAAGTAAAGGTTCAAATATCAAAACATAAATCGGTGCAGTTGATTGCAGGAATATTGCATTAGCGGCTGTTGTGGTTTTTGTTGCAATTACAAATAATATTAAAACTGCTGCGTAGGCAAAAGAATTGAGTAATGCTAAACGATTTAGTTTTAAGATTCTTTTTCTGAACATAAGAGCAAACACAACTGCTGCTATAGCGCAACGAAAAAATGAAAGCTCCATTGAATCCAGAGAAATGAGTTTGATGAAAAGTCCACCTGAACTCCATAAAATTGCAGTTAAGAAAACGGCAAGAATTCCTTTGTTATGTTCTGATATGTTATGCATTAAAAAATTGTAAACATTACTGAATTTATTTTACTATGCCTAAATTACAGAAAAAGAATTAATAGAATAATCAGACGATAATTAAATGAAGTATCTTTATAATCCGTCAATAATTTTAAAGAAAATCTTTACTGATTTTAGCTGGGATACAATTAATGGAAAAGTACTGTTAACTTTTGATGACGGACCAAATCCTGGAACCACTGAAATAATTCTAAAAAAACTTTATGAAGAAAGGATTAAAGCTTTATTTTTTTGTGTTGGTGATAATGTTCAAAAATATCCGGGATTAATTCATCAGATTAAAGATGAAGGTCATTCATTTGGTAATCATACATTTAATCATAAAATACTCAGTAAAATTTCTGCCGAAGAAAAAGATTATCAGATATCAACAGTTAACAAAATCTTTAAGGATCAATTTGATATCAATCTTAAATATTTTCGTCCATCGCACGGCAGATTTCAATTATCAACACAATCATTAATGTATAAACATCAGTTAAAAAATATAATGTGGTCTTTGCTCACATACGATTATAAAAATGACTTATCAATCGTTAAGTTTGCTATCAAAAAATATTTAAAACCTAACTCAATTATAGTTTTGCACGATAGCAACAAATCAAAAAATATTATCTCAGATTCAATCAGTTTTATAGCAGATGAAGTGGAAAAAAGGAATTATCAGTTTGGAGAAGCCGAAGAATGTTTGAACTGATATTTCTGTTTATAATGATTGGATATTTCTTTCAATCAGTGATATTTATTATTGGAGCCAAGAAAAAGTTTCCAAGAATTTCTGATGATAAACTTCCAACTGCATCAATAATTGTTGCTGCAAGAAATGAAGAAGAAAAAATTCTTCGCACTCTTCAATCACTGGATAAGCTTGAATATCCCGAAGGCAAACTCCAGATTATGATCGTTGATGATCAATCCACTGACAGTACTGGAAAAATTATTGATGATTTTATTACAGGCAAGACCAGATTTCAAAAGATTACCACAGAAGAACATCACACAAAACTTATTGGTAAGATGCGCGCGCTTGCTTACGCAATTAAGGAAGCAACCGGAGAGATTATTCTAACTACTGATGCTGATTGTGAGGTTAAACCGCTTTGGGTCAAAACAATTTGTTCACATTACGAAAAAGATGTTGCACTTGTTAGCGGAGTAACAACTCAAACTTCAGAAAAATGGTTTCATGGAATGCAGGCTATAGATTTTGTTTATTTATTAACTGCTGGTGCAGGAACAACAAATCTAAAAGTTCCAATATCCTGCATTGGAAATAATATGTCATTCAGAAAATCTGCCTATGATGAAGTGGGTGGATATGAAAAACTTCCGCATAGTGTTACTGAAGATTTTACTCTGATGAATGCAATCTACAATCTTAAAAAATACAAAGTGATATTTCCAGTAGAATCAGATTCATTGATTACATCAATTCCATGTCGTTCGTTAAAGAGTTTAATACTCCAAAAAAAACGATGGGGAGTTGGCGGACTTGGAGTTCCATTTCGTGGATTTGTAATAATGTTCTGGGGTTTTACAGCAAACCTGCTAGTATTATTAACACCTTTCTTTTTCTCACCTACATGGTTAACTTTGGTTGTGTTTAAAGTAGCTTTAGATTTTTTTCTTTTATATCCTGTTCACGTTAAACTTGGAATTGCAAAAAATCTAAAGTACTTCTTCCACTTTGAAGTTTACTATTTAATTTATGTAATACTTCTTCCGTTTATTGTTTTACCAAATAAAAAAGTGATCTGGAAGGGCCGAGAATATTAATGCTTCTTCTTTGCAACTATTATGTTACATACCGATGCAATGCCTATTGTGAGTTTTGTCATTTTGGCGATCATACAAATTTTAAAGATACACCATATGCAAGTCTTGAAGATTTTAAAAGTAATGTAACTCAGCTTGCAGAACTTGGTGTTAAGTTTATTGATCTTACCGGCGGTGAACCTTTGCTTCATAAAGATATTGCAGAGATGGCAAAGTTAGCACACGATTTGAAAATGCAAACAAGTATTACAAGTAACGGCCTCTTATATCATAAGTTTGCTGAGAAACTTGCTGGAAATATTAATCTTCTTCACTTCTCATTAGATTCTCCTGATGAAGAAGAGCATAATAAAATTAGAAAAGTTGATTGCTACAATTCCGTTTTCAAAAGCATTGAGATTGCTAAGTCGCTTGGCGAGTACCCTGATATACTTTTTACAGTTACGAATAGCACTTATAAAAAACTTCCACGAATGCATGAAATCGCACAGAGGCACGATTTAGTTTTATTGGTAAATCCGGTTTTTTCATATTTCGGAAATCCTGGCTTAAGTAATGAAGCGACTGATTATGTTGATCAGTACTGTGATGGTAAAATAGATATCTATCTTAACAAAGGATTTATGAAGTTAAGAAAAGATGGTGGTAATGATATTAACAATCCAAGCTGCAAAGCTGTTTCCCGTGTTATAGTAATTTCTCCAACTAACGAAATAATTTTACCATGCTATCATTTTGCTAATGATAAAATTGCGATTGATAAACCGATAATAGAAATTCGAGATTCGGAAAAGATAAAACATTTTATGAAAATGGAAGGCAGATTTGATTTTTGTCAGGGCTGTACGGTTAATTGTTACTTTGAGCCATCATTTGCTTTCCCTACAAATCTTTATGCTATCTCAAGTTTAACTTCAAAGTTTAAGTACAGCTATAACAAGCTTATCAAGCAAAAAATTAAAAAGAAATTTATTCAATCTTCTAATAATGAATAATTATCCCAGAGGGATGGCAAGCCAAAAATGAACAATGATAAATTAAAAATGTTATTTCGAAGGAGTCTTCGACTGGGAAATCTTCTACGTAACAAAGTTAAAGATTTCTCATCGGCTAAAGCCGAATGCGAAATGACAATTAAACCAATCAACTTAATTTTCAAAAGTATTTTCCTATTTGTTTTATTTTCATCAATTTCATTTGCTCAATGGCATCACGAATTATTTCCATCTGATTTAAACATTCAGCCATTCACAGCAAATATTCTAGAGCCCAAAGCAGGATTTTTATTTAACATCGATAACAATAAATTAAGACTTGATATTTCGACTTCACGAGACATCATTAAATGGTATGATGATGATGAAACAATTTCAGTCGGTGCTGATCTATTTACTTTTACAAGATTAAGAAGTACAGATGATTTTAAGTTCCCTGTTGAAACAATTGATTATCTATTTGGTCTCAATGCCGGATATAAAAAACAACTTAGTTCTGAAAAAGAATTCGGTATGAGGTTCAGGTTAAGTCATATCAGCGCCCATTTAGTTGATGGACAGTATGATGCAGAAAATCAAGAATGGAGAGATGAAAGAGAGCCTTTTGTTTTTAGCAAAGAGTTTGTTGAACTATTTCCTTATTATCGGATGAATTCTTTCAGAGTCTATGTCGGATTAACTTATATCTTTCACATAATCCCGGAAGAAATTAAACAGTTCAATGCTCATATTGGATTTGATTATTTTGTTACTCAATTCGGTGGCGAAACTATGACACCCTTTGTGGCCTATGATTTTAAACTTGCAGGTAATGAAACTTACGTTGGCAACAATATTTTTTCTGTAGGAGTTAAATTCGGAAACTGGAAGAGTAAAGGATTGAGCTTGTATTACACATACATTTCCGGTAAAAGTATTCACGGCGAGTATTTTGACGTTAATGAAAATTATTCAGCAATAGGATTTAATTTTGAACTATAAAAATATATTTAGTGGATTTTTGAGTTTTTGTGTTTTAGTGGCAAGAAGAAAATGCCTCCAAAGCACTAAATCACTAAAGAGTACAAACCTGGTATGAGTGAATTTTCACAAACAGAGCCAAGAGTTTACGTTACAACTGCCGCCAAAGAAAAGCGGAAGAAAATTAATAGCTATTTGATCCACCTTGGATTATTTATTGTAACATTTATTACTACAACCTTAGCTGGAGTTGAATGGACAACAGGAAAACTTCCGCCATATGAATTTAATATGCTGGCAAAAGGTTTACCCTATTCATTGAGCATTTTACTAATTATAACTTTTCATGAATTTGGTCATTACTTTGCAGCCAGACTTCATCGTATCAGAGCTACACTGCCATTTTACATTCCGTTTCCACCAATTCCATACTTTATCAACTTTGGAACGATGGGTGCAGTTATCAGAACGAAATCGCCAATTTATTCAAAGAAAACAATGTTTGATATTGGAATTGCTGGTCCGCTTTCTGGTTTTATTATATGTCTTGGTATTTTAATTTATGGATTTACTCACGTGCCCTCGATAGAATATTTATTAAATATTCATCCTGATTATTTTTCTCCCGATTACGGGAAAGAAGGTATGCAGCTTGTTTTTGGTGATTCGATTCTCTTTTCTTTTCTCAGATATATTTTTACAGATCCAAATACTTTTTTCCCACCAATGAGTGAAATTTATCATTATCCATATCTTGTTGCAGGCTGGTTTGGATTGCTGATCACGTCTATGAATATGATTCCTGTTGGACAGTTAGATGGGGGGCATATTTCCTACACAATGTTTGGTGATAAAAAGCATTATAGTATTTCTGCAATATCAGCAATTATTCTTTTAGTTATCGGTTTTGGCGGACTATTAGATTCTTTATTAGAGTTCAATATAGGATTTGGTTGGAGTGGCTGGTTGTTCTGGGCGTTCTTACTGTATTTTGTTGTGAAGCTTAAACATCCACCTGTTCCAGATATGCTGCCATTGGATAGAAAAAGGATGTTCCTTGGATATTTAAGTTTCTTTATTTTTGTTATATCATTTTCACCTGCGCCGTTAATGCTGAACGTCATCGGCTGAAATGGTTTTATTTTTACCTTGTTGAAGTTTAGTTATTAAGAAATATTTAGCTATATGAAAATTAAAATGTTAAAACTTGTAACGTTCAATCTTATTCTTGCTTTCATCCTTTTGGGCTGTGAGAAGGAATTTGATAACGTAATTGAAAATTATAATCCGGATTATCAGGTAAAACTTGTATCACCATCGGATTCCATTCAATTTAATCCAGTGGATTCTTTGATAACTATAAGAATTGCATTCAATTCACCAGTAAATATCCAAAGTGTTTTTTGTGATGTTTATGCAGCTGATAATGCCAAGCTGAATTCTTTACCATTATCACTTTTAGATAATGGAAAAATTGCAAATGGAGATGATGTGGCAAACGATGGTTCCTTTGCAAATAAATTTCCACTTAGTGAATTTTATCCAAACGGAATTTATAACATAAAATATTTTGTAACTGATAAATCAAACTCAACAAATCAAGTTGCATTAGGAACATTTAAGTTTGATAATGGACAGACAAATATTGCCCCTGTAATTTCGGATGATATTGTTGATCCGGATACTGCTATTGTAGCAGGCACTACAGTTATTCTCACATCAATCAAAGCACTGGATCAAAACGGATTATCTGATATCGATAAAGTTTATTTCGTAGTATATCGACCAGATGGTACAACAAATAATAGTCAAAATCTTATGTTCGATGACGGCAATTTGAGTTTGCATGGTGATCAAACTGCAGGTGATGGAATTTATTCGCTACTTATTCAGATTACATCCGCAAATCAAAAGGGAACATATAGATTAGAATTTCAGGCACGGGATCGCGGTGGCAAACTTAGCAACATCATTAATCATTCTCTACTTATACAATGACAAAATATTTATTTCTTATTATAACCTTAGTTTTTGTTTCAGGCAGAATTTCAGCTCAGCTTTCACCTGATAATTATTTTCTTCCTGATGACGGCAAAGTATTAAGCAAAACTAATTTCCAAAATCCTCTAAGCAACACAATTACAGATATTATAACTATTGGTGATACTATTTGGTTAGGTACAAGTAGGGGGATAAGTCTATCAACTGACAATGGAAGTAGCTGGGAGAACTTTTATGGTCAATCTGATTTTGGAACTGATAACATTTCAGCAATCGGATACAATAACGGAGTTTTTTGGTGCGCCACTGCAAGATCTGCAGAAGTAACAGGCGGACAAACTCTTCCTGAAGGAACCGGATTAAAATACACAACAAATCTTGGAGGAACCTGGACCAGCATTCCACAACCACTCGATCATCCAGACAGTACAACTGAGCAATATGGAATTAACCAAATAAGAGCAGTAGCTGTTACAGTTACGATTCAAAATCTTGCCTATGATATTGCATTTACTCCAAACACAATCTGGATTACGACTTTTGCAGGCGGACTAAGGAAAAGCACAGATAACGGACAAACCTGGAAAAGAGTAATTTTACCACCTGATTATTTAAACTCAATTTCACCTAATGATACTTTAAGTTTTTGCTTATCACCAGTTAAAGGAAATTTTTGTGATGAAGGAAATCTTAATCACAGAGTATTTTCTGTAATCTCCACCGATGACAATACTCTTTATGTTGGAACAGCAGGTGGAATTAATAAATCAACAGATGGGGGAATAAGCTGGAAAAAATTTAATGCTCAGAATCAAAATCAACCTATCAGCGGAAATTTTATAACTGCTCTTGGATACAATCAGCTTTCAAATACAGTTTGGGCATCAACATGGAAAGCTGAGGATCAGTCTGAGTTTTATGGTGTTAGCTCTTCTTCTGATGGTGGAGAAACATGGAGAACCTATTTAATAGTTGAAAGACCACATAATTTTGGATTTTTTAATGAAGATGTTTTAGTTGCTACAGATAATGGAATGTTTCGAACTTCCGATGATGGAAATACTTGGTATCTGCCTACATCTATTGTTGATGAAAATGCAGATTTAAATACTAAAATCAGCTTACCTACAAACAAGTTTATTTCTGCAGGGGCTAATGATGATTATTTTTGGTTAGGTTCTACAGATGGGTTGGCGAGATTAGATGAAACTCCTGGTTCAATGTGGCAAGGAACATGGAAAATATTTTTTGCTTCTCAACAAGTTACCTCTAGTAATGAAACATACTGTTATCCAAATCCATTTAATCCTCGGCAAGAAATGCTTAAAATTAAATATAACACTGATGGAAATGATCTAAATGTTACCATTCGTATATTCGATTTTAGTTTTAACTATATCAGAACTGTAATCCAGAATGCACCGCGTAATAGAGGTGCTGATGGTCCTCCAGATTTCTGGGATGGCAAAGATGACAACGGTAATTATGTTCCAAACGGAGTTTACTTTTACCGGGTTGATATAGGAGATAATGATGCTGTTTACGGAAAGATTTTGGTGCTTCAATGAGAAATAAATTTATCTTTTTAGCAGTCTCAATATTATTCTTCTCAAGCTATTTGATGGCACAACCAAAGTTTACAGAAATAAACTCTAAAGTCGGTGCCTTTAGTAGAATGGGTTTTGGAGCACGCGGAATCGGTATGGGTAATGCAATGTCAGCAGTAACCACAGGTAATTTAGTTTCATATTATAACCCTGCGGTCTCACCTTTTCAGGAAGGTAATTTACTTCAGACAGGTTATTCATTTTTATCACTTGATAGATCATTAAACTTTTTAAGCTTTACACGTAAGTTTGATTTCTATTCCGCCAAAGATTCTTCTGAGGACAGAAAACCTAAATCTACTGCCGGAATAAGTTTTGGAATTATTAATTCAGGTGTTAGTGGAATTGATGGGAGAGATAATAATGGATTACAAACCGGCGAATTATCAACTTCTGAAAATCAGGTTTTCCTTGGTGTATCAAATAAATTTTCAAAAAAACTATCTCTCGGTGTTGCTGTAAAATTCTATTATTATAAATTGTATGAAGAAATAACTACAAACGGCATTGGATTAGACATTGGAGCACTCTACAAAGTAAATGATAATTGGAATTTATCCTTGATGATTTCTGATCTCAATAGTGAATATGATTGGGATACAGGTCCGATTTATCAGCAGCAGGGATTAATTTCAATAGATAAGTTTCCTGTTCTAAATAAAATTGGCGTAAGCTATTATAATCCCGAAATAAAAATCCTTACAGCCCTTGAATTTGAAAACAGTAATGCCGGTACAAATATCATAAGACTTGGTGCTGAGTATAATATTTATGAAAATTTATTTTTACGCGGTGGTATCGATCAGTTTAATTTGAGCAATACTGATGCTGGAGTAAAACCATCACTTGGATTTTCTTATGCAAAGGCTCTGGGTGATTGGACAATCGGAGTCGATTATGCTTTTATGATGGAGCAGTATTCATCAAGTGACAGACATATTATTGGAGTTAATATTAATTTTTAGTTTTAACCTTAAAATAATCTAACATTATGAAAAAAATTCTTTTATTAATTTTAATTTCATCTGTAACAGTGTTTGCGCAAACGGCCGGCAATACAGGGTTATCCTTTCTTAAATATGGATTTGGTGCACGTAACATCGCAATGGGTGATGCCGGAACAGCATTATCAAATGATCTTACTGGATTGTTTTATAATCCTGCTAAGTTAGCATTAACAGATAAATCCGAAGTTTTATTTATGCACAATCAATGGATTCAGGATGTTAGTAGTGAAGTGATTGGAGCTAAAACTGTGTTATGGGGAATTCCATTTGCATTAGGATTTAATGTTACTTCCATTGATGGAATTGAATACAGAGAAATTCCCGGTGAACCAATTACAGAATTTGATGCAAACTACTTCTATGGAAGTTTATCAACTGGTTTTTTTGTAACCGATGAAATTTCATTCGGTGCAGGAGTTAAATATTTGTATGAAGGTTTGTTAAACGATCAAGCATCAGGTTTTGGTTTTGATTTTGGAGTTAACTACTTACTGCCTTACAAAGGTTTATCAGCTTCCGCTGTTGTAAGAAATATTGGCTCAATGAATGCACTTAGAAACGAGGAAACAAAACTTCCTGCTGAATTAAGAATCGGTACTGCTTACACATACAGTATAGAAGAAGCAAAATTTGATTTTACAGGCGGAGCAGAATACCAGAAATATTTAGACACCGAAGACAACCACTTTAACTTTGGCGGAGAAGTTCTTTACAACAAATTAATTGCCGCCCGCGCAGGTTACCAAACCGGATATGAAAGCCGCGGCTTTACAGCAGGCATTGGATTGATGTGGGGAAACTTAAAATTTGATTATGCATTCCTTCCATTCTCTTATGGATTGGGCAATGCAAACTTGTTTTCACTTCAGTTCAAGTTTTGATCTGGTAAACTTATTGTCACACTGAGCGCAGTCGAAGTGTGATCTCTAAAATATATTAAGGCACGGATAATCGTGCCTTTTTTTATCCCCAGTTTTATATCTACAGTGATAACCTTATTTTTAAGCCAGAAATATATATTCACAATAAACAGCTACAGTTATGTTAGAATACTCTCAATTCGATAACAAAAAAATTACCTCGGATCAGTGGGATGATTTTGTTGAACAGTCCGATAACGGAACTATGTTCAGTAAAAGAAAATTCTTATCATATCACGCAAAAGATAAGTTCAATGACAAATCCATCTGCATCACAAAAGATGGAAAACTGCATTCAGTTTTTACTGCGGCATTAATTGAAAGAGATGGAAAGAAAATCCTTTCATCACATCCCGGAGCTTCTTACGGCGGATTTATTTACAATAGCGAATTAAATTTTAAGGAAGCTCACGATCTTGTTGATATAATGATTGAACACGCCAAATCTGTTAAGGCAGATTGCATTCAGTTAACTTTAGCCCCTATTATTTATCAAACAAAATATTCCAACTATCTTGATTTTGCTCTTGTACGAAATGGATTTCAATATCTTAAACGAGAAGTATCAAGCGTTGTTCAGTTAGATTTTGAACCTGATCAGCTTTTAAATACTTATCGTGCAGAAGCCAGAACTGCAACAAAGAAAGCACTTAAAAAGGGAGTTGAAATTGTTGAGACTGAAAGATTTGATGAATATTATGAAATCTTAAAAAAGAATTTGAAATTGCGACACGGTGTAAATCCTGCCCACACTTTAGAGGAATTAAAGAAAGTTAAAAATCTATTCCCATCAAAAGTAAGATTGTGGGGCGCATTCTTAAACAACGAAATGCTTGCCGGTGTTTGTAACTTTTCAGTTAACAAAAATGTTGTCCTCGCATTTTACATTAGTCACGATGAAGCATTTCAGGAATATCGTCCGGTTAATTTATTGTTTTATGAGATTATGAAAAGATATCAGTCAGAGGGATTTAAGTTTTTAGACTTCGGAATATTTACCGTTATTATGGAACCCAATTGGGGACTCGGAAGATTCAAAGAAAACTTTGGTGCGCGCGGAATTTTTAGAGATACTTTTTATAAGGATCTTTAAAAGATATTTTTATTTAGCTCATAAAATTAATCTACCCTACATCTGTCATTCCGAACTTGTTTCGGAATCTATTTGATAATTATTAAAGAACCTGAAAGAAGTTCAGGTTGACAACGCTTGGTTTTGAAAAATATTTTCAGATAAATTTATTTCTATGCTCAAAATCCTTCATATTGCCCCACTAAATTTTGCCGGAGTTCCATACGATTTTTACAAGATGCACAATGCTCGCGGAGATCGATCGCGCATTGTAACACTTCACCAAAATGAGAGAGTTTTCCCTGAAGATATTTGTTTAGGCTTACCTTTACCAAATCAAACATTAGCAAAATTCCTTCGCAGAAAAAAGATTCAGCTGCTTGAAGAAAAAGAAAGAGATACTGGGCATTATTTTGAGTTCAGAAATGCATTTGAAAAAAGTTATTACAAACTATATGATTTTTTAATTCAACCAAAAATTGAAAAAGCAATTTCAGACTTTTCACTAAATGATTTTGATATTATTCATTACGATGGCGGATTGGACTTTTATCGTGATTCGAGACAAGCATTAAAATGGAAGAAGCAGGGTAAGAAAATTGTTTGCTGTTACTACGGTAGTGATTTGCGGATTCGCGGTTTAATAAAAGAACTTGATGAAATATCTGATCTTAACATTACAAGCGAGTATGATCATCTTGCACTTAAAAAAGATTTAAAGTATTTATTCTATCCATATGATGTTTCAGAACTTCCCAATAAAAAAGAAAGAACAGGTGAAGCAATTAAAATTGTTCACTCTCCAACAAATAGAAAATACAAGGGAACTGAATTAATAATTTCTGTAATTGATAAAGTAAAGAAGGAACGCAAGATTGAATTTTTATTGATGGAAAATTTCGATCGTTCGATGCTACTCGAGATAAAAAGTGAATGTGATATTTCAATTGATCAGGTTGGCGGCACAATGGGCGGCACGGGATACGGCAAAGCCGGACTTGAGACGCTTGCAATGGGCATTCCAACAATCACAAACATGACAAAAGATTATGCAGAATGGCTTCCCGAAAATCCCTTTGTTGTGGCGAATAATTTTAATGAGCTTTATAAATCGTTAGTTCAATTAATTGATAACGAAACTTATAGAATTGAAAATGGTAAAATGGGAATTGAGTGGGTGAAAAAATATCATAGCTTTGAAAGTGTTAATATAAATCTTATGAAACTTTATCGAGAGAAAGGGATTATATCAACTTAAAATCTTGTTAATCAATTCAATTAACTTCTTCGATTCACTTTCCCAATTTTTATTTTCTTCAATCAACTTTCTTGCATTCATCGAATGCTGAACTGCCAATTCTTGGTTATTTAAGTAACTCTCAATTGCATTAACAATTTCAGTTTCATCATCAGGATTAACAAGGAAACCATATTTCTCGTAATCAATTTCATCTCGTATCGGTTTAATATCTGAATAAATAAATGGCTTTCCACATGCCATATACTCAAATATTTTGATCGGAAGGGAATTGCTGTAAATAAAATTCCTTATTCGTAAATCAAAACAGATATCCATTCTTTCAATTACTGAACTCATTTTATCGTAGTCAGCCCAATCTACAAATTCCACTACTAAATTATTTATCGCAGATATATTTTCTTTAAACTCAGCTTCTTCATTTTGATATGTAAATCTTCCAAACAATAAAAGTTTAAACTTCTTTTGCGGAAATTTATCTGCAATAGAAACCGATGCTATCAAAAGATTTTTAATTCCACGTTCAAAAGTAATTACGCCGGCATAACCAAAAGTTATTTCTTTTTTTGATAAATCCGGTTTTTTATAATTGAAATACTTTACAACAGGATAATATCCAATTACAGTTTTTGATTTTAAATTTGCCAGAAAATCATACCTCTTCTTTTTTGATACTTCACCAACAATTAAATGATCAACTTTTAGTAAAACGTATCTATAGGGAATTAGTAATTGAAAATATTTTAGCCAGCGTTTGAGTCCAGTGAATTTGAAAGCAACATTTTCAGGAAACCATTCGGTAATATCTAGAATTATTTTTGTGGTGGGATTTAGCTTCCTATATTTTAGTGCCGCAAATACTGGCAGCATTTCGGAGCAGATTATCAGATCTGGCTTAAACTGATTTGTCAAATTGTAAAAATATTCTATCTTTTTCTTTTTCGGGATTGAAGATCCATCAAATCCGGATACGCTAGTTCCATCAACAACTTCATTAATTTCTTGAGTAGAGCAAATTATTGAGACAGAAAATCCGGCTTCAGTTAATGAGGCTCCAAATTTCCAGAATATCCTTTCATCAAACGGAAGATGACCGGATGTAACTAAACAGATTCGTTTCATATTCAAATACTTTTACTCTTTATTTTATTAAATTTGAATCAACAATTAAATAAGTCAAAAAATATGCAGACACAAAATAAAATATCTGCGGTCATAATTACAGGCAATGAAGAAAATAATATTAGAGATTGCCTTAAAAGTGTTCAGTGGGCTGATGAAATAATTGTTGTGGATTCTGAAAGCACAGATTCAACTGTTCAAATTGCAAAAGAATTTACGGATAAAGTTTTTATACGCAAATGGGAGGGATATGCAAAGCAAAAATCCTTTGCGATGTCAAAAGCAAATAATGAATGGATTTTGAGTCTTGATTCTGATGAAAGAGTAACAAAAGAATTAGCTGAAGAGATTCTTAATTATAATCTGGCAAATACAAATTATGCTGCATTTAAAATGAAAAGAGAAAATTATTTTATAGCAAAAAAAATTAATCACTGTGGCTGGGGTAAGGATTTTCAATTGCGACTATTCAGAAAATCAAAAACTAAATTAAACGATCGTTTGGTGCATGAAGGTTTTATAGTGGATGGAGAAGTATCAACATTAAATAATTCTATTTTACATTACTCTTATACTGATCTTAAAGATGGTTTTGAAAAGATAAATAAATATTCCACACTCGAAGCTCTCGAAAAATATAAAAGAAAAAAAGTATCCACATTGCGAATATTATTTTATCCTGTACTTGCGTTCCTTCAGCACTATTTTATTCGTAAGGGTATAAAAGATGGCAAACACGGTTTAATGGTTTCTCTAATGCATGCTGTTACAAAGCTTCAGGTTCAGATGAAGATTTGGGAAATACAATTTAAGATAAACTCCAAAATCGAATGAAGCAGCTCAGTTTCTTAATAGCACGTATCGATAGAATTGGTGATGTAGTGCTATCTACACCATTACCGCGAGAAATAAAAAAAAAAATACCAAATAGTTATGTTGCTGTGCTGGTTAAGAATTACACCAAAGATATATATCTGAACAATCCCCATGTTGATGAAATTATAACTTATGACAATCCTGATAGAACCGAAAAAAGTTTTTGGCAATTAGTTAGAGATATTAAACAATTTAAATTCTCACACGCCTTTATGTTGCTGCCGAATGAAAAATTGAACTATGTACTTTTTGCTGCCGGGATTAATTATCGCGTTGGAGTGGGGCATAAACTTTATCAGTTTTTAACTTTTACAAAATATATGGATAGAAAAAAATATATCCCACCTCGGCACGAAGCAGATTACTGTTTAGATATGATCAGGAAAATTGGAATACAAGTTCACAGCATATTACCTGAGATCCATTTAACTGATTCTGAAAAAGTTAAAGCTGATGCTTTCAGAAAAAAGCAATTGAGAATTAATCAAAAACTTATTGGAATAAATATTTCTTCTGGCAATTCAGCTCCAAACTTAAATCAGAGTGAATATAAAAAACTAATATCTTTGTTGAAGAAAAATTCAAATTACGTAGTCGCAATAATGGATAGTACCATAGCGAAAGAACTTGATAATATTGAAGATGTGCTTTACCCCAATAAAGGGAATGCACTGCGGGAATCTATAATTAATCTTGCAACTTTAGATCTACTTATCTCAAACAGCACAGGACCAATGCATATTTGTGCCGCGTTGAATGTACCCACAGTCTCTCTCTTTTGTCCTCTCACTGCTTGCTCACCAAAACTTTGGGGACCGCTTGGAAATAAATCCGAGATAATTCTTCCTGCACAAACTTACTGTGATACGCAATGTCCTATTGATCCCAAAAAATGTGATTACTCAAAAGAAGGTGGTTTAACTGCCGCAGAAGTTGCTGAAAAAGTTGATCAATATTTGAACAAAATGTGATGAATATTCTTATAGCTCCAAATAGTTTTAAGGAATGTGCGGACTCAGTTGAGATATCAAACCTAATAAATAAAACACTTTCAGAAAATAAATCCATTAAAACCATTGTCAAACCGCTCTCAGATGGCGGCGATGGATTTTTAGCTGTTATAAATAATATTTTTGATGTAACTGAGATAATAATTACAGTGGAGAATGAATATCATCAGACAAAAAACTATAAAATATTAATCGATAAAAAGAAAGAGACAGCTTACCTTGAATCTGCTTCTGTAATTGGACTGAAGTGTATTGAAGAGAAAAATCGAAAACCACTTTTACTTAATTCTGAGCTTATCGGTAAAATTATTGAACAACTAGCAATTAGTGTAAAACAATTCAAACTTAAAATTAAAAACTTAGTAATTGGAATTGGCGGCACAGCAACGATTGATTTTGGAATTGGCGCATGTTCACAACTCGGTTTAAGTTTATTTGATGGGAATAAAAATCTAATAAAATCTACTCCCCAAAATCTTAATAACGTCTCATCAATTAAATTTATTAAACCCAATTTACCCTTCGATCTAAAATGTATTGTAGATGTTGATACTGATTTAATTGGTGATCCGGGTGCGATTGAGATTTACGGTAAACAAAAGGGAGCTTCGGAATCCAACTTAAAAATCATTAAAAGTGGAGTCAAAAATGTTTTAGAAATAATTTCTGCTGATAATAAATCAAATGTTCCCAAAAATTTAAATGGTGCAGGCGGTGGGCTAGCTTCCGGTTTAAATATATTTTTAGATGCAGAAATTATTCGAGCGGAGGATTTTATAAAAAATGATATCCTAAAAGACATAAACCTAAATGAAATAGATGCCGTAATAACAGGCGAGGGCAGTCTTGATATTCAGTCATTTGAAGGTAAAGGTGCTGGAATAATTCTAAAATTATTTGCAGAGAGTAACATTCCAATATTTTTAATAAACGGATCAACTAACTTGCCGCTAAGCATAAAACTACCTGAGAACGTGTTTACAATTAATTTGATAGATTTATTCGAATCGAAAGAAGAATCAATAAAAAATTATCGGGCAGGGATTGCTCAGGCGACTCAAATTGCTGTAAATTACCTCATTAAATAGGCTTTTACCACTTCATCTTTTTTTCGTAAATTCATGCGAAAATTATTAACTATTCTATGAAATTACAGGATCATTTTAATGAAAGAATATCTCGATCTGGTTAAATTGGTAATTGATGAAGGAACGCATAAAAAATCTCGAACGGGTATAGATACAATTTCTTACTTCGGTGCATTTTACAAGGTTGATTTACAAAAAGGTTTTCCACTTTTAACAACAAAAAAAATTGAATGGAAATCATTGCTGAAAGAAGTGCTCTGGTATCTATCAGGTGAAAATCACATTAGAAATTTAAGGCAGCATACAAAAATATGGGATGCCTGGGCAGATGCAGATGGCAAATTGCAGACTGCTTACGGAAGGTTCTGGAGAAGGTTTCCTGTCCCGGAAGCAAATGCTTATTTGGAGGGAGAAGTTTTTGTTGATGAAAAAAATCCTTTTGTACGAAAAGAAGAAAATGGTTCTTTAACTTTTGATCAAGTTGGATGGGTGATTAATGAAATTAAAAATAATCCCAACTCAAGAAGGTTAGTAATTTCAGCGTGGCATCCGGCAAATGCTGTTATCAGCAAGCTGCCGCCGTGTCATTACACTTTTACTTTTAATGTTAATGATGGAAAATTAAATTGCCATCTAACCCAGCGCTCCGGTGATATTGCACTTGGAATTCCATTCAATCTTGCTGCTTACTCAATGTTAACTCAGATAATTGCACAGGAAACAAATTTAAAACTTGGTTCTTTTGCTCATACTATTGTTGATGCACATATTTATCATGCGGAAAAAGGTTCGGAGATGGAGAAGTTTGATCATCTTGAAGGATTGAAACTACAGTTATTAAGAGAGCCACTGAAATTGCCAAAACTTAATATCGCCAAAAAACCAATTGATGAACTAACATTTGAAGATTTTGAATTGGTTGATTACAAATATCATGATAAAATAAAATTTGAGGTAGCAGTTTGATAATCAGCATTATTGTTGCAATCGCAAAAAATGGAGTCATTGGAAAAGCAAAAGGAGAAATGTCCTGGCACGTTAAAGAAGAGTTTCAGCATTTTAAAAACACAACACTTGGCTTTCCCATCATTATGGGAAGAAAAACTTTTGAAACTCTCGGTAAGCCGCTAAAAGGCAGATTGAATATTGTGGTAAGTAAAAATAAATCTTACAAAACTGGTTACGATGATGTTGTAATCCAATCGTCAATTGAGGATGCAATTGAATATTGTAAATCATTGGAACCGGAAAAGATGTTTATAATTGGCGGTGGTGATATTTACAGACAAGCAATTTTATTTGTTGATGAAATGATTATTACCTTTATGAAGTTCGAGGCTGAAGGTGAAGTTAAATTTCCCAAGATAAATAATGATGATTGGAATATTGAAAAAATAAGGGATCACGAATTGTTTGAAATATTTAGATACGTAAGAAAGCATTAATGGCATCAAGAATAAAAATATTACCCGATAGTCTTGCTAGTAAAATTGCCGCGGGAGAAGTTGTTCAAAGACCGGAATCTGTGGTAAAAGAATTAATTGAAAACGCTGTTGATGCAAATGCAGCATCTATAGAACTGATTGTTAAACAGGCAGGCAAGTCTCTTATTCAGGTTTGTGATGATGGAACGGGTATGACAGAGGAAGAAGCAATTCTTTGCATTCATAAGCACGCTACTAGTAAAATATCATCGATGGAAGATCTTGAGTCAATCAAAACACTTGGCTTTCGTGGAGAAGCATTAAGTTCGATAGCATCAGTATGTCAGCTTGAGATAAAAACTGAAACAAGAGACGCTGAGATTGGTACTTTACTAAAGATTGAAAGTGAAAATGAAATCATTACTGAAAAAACCTCTGCTCCAAAAGGGACTTGCGTAGCTGTAAAAAATATTTTTTATAATATTCCTGCGAGAAGAAAATTCTTAAAAACCGATAGCACGGAACTGAAGCACATTATTGATACGTTTAACAGAATTGCATTGGCTCATCCTGAAATATCGTTTAAATTTTATAATTCTGAGAATCTGGTTTTTGATTATACAATTGGAACTCTTGAAGAAAGAATCGAGCAGGTTTTTGCTGATAACATGATGGAAGCATTGATTCCTGTGAATCAGGAAACAGACTATCTTTCGTTAACTGGTTATATAGGCAAGCCTTCTATCTTTAAGAAAAGCAGGGGTGAGCAGTATTTATTTCTTAATAAGCGATTTGTTATTAACAAAAATATTAATCACGCTGTATTTACTGCATTTGAAAATATTCTTGAGAAGGGTGATTATCCTTTTTTTATACTGTTCTTAACTATCGATCCTAAAAAAGTTGATGTTAATATTCATCCCTCAAAACTTGAAGTAAAGTTTGATGATGAAAAAGATATTTACAATTTTGTGTTATCAGTGGTTCGCAAAAGTATCAGCAGTCACGATTTAGTTCCCACAATGTCTTTTGAAAATGAAACTCCGCATGGAGAAAAACTTTCATTTAATCCGTTTACTACAGTAAAACAGAATGACTTCTCCGATCGACCATCATTTAACGAAAGAGAGAGACGGGAACGCACAGCCGTAACTGATGAAGATATTGATTTGGTTTTTAGTTCATTAACAAAAAATATCAAATCGGGGGATGATTCAAATTATGAATCGACCGACACTAAATTTGATAAACAGATTGAACATTCAGCTTCAACAGAAATCGAAACAACTTTTTTAATTCAACTTCATAACAAATATATTTTATCTCAAATTAAAAGCGGACTTATGATCATCGATCAGCATGTTGCGCACGAGAGAATATTGTATGAGAAAGTTTTATCACGTCTTGATGCAAATATGCCATTCATTCAGCAGTTGCTTTTTCCAATTAAGATTCAGTTTGATGTTGCAAGCTATGAAATTCTAAAAGAGCTTGAGGTTATGATTACAAAACTTGGTTTCAAGTTAAAGTTTTTGCCTAAGAGTTATATATTGATAGAGGGTGTGCCGGACGATATTAAGAATGGATCTGAAGAAAAAATATTGCGTGAATTTATTACTGAATATCTGAGCAACCAGAGAGAAAAGCAATTGGAGGAAAAAGATAATATTGCAAAATCATATTCTTGTAAAGCAGCAATTAAAGCAGGTGACAAGCTTTCAGAAAAAGAAATGCGTTTGCTTATCGATCAATTGTTTGCAACTTCAATGCCTTATGTTTGTCCGCACGGAAGACCGATTGTGATAAAAATTTCTTTGGAAGAATTTGATAGAAGATTTGGAAGAACTTAGTTTATATTTAGGAATCAATTTTACTTAACCAAAAAAAGGAAGCTTATGCCTGATTTAGAATATCTTAAGCAAAGAAAAAGCTATGATGAAAAAGCTAAATCTGCTAAAACAAATGGAATAAAATTTACAACCGTTAGCGGACAGGATATAAATGTTTTATATGGACCCGATGATATCGAAAATATTAATTATCTGAGTGAGATTGGCTTTCCTGGTGAGTATCCTTACACACGAGGAATTCATCCAAACGGATATCGTGGTAAAATCTGGACAATGAGACAATTTGCTGGATTTGGTTCTCCGGAGGACACTAATGAAAGATTTCACTATTTATTAAATCATGGTCAAACAGGTTTATCAGTTGCGTTTGATCTTCCAACATTGATGGGCTGGGATGCTGATGCACCTATCAGCGATGGTGAAGTTGGAATTTGCGGTGTGGCAATTTCATCTCTCCAGGATATGGAAATTCTTTTTGATAAAATTCCATTGGATAAAGTTTCTACATCGATGACCATAAATTCACCCGCAGCAATGATCTTTGCATTTTATCTTGCAGTGGCTCAAAAGCAGGGAGTTGATTTTAAAAACTTACGCGGCACACTCCAAAATGATATCTTAAAAGAATACATCGCACAAAAAGAATTTATTTATCCGCCAACTCCTTCTATGAGGATTATTGTTGATATGATTGAGTATTGTAAAAACGAAGTTCCGCAATGGAATCCCGTTTCTGTTAGCGGATATCACATTCGTGAAGCAGGATCAACTTCTGTGCAAGAACTTGCTTATACACTTGCGGATGGATTTGCATACATTGAAGCGTGTATTGAACGCGGGATGGATGTTGATGAGTTTGCTCCTCGAATTTCTTTCTTCTTTAATTCGCACTTAGATTTTTTTGAAGAGATCGCCAAGTTTAGAGCAGCCAGAAAAATTTATGCAAAACGAATGAAAGAAAAATACGGTGCAAAAAATCCTCGTTCATGGTGGTTACGATTTCATACTCAAACAGCAGGTTGTACTTTAACAGCTCAGCAGCCTGAAAATAATATTGTGCGTACTGCGTTTCAAGCATTAGCGGGAGTTCTTGGCGGAACACAATCGCTTCATACAAACTCTATGGATGAGACTCTTGCATTACCAAGTGAAAAGGCTGTTAAAATAGCTTTAAGAACTCAGCAGCTTATTGCTTATGAAACAGGAGTTATAAATTCCGTTGATCCGCTTGGCGGAAGTTATTTTGTGGAAGCATTAACGGATAAAATGGAAAAAGAAGCCAATGCAATTTTTGATCAGATTGATTCACTAGGTGGAGTAGTTGCTGCAATTGAAACGGGATATTTCCAAAAAGAAATTGCAGATGCGGCTTATCGTTATCAAAGAGAAGTTGAGAGAAAAGAAAAATTTATAGTTGGTGTAAATGAATTTGTTGAGGGAAATGAAAAAGTTGATATTCCAATTTTAACCGTTTCACCTGAAGTACAAAAACAGCAAGTAAAAAGATTAGCTGAATTACGACAAACCAGGAATCAAAAATTGGTTGAGGAAAGTTTAGCTTCAATTAAATCTGCAGCCGTAGATGGGAGAAATCTTATGCCGGAATTTTTAAAAGCATCACAAAATTATGTAACGCTTGGCGAAATGATTGGTGAATTAAAAGAAGTTTTTGGAACTTATGAAGAGACAGCAGTTTTCTAATGTTTAAAAATTATTTTCAATTATTACGTGTTCCGCAGTGGATCAAAAATCTTTTTGTTTTTGTTCCACTTTTGTTTTCGCTCCATCTTTTTGAAACAGATTACTTTTTAGCTTCATTTAAAGCATTTGTAATATTTTGTCTTGCATCAAGTTTTATTTACATCATTAATGATATAATAGATATTGAAGCGGATGCTGCTCATCCACAAAAAAAATACAGACCACTGCCATCCGGAAAAATATCAATACAATCAGCTTGGATAACTTCAATAGTAATATTTCTTTTTTTGATTTTACTCTCATTTATCTCGCCAATCGAATTTATTTACTTTCTCGCAAGTTTTATTCTATTGAATATAATTTACTCAGTTTACTTTAAGCACATTGTTATCCTTGATGTTTTTAGTATTGCTGCAGGATTTACAATTCGTGTTTTAGCTGGTGCCGCAATTATAAATGTTCCTGTTTCAAGCTGGTTAGTTCTAACAACTATGTTCATCTCATTATTCCTTGGTGTAATGAAAAGACACTCAGAACTTGAACAGATTACCGAACGTGAAATCACTCCAACCAGAAAAGTTCTAGCTGAGTACTCACTAACTTTTACAAATCAAATGGCTACGGTGGCGGCAGCTGGAGTAATTATTTGCTATGCTCTTTATACAGTTTCGCAAAGAACTGTTTCAGTGTTTGGAACGGAGAATCTCATCTATACAACTCCTTTTGTAGTTTTTGGTATTTTTAGATTTATGTATCTGGAATATCTTAATCAAAAAGGGGAGAATACTACTCAGATAATGTTAACTGATCTACCGATGATATTAACAGTTATATTATATGCTGCAACAACAGTTCTAATTGTATATAAAATATTTTGATGTAATATGTGGCGACTAAAATTAATTGCTAAATCTTACTTCTTTATTTTGATATTAATTTCATGTACAGCTTCACAAGATCAATCTAATAAGTTTGCTGAGCAAATAAGGATTATTGATTTAGAATCATGGTTAAATATGATGCCTGGTGGTCCCGGATCATTTCACATTATCGGGAAATATGAATGTTTTGATACTTCAGAGTGTTCTGATAACTTAAAAAACATAAAAGTTTATTCTGATAGTGTTTTGATATATGATCTGAAAAAAGACAACTTTACAATAGAAAAACAAATTGAACAAGATATTCAAAAGATCAGCTACAGCTTTTTTACTCAGCCGGGAATAAAGTTAAATGATATTATCCAATCTATAGAAAAAGTGGGTGTTACGTTGATATTTAATTTTAATGATGTGATTATCGAAAAAAATGTTAATGATATAGTTTTAACAAGAGCCTATTGATGTTTCAAGATTTTATAATATTAATCGTTTTACTTTTCTTCAGTGCATATTTTTCGGGCACCGAGATGGCTTTTATAGTTTCTAATAAATTAAAAATTGAAGTAAGAGCAAGAAAGAAAAATATAGCTGCTCAATCGGCATTTCATTTTATTAAACAGCCGCAAAGTTTTTATTCTACGATACTTATTGGAAATAATATTGTAAACATTGCATTTGCATCTCTGACCACATTAGTTTTAACCAGTGAATTTGGATGGACAAATTATAAGATTCTATTTTTTGTTTCTATCATCACTTTAATTTTTGGAGAGCTAATTCCAAAATATATAGCAAGAGAAAGTGCAGATTCCTTTATTTTGATTACGTCAATTCCCTTAAGAATTTTGTCAATCATACTTTATCCTTTTATAAAACTTACTACTCATCTATCCAAAATGCTTACAGAACGCAAGAAAGGTTCTGCTGAAAATATTGCTCACCTTTTTGATAAAGAAGATATGAAAATACTTGTTGATGAAGTTCATTCTTCAGGAGATGTAAAGAATGAAGAAAGTTCATTCATATCAAAAGTATTTGATTTTAGTGAGCAAAAAGTATATGAGGCAATGCGCCCGCGAACGGATATTACAGGTATATCAATCAATGATTCTGTATCAAATGCAGTTGATATTTTTATTGAATCCGGTTATTCCAAATTAATTGTTTATGAAGATGATCTTGATAACATAAAAGGTTTTATTCTTGCAAAGGATTTGTTCAGCAATCCAAAACAAATTAGAGATATTATTCGAGAAACTCAGTTCTATCCTGAAACAAAAAAAAGTTTAGAAATATTAAATGAGTTTCTAACCAACAACGATTCTATAGCTGTTGTAGTAGATGAATTTGGTGGAACTGCGGGAATCGTTACGATGGAAGATATTATTGAAGAGCTTTTCGGGGATATAAATGATGAATATGATGTTGAAGAAGTTGTCTGTAGAAAAATTTCTAAAGACTCTTTCATCATAAGCGGTAAGGTAGAAATTGATCATATAAATGAAAAGTATAAATTAAATATTCCTGCAGGCGATTATGAAACGATTGCAGGATTTATTATTGATAATATCGGTCACATCCCAAAACCAAATGAAACCCTTAAAATTGATAATTATCTTATCCTGATTATTCGAGCTGATCAGGTTAGAATTGATATGGTTAAACTCACTCTAATATCTGATGAACCTTCCGAATAGTTCAGATTCCAAAATTATTTTGTTCGATGGTGTCTGCAACTTTTGCAATTACTGGGTTAATTTTATTGTAGATCATGACAAACAAAATATCTTTAAGTTTGCTGCACTTCAATCAGAAAAAGGAAGAGAGCTTTTGGATAAATTCGAACTTCCAAAAAATGATTTTGATTCCTTTATTTTGATCACCCAAAACATTGTTTTCAAGAAATCGTCTGCTGCATTTGAAATTGCAAAACAGTTAAACGGCTGGCCAAAAATTTTTGCTCCATTTAGATTTTTACCTCAAACCCTAACTGATTTTGTATATGATTTAGTTGCCAGGAATCGTTACAAGTTTTTTGGCAAACAAGATGTTTGCAGAATACCCACAAAAGAAGAAAAAAGTAAATTTCTCTAACCAATCTGACAAAAACTTAATTGGGATAAACATTATTTTAGGTTAAATTTGCCTCACAAAAATTTGAGTAAAAGGCGTATTGTTAAAGCTTAATATTGATTCAAAAGACAAGAATTGTAAAGCGCGTGCTGGTAGTTTTGAAACTGACCACGGAAAAGTTGAAACTCCGATTTTTATGCCTGTTGGTACTCAGGGTACAGTAAAAGCTGTAAATCAAAGTTATCTTGCAGATGAAATTAAAGCACAAATTGTTCTTTCAAATACTTATCATTTGTATTTAAGGCCGGGAACGGAAATACTTGAAGCGGCTGGTGGACTTCACAAGTTTATGAATTGGCAGAAACCAATCTTAACTGATAGCGGCGGTTACCAGGTTTTTAGTTTATCTGAATTAAGAAAACTTAAATCAGATGGAGTTGAATTTAGATCTCATTTAGATGGATCAAAACATTTCTTTACTCCTGAAAAGGTTATAGATATTCAACGAAGTATTGGTTCAGATATTATGATGGTTCTTGATGAATGTGCACCTTATCCTTGTGATTATGATTATGCTAAAAATTCTGTTCAGCTTACGAGTAACTGGGCAAAATTAAATAAGGAAGCTTTTGAAAATTCTGAATCACTTTATGGTCATAAACAATTTCTGTTTGGAATAATCCAGGGAAGCATTTATAAAGATCTAAGAGAAAAATCTGCTAACGATTTGTTGAAATTAGATTTTGATAGCTATGCCATTGGCGGACTTGCAGTTGGGGAACCGATGGAACAAATGTATGAGCTGGTTGATTTTACAACTGATTTTATGCCTGATGATAGACCGAGATATTTAATGGGTGTTGGGCGTCCTGAAAATATTTTGGAATCAATAGCACGAGGCGTGGATATGTTTGATTGTGTTATGCCGACTCGTAATGCACGTAATGCTAACTTGTTTACCTGGAATGGAACACTTTCAATGCGTAATGCAAAGTATAAGGATGATTTTAAGCCGTTAGATGAAAGATGTAATTGCTATACTTGTAGAAATTATACTCGGGCTTATTTAAGACACTTATTTATTGCAGAAGAAATATTGGCTCTTGAACTTGCTTCGATTCATAATTTGTATTTTTATCTTGAATTGGTAACACAGGCTCGCAGGCACATTGTTGATGGTGATTTTTTTAGATGGAAAAATGAAATTGTAAATGAGATATCAATAAAGAACTAAATTAAAACTAAAGGAGAAATAAATTGGATATACTAATAGCAATGGCACCACAAGGCGGCGATGGCGGCGGAAGTTTAATCAGCACTTTGATAATGTTCGGTGCAATCTTCGCAATATTTTATTTTATGATTATCAGACCGCAGCAGAAGCGTGCAAAAGAAAGAGAAAAACTTCTTTCTAATATTGAAAAAGGTGATAAGATTGTCACTTCTGGCGGAGTTCACGCAACTATTGTAGGAATTGAAGATAAAACAGTTCTTATTGAAATCGCTCCAAATGTTAAAATAAAAGTCGATCGTTCTGCAATTGGCAGTGTTATAAAATAATTAATGAGTTAAAAAATGTTTTGCAGTGTTGAAGAAGCAGTTGAAGAAATAAAAAACGGTAAAGTTATTATCGTTGTTGATGATGAGGATCGCGAAAATGAAGGCGACTTTATTTGCGCTGCTGAATATGTTACTCCGGATATTGTAAACTTTATGGTAACGCACGGCAGAGGAATGCTGTGCGTGGCCTTAAATGGTAAACGATTGGATGAGCTTAATCTTCCCTTAATGGTTGAATCAAATTCTGCTTTACACGGAACTCAGTTTACAGTTACTATTGATGCATTAGAAGGTACAACAACCGGAATTTCTGCTTCTGATCGTGCACACACAATTAAAAAGCTTATCGATCCAAAATCAACCTCTAATGATTTTGCAAAACCGGGACATATTTTTCCGCTTCGTGCTTTTGAAGAAGGTGTTCTAAGAAGAGCCGGACATACAGAAGCTTCGGTTGATCTTTGTAAACTTGCGAACTTAAATCCAGCGGGAGTTTTGTGTGAGATTTTAAAGGAAAATGGTGAAATGGCCCGGGTACCTGAACTTATTCAGATTGCTGAAAAGTTTAATCTTAAAATTGTTACTGTTCAAGAGTTGATAAAATATAGAATCAAAAATGAAAATCTAATTGAAAAAATTTCTGATATAGATTTTCCGACTAACCATGGAAAGTTCAGACTTCATCTTTATAAAAATCATTTAGACAAGAAAAAACAAGTTGCATTAGTTAAAGGTGAACCTGATCCTGAAAAACCATTTCTTGTAAGAATGCATTCAGAATGTTTAACAGGAGATGTTTTTCATTCTTTAAGATGTGATTGCCACGATCAGTTAAATCATGCACTTGATTTGATTGAACAAAATGGTTCAGGTGCTTTGGTTTATATGCGCCAGGAGGGAAGAGGCATTGGGCTTGAAAATAAAATTAAAGCTTATCATCTGCAGGATGAAGGCAGAGATACCGTCGAAGCAAACGAGGAACTCGGCTTTAAGGCTGATCTAAGAGATTACGGAATAGGTGCACAGATATTACTTAATCTTGGTATTAAAAAAATAAATCTGCTAACAAACAATCCTAAAAAAGTAGTGGGCTTAAATGGATATGGATTAGAAATAATTGAACGTATTCCAATTGAAATTCCACCAAATAAAAGCAATGAAAAGTACTTAAAAACTAAGCGTGATAAGCTTGGGCATATAATTCTTCAATAAATTATAACGCTTTCATTGTACTTTCCGCTCAATCTGTTTTTCATTATTTTCACTCAGCATTTATGCAATTCTTTTGAAAATAATTTTGAGATGATAAAATGAAATTTCTAATCTTTATTCTTCTAGCACTTACAACATTTGCACAACAAAAAACTGTGTACGTTGCATACATTGATAGCGATATCGATCTAGGATTAGCGCCATATGTTTCCCGTGTAATTTCCGAGGCTGAACAGAATAACGCTGATGCAATAGTCTTTAAGATAAACACCTTTGGCGGCAGAGTTGATGCTGCAACACAAATCAAAGATGCAATTCTATCAAGTAAAATTTTAACTATAGCTTTTATTAACAATCGTGCTATATCTGCCGGCGCATTGATAGCTTTATCGTGTAATAAAATTGTAATGGTTCCGGGAAGTTCAATCGGTGCAGCGACTGTTGTTGATCAAACGGGACAAAAGGTTGGTGAAAAATATCAATCGTATATGCGATCAGAAATGCGTTCTACGGCAGAAAGAAATGGCAGAAGAATGGACATTGCAGAAGGTATGGTTGATGAGAGAGTTGTTGTTGAGGGTTTAGTAGATAGCACAAAATTAATTACACTTACTGCGGAAGAAGCACATAAATATCTAATTGCAGATACAGTACTTACAAGTTTTAATGAAGTTTTGAGTGCGTTTAATTTAAAGAATGCTGAGGAAGTTTCGATCACATCCAACTGGGCAGAGGATGTTGTAAAGTTTTTAAATAATCCGATAATCTCATCCATTCTAATTATGATTGGATTTTTTGGGTTAATGGCTGAGATAAAATCTCCTGGTTGGGGAGTTGCCGGAACAACTGGCTTAATAGCACTTACATTGTTCTTTGGTTCTTCATACATACTTCAATTAGCTTCACTTTTGGAGATTTTACTTTTTGTAATTGGACTGGGACTTTTGTTAGCAGAGATTTTTATCATTCCTGGCTTTGGAGTAGCTGGTATATCAGGCATTGTACTGATCTTTGCCTCAATATTCCTTTCACTCCTTGGCGCTGATCCATTTATCGATATGCGATCGGTATCGATTGCAATTATCCAGCTTTCAGGCGCAATGCTTTTTGCATTATTAGGAATGTTCTTCATCGTTAAATTTTTACCTAAGTCAACTGCATTTAATAAACTTGTTTTAGCAGAATCAGAAAAGGCTGAACAGGGATTTGTTTCCTTTCCTTCTGAAAAAGAATTGCTTGGAAAGATAGGGGTTGCATTTACTACACTTCGTCCTGGAGGAACTGCGGAATTTGATGGAAAGAGAGTTGATGTAGTAGCTGATTCAGAATACATCAGTCAAGGCACAAAGATAAAAGTGTTAAGGGTTGAAGGAATTAAGGTTGTAGTAACACCTTTAAAAGATTAAAAACTCGTTTGATTTGATTATAGATTAGAAATATGATGGTTTTGAGTAAGTATTATTCATTGGGTATTGATATGAAAAATTCATTAGTAATCATTTTTAGTATTTTATTTATTTCTACTTCCACGATTTACTCTCAATGGTTTTCTGCATCTGGCGATATAGGATTCTTTGCATCACCATTTGTTTTAGATGCAACAGATAGTAATAATGCTATTGTATCCGTCAGTTCTGACTTAAATAAAACCACGGATGGTGGTTTACATTGGGTAACATTAAATAATCCCATTCCTGGTTCTGTTACCGGAACATCAACTTCAGTTATCACTTTATCTGTGATCGATACTTTGCATATCTGGATAGCAAGTTCATCGTTCATTTTCAAAACCACAAACGGGGGAATTATTTGGGATGAACAGTATGGTGACACAAGTAAAACTGATTTTTTCAATTATATAAAAATGTTTGATTTATATAATGGTATCGCGATGGGAGATGCCAAATCAGATTCCGAACCTGCATTATTTTTGCAGACAACTGATGGCGGTGATAACTGGATCTCAATCAATAGTTCAAATTTTATTGGACAGAGCTCATCTGACTCATGGAGACGTGTTGATTTTCTCAATCAGCAAACCGGATATTTCTTTCCAGGTCCGTATCAGGGCGGTATATATAAAAATCTCTATAAAACTACGGATAGTGGTACTTCTTGGAGTTTAACAAATCACACAGGTTATGTTCAAGTTATCCAATTTTTTAATTCAAATGTTGGACTAACTGCTGATGCTTCGGAAAATAAAATCAAAAGAACTTTAGATGGTGGACTAACATGGGAGATTTTTAACTTACCAATTCAAAATTGGGCAATGGATATTTGCTTTGACCCGAATGATGCTTCAAGAGTTTGGTTATTAGGAGATGATTTGTTTTTTAGTTCCGATACTGGAAGAACCTGGAGAAAGGAGGTACAGAATGTGCAGGGGAATGATATGGTGATGACTGATTCACATAGTGGCTGGATTTTAGGTTATAATGGTAAGATTTATAGCACAAATAATGCAGGTGATACTTTTGTTTCTGTAGAAACAGAATCCGATAATTCCCTTAATAACTTCGAACTTTCTCAAAATTATCCAAATCCATTTAATCCAACTACAAATATTATTTTTTCAGTAGCAGAATCTTCAAACATAAAAATCGTAGTCTACAATTTGATAGGTGAAGAAATAGCGGTATTATTAAATGAGTATAAAAATTCTGGGCAATATGAAATTAATTTTGATGGAAGTGGATTAAGCAGCGGGATTTACTATTACCAATTAATAACTTCGAATTATATAACTACAAAGAAAATGGTTTTGCTAAGGTAGAAAGTAAAAATAATATTAAAGCCAGCTAAATCTGGCTTTAATATTATTTGAATCATTTGTAAAAAATCTTCAAACCAAAATCATTATTACTAAAATCAACACAAGGTATTTTAATCTCACTTGCAGATGAATCGTTTAAAACGAATGCGAATCCGTTTGATGGGTTTGAAAACATCGATTGAATATTATTGGTATCGGAGATTTTAATTTCGTGTCTTCCATTTACAACCGGTTCTTCATTAACAGAAAAAAGAAATTGAAAATTTGATTGAATATATTGAGTTGTCAAATCAGTACCGGGATTATTCCAATCAATGTTTGCGGGCACTAAATAAACATTCGCACTTAGAGAAATCGAATCTTGTCCACCTGATCTATAGTAACCGCTTAAGTTACTTATGAGATCGAAATTATTCCCAATTTTTGCTCCATCTGGGTACATCTTAATTAAAAATACACTGTCACTAATTATCTTCGTGGCAAAATCATCAAACATATTATATCGAATATAAACGTCCTGAATAATATCCTGATCCTCATCAACACTTACTGGAACATAGCTGGTATAAATTTCATAACTTGAACTTCTAAAAGTTAAAGTATAATTATCTTTGTAAAGCGAATCAAAGAAAAAATTTCCCAAAGCATCACAAGTATCATAAACATATCTGCCTGAAGTATTGCTGCTTAATTCAATGCGAGCATTTGCTGCCGGTGAATCATCTAGAAATTTTAATTGTCCGGTAATACTACTGTTACCGTTCTGAGTTGGAGTTATAGAATCATCGTCCGAACAGGAAGTTAGAAGTATTGCAAAGAAAACTAAATATCTAACAAAAATATTTTTATTCATCTACGAGAAAACTTTCTTGATTACTTAAAGTAATTCTAAAATATTTGTGTTAGTTATAACATCACGTCGTGAACCTTTTTGCTTACCTTGCGGTGTGTTCGCTTCCATAGTGTA
Source organism: Ignavibacteriaceae bacterium (assembly GCA_041738675.1). Taxonomy (GTDB): domain Bacteria; phylum Bacteroidota; class Ignavibacteria; order Ignavibacteriales; family Ignavibacteriaceae; genus IGN3. The sequence goes on from JBGSPH010000050.1 coordinate 50,163, forward strand.
AGTTATTTCTAACCTGGTTTTTGTACGTGACTTAATTTGAATACCTTTATCAACATCAAAATAAAGTTTGCCTTCTGCTGTGGATATTGGTTTTTGGAAAGAGTATGATACATTCCCCTGATTAACATTTGATTCGCCTGAGTATTTAAAGTCGATACCCGCATCAATCACAGCAACCCGGCTATCGTCTAATTTTTCTACACTTTCTACTTTGTAAGTGTTTGTATAATTAATTTGATAAACCATTAAAGGAATCGGCGCCTGTTGAATCTTCCAGGTTGAATCTGTATAAACTTCTTTGTCAGAAACTTTTCTAATTACTTGAGTAATCAGTGGTGTAAGAACCCCATTAATAAGATCCTGACGAATTAAATTTCTATCATTAACGGATATTGTATCTGCTGCTCCTTTTAGTTCAAGAAATTTATTGGATATTTTATCAGCTTTAAAAACCTCTAAAATATCACCCTTCTTACTGAATCGAACGCTAAATGGATTATTATAGAGTGCTTGAAATTCAGCAAACTGTTGTGTCTTTACCGAATCCACATCTTTACCGGCTTCAAAATTAAATGTTTGTCCGTTGGCAGATGCTTCAAGTTTGAGTGAATTTATTTTAATTTCAGCTTCAGTTGATCCATCCTCATCAACCTCTTTTACAAAAAGATCAAGCAGATAAATTATTTTTTGATTCACTCCACTTGACATGGTGGTGTCCATAATAATTGTCTGATTATTATTTGAAATCGTTGTAAGACGATAAACAACTTTGTCACCTTTCTTAAACTTATATTCCATTAGAAAAGGTTTACCTGAATTATCAAGTCCTTCGGTTTTTAAGTCTGTTGAATCAAAAGAATATTTTTCCGTGTCGGTTAAAGTTTTTTCCGGTTCATTATTTTTATCACCGCAGCTAATCATAATAAAACTGAATGCGATTAGCACTAATAAGTATTTTAACATTTTTTCCTCTTAATAAAGTAAGTATTGATTTATTTTCTTATTGAACTTTGTTAGTTCTTTTTGCCATGAAGCAAAAATTTTATCAGGTAGCAGTTGATTCTTCAATTGTTGCCTTAGCAAGTCTGAGCCGGCAAGTTTATCAAAAGATGACTCATTAAACTGAATTTTACTCCCGTATAACTTAGTCAGAACAAATAACAGTTTTACTCCAAATTTTACTGACTCAAATTTATTTGTATCTGTAATTTTAATTTTAACTCCGTAGCAGGTTTTACCTTCAAACTTTGGATTTGTTGCCATACCCTCAATGTCTTCCGGAATGAAAGTAACAGGTTGAATTTCTGCACCCTCGACTTTTAATAGATTTAATTTCCCAATTATATCTTCAGAATTAAAAAATGGAGCACCAATTTGTAGAAAAGGAAATCGAGTACCTCGTCCTTCAGAAATATTTGTCCCTTCAATTAAGCATGTTCCCGGATAAACTAATGCTGTTTCTAAAGAATTAATATTTGGAGAAGGTGAGTTCCATTTTGAGTAAAATTGATTTGAAATTTCTCTTTTCCAGTTTTGGCATTGAATAACCTTTAAAGAAACATTTTTCCAACTTGAAATTAATTTCTCACCAACAAAATATGTTGCAAGTTCACCAACGGTCATTCCGTGTGCAATTGGAATCTCAGCAATCCCGACAAATGACTTGTAATTAGGATCCAACACTGGTCCATCAACATAATTACCACCAATTGGATTTGGACGATCAAGAATTATTACGGGAATATTATGTTCTCCGGCTGCTTCCAAAACATAATACATAGTTGATATGTATGTGTAAAATCTTGCACCAACATCCTGAATATCAAAAATCAAAACATCAACATCTTCAAGATTTTCTTTTGATGGTTTTCTGTCTTTACCGTAAAGTGAAATAATTGGAACTTCTTTATAAAGGTTGTTTTTATAATCTACTTTCTCACCGGCTTCAGCGCTGCCTTTAAATCCGTGTTCCGGTGAAAAGATAGCTTTTACAGTAACATCTTTTTGTTCAATTAAAGCATCAACCAAATGAGTTCCATCGGAAAGAAGGGAAGTATGATTGCAAACTACTCCAACTTTTTTCCCGGAAATCAGGCTTAGATTTTCAGAAAAAAGTAAATCAGCACCATTAATTATTTGGGCATTAATAGGAATTGAAAAAATAAAAAGTAAAATGGTAGCCATTAAACTAATGATGTAACTTAATTTCATTTAGGTTTCCTTTTATAAAAAAACAACCTCCAAAGAGGTTGTTCAAAATTTAACAATGTCACTTCGACCAACGGGAGAAGTCTATTTCATATACAGATTTCTCACCCGAATAAATTCGGATTCGAAATGACATTAGATCAGACTATCCGGATAATTTTCAATCAACTCTTTACTTCCAAAGAAAAATGCAATCTCTTTCGTTGCATTCTCATCCGAATCAGAACCATGAACTGCATTGAACTGGACACTCTTTGCATAAAGTTTTCTAACGGTTCCTTCTGCAGCATTTGCAGGATTTGTTGCACCAATAAGTTTTCTATAATCTTCAACAGCGTTTTCTTTTTCAAGAGCAATTGGAACGCAAGGGCCTGAAGTCATATATTCAACTAATTCACCGTAAAAAGCTTTTTCTTTATGGATTTCATAAAAAGCTTTTGCTGCATCCTCAGAAAGCTTCATCATTTTTAGTGCTTTAACTTTAAATCCAGCTTTGCATATCATAGATATTATTTCACCAACATGATTATCATTTACTGCGTCTGGTTTAATTATCGCTAATGTTTTATTACTCAAGTAGAACTCCTATTTCTTTTTATTTTTTTTCTTGTCTGATTTTTTATTTTTCTTTTTTGATTTGGCGTCTTTTTTCTTTTCAACTTTTTTTGCTGTTTTTGTTTTTACAACTTTAATTGGGGCTACTTTTTTTACGATACGCTTTACAGGAGAAGCTTTTTTAACAACAGGCTTTTTAGCTTTTAATTTTTCAATTGCTTTTAACATTGTAACACCAATCTCTGCAGGACTTTCAACAACATGAATTCCTGCTTTTTTCATTGCTGCCATTTTCTCTTCTGCAGTTCCTTTTCCACCAGAAATAATTGCACCGGCATGACCCATTCTTCTTCCAGGAGGTGCCGTTCTTCCTGCAATAAATCCAACAACAGGTTTCTTAACATTTTTCTTAATATAATCAGCGGCTTCTTCTTCAGCGCTTCCACCAATTTCACCTATCATTACAATTCCATCTGTGTCTTTATCATCATTAAACATTTTTATGATATCGATAAATCTTGAACCAATAATCGGATCTCCGCCAATACCAACACAAGTTGATTGACCTAGTTTTACATCTGATAATTGTTTAACTGCTTCGTAGGTTAATGTGCCGGAGCGGGAAACAACACCAATTTTTCCTTTGTTGTGGATGAAACCTGGCATAATTCCAACTTTAGCGATTCCGGGAGAAATAACTCCAGGACAATTTGGACCAACTAAAACAATATCTTTTCCTTTAGTAGAATTATAAACTTTCAACATATCATTAGTTGGAATTCCTTCAGTTATGCAGATGATATATTTTATTCCTGCACCTGCAGCTTCTAAAATTGCATCAGCAGCAAATGCTGGTGGAACAAAAATTACTGATGAATTTGCTTTCTGAACTTTTACAGCTTCTGCAACTGTATTAAAAACAGGAACACCCTGAAAATCTGTTCCACCTTTACCCGGTGTAACTCCAGCAACAACTTTAGTCCCGTATTCAAGCATTTGGGTTGTGTGAAAGGAGCCTTCACTGCCAGTAATTCCCTGTACAACAAGGCGAGTGTTTTTATCGATAATGATAGCCATAAATAATCCTTTACTATTTAAAATTTTATGAACAAAAATAAGGAAATTCTGGGATATAGATAAATCAATATTATGGTTTGTTAAAGAGAGTTCTGAAAATTAAATATGAATTTGAATGTCATTCCCGCGAAGGCGGGAATCCAAATATTATTAAATAGATTCCCACTAGCGTGGGAATGACAGTAATTGTTAAATAACTTTATATCCAATCAAATGCATAACTTCTGTTGATCCCATTTGAAAAGGTTCTTCCTCATCGAAAATAAAACCAAGATTTTTATACCATTCTAAAGATTTAACATTCCGTTTCATTACACCAAGCCAGACTTTACTAAATTGTTTTTCTTTTGCAATTCTGTATGCTTCTTTTAACAACATTTTGCCAAGACCATAACCTTGATATTCAGGTAAAACATATAATGATGAAACAAAATATTTTTTGTTGATATGATCTTCAAACAATTTTAACCATCCTGAAGGAACTAAATTTATTTCTGCAATAATACCTTCTGAAAATGGATCGTTTAAGATTTCGATTAATCTATCTTCACTGTAATGTTTTTCAAAATGAGTTAAAATATCTTTATCAGGAATAAATGTGTAAGTGTTTTTCCAGGTTGTTAGTAAAATGCTTTTTACGATAGAGAAATCTTCTCGAGTCCAATTGCGGAGAATAATTTCAGTTTGAGATTTCATCTTGGATATGCTTTGCTAACTGAAATATTTTTTCTTCCTCAAATTGCTGAGATAAAATTTGCAAACCGATTGGAAGATTTTCAGAGTTCTTGCCGATTGGAATACTCATTCCCGGAATGCCTGCAAGGTTTGCGGATGTTGTATAAATATCGCTCAAATACATTTGCAAAGGATCATCAGATTTTTCTCCAATCTTAAATGCAACAGTTGGAGTTGTTGGTGTAATTAAAAGATCAACTTCTTTGAATGCATTATCAAAATCTTCTTTAATTAATCTTCTAACTTTTTGTGCTTTGCGGTAGTATGCATCATAATAACCTGAAGAGAGAACGTAAGTGCCGAGCATAATTCTTCGTTTTACTTCCTTGCCGAATCCTTGTGTGCGGGAATTCAAATACATTTCTTTAAGATTTTTATAATCGCTGCTTCTGTAACCATAACGTGCGCCATCAAATCGTGCTAAGTTAGATGAAGCTTCTGCTGTTGTTAAAATATAGTATGTTGCAATTGTATATTCAGTCTTGGGAAGCGAAACTTCTTTTACATCATAACCTTCAAGTTTTAATTTATCAACGATATTTAAAATCGCAGTTTTAATTTCTTCATCTAGTCCATCAGCAAAATATTCTTTGGGTATTCCGATCTTAAGTTTTTTGTCTTTTGATAGTGAAGATGAAAAATCCGGAATTACTTTTTCGATAGATGTAGAATCATTTAAATCTTTACCCGAAATAACTTCCATAACCAAAGCCGCATCCTCAACATTTTTTGAAAATGGTCCGATTGAATCGAAAGATGAAGCGAATGCGGTCAGTCCATAACGGGAAACTCTTCCATAAGTTGGTTTAAGTCCGAAGATTCCGCAAAATGCTGCAGGCTGGCGAATCGAACCGCCAGTATCTGTACCGAGAGAAACATCGCAAAGATTTGCCGCGACTGCAACAGCAGAGCCGCCGCTTGATCCGCCGGAAACTCGCGTTTTATCAACAGGATTTAACACATTACCAACAGCAGAGTTTTCATTTGATGAACCCATTGCAAATTCATCGCAGTTAGTTTTACCGATTATGATTGCATCTTCATCTATCAATCTTTGAACAACAGTGGCTGTGTAAAGTGAAGTAAAATTTTTTAAGATGTTTGAAGAGCAGGTGAGTGGATGATCTTTGTAAGCAAGAACATCTTTAATTGCAATTACCATTCCTGCAAGTTTACCGGCAGAATTATTTTTTATTTTCTGTTCAATCGCAGTTGCAGATTCAATCGCTTCATCATAAAAAACAAAGTTAAAAGCGTTAAGATCTTTTTGATCATTAATATTATTTAGAAAATGTTCTACATTATCTGCAAGACTTAATTTACCTGATCTGATAAGTTCTAATTTTTCTTTGTGGTTTTTGTAGAAAGTCATTTTCACAGTAAATATTATTCATTTTAAAAAATAGATTCCCGCCTTCGCGGGAATGACAGAATAAAAGCTTATATCAAATCTGTCACGAAATGGTTCGTGACATCCGATTAAGACTTATCAGTTTTTTTTACATCGTCATCAGTTTTTTTTATTTCTTCTTCAACATCTTTTAAGGATTTTTTAAATTCCTTCATCCCTTTACCCAAACCTTGAGCAAGTTCCGGAATTTTCTTAGCACCAAATAACAAAAGTATTACAAGTACAATCAGTATTATTTCGCCTGCGCCTAAATTTCCAAACATAACATCACCTTTAGTTTAATATATAATTAGCTATCGATTTAAAAATTTGCTGCCCATCAGTTCTGCCAAGAGTTGGATCGCAAGCTCTTTCAGGATGAGGCATCATTCCCATTACATTACCGTTTTTGTTTACGATTCCTGCAATGTTCAATTGAGAACCATTAGGATTATTTTCATCATTAACATTTCCATCTTCATCAGAGTATCTAAAAAGAATTTGCCTGTTAGCTTCAAGTTCTTTTAACAATTCAATATCCGCAAAATAATTTCCTTCACCGTGCGCGATAGGAATTTTTAGTGCTTTTGTTGCTTCACTAATCTCAGCAGAAAAAATTGTTTCTCTATTTTCAGTTTTAAGATAAACATCTTTACAAGCAAACTTAAGGGAATTATTGCGTATCATAACTCCGGGCAACAAACCGGCTTCCAGCAGAATTTGAAAACCATTACAGATTCCGATTACAATTCCGCCTTTATTTGCAAAGCTAATGACTGAATTCATAATAGGAGAAAATCTTGCAATAGCACCTGTTCTAAGATAATCACCATAGGAAAAACCGCCTGGTAATAGAATAACGCTGCTTTGTTTTAAGTCTGTGTCTTTATGCCAGAGAAATTCAACATCATAGTTAAGAACTTTTCGTAAAGAATAATATGCATCGTGATCGCAATTAGAACCTGGAAAAACTACTACACCAAACTTTAAACTCATTTTACTTCTTCCAACTTGAATTCAAAATCTTCCATAATCGGATTTGAGAGAAGCTTGGAGCAATAAAGATTTACTTCCTTTTCTGCCTCATTGCGATCAGTAAGGTCAACATCAAACTCAATTAATTTTCCGATGCGTGTACTTTTGATATTTGAAATGCCAAGATGTTTTGCCCCTTTTTCAACTGCAACACCCTGTGGGTCTAAAATAGATGGTCTGCGTTTTATTAGAACTGTAGCTTTAAACACTTTTTACTCGAGTTTTTTATTTGAGAAATACTTAAAAATCTGACGAAAAATACCAAATGCAATCATGAAAACAAAAATGAAAAACATTCCTTTAACTGTAAACAAAATTAAAACAACAAGTGCGATTAAATACGCAACATAAAGTAGTGGGTTCTTCTTTATTTCATTTACTGAAAATTTGGGAATTGTATCGTACTTAACTTTACTCACCATCAAAAATGATACAAGCAAAACCATAGGTAAAATAAAAATCTTCAGCGCTTCCGGATATCCGTCATTATAAAACGATAAGTTGAAACAAACTAATACTAGAGCAGCTGATGGAATTGGTAATCCGGTAAAATATGACTTATCAAATCCAACAAGCTGAACATTAAATCTTGCTAATCTAAATCCTCCTGCAATCATTGGAAGAGAACTTATTATCACTCCAAAGGTTTCAAACTGGTTAAAGTAGGTTGAGTATAGTAGAAATGAAGGGGCAACGCCAAAACTAACAACGTCGGAGAGTGAATCAAGTTCAACTCCAAGTTCGCTGCTGGATTTTGTAAGGCGAGCCATAAAGCCGTCAAGAGTATCAAAGATAGCAGCAATAATGATAAGCCAGCCTGCGTAAGCGTAATTTCCCTGGCTTGCGCTGATAATCGAAAAAAAACCGCTGAACATGTTCATAGCGGTAAATAAATTCGGTATTACAGAAGGTGTAATTCTAAAACGATTCATTCATTAATATTCAAAAAGAATTGTTTCGCCGGCAGTAACATTGTCGTCTTTTTTTACTTTTACCTGCCACTGCTCTGGAACAATAATATCAACACGACTTCCAAATTTAATCATACCGAATCGATTTCCAATGTTTACTGAATCGCCAACTTTCAAATTGCTTACAATTCTTCTTGCAACAAATCCAGCTATTTGAGTGAAAAATACTTTACCTGCAGGACTTGTAATTCCAATTTCATTCCTTTCGTTGCGTTCAGATGCTTTATCTTCAAATGCGGCGAGATATTCACCTTGAATGTATTTTACATACTCCACTTTGCCTGTAATTGGGATTCTGTTTACATGAACATTAAGCGGAGACATAAATATCGATACCATCTTTGCTTTGCTGTTCAAGAATTTATCATCTAAAACATCCTTAACAAATAAAACTCTGCCATCTGCTGGTGAAACTACAATGTTAGATTTGTTCGGGACTGTTCGGTCAGGATCGCGAAAGAAGTTTAAAGTAAATATGATAAGAAAAGCTGAAAGTAATATTAGAGGAATTCTAACAAAGTTATTATCAAAATAAATGGATAGTACTATCAAAATAAAAACAACAATAAATACTATCCCCATTGTATTATAGCCGTATTTGGTGAACATTATTTTACACTCGCTATATTAAAAAGGTGTTCGGTATATTTTCTTACTTCTGCTGCTGATGTAAATTTATATGGATTTGTCCATTTTACAGATTCATCTTTTGGAAAAATCTTTATACTTGCAGGTGAAAAATCACCGATAAGAAAAACTTTATCCTCATGCTTACCAAAATGACAGCAAATTTCAGCAAGAATTTCGTTTCTTCTTTCAAAAAAGGATTTTAGAACTGCATTAATTTTTGAGCAGATTCTCGTTATCAATTTCATATCATCAGGATTGCACAAATCAAAGGCAATTAAATGACTTTCACTAATTAAACTTTCCTTTCCACAGCCATAATGAAACTCAAATACCGGAAGATTCAATTCAGTACCTTCCTTTATCCCAAAGATTTTGGAATTTCTTTTATCAGCAGAGTTAAGAATCTTGATGCGGAATGGGAGTTCTTTAGTTATAGAAAATTTAAGTGATGCTTCACCATCTTTTCTTAAAAATGATGTTGGAATGTGATATTCCTTCAGATAATCAAAGAAAAAGGCGTTAGTTAATGCTACTTTTTTCCCAATATCTTTAACCTTAACTTTTTTAGTATCACTAATTAAATAACTATCCAGATATTCAATCATCTGATAATTCCCCTCATCAAAAGGAATATCATTTCGCTTTAAAGTTTCAATCATTTATCCTCGACGATCAATTTTTACTTGATTAAATTCAGGGCAGAAATTAGGCATATTAAATACATAAAGTCAATCGTTTATATTATATTTGGCTTCCCAAAAACACAAAAAATTAAATAAATAGGAGATTTTTATGAAGGGTGGAATGCAAGGAATGCTTAAACAAGTGCAAAAAATGCAGGCTGAGATGCAGCGGGTTCAAGGTGAGCTTGCCAATAAGACGGTTACTGAAGAAGCTGGTGGCGGAATGATAAAAGCTGTTGCAAATGGAATGAAAGAGATAATTTCCATAGAAATTGATCCACAGGTAATAAATTCTGAAGAAAAAGAGATTTTAGAGGATTTGGTTGTTGCCGCAGTAAATAAAGCTTTACAATCCGCTAATAAAATGGCTGAGGATGAAATGGGAAAAGTTACAAAAGGAATGATTCCTCCCGGCTTAAACATTCCGGGATTTTAAGTTGCAAATAGCACAACCACTTTTAATCGCTATTGAAGAATTGAGCAAACTTCCTGGCATTGGGAAAAAAACTGCTCAAAGATTAGCTTTGCATATTTTAAAGAATGAACAAAATTCTGTAGATAAACTAGTAAAGGCTATTGCAGATTTAAAGACAAGATTACATTTCTGTAAACGATGTTTTAATATTACGGAAGATAATCTATGCGAAATTTGCAAAAGTGCTAAACGAGACACTACTAAAATATGTGTTGTTGAAGAAGCAAGTGATGTTATAGCTATCGAAAAAACCAATGAATATAACGGACTTTATCATGTTCTTGGCGGAGTTCTTTCACCACTTTCCGGTGTTACTGCTCAAGATTTAAAGATTAAAGAACTTCTTGCACGATTTGAAAATGAAAATATTTCTGAAATTATTCTTGCAATAAATCCTGATACCGAAGGTGAGACAACGGCACTTTATCTTGCTAGATTGATAAAGCCATTAAACATCAAAGTTACAAGGATAGCTCGTGGTATTCCTATTGGAGGAGATTTAGAATTTGCTGATGAAGCAACGATTGGCAGAGCGATGTTAAATAGAATGGATTTATGAAATCAGAATGGTTTAAGGATTGGTTTAACACAGAGGAATACTTAAATGTTTATCAGCATAGAAATGAAAGTGATGCAGAAGAACACGTTAAGATTATTCTCAAAAATGTAAATATCCCTTCTGGCGCAAAGATTCTTGATATGGCTTGCGGCGCGGGGAGACATGCAATTATTCTTGCAAGAAAAAAATTTAATGTTACAGCTGTTGACTTAAGTGAAAATCTTTTAGCTATCGCAAAAAAAAATACAGATGATGAAAATCTTAAAATAAATTTTGTTCATTCAGATATAAGGAGTTTTAAGAGTGATGATAAGTTTAATCTGGTTTTAAATCTTTTTACAAGTTTTGGATATTTTGAATCAGACGAAGAAAATTTTTTGGTACTTCAGAAAGCTTATGATCTTTTAGGTAAAGATGGATTTTTCGTTCTTGATTTTTTCAACTCAAATTTTTTAAAGCAAAATCTTATTGAATCATCTGAAGAAATTTTAGGTGAAGTTAAAATTCATCAGTTTCGAAAGATCAAGCTAAATAGAGTAACGAAGAAAATTGTTATTACAAAAAATGGTAATCTGAATCAGTTTGAAGAATCTGTAAGGATGTTTACAAAAGATGAATTAACAGATGCTATCAAAAATATTGGATTTGATATTTATAAAACATTTGGTGATTTTCTTGGTAACGAATTTGATCATTTTACTTCACCACGATTGATAATGATTTGTAAAAAATGAATAAAGTAATTTTAATCATATTATTTGTAGTATCCTTTACAGCTTGCGATTTATTTACTACCCGCAATGCAGAAAATCCCGATCAGACAAGATCAAACTTCCAACCGCCGGTTGAACCGGCTATCGTTATTGAAAACTTGAAGAATTCACTATCTGACAAAAATGTTCAGAACTATATTTCATGCTTCGTAGATACAATTTTTGCAGATCAAAGTTATAATTTTTCTGCCTCCAGCGAAGCACTCACACGATTTGATATTTTTCTCCAGGGCTGGGGCTTGAATGAAGAACGAAGATATTTTACAAGTATAATTAATAAAGTTCCGACTGATTTTCCTATATCACTAACACTCTCTGACCAAAATTACAGCAGTCTAAGTGGTGATTCTTTAATTTATTCTGCAACATATTTTTTAAATCTTCCTGTACAATCAGGTGACCCATTTCCTCAGAACTATGCAGGAAGTTTACAATTTAATATGCTTCGTGATTCCCGCTCGGAGTGGGTTATTTATTTTTGGAAAGATACTAAAAGTGAAACGTTACCAAGTTGGAGTGAATTAAAAGGAAGTTCATATTAAAAATATAGTCGGCATATTGCTTTTAATTACTTTAATTAGCTGCACAAATCCTTTTGCACCCGGATTTGATGAAAATGCTGAAAACTTTAAACCACCGGTTTCAGATCAAAAAGATATTGCAGGTGTATTTCAGAATTTCCAATATGCTTATACGTTTAAAGATTCAACTATTTATGGCGGACTGATTACAAATGATTTTACTTTTTCCTATCGTGATTATGACCAGGGGTTTGATGTTACGTGGGGAAGAGATGAAGACATGCGTACCACATACGGTTTATTCCAGAATACTCAGAGGCTTGATTTAATTTGGAATAACATTGTGTTGATAACTGAAGACTCTCTTACTGCAAACATTGTTAGGAGTTTTAATTTAACAATAACATTTAATCCAACCGATGTGATTAGGGTTGATGGTAAAGTGAATCTTACATTAAATAAAAATATTGATTCCGGAGTCTGGCGAATTAATAAGTGGATTGATGAATCAAACTTCTAAATTTATTTTTTAATTGAAATAACACTATGATTTTTTTCTGGCTAAAAGAAGCGTTCAAACTAATTGCAAGAGCTAAGTTTTCATTCATGCTTGCACTTACTTCAATTACACTATCCGTTATTCTAATTACTATATCAGTTTTTATAATTCGCTTTTCAAATCATTTTGAAGATCAATTAAAAAGTAACATTGTAATTAGTGTTTTTCTTAAGGATGCTATCACAAATAGTGAGATTGAAAATATTAAATCAGAATTATCTCAGCTTAAATATCTAAGTTCATTCGATTTTATTTCAAAGGATAAAGCCGCCGAAATATTTATTAAAGAAACCGGTGAGGATTTTAGAAAAATTTTAGATTACAATCCATTACCCGCTTCGTTTAATCTTAAATTAAAAACTGATTATGCAAACCGGGACTCAATTAAAAAAGTAATTAAAGATCTCTCCGGTTATCAATGGTCTGATGAGGTTATTTTCAGACAGGATTTTTATCAGAAAATTTTAAATTATATCGATCAGGCAAAAGTTTATGTTTTTGCATTAACCGGGTTGATATTTTTAGTTTCGCTTTATCTTGTTTACAGCACCGTTAGATTAATTCTAAATTCAAAGTATTCTGAACTTGAAACAATGAAGTTTGTCGGTGCAAAATTATCAACAATTAAAATGCCTATTATATTTAACAGTGCCATAACAGGTTTGTTAGCCGGTCTTATTGCATTAGGAATTGTCTGGGCATTGTACTTCTACGTTAAAGAATTTGTAATTACAATCGATACTTTAGTTCCTAATAAGATTGAATTTATAGTTTTATTAATGGCGTTAGGTCCGGTTATAGGAATATTGGTTACAATACTTTCTTTAAGAAAAATTTCACTTAAGATTTGAATTGATTTATATTTCAGATCAAGATTTAGATCTGATTATTAATTACTGACACTCAAACAACACTGGTTAAAGCTTGGCTAAAAGTAAAATCATTTTATTTGTATTTTGTATTCTGATTACCTCAATCAGTTTTGCGCAATTAATGCCCACTTATCCCGAAAGATCATTCAATTCTTTTACAGATAGTTCATTTGCAAAAAGTATGCAGGCATCTGAAGGAATAATTAATCCTGAAGAATACAAAGTTGGACCGGGGGACAATATTTTTATATCAATAAGTGGAATAGAAGAACGCAATTTTAACCTGCTGATTAATCACGAAGGTTATTTATACATCCCAAGAATTGGTGCCGTTGATTTAAGAAATAAAACACTTGCCGAAGCTAAGCAGCTAATTAGATTGAGTTTAGATAAAAACTTTAAGAATGTTGATATTTACATTGCACTTGGTGAGGTACGAAAGATAAAAGTATCTTTAATAGGTAACGTGTCAAACCAATCTTCCATTATACTGTCATCTAATTCAAGATTGCAGGATCTTCTAAAAAGCGCAACAGGACTTAAATCATCGTCCGATATTAGAAACATTAAAATAGTTTCTAAAGATGGAACTACTGGCTCATACGATTTACTTTCGTTTTTAAGAAAGGGTGACTTTAAACAAAATCCTTACTTAAAGGATGGCGATGTAGTTAAAATTGAAAGAGTAAACAAGATTGTCTCAGTAATGGGTCTGGTTCTTTATCCTGCTACTTATGAATTTAGGGAAGGTGAGACTATTAATGATTTGATTAATCTTGCCGGTGGTCTTACTTATAAAGCCAGAGAAGATTCAATTGAATTAATTCGATTTGATGAAAATGGAATCAATCAATTCAGTCAATATTTTTCTTATGAATTTATCCAACAAAATAATATTGAATTAAAGTTTAGCGACCTTGTTGTTGTACGAGAATTAACCACTTATTATGATGAGCAATGGGTTAGTATAGAAGGTAAAATAAAATATCCTGGTGTGTACAATATTGTAAAAGACAAAACTAAACTTTCTGAAATTATTAATCAGGCGGGCGGATTTTTAGAGGATGCTTCTCTTGTTGATGCCACACTTTACAGAACCGATGCAGATTCATCTTATGATCCTGAATTTGAAAGGATTAAATTAATTCCTCGCGTTGATATGACAGATGATGAATATGATTACTTTAAGGCTAAATCAAGACAGCGGTATGGTAAAGTGGTTGTAGATTTTAAGGGTTTATTCAAAGGTAATCAATTGAATGAAGATATAATTTTAAAAAGAAAAGATGTCATAAACATTCCTGAGAAGAAAAATTACATATCAATTATTGGTCAGGTTGTAAACCCTGGGAATATAGTATATTCATCCAATCTTAAAGTTAATGATTATATCCAATTAGCGGGTGGATTTAGCTGGAGAGCAATAGAGGGTGATGTTAGAGTAATAAAAGTAAATACAGGTGAATGGGTTGATGCTGACGATGTTGAGTTTCTGGATCCGGGTGATACGATCTGGGTTCTGGAAGATCCACCAGGACCAAAATTTTGGGATGTGTTTTTAACTTCACTTACAGTAGTGGCACAACTGGCAGCGATAGTAGCAGCAGCTGCAGCTGTAATAGTTGCAACGAGGTAATAAAATGAGTTGGCATGAAATGTTAAATATTGTTTTAGTGAATTTGCGGGTTATACTTAAAGTAACCATACTGTCAACTATATTTTTATTTCTGATTTTATTTTTCATTTATCCTAAGACTTATCAAGCAACAGTTTCAATTCTTCCCCCCGAACAGGAAAATAGTCTAGGTGGTTTTGGAGCATTATTAGGCAGTGGTGATTTTTCAAATCTCCTCGGTGGTGGAATGTCATCTGCAAGCTCACAGCTTTTTGTAGAAATTTTAAAAAGCAGAACCGCAGCATTGTATGTTGTTAAAAAAAATAATTTGATAGAATTTTTTAATGCCGATGACAGTATCGAAGCAGCAGAAAAATTACAAAAGAGCCTTAATACTGATATAACTAAAGAGGGTATTGTAAATCTAAATGTTGATGTTAAGTCTGCTTTCATTCCATTAATTTTCAGTGACTCTGAGTCATTAAAAAGACTTTCAGCATTATTATCAAACAGTTTTATCGAAGCATTAGATTCAATAAACCGAGAAAAGTTATCTTCAAAAGCAAGGAATGCAAGAATTTATATTGAGCAACAAATTCAGGAAACCAAAGCTTTGTTGGACACTGCCGAAGTTGCTATGATGAATTTTCAAAGCAAGAATAAAACTATTGCTATACCGGAACAAGTTAAAGCTTCCATTGAAGCATCAGCTCAAATAAAGAGCGAAATAATTCAAACTGAAATGCAGCTTGGATTAATTAAATCAGATGCCTCAGAAAATAGTAGAATAGTTACAGCGCTGAATAAAAAACTACAGGAACTTAAAAATCAGTACTCGCAATTTGAAACTGGCGGCGAAGATTATCTATTAGCATTCAAAGATTTGCCAACGTTAGGTAAAGATCTTGCAGGATTATTGAGAGAAGTTAGAATTCAAAATGAAGTGTACGTTTTGCTTCAGCAGCAGTATTATAAAGAAAAAATTCAGGAGAATAGAGAGATCCCAACTGTAGAAATTCTTGATGAAGCAATACCACCTAAAAAACCGATTGCACCAAGAGTTGTTTATTCATCGGTAGCTGGAGCAATATTTTTATTTATTTTGGTTTCTTTAATTTTTATTCTGAAAGATAAAAAGTTTTACAATTATAAGAATAAAAAGATGTAAAAAATCTTAGTTTTTTTATAATGAATCAAAAACTTATTAAACTTTTACAGCAACTCGATTTATATGATTTTCTTAAACTTTTTAAGGATAAATTCTTCAAAAGTGAGAATGAAAAAATTAGCGAGCAAAGAAGGTTTAATTTTTATTCTGCATTAATAAATAAAAATTATTTGTGTTTCGATATTGGAGCTAATTATGGAAACAGAAGTGAGATATTTCTAAAATTAGGGGCAAGGGTCGTAGCATTTGAACCGCAACCAAAACCGTTAAAATTTTTAAGAAGAAAGTTTAAAGATAAGATAATAATTGAAGATAAAGCTTTAGGTTCTAAAGCGGGTAAATCAGATTTATTTATTAGTTCCGCTTCGACTTTAACTTCCATGTCTAAAGAATGGATTGATGAAGTTAAAAGCAGCCGATTTAAACAGGCTAATTGGAAAAATAAAATTGTGGTTGAAGTTTCAACACTTGATATTATGATTGATAAATACGGCAAGCCGGATTTCTGTAAAATTGATGTTGAAGGATTTGAATTTGAAGTCTTAAAGGGATTAACTCAGACAATTAAAACCATCTCTTTTGAATTTACCATTCCTGAATTTGTTGATAAAGCAATCGATTGTGTGAAATATTTAGATAATATAGGCGATATAATATGTAATTATTCTTCCGGTGAAACTTTAATTTTTGCGCTTGATGAATGGTTGAACCCAGATGATTTTATTGCACTGTTCAAAGCTTTGCCTGATACGGGAATAATTGATGGTGATATTTATATAAAATTCCTTTAACTTCAATGACGATTCATACAAAAGTTGCCTCTTCAATTGCTAGTGCTTCTGTTGTCCTCACTTTGTTAGGATTCTTAAGCAAGGGTATTGGATTCTTTCGAGAAATTATTTATGCTCACAATTTTGGATTAAGTCCTGAGTTTGATCTTTTCCTTGCTAGTGTAGCTTTGCCTAATGTTATTAATACTTCTGTAGTTTATCTTGCTCAACATTTCTTCATTCCGAGTTACAACCGAATCAAAAATGTTTCTGAATCGGATGCTATTGGTTTTTTCAATTATACATTTTGGTGGTTTATTATCGGAGGGATTATTCTCGCAACTATACTCTACCTATCCACTGGTTTGATTTTCAATATGTATTTAGCTTCCATATCTTATGAGCAGCAGCAATTAGGTATTAAGATTTTTATGATGTTTTTAGTAACGATACCCTTGAATGCTGGTATGTCTATAATAATGGCATTTCAACAAGCAAAATTTAAATTCTCATATCCTGCAGTATCTCTAATTCTCCTAAATATTATTATAATCATTCTAGTTCTATTATTTTCAGATTTACTTAAGATACTTATATTGCCTCTAAGTTTTGTTATCGCATATTTTGCAGCATTTGCTTTTTTGGTGTTCTTAGTAAAAGGAAATTTAAAGTTATTATCTCCGGATCTATTTAAAGTAAAATACAAGATTTCTGAAATCAGAATTATACTTTTCTTGATAGTAATAGAGGTTTCGTCCCTATCTTATGTTTTGGTTGATAGATATTTTATTTATGATGTTCCAGATGGTGGAATAGCAGCATTGAATTATGCATTTGTAATATTTTCCTTACCTATTTCACTTTTCTCTATTCCGTTAATAACAACGATGTTTTCAAAATTTTCAAGCTCACCGGGCACATTAAAATCTGACGTTAAAAACGGCTACGGAATGATTTTTTTTATAATGGTTCCATTTATGTGCTTGTTTTATTTTGGGGGAGATTTATTTCTATTGCTTTTTTATGAAAGAGGGAAATTCACATCTTCAGACACTGCTCTAACTTATTCTGTACTCAAGAACTTTTCTTTAGGCTTAATATTTATCTCTACATATCAACTTACAGTTAAGATCTTTTACACTTTAAATAAATATTTTTTAGTATTAGTTATTTCGATAGGTGCAATCTTAATAAAATGTATTTTAAACTTATTGCTTGTTCAAAACTTGCAAGAAAATGGATTGGCATTATCAACCACTTTTGTCTATTTATTTCTTTTAGTTTCAAGCATTACAATAATTTCCATAAAGTTTGATATTATCGAAATTAAACACTTTCTAATGAAACTTTTATATTTCTTAACTAGTGCATCAATTGCATATTTGGTAACAAAAATCTTTATTTCATTTATTAGTATTGAAGATATTTATCTGACCGCGACTATGTTTATCACATTTGTTTTACTTTATATATTAAATTCATTTAGTACAAAAATTCAAGAGCTTGAAATAATTAATTCTACTGTAAGAAAATTATTAAATATTAAAATGTAAAGGCGGGTCAAATCTTTGAAAAAATCTAACAGTACCTTTATGTTCAAGCCTCCGATAAAAAATATTTATAGCTGGCAAGAATGTTTACTTTAAATTCAAATATTCTAAGTTGGATTTTAATTCCTATTACATTAGCTGTTATAGTTTCTATTGTTCCTCCAACAATATTATTTATTTTGACTATAATTATTTTGCTCTTAATGCTGCTAAAAATTTATCAAGCATTGATCTTGCCTGCGATTATTTTATCATATTTGGCAATTACTAGCGATTACCTTAAAGATTATAGAACCATCGTAAACCTTTTCAGTACATTCTTCCTACTTTATCTTTTTCTTAAAAAGTTTGGACTTAGATATATAGATTATCCAAAAGTACCAAAGGGAGTAATTAGATTTTGCATTTTTTTGTTTTTGACTCTGATTGTATCAACGGTATTTTCTAGCTATCCATCAACTAGTTTTGCAGCAACTTCCAGAATGTTTCTTTTTCTAGTAATCAGTTATTTATTTTACGCACTTATTGAAAATAAAGATGATATTTCTAGGTATTTATATTCAATTATTGGTGTAGTGATAATTGTCGGTCTTCCGATGATAATTGATGCATATAATTTAGGATTGCAAAAATATTTTATTCGTGTGGTTCTGAGCGAAAAATTTGATTTATTAGCAGCGACAAGATATTCCAGTTTCACAATTTTCTTCATTTCAATAACTGTTACAGCATCAATTTTATATATCAAAAAAAAACAATTTTCATCATTGAATATTATTCTTTCAATAGTAGTAATTTTTAATATTATCATTTTAATTCTGGCAAACTCAAGGGGCGGCATATTAGCAGCGATCACTTCATTAGGTTTTGTGTTTTTAATTTTGAGCCGCAGAAATTTTATAAAAGGTGTCATAAGTTTTCTATTTATTTTTTTTGTTTTATTCCTAACAATTACTGATTTAAATGAAGCTGTTACAGCATATCTTAGGTTGGATACTGTAAGCGATAGAGAAGTGTATTGGCAGATGGGTTTTGATATTATAAAGGATAATCCAATAGTAGGTGTCGGGGTTGATGTTTTTGACAAATCCTTTTTTAATTATGCACCTTCTAGTACTGTAAATTACTTCAAATCTGATTTTTTAAATATTGGAAAACCTCATCCTCATAACTTTATTCTATTCTTTACTGCAGAAAATGGGATAATGGGCTTGATTACCTCTGTGATGTTTTTTGTAATCTTTTTTTATTATGCTTTTAAAGCAATGCAATTAACTAATAATAAGGATCATGATTATCACATAATTACAGTTGCGATAACAGCTATTGGTATTGGCATGTTTGTTCGATCCTTTATTGAAATAACCGGCTATTTAACCTACGGTTACATAACTCGAGATCTTCCTTTTTGGTTACTCTTTGGAATATTAATTTTTATTTATCAAAAATTTTCAAATTTAGAAAATCAAAATCCAACTAATAACTCTTTTATTAAATATGATAGATCTTAACAATTACATTAATAAGGTATTAGTTTTTTATTATCCTGAAAAAGCGGGTTACTGGAATTCAATAACAAAATGTTGGATAACCGAAAAACCCAAAGAATTAGGAAAATATTATTTAGACTTCACATCTAAAGCCGACTACCCAGAGAAGTTTTCTGAAGATGGTATTCCACTTTTTCACTATGGCAATCAATCTAATATTCAGCAGCCTGTCGTAATCGCTCAATATGCATTAGGTCTAAGTTCAATTTTAGCTAAGGATAATTTTAATAATCCACAACTTGAAAAAAAATTTCTAAATGTAACCAATTGGTTTGTAAACAATAAAGAAACAGTAAAAGATGGTGCCGGCTGGTTTATTAATATTCTTCATCCACATTATGGGCTTAATACTCCTTGGATTTCTGCGATGGCACAAGGTGAAGCAATCTCCGTTCTTACTCGAGCAGCTAAAATTTCTAAAAATGATTTGTATGAGAAGATTGCAATAGATGCTTTAGTCCCTTTTGAACATGATGTTAAAGATGGCGGAATAGTGAATTATTTTAACTCAATTCCAGTATATGAAGAAGCTCCTTCAACACCGAAAACAATGGCAGTGCTAAACGGTTTTATTTTTTCTTTATTTGGCTTATATGATTTGTACTTGCTTAATAAAAATTCTAAGGCGTACTTGCTTTTTATTGCAGGTATTGATTCTTTGTTAAAGCTATTACCTTATTACGGCTTTAAGTCATGGTCAAATTATTTTTTATATGAGTATCCTAATAAATATTATTCTTCTTATACGTATCATATTCTGGTTACTGAACAGTTAAAAGCTTTGTATATTTTAACGGGAGAGCCTCTCCTGAATGAGTATGCGGTAAAATGGGATAAATATTCAAAAAATTTCATAAAGAAAAACATAGCATTATTTCATAAGATATTCTTTTCAAACAAAATTAATCCATAACAGTATTATATAAATTGAAAATAACTGAAGGTTTAAGCAAATTTAAATTATTTCGTTACCTAGTTACCCTTTTATTCTCAAGTGTACTTTTTACAATAAGATGGTTTTATAGATTTTTTAAAAATAAGGATGGATCAATTGTAATTATTGCACTGCATAGATTAGGTGATTCTGTGTTTACAATTAATGCTATTAAACAATTGCAAAAATTTTACGATAAAGAATTAATTATATTTTGTTATACAGACTCAATACCTATTTATCAAATTGCTTTAAAAAAGGTAACTTATTGTCACGTAAACCGCGAGGATTTCTATTTAAATAATCGTATTGCAAGTCGATATGCCAGGAAAAAACTAAGAGAATGTAATCCAGCAACCATTATTGATTTAACGGGTGTTATGACGTCAGCTTCTTTAATATTTAATTCCAGAGCAGGTAAGATTATTGGAATGAATAGGGAAGTCTTTAAGGGGATATATGATAATTTCACCACAGTATCTTATAAATCTCATCTCAGTGAGATGTATTTAAATGTTTCGCAACTTATTAGTGGAAATACAGATTATTCTAATTATGAAATATTTTCGTGGCCAGCAAAGAAAGTTGAAAGAGTACTTATACATCCATTTGCAGGATGGAAAGCAAAAGAATGGAATCTTAATAAATTTGTAAAGCTCGCACAAGAATTATCAAAAACTTATCTTGTCAGTTTTTTATTACCACTTAATTCTTTAACACAAGATATTGAGGAAGAAATTAAAAATTATCAAATCGATATTATTCAAACAAAATCTATCGAAGAATTAATTACGGCACTTAAAAATTGTTCACTTTTAGTTGGAAATGACAGTGGTCCAATTCATATTGCAAGTATTTTAGGAAAAGCGACTTTTACAATTTATGGACCGAGTAATCCTTCATTTACTTTGCCCTATGGCTCAAACCATGGCTATTATCAAAAAAGGATAAAATGCTCTCCCATAGCAACCGAAAATTTGTGTTTTACTGATGGCGGTAGATATGGCTGCCCAGCATTTGAGTGTATGAATCAACTATCTGTGGAAGAGATTTATGTGAGTATTAAATCGTTCATTAGTGATTTGGAAAGTAAAGCAAGTGCTTAGAAACTCAGAAATATTGGTAAGATACGTTTGGTTCCTGAAATTTTGTATTGTTAAGAACTTATGAATAAGAATATTCTATTTCTCGCCGATGCTAATTCTCCCCATACCTTTCGTTGGGTCAAAGCACTTTTAGATTCTGGTTTCATAATTGGAATATTTTGTTTATATAAAATAGATATATCTCTCTATTCTGATTTTAATAATATTAAACTTTACAGCTTAAATATTTCAAAGGATATGCAATCCACGGCTGAAGATAATTTTTCAAAAATCATATACCTCAAAGCTGTTCATGAAGTAAAAAGAATAATTAAGAACTTTAAACCAGACATAGTGCACGCTCACTATGCTTCTAGTTACGGGCTAATTGGTGCATTATCAGGATTCCATCCTTATATTATTTCTATGTGGGGAAGCGATGTTTTTGGATTCCCCAATTACTCCTTTTTGCACAAGAGTATTTTTAAGTTTAACCTTTCAAAAGCGGATAAGTTATTGTCCACAAGTTATATAATGAAAACTGAAGCAGAAAAGTATACTAAGGAAGAAATTTTGATAACACCATTTGGTATAGATGTTAATAGGTTTAAACCTGTAGCAGTTAAAAATATCTTTACAAATTCTGAAGTTGTTATCGGTACCATAAAAACTTTAGAAAAGATATATGGGATAGAAGACTTAATTAAAGCTTTTCAGATTGTAAAATTAAAATTACCAGATAAAAAAATTAAATTACTCGTAGTGGGTGAGGGAACGCAAAGAAAAAACTTAGAATCTCTGGCTATTGAATTAAATTTACTTAATGATATAGTATTTACAGGATATGTTAGTCACCATGAAGTCGAGAAGTATCATAATATACTGGATATTTATGTCGCTGTTTCGCTGCAGGAAAGTTTTGGAGTTGCTGTATTAGAAGCGAGTGCTTGTGGTAAACCGGTTATTGTTTCAAATGTGGGAGGTTTACCTGAAGTAGTGGATAACGGTCAAACGGGTATAATCGTTGAAAGCAAAAATTCAATTCAACTTGCCGATGCATTAATCACCCTTATCAATAATCCAGATTTGAGAAAAAGAATGGGTGATGCCGGAAGATTGAAAGTAATTCAGGATTTTAGCTGGGATAGCTCTGTTAAAAAGATGTTAATGATCTATGATAATTTACTACATAACAAAAACTAAAATATTTATTGTGCTCAGTTAAGTAATTGATTTAATCTATTTATTAATATGGAAACTATATCTGTAATTATTCCTTGTAGAAATGAAGAAAAATATATTTCTAGTTGCTTAGCTTCCTTTATTGAGATGGAATACCCTAAAGACTTGATGGAGATAATTATAGTTGATGGAAGAAGTGAAGATAAGACGCTTGACATAGTTAAAAGTTTTCAATCATTATATCCCTTCATAAAGATCTTGGAGAATCCCGATTTATTCGCGCCTTCTGCTTTTAATATTGGTATCAAAAATGCAACCTCAGAGTATATTATGATCGCGAGTGCACATTCATCCTTTGAAAAAAATTATATAAGTGAGGTTTTAAATGCACATAAAACTTTCAAATGTGCGGGTGCAGGCGGAATCCTAAAAACTGACGTAAAAAACAAATCAAAAAAAACTTTATCGATATGTAAAGTATTATCAAATCAATTTGGGGTTGGTAACTCTAAATTCAGAGTAGGAACAAGTAAACCTGCTTCTGTTGATATCGTCCCGTTTGGTGTATATAAAAAATCAATATTCGAAACTGTTGGATTTTATAACGAAAAGCTCAAACGCAATCAGGATATGGAATTATCTAAAAGAATGATCGAAAAGGGGAAGAAAATTTATTTAATACCAACCGCCAAGAGTACTTACTTTGCCAGAGAAACTTACAAAGATTTAGCTTTAAATAATTTCGGTAATGGTTTTTGGATTATGCCAACAGTATACATTACAAAAAAAATTTCCTCGCTAAGTTTAAGGCATTTTATACCATTGATATTTTTGTTGTCATTAATACTACCTTTAATTTTAATAACTGTTGAACCACTGATTGGACTCATTTCATTATTAAGTTTTACCGCTTATACAATTGTTTTATCCGTTATAAGTTTTAGGATAAACGATAATGCAACATCATTTATTAATATCTTTTTAGCATTTCTTGTTTTACATCTATCATATGGTTTTGGTTCTTTAATTGGAATAACAAGATTAGATTATTTAAAGAAATAGATTTATTATGAGCCAGATAGAGTATAAAAAAGCAATAGCCTCAGTTTTGGACTGTAATGAAGAAAGAGTATTTCTTTACTGGAAAGGAAGAGTTGCACTATACGCAATTCTTAAATCACTCAATCTAAAACAAGGTGATGAAGTTATTATACCCGCTTTTACTTGTGTTGTGGTGCCGAACGCAATTATTTATGCAGGACTTAAACCAATTTACGTTGATATTTCACCAAACACTTATAATATGGATGTCAATCTTATTGAAAAGAAAATTACTCCCCGAACGAGAGTAATAATTTGCCAAAATACCTTTGGGTTATCATCCGATTTAGAGTTTATCATTTCATTAGCAAAAAATTATAACTTATTTACGATTGAAGACTGTACACACGGCTTCGGTGGATTTTATAATGGCAAACCTAATGGTTCATATTGTGATGCATCTTTCTTCTCCACGCAATGGAATAAACCATTTTCAACAGGTATCGGTGGCTTTTTAGTCGCAAATAATGAAATCATTCTTAAGAAATTAAAAACTCTTGACAGCAATAAAATTAAACCGGAGTTCTTTGAAAGATTACTTTTAAATCTATTATTAGTTTTTCGTAAATATTTTATTAACAAATACACTCAATCTTTTTTAGTTAAGATTTATAGATTTTTAAGCAGATATAATTTGACAGTTGGATCTAACCGTGGTGAAGAATTGAATTCCGTTAATATGCCAATTGATTATTACAAGGATATATCTAATGTTCAAGTAAAGAAGGGAATAAAAAGTTTAAAGAATATCTCCCAGTTAAATAAGTTAAGAAAAAAGAACGCTTCTGAATACACAAAATATTTAAAATCAAAAAATAAAAATCACGTTGATGAAAATGTTTTTGCAAATCATATTTTTCTCAAGTATCCGATATTAGTTAAAGATAGAGATGCATTTTTTGAACTAGCAGAAAAATCTAACATAAATTTAGGGGATTGGTTTTTATCTCCATTACATCCCGTAAGAGAAAGATTAGATAAATGGGGACTTTTAAGTAAGGAGCATCCAATGGCTTCATCGATAGCAGAAAAAATTGTTAATCTTCCAACCGATATACAAGAAGCTTCTGAAGTAATAAGTTTTTTAGAAAAAAATCTTAATTTAATAGAGTAGTACAATCTTTCAACTATAAATTTGATTTGACATTAATTAATTTCCTTATGCAAACAAAAATATCGAAGAAAAAGATTTATTTTAAAATTGCCTATTAATTTAAAATCCATTTTTTCTATACCTTTCTGAGAATTAATATTTTCCATTGAGGTATAAATAATCAGCGGAAAGTTTTTAGGCGCTAATGAGATACTTTGCTTTAATAATCTACCATAAATACCTTTACCCCTATGTGAGTCCTTAGTCCAATATGGACCTAACATCATCGCTTCTTTATAAATCCATCCAAACTTTCTTTTAAATGGCTGCCATTTTTGTACCCATCCATAAGAAATTATCTCTTCATCATTTTGTATAGAAAGTAATAAAGCCTGGTGTGATTTTAAGCGATAATAAAATGGATTGATAAAAGGATGATTTAAAAGCTGCTTTTTTAGTTGTTGCGGTATATCAGAATATTCTGAATATACTTTTATTTCTGCATCTAAATAATTTAACTCGTGATCTTTTTTGTCATAGAAATAAATTTTGTATTCACCAGATTCATAAAAGAATTTTTTTAATAAGCTAAGAATTAATTGAAGATAACTCATAATGGACTTAAAATGTTTTACTTATATCAACTAAGTTCATAAAGCCATTTAATTTTGCAAAATGATTGGGTATGAAACTCTCAAGAAATTTTAATTTCTGAATCGTTCTACCAATTCCTGAATTAAAAAGTAATTTTACATTTTTGGACATTTCAACATTTAATCGGCCGTAAACTTTTCTATAACCCATCTTAATAAGAAAATCATTAATTGATGTTGAGTGAAGAAGGGTCCGAGGACCATTAGTAACATAAGAAATTTCCCTTTCACTTAGGTAATGTTTTGTAAGATGATAAAAAAGCGCGTTATTTGGATAATACTTGTGAAATTCTGGGTCGGATTTTGTGCTTCCGAATAAGGCAACGTTATCAATGACTAAGCAAATTGCATATGATGCAAGTTTACCTTTTACAAAAGCTCCCCATAATTCAAATCCCTTATAGTTGCTTTGATTGATAATCGTTTCTTGATATTTATTGTAAGGAATGATGTTAGTTTCGGGTACATTATATGATATAAGCGATTTGAAATAAATTTCATAAGTTAATTCTGCAAACTTATCAGTCTCTATTCGATTTATTTGACAACTTTCTAATCCCTTTCTGATTGCCCGACGTCCGTTTAAATTTTGAATATTTTCAATATCATAATTTCTCATATCACAAACCGTCCACCACCATTGAGATTGTTCAGAGTTCCAATTATCAGTCCAGTATGCAAGTAACGCTTTATTTTTTCTAATTGCTTCTTTTACTTTTTCTCTATTGATGTTAATAATTGTATGAGGAGGTGCTACTGGAATGAGTAATCGATTTCTAAGTTCCCACGGTGAGTTATCAATCCAAATTATATTATCATAATATTTAGCCCATTCATTTGCAGTTAGTTTCATATAAATTTCACAAGGGATTTAATTAATTTTATTTCTTCTTACAATCTAAAATAGATATGTTAGTTACCATTAAAAATATACATATATCCAATATTTTAAAATGTGGAAAATTTAAAGTCCTGCACAGATAAATTTTGTATATGAAATAATGGTATCATTTCATTAAAATAATTTTAGGGTACTTATATCGCATAAGTGAAAGAAATCATATTGCTTGTACAAAAGTAGCTTATATAACTTATTCGGTAAATTTATTTTGAAAAACTAAATATATTATTATCTTTCAACTCAAATTTGATAATTCTTAGCGATTTTCAATAAGTAATTTTTACTTAGGTATTCTTATCATTAAATTTGAAAGTAAAAAGCAGCATATTAAAATTTTTTTATGAACAAAGACTACTTACTCTTTCACAAACCTTTTATTTCTGAAGAAGAAATTGATGAAATGGTGGATACTTTGCGTTCCGGCTGGCTTAGCATGGGACCCAAAACCATAAAATTTGAAGAAGAGTTTAATAAATATATTGGATCAAAAAGATCAGTTGCTGTAAGTTCCTGGACTGCAGCCGGGCATTTAACTCTTGAAGCTTTTGGTATAGAAAAAGGTGATGAAGTAATTGTACCAACTATGACTTTTCCTGCTACTGCCGAAATTGTTTGTTACTTTGGAGCTAAACCAGTTATCGTAGATGTTGATGAGGATACTCTGAACATCTCGCTTCAAGAAATTGAAAAAGCAATCACCCCTAAAACTAAAGCAATAATACCCGTTCACTATGGTGGTCAACCTTGTGATCTTGACGAAATTCAAGCAATTGCCAAAGCTCACAACCTAAAAGTGCTTGAAGATGCCGCTCATTCATTACCAGCGACTTATAAAGGTAAAAAAATTGGAACTATTTCTGATGTAACTTGCTTCAGCTTCTATGCTACAAAAACATTATCCACTGGTGAAGGTGGAATGATATGTACTAATGATGAAGAAATTGCTGAACGTTGTGCAATTATGAGACTTCACGGAATTAATAGAGATGCCTGGAGAAGATATAGTGAATCCGGTTCGTGGTATTACGAAGTAGTTGCTCCTGGATACAAATATAATTTTACAGATTTACAAGCTTCGCTCGGTTTACCTCAATTAAAAAAAGTTGATGTAATGTGGGAATGGCGAAAAAAAATAGCAGCCAGATACTTTGATGGCTTAAAAGGTCTGGATATTATTACCTTGCCAACAGTTAAATCTGACAGAGAATCATCCTGGCACTTGTTCCCGATAAGACTTAATCTGGATATGATAACAAAAAATCGTGCTCAGATAATCGATGAACTGAAAAATAATAATGTTGGTGTTGGGGTGCATTTTATGCCTGTTCATCAGCATCTTTACTATAGTGAAACTTTTAAGTTAGATGATAAAAATTATCCTGTTGCTTCCGGTGCGTTTCCACGTCTTATGTCATTACCAATTTATCCTGGAATGACAGATCAAAGTGTTGAAAAAGTTATAAATACTTTAATAGAAATATTGAATAAATATAGAAGATAATTCTGCTTACAATGGGAAAGCAGGGAAGTTTTATTAAGCGTTTTACTGATATTCTGGTTAGTCTTTTTTCACTTATCATTTTCTCTCCAATATTTTTAATCGCAGCCATCTGTATCAAGTTAGAATCTAAAGGTCCAGTTTTCTTTTTGCACGAGAGGACGGGTCTTAATGAAAAACCTTTTTTGATGATCAAGTTTAGAGGAATGATTAATAATGCGTTAAACTTTGGACCAGGTATTACGCAAGTAAATGATCCAAGAATTACAAAAGTTGGAAAGTTTTTAAGAAGGACCAGCATAGATGAGTTGCCGCAACTCATTAATGTTATAAAGGGTGAAATGAGTATAATTGGTCCTAGACCAGAGATTCCAACCATAACTTCAAAATATAACGATTTTCAAAAACGTGTATTTCTATATTTACCTGGCATTACCGGCATATCGCAAATCAATGGAAGACAAACACTTACTCCAGAAGAGAGAACGGCAATGGAGATTGAATATTACTCTAATGAAACTTTCTTTGGAGACCTGAAAATATTCTTTAAAACTTTTTGGGTTATTATTAGTAACAAGGGTAACATCTAAATTTATTTTCATAAAAATATGGACTTGCATTGTGCCTCTTTTTTTTACCCTTGTTTAACTTATCTCTAAAATTTAACTTATTTCACAAACTTAAAAGAAATTCATTTACCTGGGATATTCCATATGAAAAGCATACTGTTTTCTGCTTTAAGTGTATTAATTTTTATCCTTTCCGTTTCACACAATACCCTCTCTCAAGATTACAAGGTATTACAATCCGATGAAGAACATATTTTACTTGAATTCAATTTTGAAGGGAAATTTAATATTGAAGATTTTACAATTCAGGGTATTAAGTTTACTAAAATAGCTGACTTAAATTACCCTCTTCAAAATCCAGGTGATCCATTTATACCAACTAGATTTTATCAAATTGGAATTCCGCAAAACTCTAATCCGGTTTTAAGTATTGTTGAAATCGAGCGTGAGGTGATTAAAGATAAGTTTGTTATTTCAACCCCTGATTCTGCTGATCAACTATATGAAAATTTAGAATACAATCAAAATGTTTATGGGACCAATGCATTATTCCCATTAGAGCAAGCTCAAATAAGTTCTCAGGCTATTTTTAGATATATAAAAACAGCATCCCTTTCAATTGCCCCATTTCAATTTAATCCGGTAGAAAGAATTCTTGTATTTAATAAACGAATCGTAGTTAGGATAGATTATAAACCAGATGCAAATTTTAGCGCACTCTTGCTGCCAATTTCGGATAAAACGACTGAAGAGTTGATATACTCAAATGTGATAAATCCGGCAGAGGCTCTTACATTTCAAGGTAAAATACAATCGGTGTCAGAATCACCTCAAGAAAATTATTGGTACGATCCTAATAAAAATTATTTTAAGGTTTACTTAAATAAAAAAGGCGTATATCGGTTAACATATGATCAATTAATTAATGCCGGAATTTCATCTAGCAGTGGAATCCAGGATGGAAACCTTGAGATTTTTAATGATGGTAACTCTTTGCCAATTGATATCGTTGATACACAGCAAGATGGTTTATTTAATTCGGGTGATTATGTACAATTTATAGGTAAACCAGCTACTCCGCATGACCAATTTACCCGGATGAATATATATAACACAACCAATGTGTATTGGTTTTCATATCAGGCTGATTCGGTAAACTTATATAAAAATATTAACGGTTACTCCTCAAGCAATCTTACTCCTTTAATTACCAACACTATAGAAACATTATATTGGGAGGAGGATAATGAGTATCATAAGCTTGGCTATGCTACAAACGATCAGCGGGATTACTGGTACTGGGGTTCTGCCGAAGCAAGAAATAGAACTCCATTTAGAGATTTTGTTTATTGGATTACTAATAATTTTCCTGCTAACAGAGTTCTTAATAAACCTGATGCTTCAATACGAGTTGGAATGCATGGATTATCCAATATATCTTGCGCAGCGGGTAATGGGCACGATGTAACTGTAAGGTTTAATACAAAAGTACTAGGTAATTTGAGATGGAATGGACAGAATTCTGCGATATTTGAAAAGGATTTTTTTATCTCGGCAAATACTTTAGGCGGTGGCGATACAGCACAAATTTTTCCAAATCAGCAAAAATTTGAAATTAATTTATACGGTGATATTTGCCCTAATGCCAGTACCGATTATGTATTGATAAATTATATTGAATTTGATTATTGGCGTTTGAATAGAACCTATACTAACTATTTCTTCTTTAGAAGCCCACCGAATAATTTTCAAGAAAACCGTTATTATTTAGGTGGATGGATGCGTGACAATATGAAGGTCTATATTCCAAGCAGAGGTGAGTTGATAAAGAATCCTTATATACCTAACGACGTTGATAAAAGTGTTTATTTTATTGATACTATTTCGGTGCAGACAGATTATTATTGTGTCGCTGATGATTATTTCTCTTTGCCGGATTCTATAGTACAAAATGTCCCATCTGATCTTAGGAACTTAAATAATGGTGCAGATTATATAATTATTACTCATAAAGATTTTATTCCGGCAGCGGAAAGATTAGCTGACTATCGCAGTTCTAATTTGCAAGGTGTATCATCACCACGAATAAAAGTTGTAGATGTTGATCAGATATATAATGAATTCTCCTATGGGTTGATGAACCCGTTGGCACTTAATAGTTTCGCTAAATATACCTATGAAACTTGGCAGACACCAGCACCTCAGTACATTGCTTTGATGGGTGATATGAGTTATGACTTTCGAAAAATATTTCCTAACAGCAGACCAAATTTTATTCCTTCACCTCCATATCACGCAACAATATATGGACAAGCACCAAGTGACAATGCTATAGTAACTGTTTCTGGAAGTGATATCATACCTGATATTGCACTTGGCAGAATTTCCTGCGAAACCATGGAAGAAGCAAATATTCTTGTTGATAAAATTATTAACTATCCAGCAGATGCAAATAAAGACTGGAAACAAAATGTTTTGTTGGTGTCCTCAGGACTTTCTGCAGATGATGAAAACCAGTTTAAATTTAACGATAGAAATATTTTACTGGAAAACTCATATTTAAAACCTAATGGAATTAAAACCACTAAAATTTTTAGATACCCAAACAAACCGGAATATTTGCCTTTTCAGGGGGAAGGACCAGATATTAGACGTGAAATTGATAATGGAGCAGTGATAGTTAATTACTATGGACACGGAGGCGGATTACAGTGGGATTTAGTTTTTACTAATGATGATATTTATGAATTGAACAATGGAGATAAGTTACCACTTGTAATTAGCGTGACCTGTTACACCGCACACTTTGATAACCAGGAAATATTTGGTGAGATTTTTAACTCAATACCCGGCAAAGGCAGCATAGCATTCTGGGGAAGTTCTGGAGTTACTTTCTGGCCAACTACTGCAAATATAAATCAGGATTTATTTGCTTCAATTTTTAATAATAAAAATTATGTTATCGGCAAAGCCATAAATATTGCAAAATCGAACCAAAATTATGGAACGATGACAGCATTATTAGTGCTATTAGGAGATCCTGCAATTGAATTAGCTATACCTAAGAAACCTGATTTTGTAATAAAATCATCTAACATATCAATAAACCCAACTAATCCTTTAGTTAATGATACCGTTTCGGTTAAATTAGTTATAAATAATTTAGGACTTTCATTCCCTGGAGATACAGTAACGTTAAAATTATATGAACGAATAATATCTGATACAACTCTGGTTGATTCAGTTGATCTGCCAAATTTTGGTGAGAGTGATACCACATACTTTACCTGGGTGCCCCAGGAATCAGGTTTGATAACTCTTATAGCTACCATAAATGATGATGAGAACGTACCTGAAGACGATTTATCGGACAATATAGCTTCAAATTCTTTTTCAATATTTGATTTTGGCGAGCCAAGTATTATTAAACCTGCCGATGGATATTTTACAAATTCGGGAAACATAGAATTTCTAATTTCAGATATAGGATTTTATTTTGATAGAAATTTTAATTATCTAATCCAAATAAATAATGTCCCGCAATTTGATGGAGTACAATTACTTACTCAATCTCCGGTGCTTACTGCAAATGATGCCATTGTGAAGTGGAGTCCAGGAACATTAGCTCCGGGAGAATATTTTTGGCGGGCAGTTGTTTATGATGATGTTGATACCAATTCAAGCGGTATAAGAATATTTACTATAACTGATCAAATTGGCTCAGGTTATATGGCTCAAAAGCAGCAGTTAAATATTTTCAATAATTCAAATATTAATTATTCTGATGAATTCAGTAGTCTGGTTTTAAATACCAAATTAAATCCGCCATATCCAAGCCCAAAATTTTTGTTAGACTCAATTTATTATTCACTCCCTGCAGATCAGACAAAACCTTCAACATTTACTACTGATGGTACTTACTTTTATTTTGGTAACCTGCCTGATTTTAATAGTGGCGCAAAATCCAAAATATATAAAATTGGAACAGGTTCTAATGGAACTACTGCTGGGACTGACTATGGTGCAATTCCTAATCTGGAAATTTATATCTATAGCCATCTAATGATGCACAACGGTTTTCTTTATGCTTGCACTGGCCCAACAGATAATTTATTAAAGATAGATCCGAATACAGGGGATACAAGCAGAGTAGCCATACCGGACAGCTTAGTTTTAACAATTGCATCTTCAACACAAATAGGTGGTGTGTTCTTATATTCAGATGGACAATTTGTTTATAATCTTGGTATAGGTACTGCACTTTATCCGAATAAATTTGTTTTAAGAAAGTTTGATCCATCAAATAACTGGATAAAAGTTGGTGAAGACATTGTATTTAGTGGTTCAACTATGAGGAGAGTATCTAGCTTTTTGATATCGGAAGATTACTTAATAGTCTATGAAAACTTTACCTTGATTAAATTACGTAGATATAGTCTGCCGGATGGTGTTTTTGAGGAAGAGTGGTGGTATGCCCCAAAAATAAAAGATTATTATGCTATCGCTTATGATTATGTTAATAATTTTGTGTACTTTAATACTTTTAGACCGGGCACAACCCCTTACATTCCAGCTTTCTTTAAGTATAGGGGCACATATATCGAAGCAAACGGTCAAATAGTTTCACCAGAAATTGGGCCAGCTTCAATATGGCATGATCTTGAGTTTAATATTGATCAAACAAACTCTAGTGGGATTTATAAAAGTTATCTGCTTGGTAAAAATAAAAGTAATGGAAGTTGGGTAACACTTGATTCTTTAATCCAGCCAAATTTGAACATTGAAAATATCGATACTAAGCAATACAATTATTTAAAACTAAAATTTGATTTAGCAGATTCATCCTATGGTTTCGGTGAACAGATGAAATTCAATTCTCTAAAAGTAAATTATGAATATTTACCTGAGATCTCTATCATCCCAAAGAATTTAACTTTTACACCTGATTCAGTTTTACAAGGAATCTCTTTAGATATGACCCTGCAAGTAAATAATTTAGGTTATGTTTCTGCGGATAGCTTGAAGTTAGAATTTTCAAATAACCTAACAGATACAGTTTTTCATACAGCCTATATAAGTGTTCCCAATGATACTTTTTCAACATCCGTTAAAACAATTATTACTGATAATTTACTTTATACAGCCCCGGTATCTCCAATCGATATAAAAGTTGTTGCTACATTACCCTCACAAGAATACTATACTTTTAATAATCAGATCGAAGGAACTTTTTATGTCGTTCGCGATTCTGCAAATCCTCTTTTCAATATTACATTTGACGGAAGGGAAATTATTAATGGTGATATTATTTCTTCAGAGCCAGAGATAATTATTACACTTGAAGACAACAGTCCGCTGCCTCTTGACAGCACTTATTTTACAATAGTGCACACACATAATAATATTCCAAAAGTTCTGACAGTACCCGGACCGGATATTACATATA
Source organism: Ignavibacteriaceae bacterium (assembly GCA_041738675.1). Classification (GTDB taxonomy): domain Bacteria; phylum Bacteroidota; class Ignavibacteria; order Ignavibacteriales; family Ignavibacteriaceae; genus IGN3. Next base: position 84,321 of record JBGSPH010000050.1, read on the forward strand.
ATTATACACCTTACCCAAACTCACGTGCGGTAATTACCTGGACACCAAAGTTAGGAGATGGAAGGCACGTTTTAGAGGTTTTAGCTAAAGATGCCTCTGGTAACTTTTTTGATTCCACTTCATCGCGATCAGTATTTAATGTTTATAACAATCCCGATTTGTTACAGGTTTATAATTACCCGAATCCATTTTCAGACAATACTTATTTTACATTTGAATTAAGAGGTGTAATTCCGCCAGAAGAATTCAAAATTAAGATATTTACTGTGGCAGGAAGATTGATAAAAGAATTGTCTCCATCATCACCCTTACAAATTGGATTTAATAAAATATACTGGGATGGAAAAGATGAAGATGGCGATGAGATTGCTAATGGATTATATTTTTATAAGATAATATCCAAGAATGGTGATGAAGTTAAAACGGTTACCCAAAAATTAGCTAAAGTAAAGTAACTGAATTAATTAGTCTCTTTTTAACATTTAATAACTTTTGGAGTTTGTTTAATGTGCGGAATTGTTGGTTATATTGGTGAAAAAAATTGCGTCCCGATTCTAATTAATGGTTTAAAAAGATTAGAATACAGGGGCTATGACTCTGCTGGTATTGGTATAGTAGATAATGATGCTTCGCTTATTGTAAAGAATAAAGGTAAAGTAAGTCTTCTTGAAGATAAAATAGAAAATCTCAGTCTCAATTCCAGCATCGGTCTTGGACATACAAGATGGGCAACTCACGGAATTCCTAATGAGATAAATGCGCACCCTCACTCAAATGAAGACAATACAATTTTTCTAATCCACAATGGTATAATCGAAAACTATCAAGTATTAAAAAAAGGACTAATTGGATTTGGATATAAGTTCTTAAGCGAAACTGATTCTGAAGTTCTTGTTCATTTAATTGATAGCTTTACAAAACGTGGTCATAGTTTAACTAAGTCAGTACAGCTTGCTTTACATGAAGTGGATGGTACCTATGGTTTAGCTGTAATTTCGTCTAAGGAACCTGATAAAATTGTGGCTGCCAGAAAAGGATCACCACTGGTTATAGGAATTGGGGAGAATGAAAATTTTCTTGCCTCAGATGTATCCGCCATAATCTCGCACACCAAACAAATTATATACCTTGAGGATGGTGAAATAGCAGTAATCAAAAAGGATGAGTTTACAGCTAAGACAATTTATGATAATGATATAGAAAAAGAAGTACATGAAATATCGATGACGCTGGAAGAGATAGATAGAGGTGGTTACCCGCATTTTATGCTCAAAGAGATTATGGAGCAGCCAGAGTCGTTAAGAAACTCAATCAGAGGAAGAATTCTTCAATCCGAAGGTGACGCACGTTTAGGCGGCTTGGTTGATGTTGTTGAAAAACTTGCTAATACAAAAAGAATTATTATCACCGCTTGCGGAACATCCTGGCATGCTGGTTTAGTAGGCGAGTATATGTTAGAACAGTTCTGCAGAATTCCAACCGAAGTGGAGTATGCTTCTGAATTTAGATATCGAAATCCGATAATTGAAAAAGATGATGCGATATTTTTTATATCACAAAGTGGTGAAACTGCCGATACTCTTGCAGCAGTACGCGAAGCAAAAATGAAAGGTGCACTTGTTCTTGGGGTGTGCAATGCTGTGGGTAGTTCAATCGCACGGGAGACAAATGCTGGAGTTTATACACATGCAGGCCCTGAGATTGGGGTAGCTTCTACAAAAGCATTTACTTCGCAGCTAACCGTTTTTGCTTTAATTACTCTTCTAATTGCAAGAAGGAAAAGTTTAAGTCGTGTTGATGGAAAACAAATCGCGGACGAACTTTTATCCATTCCTGAAAAAGTAGAAAAAATCTTAAAGCTGAATGATGAAATTGAAAAAATTGCTGAAGAGTTTAAGGACGCAACTAATTTTTTATATCTTGGTCGTGGTTACAATTTCCCTGTAGCATTAGAAGGCGCATTAAAGCTGAAAGAAATTTCTTACATCCACGCAGAGGGATATCCCGCAGCGGAAATGAAGCACGGACCTATAGCACTTATTGATGAAAATATGCCTGTTGTTTTTATCGCCCCCAAAGATTCAACTTATGATAAAATTATCAGCAATATTCAGGAAGTTAAAGCTCGTGGTGGAAGAACAATAGCCATTGCAAGTGAAGATGATAATGAAATTGATCAATTAGTGGATTATTCAATTAAAATTCCTCATACGATCAGAATGTTAATGCCTATTCTCACAGTAATTCCTTTGCAGCTGCTCGCTTATCATATCGCTGTTAAAAAAGGATTAAATGTGGATCAACCTAGAAATCTGGCTAAAAGTGTAACGGTTGAATAAACAATTTTAATTTTCCATTTCGTTTGTGATTTTGTGGAAATTCCATATTTTTACACTCTAAATTTTGAAGGGCAGGTAGCTCAGTCGGTAGAGCAATGGACTGAAAATCCATGTGTCGGCGGTTCAATTCCGTCCCTGCCCACATCCCTTAACCCGCTAACCGAAGCGGGTTTTATTTTATTTGTATTGATTCAAGGTCTTTTATTTAATTTCCTCGGAGCTATCTGCATACTTTGCAAATCTTCCCATCTCACGTGAATGTACATTATCATATCTTGTCCACGGCCAACCGCCAAATTGAGTTCTTCGATAATCGCTAAATGCTTTTTGTATTTCTTCAGAACTATTCATTACAAAAGGACCGTGCTGTACTACTTGATCATTTATTGGTTTACCTTGAAGTAATAAAAGAAAAGCTTCATCATTCCCATTCTCAATAATAACTGGTTGATCAGCCAACAAATCTACTGAATGATAATTTTCTATTGTAATTCCGCTGATATTGATATTTGATCCACTATAAAAATAAATTGATCTGTTTACTTCGAGTGATGAAGCAGGAATTGACCATTTAGCATTTGGCTTCATTTTTATCAACAAGATAGCAACTTCGTTTCCAGGAAAATTTGCCCAGGAATCTGGTGCCGGCGGTGGTGCAGTTACATCATTTAATTTTCCCGCGATAATTGTAATCTCTGTTAAATTGCCATTCTTATCCTTTACATTGACCTTAGGAATATCTTCTGCCCATAGCATCTTAAAATATGGTCGGGCAAACTTTTTTGCTTTTGGCAGATTTAACCAAATCTGAAAAAGCTCTAATGGATTATTTTCATTCTTATTAAGTAGGGGAAACATTTCAGAATGTTGTAATCCGGAACCAGCGGTCATCCATTGTACATCCCCATTGCCATATCTGCCGGCTGCTCCGTGTGAATCTGAATGATCAACAAATCCATTTAGCACAACAGTTACTGTTTCAAATCCTCTATGCGGATGCGCAGGAAAACCGGGAACTGTTTCTCCATGATACATTCGCCAGCCGTCCTTTGTGGTAAAATCCTGCCCAAGGTTTCTACCCGCTAATGATGCATTAGGTCCAAGTTCATCATTACCCGCAGGATAATTATCTAGATGATGAACACAAAATAAAAATGGATCTTTAGTCTCCCAGGTAAAACCTAATGGTTTAATGTTGTTGATTAGTTTGTTATACATAATAATTCTCTCTTTACATAAAATTTGATATTCATTATCTGTAAACTGGTACTAATATATTCAAATAAAAATAATTTCTAAATCATGTTTTAACAAAATTTTGATTTTAAGGAGAAAGTACCGAAATGATTCTTGTTGGATATGTTAAAATATTTTGGAGCTAAATTTAATATCACTTTTATTGAATTCTGCTTTAGCCCTGCATATATTTACATTATAATAAAATAGGTTTAGCATGAAAGAAAAAGTTATCGTTCAGACAAATTTTCCTAAATTAAATTTTGTTAAAAGTGGTAAAGTAAGGGATATATATGATTTAGGTGAATATTTCTTAATAATATCCACAGATAGATTGTCAGCTTTTGATGTTATCATGGGACAGGGAATTCCTTACAAAGGGAAAGTACTTACAAAGATTTCTGAATTTTGGTTTGATTACTCTAAAGACATCATCAAAAATCATCTTATCACAACAGATATAAATAAATTTCCGAGAGAATGTATGGAATATGCTGATGATCTTGAAGGAAGAAGCATGCTTGTTCAAAAAGCAGATGTTGTTCAGATTGAAAGTGTTGTCCGTGGTTATATAACTGGTTCTGGTTGGGTCGATTACAAAAAAACAGGAGAGGTTTGCGGTATTAAACTTCCTGCTGGACTAGTTGAATCTGAAAAATTTCCAGAACCACTTTTTACTCCAGCCACAAAAGCAGAGATTGGTTTACACGATGAAAATATTTCTGAAGCAAAAGCAAAGGAAATTGCAGGCGTTGATACAATTAATTTTATGAAAAATAAAACTATAGAAATTTATAAAAAGGCGGTTGAGTTTGCTTTAGGTAAAGGAATTATTATCGCAGATACTAAAATGGAATTTGGAAAAATTGGTGATGAAATAATTCTGGTTGATGAACTGCTAACACCTGATTCTTCAAGATTCTGGCCTTTAGATAAATATGAAAAAGGCAGATCACAAGAAAGTTTTGATAAACAATTTGTGCGTGATTATTTAATAGAGATTAAGTTTAACAAACAGCCGCCTCCACCTCCGTTGCCGGAAGATATCATAAACAGAACAAGTGAAAAATATTTAGAAGCATTGGAAAAACTCACAGGCAAGAGTATTTAATAGATGCATCCTAAAAAAATTAGACTGATTGAAAAGAAAAAACTTTTAATCATCTGGGATGATGGAAATGAAAGTGTTCTTGAGTTAAGAGAATTAAGAAAGAGATGTCCCTGTGCAACTTGTTTAGCTGAGCGAGATAAGCAAGGCAAAATGTATATCCCCTTGTTTGCGGAAAATCAGGTAACCGTAAAATCAATAGATCAGGTTGGAAATTACGCTGTACAGATCACCTGGAATGACGGACATAATACGGGTATTTATGAGTATCATTTTCTTAAAAAATTTTCTGAGAAAACAACGATTTAAAAATGACACTCCCAAATCAATTAACAATTCTCAGAATAATTCTTACACCAATATTTCTATATCTTTTTTTATCAAAAGATCCATTGTTAATTCAAATCTCACTTGGAGTTTTTTTAATTGCCGCATTAACCGATTGGTACGATGGTTGGCTTGCGAGAAAATTTAATTATATAACAGACTGGGGGAAATTTTGGGATCCACTTGCCGATAAAATTTTAACATCAACTGCGTTCCTGGGGTTTGTTTTTGTTGGATTGCTTCAGTTGTGGATGGTTGTGCTTATTGTACTTCGTGATTTGATTATTACTCTTTTAAGAATTTATGCTGAAAGCAGGGGTTATAATTTTGTTACAAGCTACTACGCTAAGTGGAAAACCGTTTTGCAAATGGTGTTTTTATATTATTTACTTTTACTTTATGGCGGACTTAATACTATTGAAGTGTATAGTGGTAACGAAGAGTTGTTTAATCAGCTATCAAATAAAAATTTGATCTATGTTATAATGCTGGTAATTACAGTTATTACGGTGCATTCCGGTGTAACCTATCTTTTGAAAAATAAGCATCTAATAAAAAAATTATTTAATGAAACAAATAAACTGGTTTGAAAAATTAATTGGTTCAGGTTTTTATACCGGTTACATTCCAATTGCATCGGGAACATTTGGGAGCTTAGCAGCGATTGTCATCTATCTAATTCCCGGATTTGAAAAGTTAGAGATTATTATTCCGGCAATCGTACTTTTTTTTGGATATGGACTATTTGTTTCATTTAAGTTTGAAAAAGTCTATGGTAAAGACCCTTCTCAATGCACTGTTGATGAAGTAGTGGGAACCTGGATTGCTTTGATTGCATTGCCAAAAACTTTGCTGATTGTTTTAACATCATTTTTAATTTGGCGCGCGCTTGATATAATCAAACCTTTTCCTGCAAGAAATTCTGAAAAATTACCAGGCGGATTTGGGATTATGATTGATGATGTTATCGCTGGTTTTTATTCTTTAATTATTGTTCATTTAATTGTTTACACATTAGGAGTTTATTAGAAAAATGAAAGCTTATTTAATTTCTATTGGGGATGAATTATTAATCGGGCAAACGATTAATACCAACGTGGCATTCATTGGCAATCTTATCTCTGATAATAATATTTTAATTATTAAGACCTCTGCTATTGGAGACAACACTAAAGTAATTTTAGATGAACTGGAATTTGCCTCTGAAAGAGCTGATTTAATTATTTGCACAGGAGGACTGGGACCGACTCATGATGATGTTACAAGAAATACTTTTGTTGAATACTTCAAAACAAAATTAGTGCGCAGTGATGAAGTACTTGAAGATATAAAAAGTATGTTAAAACGTCGGGGAAGAGAAATGAAAAAAACTCACGAGGATCAGGCGATGGTCCCGAAAATTGCCGAAGTAATTCGAAATGAAAATGGAACTGCTCCTGGCTATTGGATAGAAAAAGATAATAAAATATATGTTGTGATGCCCGGTGTACCTTATGAAATGAAATCTATGATGAGCAATTATGTTATTCCAAAGTTGATTGAAAGAATCGGAACTCCAGAAGAGTTTATAAAAAAAGTTACACTTCAGACAACGGGTTTACCAGAATCGGTTGTTGCTGAAAGATTAGGTGACATTAATGAACTGCTGCATGGTGCCCAATTAGCTTTTCTGCCAAATCAATATGGAGTAAGATTAAGGGTAACAGTTAAATCTAAAATTGAAGAAGAAGCAAACAATCATCTTTTAGAAATTGAACAGAAAATCAGAAGTTTAGTTGGAAGATATATTTATTGTCGTGATGATGAAAATTTGGAAGATGTTGTCGGAAGACTTTTAAAGGAAAGAGAATTAAGAATAGCAGTAGCTGAATCCTGCACAGGCGGCGGTTTAGCGGATCGCATAACTAACATTAATGGAAGCAGTAAATATTTTGAACGTGGTATTGTTACCTACAGTAATGCTGCCAAAGTAGAACTGCTTAAAGTTGATGAAGATGTTATGCTTGAAAAGGGAGCAGTCTCAGCAGAAGTTGCAATGCAAATGGCTGAAGGAATAAAATCAATCAGCGGGGTAGATATTGGTGTTTCATTAACCGGGATTATGGGTCCAACCGGCGGTGTTACGGATAAACCTGTTGGAACGGTTTATATCGGATATTGTGATGATAAAGTTTGCACGGCTAAAAGATTTCAATTTGGTGAAGATCGAATACTTAATAAGAATAGAGCAACACAGGCAGCGTTAGAGATGGTTAGAAGAAGTTTGCTGGGTATCGCATTTGATGAATAGACTTTTTATCTCGCTTAATTTACCAGATAATGTGATTAAGCAAATTATTGGTTTGCGTGATAAAATTTGCTTAGAGAAAAATATTAAATGGGAACCATTAGAAAAACTTCATCTCACAATTAAATTTATTGGTGATGTTTCTAACGAGATGAAAGATAAAATATCGAATGAATTACTTTTTGTAAATAATTATCAAACCATAAAATGTTCATTTAGTAAGTTTGGATTTTTTTATCGTGATGATAAGCCATTTATTCTTTGGGCTGGATTAAATGTTGACAAAACATTGTTTAATTTGATTGCAAAATTGAATACAAAATTGGAGAAATTATCAATACCGATCGAACAGAGGAAATTTAATCCGCATATAACTTTACTAAGAATAAAAAATGATTTCGGAATTAACTTTGTTAACAACTTCAAAAATTTTACCTTTGAACCAATACTTTTTACGGCTAATTCAATAACACTTTATAAAAGTATTCTGCAATCAAAGGGATCTAAATATTTTGAAATCAAAAATTATAAACTTAAAGAATTGGAGAAATAATGGCTACTGAGAGAGAACAAAAAATGAAAATTATTGATGACGCAATTGCCGGAATTGAAAAAACATACGGCAAAGGTGCGATCATGAAACTTGGCGATGGAATTGTAAATGACATCGAAGCAATTCCAACCGGAGCTTTGTCTTTAGACATTGCACTTGGCATCGGAGGAATTCCACGTGGAAGAATAATTGAAATATATGGACCGGAATCAAGCGGTAAAACTACATTATGTCTTCACATAGTCGCTGAAGCTCAAAAAATGGGTGGACTTGCTGCTTTTATAGATGCAGAACATGCACTTGATGTTAATTATGCAAAACGTCTCGGTGTTGATACGCCAAATCTTCTAATCTCACAACCGGATTTTGGTGAACAGGCTTTAGAAATTGTTGATACTTTAGTGCGAAGCAATGCATTAGATATCATTGTTATAGATTCTGTTGCAGCACTTGTTCCGCGATCTGAAATTGAAGGTGAAATGGGTGATGCTACAATGGCTGTTCAAGCAAGGTTGATGTCTCAGGCTTTAAGAAAATTAACAGGTGCAATATCAAAATCAAAAACTTCAGTAATTTTTATCAACCAGCTTAGAAGTAAAATCGGTGTTATGTTTGGAAATCCTGAAACTACTACAGGTGGAAATGCACTTAAGTTTTATGCATCAGTTAGAATTGATATTAGAAGAATTGCGGCCATTAAAGATGGTGAAGAAGTAATCGGTAACAGAACAAAAGTTAAAATTGTTAAGAGTAAAGTTGCTCCGCCATTTAAACAAACTGAGTTTGATATTTTATACAATGAAGGAATTAGTAAAACCGGTGATGTTATTGATATGGCAACAGAACTTGGCATAATTAAAAAAGGCGGTGCCTGGTTTACTTATGGTGAAGATAGAATTCAGGGCAGGGAACAGTTCAGACAAAAACTAATTGAGTTTCCTGATATGTACAAAAAAATTGAAATTGAAATAAAAACAAAACTTGGTTTGCCAGGATTTAAATCTGAATCTATTACGGAAGATAAATCAGAAGAAAAACCAAAAGGCAAAAAGAAATAGTAGACTTCATCCGTATATTAACTTGAATTGTCATTCCGGACTTGATCCGGAATCTATTATTAATTCTTAATTGATGAATATCGATATGTGTAAATGAAAATTGATCGAGTCTCCAGAAAAGACGAAAAAAATGTTTCGGTTTATTTTGATAATGGGGAGCGATTAATTTTATCTGAAGATACTTTTTATAACAGCGGTCTTAGGAAAGGCGATGAAATTTCCGAAGACCGCTTTTCTTTTTTTATAGAGCAAAACATTCTTTATCATATAAAGCAAAGAGCGTTATCATTTCTTTCAAGAAGATTTCATTCTGAAAGAGAATTATTCATCAAACTAAAATCGAAATCATATGAAGAAAAATTGATTAAGATTGTACTTGGTGATTTAAAAGAAAAATCTTTTATTGATGATCAGGTTTTTGCAAATCATTTTATTGAAGAAAAACTTAAAAGGAAACTCTGGGGTAAAAATAAAATTCGTGCGGCACTCTTCAGTAAAGGTGTCTCAGTATCTATCATTGATGAAGTTCTAAAATCATTTGATTCTGAAGAGGATCAGAATGAAACTGCTTTGGCATTAGTGCAGAAGAAATATGAAAATCTAAAAAAACGTGAAACTGATAATAAAAAACTCAAACAAAAATTAATTTCTTTTCTACTACGTCGCGGATTCGAATATGAAGTATCGGCTGAAGCAGTAAATAAAATTATTAAGCAGGATTATGATTAGCAGGTCTAACTTTAGCTTCAAGTCTTTGAACAAAATTCTTTATATCACTATTCTCAATATTCTCTAATGCATCTTTAACATTAAACCATTTTCTCTTACGCAGATTTTTTTCAGGATAATCTTTCAATTCTTTTGTTACTTCCATAGAAAATATTTTTACGTGTGAGGTTCTTGTTTTCTTTTTTAGATCAAAAGTACCAAGTTCAACAGTTTCATTTTCTCCAATAACACCGGCTTCTTCGTAGGCCTCTTTTTTTGCGGATTCAAATGCGGATAGATTAAATTCAATAAATCCTTTTGGAAAGATCCATTTTTGTTTTTTTATGGATGTAATTAATAAAAGTTCAATTGTGCCATCGGCTATTCGGTAGGGAATAACACACGATTGATTGTACTCTAATTCTGATTTATTTATTTCTTCCAATATTCTTTAGCTATTGAATAAATATTATTGAAGTAACTTAATATATTTTCAAGATCAATATAAAATTTAGTTAGTCGATATGAAAATATTTAAGGTGATTCAGAAAAATAGTAATCCACAACATTCAGGAATTCTCATTGAATAATTACAAACCAATCTTTAACTTTAACATCAGAATAACAGGAATCCCAAATGAACAAAAATCACGAAGAAGAAAAAATAGTTTCTGCTTATGAAAAAGCTGCACAGGATGGCATTGACCCAAGGTGTATCCCACAGAAATTAGACACCCCGGTTCCTGAACACGATAAAATTACTTATCCGGATTATACTGATGAAGAACAAGTAAATTGGAGATTTCTATATAATCGGCAAATGCAATTCTTGCCGGGCAGAGCTTGTGAAGAATATATTGAGGGTGCAAGCAAGCTTAATCTTTCGGATGAAAAGATTCCATATTTAAAAGACCTTAGTCATATATTTAATAAATCAACTGGTTGGAAAGTTGCCCGTGTTCCCGGTTTAATTCACGAACAAAACTTTTTTGAAATGCTTCGCAGAAAAGTTTTTCCTTCAACCGATTATATCCGTGGTAAAGAAGAACTTGATTACACTCCCGCACCAGATTTGTTTCACGATATTTTTGGGCATATGCCTTTACTTACCAATAAAAACTTTGCATCCTTCTATCAGATGTTTGGAGAGGCCGCTATGAAAGCGGAAGGTATGAATAGAAAGTATTTAGAAACATTTCATTGGTTTACGGTTGAGTTCGGTTTAATCAGACAATCTGAAGGTATGAGAATTTATGGAGCTGGAATTGTATCCTCGCATGGCGAAGTACAAAATGCATTATCGGGAAAAGTTGAAGTGAAAGAATTTGATCCCGAAAAAATTGTTCTGCAGGATTATGACGTTTGGCATTTACAACCAATCTTATTTGCAATAGAATCTTTCGAACAGCTTGAACAGGGATTTAAAACGTGGACTAAAAAAGCAGGACTTGTTTAATCTTAAATTGAACTTTATAAGCTTAAGATTGTTACTTTCATCATAAAGTATTTCTATTTCTTGAAAGTACAAACCCTTTTGGCTAACTTGAATTAGATAAACTAAAACTTTCCGAAAATCAATAACTAAATTAAATAGGAGATTATTATGGCACTTAATATTGGAGACAAAGCACCGGATTTTACATTATTCAATCAAGATGGTGAACCTGTAACGTTAGGTTCATTTAAAGGTAAAAATGTTGTTGTTCTGTTTTTCCCTGCTGCAAATACAGGTGCATGCACCGCGGAAATGTGTACTTTTAGAGATGAGCTTAAAGAGTATGAGAGTTTAAATGCTCAACTTTTGGGAGTTAGTGTGGATACACATTTCGCATTAAAAATGTTTCATGAAAAAAATAATTATAATTTCCCGTTGCTAAGTGATTTTAATAAAAAAGCTATCAAAGATTACGATGTAGTTTTAGATGTTTTTGTTCCGGGTAAGTTTGATTATTTGAACACCGCAAAGCGTGCAGCATTCGTAGTAGATAAAGATGGACTTATAAAATATTTTGAAATTCTTGCTAATGTGGGTGGTCAACCAAATTTTGAAGCAATCAAAAAAGCACTCGCTTAAAAGATAGAATGGAGAAGTATTGATGTTAGAAGTTGGTAAAAAAGCCCCTGATTTTAGTCTGCTAAATCAGGATGAAAAAAAAATATCTTTAAAAGATTTTATTGGACAGAAAGTTGTTCTCTATTTCTATCCAAAAGATGATACAAGCGGATGTACAAAGGAGGCTTGTAGTTTTAGTGATGACTTACCAAAATTCTCTAAAGTTGATGCTGTAATTCTTGGTGTAAGTCCTGATTCAGTAAAATCCCATAAAAAATTTTCTGAAAAGTATAAACTAAAATTTGATTTGCTTGCTGATGAAGAAAAACTTATTCTTGAAAAGTATGGCGTTTGGAAAGAGAAAAGCATGTATGGCAGAAAATATATGGGAGTTGAAAGAACAACTTTTTTAATCGATGAAAAAGGTAAAATCAAAAAGATATTTAACAAAGTAAAAGTAGATGGACATAACAAAGAAGTCTTGGAGGCGTTGAAAGATTAAAATGATTTATCTAACAAGAAGAGAAACTTTTGCAGCCGCTCATCGATTATTCAGAGAAGGCTTAAGTGATCAAGAGAATTATGAACTCTTCGGTAAGTGCAGTAATCCAAACTGGCATGGACATAACTACACTTTAGAAGTTGTAGTTGCCGGAGATGTTGATCCCACTACTGGTTTTGTTATTGATTTGAAAAAACTTAAAGACATAATTATTGAGCACGTGATTAGCAAAGTTGATCATAAAAATCTGAACATTGATACTGATTTTATGAAAGGATTAAATCCAACTTCAGAAAATATTGTTATAGCAATTTGGAACCAGTTAAAAAATAAAATTCCTGCTGGTAACCTTCACTCGGTTAAACTTTACGAGACTGAAAACAATTACTTCGAATATCGCGGAGAATAAATTGGATAAAGAAAAAACAAAATATTTGATAAATGATTTATTAATTCAGATTGGCGAAGATCCAACCCGCGAAGGATTACTAACTACACCAAAGCGTGTAGCAGAAGCCTATGAATTTTTAACAAAAGGTTATAATCAGGATATTGAAGAAGTTATTAACGATGCTATCTTTACTGAAAAATATGATGAGATGGTATTAGTTAAGAATATTGATTTTTATAGTATGTGTGAACATCATATGCTTCCTTTTTATGGAAAAGTTCACGTGGCCTACATTCCAAACGGAAAGATTGTTGGATTGAGCAAGATCCCAAGAATTGTAGAAGTGTTTGCAAGACGATTACAAGTTCAGGAACGAATGACTCAGCAAATTGCTGATACGTTGGATAAATATCTTCAGCCGGTTGGTGTTGCAGTTGTTTCTGAAGCACATCATATGTGTATGATGATGCGTGGAGTTGAAAAACAAAACTCATCTGCAACCTCCAGTGCAATGCTTGGTGTATTTAAGGAAGATGCAAGAACCCGATCAGAATTTCTAAATCTCATCTCAACGAAAAATTTATGAGTAAAGAAAAACCTGGTATCTGGATAACCGGCGCAAGTTCAGGAATTGGAAGAGCTGCCGCAATCGAGTTTGCAAAAACAGGCGCTAAAGTTTTTGCTTCCGGTAGAAGAGCAGCAGAACTTGAAAGAATAAATACAGAATTAGACAGCGATAAAATTTCTGTTGAAGTTTTTCCGTGTAACGTTGCATCCTCTACAAATGTTGATCAAACTGTAAAAAAGATTTTAACTAATTCAAAGATTGATTGTTTGATTAACAATGCTGGTATCACATCTTTCAAATTAGCTGAAGAAAATTCAATCAATGAAATAAATGATATTATTAACACAAATCTTTTAGGTTCAATTTACGCTATCAAAGCTGTGCTTCCGCAAATGATTTCCAACGGTGGTGGCACAATTATTAATATCCTTTCTGTTGTAACGAAAAAAACTTTTACTAATAGCAGTGTTTATGCCGCATCAAAAATGGGTTTACTTGGTTACACGAATTCTTTGCGAGAAGAAGTTAGAAAGCATAATATCAAAGTAATTAATGTTATGCCGGGGGCAACTGCAACCGCAATGTGGTCTAAAGATATGCGTAACGAATTTTCTGAAAGAATGATGACTAGCGAGGATATTGCACGAGTTTTAGTTTGGGCATTTCTTCAAAAAGAAAATCTTGTTACCGAAGAACTTTTATTAAGACCGATTGAAGGCGATTTATAAAAAAGCCGGGATTAACCGGCTTTAATTTTTGTTACCAATTTCCTCGTTCCCGCATTTTATCTTTCATTCTGTGTTTCATATTCCCAAATTGATCTTGTTTATCTAACCAAATTTTCCTTTGGCTCTCATCTAGTAAATCATATACATCCATTTGGTGATTTGTTCTTGCTAATGCTATTTCGTTTTTAATAGCATTAATGTCTTTTGTAAGATTTATCATTGCACTTCTTGAGAACTTTTCAGATGATTTAAGCTTACGTATTTCTAACTCTTTTAGCTCAAGATCCGCTCTAAACTTAATCATAGATTCTTCCTGGCTAAGCCTTAATGCTTCAATCTTATTTTCTTGATCTTCAGAAAGATTAAGCTGTTCTTTCATATTCATTCTCATTTGCTTTGATTTTGGATTATCTCCTTTTTGTGAATATGCCTCCTGATTAAGAGAAACTACCGCAAGAACTGCTAACACAAAAATTAACTTTTTCATTACTTATTCCTTTCAATGAATGTTTTTGATTTTGATCTTTGGACAGCATAGAATTACTTTTGGTTTAAAGGAATATGATTAAACCATTGAGAATAGAATATTGTCTAATTGCTAACTAAGTATAATTGTATGCAGGAATTGAACAACGATTTTGAACTGATTAAAAGTTTTATAGATGGCGATGATTCTGCTTTTAATCGGCTTGCAGTTAAATACCAGGAAAAAATTTATTGGCATGCACGGCGTATGACCGGAAATCATTTAGATGCCGATGAGATTGTGCAGGAAGTTCTAATTGTACTATACAACAAACTTAAAACATTTGAATTTAAATCTTCTTTGTATACCTGGATCTATACGATTACAAATACACGAAGTATAAATTACTTGAATAAAAAAAGATTAAGAAGTTTTTTTAGTTTGGATGATATTTCAAATAAAAAGTTTGAGCAGAAAGATGTGATTGATAATCTTGAATCAAAACAAAAAGTTGAAAAGATAGAACAGGCATTACACAAACTGCCTCTAAAACAAAGAGAAGTATTTATTATGAGAAATTTTGATGAACTAAGTTATGAAGAGATTTCCCAAATTACCGGAAAGAATGTTGGTACACTTAAAGCAAATCATTTTCATGCTTTAAATAAAATTAAGGAGATGGTTAAGTATGATATATAATGAAGAAAAGTTTTTTTCTTATCTAAAAGGGAAAATTAATCCCAAGGAAAGAAAAGCATTTGAGGAAGAATTAGTTTACTCAGACAATCTTAATCAAGAGTTTGATAAGTACAAAAAATTACAAAGCATTATAGATGAAACAAAAAATATTTCTCTAAATAAAAATTATTCTGAATCCATTATTACTGAATTCAGAAAGCGGAAAGAATCAAAGAGTTTAAAAAAGAAATCTCCGACAATAAAATATGCCTTCGCATCAATAATTATAATCATTATGGGATACTTTTTAATATCACAAATAAATAAAGAAAATCCACAAGATGTTAATTCAATTCTAACTCAATATTCTGATTCAGAACTTGATTCATATATTGATGATTATGATCATTCTAATGCCATAGAAATGAATATTGGAAACGAAGCAGTTCAGATAATTGATTCAATGTATTTAGAAAATATATCTGCAAGTTTTATAGAATCGATTAATAAAGAAAGTTTAACTGAAATGGTCGGTTTTAATAATGTTGCTGATGTGGATGAATATCTTTCCGATAATGAGGTTGACCTTATTTATGCCCAGTTAATTAATAAAGAAATTTTATAAGAGGTATTTATGAAAAAATTATTTATGATACTCTTCGGTATAATTCTACTAACTTCCATTGTTTATCCCCAGCAGATGAAAGAAAAGAAAATGAAAAACAGGGAGAAACTTGAACAGTTAGAAAAAATTAAGCTAATTGAGTCCTTAGATATGGATGAAGAAACATCCATCAGATTTTTTGCAAGACGTAATGAATCGAAGCGTGAAATTCAGGAACTCGAAAAGAAAACTGACGATATAATTTTTGAATTAGAAAAATCATTCAATACAGAGGAGAAGAATCAAGGTGAAAAGCAAAAACAATTAATATCAGAAATGCTTAAAAATCGTGAATCTATGGAAATGAATCGCAATCAATTTATAAACTCACTAAATGATATTTTATCCACAGAGCAAATTGCTAAGCTAATCGTATTTGAAAAAAGGTTTAGAGATGAAATAAGAAACGTGCTCTTTGACAGAAAGCCGAGATAAAAATAAAAATATATTAAGACCCCAATAAAGTGTTGATTTTCTAAACTCATAACCATAATTTGACACCTCAAATTTGCGGAAGTGGTGAAATTGGTAGACACGCTATCTTGAGGGGGTAGTGCCTTAATTGGCGTGCGGGTTCAAGTCCCGCCTCCCGCACAATTGACTCTTTAATAACCAAAATAGGAAAGACGATATGACAAGAAACAGCTTATTTTTGTCTGTTTTACTTTTCTTAAGCATCTCAATTATCGGATTTGCGCAAGAAATGAAACCAGAAGCGGGAAAACTCTATAACGAGGGTAATGCACTTTTAAAGGAGGGAAATGTAAACGAAGCCATTAGTAAATATGATGCCGCATTACAGATTGAAAAGGATTATCGAATCTATTATCAAAAGGGTGTTGCCCTTAAAAAAGCTGATAAATTGGCAGATTCAAAAGTGGCATTTGAAGAATCCCTAAAACTGAATAGTGGTTTTGCAGGTGCGTTGAATGCCTTAGGAGGGGTTTATTTTTCAATGGGCAATTATACCGCCGCTATATCAAATTTTGAAAAAGTTCTAAGCTCAGATGCCAGTAGTTCTATTAAAACAAAAGTTAAGAAAAACATTTCACTTGCATATGCTAAACTTGGTAATGAATCATTATCTGGTGGTGATTCGAATAAAGGAATTGAGTACCTTAAAAAATCAGTAGAAAATGATAACTATGATGCAGCTTATTTATCACTTGCAAAAGTGTATTCTGAAACCGGTAAATTTGATGAGTCAATAGCTGCTGCTCAAAATGCTCTAAAATATCGTTCTAAAATCACAAAGGGCGGACCCTATTATTATATCGGGATATCTTACAAAGGCAAAGGCGATGTAGCAAAAGCAAAAGAAAATTTTAAACTTGCTTCTGCAGATCCAACGTATAAAAAAACTGCTGATTATGAACTTGGATTAATAAAATAAAATTTTGTGATTCTTAGAAACCCTCGTTGATGCGAGGGTTTTTTTTTATGGTAAAGGATATGAATTGGAAATAAATAATTTATCTGAGCTTGAACTTTTAGCACTGTTAAGTGCATCTTCTGTTTTACGAAAAAGAAAATACTTTGAAATAATTCTTGAAAGATTAATAAAGAATAAATGTGCACCTAATAAAATTTACGAAGCACTTTTACAAACGTATTTATTTGCAGGATTTCCATCCGCACTTATATCTCTAAAAAGATTTAATGAAGTTGCTGGTAAGAATAAAGTTTATACTGGATATGATTTAAAAACATATTCAATTAGAGGAGAAAAAAATTGCAGAATCATTTACGGAAATAAATATGACAAACTGATTTCAAATGTTAAATCATTTTCACCTGAGTTATCTGAATGGTTAATAGTAGAAGGTTATGGAAAAGTTTTAGGAAGAAAAGGATTGACATTAAAGGAAAGGGAAGTTTGCATTTTATCCATTCTCTCAGCATTAAAATTTAAAGATCAGATTTATTCCCATATAAATGGTTCTGTTAGAGTTAAAGTGGGAATTGAATTGATTTATAAAATCATTAGTAATCTTGAAATAATTTCCGCAAAATCTTCAGCAAAATTTGGATTGAGTGTTCTAGCTAAGTACCAGTTTCAAAAATCAAATGTAGTCTGATCTAATCTTGTTTAGTTAATCAAACTTTTCTGGAAACAATTCTTTAACCCGATACTTCTGAAATTAAGTTAAAATTTGAGCTGTTTTTTTTAATACTCTTCTTTAGAAGATTCCTATATTTTCTTAAGTAGCTTGACTTTATGGAATTTTGGGGTTTATATTTAGCTTAGATTTTAGAAGTTTATTCTGATTCGGTGATTTTTAATAAAAAAAGACGTTTTTGAATATTTAACTATCGATTTCAAGTTTTCACCCAAATCTTTGTGAAGGATTTAGTATGCTAAAATTCTTTTCGTTAATTATTCTAATTACAATTATTCCAATCTACTCTCAAACAGATTCTCAAAAGTTTGATGAGGCAATGAACGCATATCATAATCAGCAATATGCTCAATCAAACAGACTGTTTGAAGAATTTTTTAATGAGTATAAAATTGTTGATGAAGTTTTTGCCACGGCTAAATATTATTCTGCAGAATCATTATTAAAACTTGGAAGAAAAGATGAAGCTGCAATTGGATTTGAATATTTGGTTAAAACTTATAATTGGTCTAACTATCGTGATAAAGCACTATATAATCTTGGTCTGATTTATTACAGCTCTGGTAAGTACGAATTATCCCGCAATAAATTAAAACTTTTGTTGAATGATTATCCCGAAAGTGATTTTTATGGTAACGCTCTTTATTGGGTAGGCGAATCATTCTCAACTGAAAATAAACCAAAAGAAGCAATTCAATTTTTAGAAGAAGCTGTTGCCGATAAGCGAAATAAAAAATATGCTGATTATACATTGTATGCTTTGGCAAATGCTTATGAGCAAACAGGTGACTATAATAATGCTGTTAAATATTATGACCAATTGCTTACTTATCATAAAAATTCCACACTCGCTAACTCTGCTCAAATACGAATTGGAATTTGTTACTTTAAATTAAAAGATTATCAATCCTCTATAGTAGAACTTAAAAGTCCAAAGTTAACAAACCTTTCTGATGATATGTACTCTGAGAGTATTTATCTACTTGCAACATCATACTATCGGGTAGGTGAATACAGCGATGCTGAAAAAAGTTACCTGGAAGTTCTACAGAAATTTCCTGATGCAAATTATGCTCGCGAGTCAAAGTACGGATTAGCCTGGACTTATTTCCAACAAAAAAAATATAATCAAGCATTCACGGAATTTGAAACACTCTCGGTAGAATCAGATTCAATAGGTATAAAATCTTTATTCTGGAAAGGTGAGTGTAAACGTTATTTAGGAAAAAATAATGAAGCGAGTGCTATCTACAAAGAATTTTTGGAATTATATCCCAACGAACCTCTTGCTCAAGAAGTTCAGTATCAACTTGGTGTGGTTTATTTTAATACGAATCATACTGATCTTGCAACAAGATATTTAATTTCAGCAAATTCATCTGATGATGAGTTAGTAAAAGCAAAATCATTTGCAATGCTTGGTGAGATAGAACTGAATAAGGGAAACTTTAAAGCAGCTAAAAATTATTTTGAAATTGTTTTGGCAAATCAAGGTGCTGAAAAATCGGTTCATAACCGAGCATTATTAGGACTTGGAATTTCATTGTATCACCTTAACGATAATAAAACTGCACTAAAATATTTAACCGAATTAGAAAACGCTGACCCTGGTTTTGAAACACAAAAATTAAACTTTTTCTTAGCAGAAAATTATTTTGCTATCGGTGATTTCAAAAGTGCATTTAATAATTATAATAGTTCATCAGGTAGTGATCAGGAGATTAATTCTCAAACTCTATACGGAAAAGCCTACTGTTATTTTAATCTTGGCGATTATGAAAATGCTGCGTATCAATTTTCAGATTATATTAAAAAGAATCCAAAGAATAAAAGATTAAGTGATGCGAAATTAAGATTGGCAGATAGTTATTTTGGAAGTAAAAATTATTCCGCGGCTAGCAAAGTTTATCAGGAGTTATTTAGTGCTGATGCAAAATTAAGCACTGATCCTTACGCAAGATATCAATATGCGCAGGCACTTTATAAATCCGGTAAAACCGATGAGGCGATAAATGAATTCAGATCTATCCAGGAAAAGTTTCCAAATTCTGAGTATGCAGAAGTTTCACTTTACACAATTGGCTGGATACATTTTCAGAAAAAAGAATACTCTAAAGCAATTGAACAGTACAATAATGTAATTTCTAAGTATCCTAAGACAAAATTAGAACCAATAATTTATTATTCGATTGGTGATGCTAATTTCAATATGGAAAATTATGATACAGCAATTGATAACTATGAAAAGGTAATATCACAATTTCCATCATCCCAGTATGTTTTTGATGCAGTAACCGGAATACAATACAGCTATGTAGCAAAAGGAAATCCTGAAAAAGCTGTTTCTTTTCTTGATGAGTTTGTGTCTAAAAATCCAAGTTTAAGTTATGCAGATCAACTGATGTTCAAAAAAGGCGAGATTTTTTACAGCCTTAGACAATATGATAAAGCTAAGACAGAATACCAGAGTTTTACATCAGCATATCCAAACAGCAAACTTGCAGCGGATGGTTATTACTGGATAGGGAAGAGTGCTCAAAATCTTGGTCAAAGCGAGGAAGCAATATTTAATTTTGAAAAAGTATTTAACGGCTACAAATCATCTGAATTAGCTTCAGCATCCATTCTGGAAATGGGTCTGATTTATCGTTCATCAAAAAATTATGATGCTGCAATAAATATTTATAATCGTGGAATAAGCGAATTAAAAAAATCTCCTCAGATTCCTGAGTTCCAATACAATAAAGGAATGACTTTGCTTGAAAAGAATAACTTTCAGGAAGCGTACTCAATGTTTGAAGAAGTTGTAATGTACAACCCAGGCACCGTGTTTGGTGATAAATCAAAATTTGAATTAGCACTAATTGATATGGCTACTAAAAGATATTCCACTGCTGATGAATATTTGACATCACTTTCTGAAAATAGAACAGACGACTTGGGTGCAAAGTCTCAATACTATCTGGGTCAGTCTCTTTACGATCAAGGGAAATATAAAGATGCAATTACTTCTCTAGTTAGAGTTAGAACAGTTTACTCACGTTACGAAGAGTGGTTAATGAGATCTTATTTATTGTTAGGCGACTGCTACGTAAAACTAAATGATAAACGAAATGCTGCAGAAATGTACAGGGCAGTTCTTGCCAAATATAGCGGAACTCCAATTGGTGATGAAGCCCAACAAAAATTGAGGAAAGTACAATGAGGCTAAAAATATTCTTGATGATATCATTTTCGATCCTTGTTATTAATGCACAGGATGATAAATCAAATAACCCAAATGTTGAGCTGCCTGATTTTGTAATTACCGGTAAGAGTCAGTTAAACATTAAAAAAGTTGATAAGATAAAACCTGATTTTGTTTCTTCAGTAAACGAGGATTTTATTAAACCAACTTATTCACCTGAAGAACTTGAGATTGGTGATTTTTCTAATCCGTTAAAAAGTGATATGAGCTTTTTAAACGACGTAAGTTTTTACAAAGGAAACATTAATGCGGGAATTGGATTATATACTATACCAACTGTAAGTGCTGTTTATGCACATCCATTTACAAATGGAATTGTTGAGGGAACGGCAGAAGGTAATTTTACTCGAGCATACGAAGATAATAGTGATCGTTTCACTACAAGATTTGGTATTAATTTTACATACTGGTCTGATATTGATGGCGAAATATTCCCCGGTACGCAATTTAATGTTAACGCAGATTATGGTACTACTAGTTATAAGTTTTTTGCTTCCGATAATCCTGAAGAAAAACGGACACTAAACTATGGAAAGTTTGTAGTTGATATTAAAAATGATTTTGGCAGGAATTTTCTGTTCGGATTAAACTTAACAAATAATGTAACCAATATTTCTGAAGAGGAATTTGATGAAAATAATCTTCGCTTAAAAGGAGAGGCACTTTATAAATTAGCAGCAGTAAATGTTGGTGCCACTGTTGATTATCGTAATCATTCAATAAAAAATCTTCTTGGGGATAACTCAGGTAAAGACTTCTTTTTAATCAGACCTACAGCTGGTTTATTTTTTACAAAGTTAATCAAAGGAACTGCGGGCTGGACTTTCTCACGCGGTTCTGGTGAAACATACAATGCACTCTATGCTTCTGTTGCTATAAAGTTGGATAAAAACATTACTCTTTTTGGTGAGTATGCTCCAACAGCAGAATTTATGAGTCCAGGAAGTTTTGTTGTTAAGAATAACTATTTCAAAGTTGATAGTATTGGAAGTATCTACTGGGAAAAAAGTAATGCACTAAATGCTTCTGTAAAATATGAGTTTGATAAATATTTTCAGATTGATGGCGGACTTAAATACTTTAAGTCGGATGCGTTTCCATATTTTGCTCCCGCAACTGATTCTGGAAAATTTGATCTGCGTTATGCTGATATGAAAAATATAAGTCCTTATGCAAACTTTTTATTTTATCTCGGTCCTTCCGGCGAATTGTACAGTTCAGTAGAGCTATCAGATATTCATGACAGCGATGGAAAACAAATACCATATCAGCCTGCCTTTAAACTTAATGCAGCATACACTTATAAATTTCAAAATGGATTGTCAACCACAGCAAGATTGGATTATATGTCTAATCGATATGCAGATATACAAAACAATATTTCTCTCGGCAATTATTTTGATTTAGGGTTTTCATTTATCTATTCATTTCAACCAAATCTTGATTTAACTTTGGATATCAATAACATACTTAATCAGAAAAATTATTATTGGAATGGATATAAAGAAGTTCCATTAAATATTATCATTGGTGTTAATTATCGTTTGTAAAATTTTTAATAAAATGAAAAATGACTAAAACGGAATTAGTAAGAATAATTGCAAAAAATGTTGGTGTGCCCGATACGGATGCCAAAATATTTTTTGAATTATTTTTAAAAAGAATTTCTGCAGTGATAGCTGTTGGACAATCGATATTTGTTAAGGATTTTGGATACTTTCATCTAATAAAAGGAAGTATTAAAAAGCCGGTTTTTAGTTTGAAAGAAAGTGAAGTTTCTGAGGAAGCAGTTGAGTTCGTGCTTTTTTCTAAAGGCAAAGATTTAAGAAACTCTGAAACTAAAGGGCTAGTGTTTAACATTCCTTTTTTTGATGAAGAAGATTATCATCCCATAGATTCAGCTTTTAGTTTAAGTATTGGTAAACCTCTAATACCTTTGCGCGGAGTTCCATTTGATAATATTTATATGCCTGCTTCCGGATATGAGTATAGAAGATTAATTGAATCTAAAGTTGAAAAAATTATTGCTGAAGCGGAAATTGCTGAATCTGAAGAAAATTTTCCTGTTCTTTTTATTGATGCTCGTTCATACAATTCCAATCAGGTGCAGTTTCAATGGGATGATACATCCGTGATTGATACGGTAGAACAGCAGCAAAATAATGCGGAAATTAGTACTGACTTAAAACCAGAACTTAGTGATTACGAAAAACAAACTAAAGAGTTAAAGAATATTGCGTGGGATTTTGGTGAAGTTTTTTCTAAACAAATTGAAGCCGAATCAATCCTTGATATAACTGATGAACACATCAGTATGGATAATGCTTCCAAACTAAAATCAAAGATTGTTGATGATTCTGTAAAAATTGAAAAGGAATCTGTAGAGATAAATTTAATACAAGAGGATTTGTCATCACCAGAACACTTACCGATCGAACCTGAAACTATTGAGGAAATTACACTCGATAAATCATCAGAAAAACTTAATGAATTATTGGAAAGTGAAAATGAGCCTACTGAAATTGATGATCAGGACATATTGACAAACAACATTGTCAAAAACCTGGATGATATTCCAGAAATAAAAAATGAAATACTAATTGAGGAATCATTCGAAACAGAAAAATCAGATTTGATTGATAATGTTTCCACTCCAGATGAAATCTCCGATGAAGAATTCTGGAAAAGTACTTCAAAGTATTTTGAGCCTTACAAACCGGGTACTGAGAAAAATACCGATGAGGAGTTTGAAGAAGTCAAATCCAATTTTGATAATCTTGGTGTGTTTGATTCTAAAGACTCTGACCAGATAGTCGATGAGGAAATTAGAGATGTAATATCAAATAATATTGTTATTGATGATAATGATTCCATTTTAGAGGAAAGCACTGAAGAAAGTGAAAATGTGGTACACGAAAATATTTTAGATGGAAATAACGAAGAAGCTAAAATTGAATTAGAAAAAATAGAAGATCAAAAGATTGAATATTTTGAACCAGCTAAAAAGAGAAGCCTTGCTCCTTTTATTGTATTTCCACTTCTGGTAATTGGTTTATCATTAGCTTTGTATTGGTACCTGGAATTTTATAAAAAAAGTGAAGTTACTAGTGCGCCTAAGCAGATTGTTCTAAAGACAGATAATGCCAAAATAGTTCAGCGGGATTTTGATATTCCAGTGACATACCCATATTTGCCGAAGGTAAATGAAACTTCAATTTCTGAAACAGTTCCTTCAAAAAATGAAGATCAGAATTTAGCTCCTGAAAAAAATGAAATTATAAAAATGGAACCTGTAAAATCCGAGATCAAAAAAGTTGAAAAAGAAATTCCAAAGCAAACAGTTAACGAAACTAAGCAAACTATTAATCCTGTTATCCCTTCAGGTAAAGCTTTGAATGTTGGAAATAATATTTATAAGTATGGAAATTATTTTGTTGTGCAGGTTGCCGCATTCCGATCAAGTTCCATTTCAGAAAATGAAGCAGGAAAGTACAGGAACAAAGGTTTCAATGCATTCATAGAAGCAGCAGAAATTCCAGGACGTGGAACCTGGTACAGAGTGAGAGTTGGAAATTTTAATAGCAAAGAAGAAGCACTAATTTTCGCAAATAAAAATATTAGATAATTTAATTATTAAAGGATAAACATGAACTTATTAGATATTTTCTTTAAGGGTGGATTTATTATGTGGTTCATACTTCTCAGTTCAATAATAGGACTGGCTGTATCGATCGATCGTTTTATAATGCTGAGAAAAGCAAAAATTAATGTTCCAGCTTTTATGGTTAGGATACGAGGTTTCATAAAGAAAAAAGATATTTCAGGTGCTATAAGTTACTGTATGCAGGAAAAATCACCGGTTGCAAATATTGTTCGTAAAGGATTGAAGAAATACAAATACGGACACGATAGAGTAAAAGACGCAATTGAAAATGCCGGTAGCCAGGAAGTAAGTAAATTAGAAAAAGGATTATCTGTTCTTGCATCAGTTGCAGGTATTGCGCCTTTGTTGGGATTTCTTGGAACTGTAACAGGAATGATTCAGGCATTTATGACAATTCAGGATTTGGCTGGTGCTGCAAATCCAAGCGATCTTGCAGGCGGTATTTGGGAAGCACTCATCACAACTGCATTCGGTTTGATAGTTGGAATTCCCGCATTTGCCATATATAATTATTTTTTAAGTGCTGTAAAAAAATTAGTTGGTGAGATGGAAACAGTTGCAAACGATGTTATTGATGTAATTCAAGATGGCGGAAAAGATGAAGTTGAAATTGATGATGAACTTGAAATGGAATTATAGGTAATAAAATGAAATTTAAACTTTCCAAAGAACCATTAAGCATTTTTGCTTACTCTTCTTTAACAGATATTGTAATGCTGCTGCTGATATTCTTTCTCCTTACATCACAATTCGTTATTCAAACAGGAGTAAAAGTAAAGCTGCCAGGTTCAAAGATGAATGAAAAATCCGAACCATCAAGAATGATTGTTACTTTAACACCTATGGGCGGAGTTTTTGCAGGAGAAGAGGAAATAAGTATAGATCAGCTTGCCGGTAAGCTTGGTCAAATGAAGGCTGAAACAAATGAAGATAATCTTATAATCCGTGCTGATAAAACAGTTGCAATTGATCTGGTAATTAAAGTTATAGATGCTGCAAAGATTTCAAACATAGAAAAATTTACAATAGAAACTGAAAAAGAGAAACTTTAATATGTATTTGTCAAATCAAAACGTTAGCCGTGTCTCATACTCAGCTTCAGTAATATTTCATCTTATTTTACTTTTGCTGTTCCTGGTAATCAATCTATCTTTTGAATATGCTTCAAAAGAATATGTTGAATTATCATTTGGAGTTTTAGGCGGTGCGGGTTCATCCGGTTCAGAGGGAACAGCGTTTGATGAGGTGTTAGAAAAAGCTGAGCTGCAGGAAAAAGATATCACAAAAAATAAAAATCTTGAAGTAAAAGAGGTTGAACTTCCTAAAGCGAAGAATACAGATGTAAGTGATGTGAACCCTGCACAAAAAGATAAAGAAGTTAAAAAAGAAACTGTAAAGCAAACTGAGCAGAGGGAAAGTGAAAATTCAACAGGCGATAAAAAGGGAAATCTAAATCAGGGTACTGGTGATTTTGGATTCCATTTTGAGGGCGGGGGATTGGGGACAAGAAAAATTTACAGCTATGTTATTCCTGCTTATCCAGAAG
Organism: Ignavibacteriaceae bacterium; assembly: GCA_041738675.1. GTDB lineage: Bacteria > Bacteroidota > Ignavibacteria > Ignavibacteriales > Ignavibacteriaceae > IGN3. The sequence goes on from JBGSPH010000050.1 coordinate 110,564, forward strand.
GTGTAAACAAGGAAATAGATATAAGATTAAAGTTTACAATAAAGCCTGATGGTACAGTCGGTTCCATATTTTTACTCTCAAAAGCGGATACACGATTAGAGAATGCTGCTATAAATTCATTGTGGCAGTGGAGATTTGAACCATTAAATACAAACCAGGTTCAGGGCGATCAAACTGCGGTTATTGTTTTCCCTTATCGCCTGCAATAGGATCTTCAGTATAATACAATTTGTAGAAGAAAAATTCTATTATAGTTAGAAGTGCTAATGAAAATGCATCTCTATCAAACTGCATACCCAACCCTTTCGGTTCCATTATAAGTTTAGCAACTATTCCTGTAATCGTCCATCCAACTGCAAACAAAATTGAAATAAGTGCAATGTTTAAAAATCCAGCAGATAGATTTTCATCCTGCCATTTTTTTGTGAAGATAACTAATCCAAAAATTAAATGAACGAAAAAGATTAATGCTGTAATCATAATTCAGAATCTTTCTCTCTCTCTTTTCTATTTGCTAAGCTCATTCCCAGTGCTCCGCCAATCATTCCGAAAATTGAATTAGTGATAAAGTTGCTTGAAAGAATCATTAAAAGATAAAAAAATGAGAAACCATTTGTTTGAATTTCCTTAGACATACTTTTTATTAGTTTCAAAGATTCATCAACCATTTGTCCTAAATTAAATTGGCGCATAGTTAATTCAAGCTGCGGTAAATTCTGTATGATTTCATTTGACTTTGTGAAATATGTAATAAGCATATCAAACGTGGTAATAAAGAGGGTTGCAAATAGTCCTGTCAAAAAACCAAAACCTAAAGATTTGCCCAGAAGTATTTTTTCATTTGAATTGTTAATCTTTTTATCCAGCAGAATTGAAATTGCAGCCGCAACAGGAACGATAAGACACCAACTAAAGTTTTTTATTCCGGGAACTGTTGAAAGCACCGCAGCACCAAAGCCGCATACAAGAGTAGGAAGATATTTTTTATAATCCATTTTTAATTTTTTGATTTGTAAAAAGTAAATTTTCAATCGCACTCAAAATATATAGAAATACTGATGAACCGAAAAGTAAACCTGTAATGGCTGATAATGTATCAATGTAATTATAGACACCAAAGTTTAAGAGGATAACATCAAATAGCATTGGTGACGAAAGCATTATTAAATATTTAGTTTTAAATATAAAATCTTTAGAATAAAAAACTATTAATAAAGCAGAAATTAAAGCCCCGGCGTAAATTCCGGTACATCTGGCACAAACTAAAAATGGAACATTATTACAGCTAAATGATTTGTGTGTATTCTGATGGCAAACAATTGAGTATACCTGTTTTTGGAATGGATAAAATGAATTTACTAAATCAAAATTAAAACAGGGACTGATGATTCCTAGTAACCAGATCGAAGTAAAAAATAAAAATCCAAGCCTGAGTAACTTCTGCTGAGAAATCTGATCATTTAACAAAACGGTCTCAATTGATTTGCTTAAATATTAACAACTCATTTGAGTTGAGAACATACAGTGTGTTATTTAATAAAATAGCAGAGATAATTTTACCATTACTTTCAAATCCGTTGATTTTAATTTCTGTTAATGTTGATTCAGAAGCTCTCAAATATGTATGATAAATTTTGTCCCCAACACAAATAATTAATTGATCAAAAAGTATTCGTATGCTGCTAATTTCACTCTCAAAATTTACTATTCTACTTCCATTCCCAAAATTGTCAAAGATAACAATGTCAGAACCATCAATAACAAAAATATTATTGGAAGAAGATATAGCGAGTTGTTTAGGATTTGATAGCTGATATTTACCGGCATCAAATCCCCCAAAATTCACAATGAAATTTCCAAAAATATCAAACTTCATTATTCTATTATTATCTGAATCAATAAAAAATAAATCTCCCTGGTTAGAAGTTGCACAGCTTAAAGGATAACCAAATTGTTCCTGGCTAAAATCACTTTCTCTTGTATATAGTGCAGAAATGAAGTTAAGATTTTTATCAAACCTTTTAATCATGTGATTATTTTTGTCAGCAACATAAATATTAAGTGGATCAGCAAATACATCTGCAGGATCATCAAAAGAATTTTGATTCCATCCGTAACCTCCAAAAGTTCTTAGTTGATTACCTAATGTATCCATCAAAATAATTTCATCACTGCCGGAATCAGAAACGTATATCAAGCCATTCGCAGTGATATAAAATGAGGATGCTTTGTTAAATTTTCCAATGGATACTGTGTACTCAAAAGTTTGAGCCAAAGCCGTAATTGAGAATAAGGTAAAAAGTAAAAATAATTTTTTCATTCGTAATAAATCTTAATTGTTGCTCTAAATTAAGTTAAGATCTCTACCAATCTCAAGTAATTTCGGCGTCCTAAATCTGATTGCATTTAGAAATGAATTCAGATATATTTGGCTTCAAAATTATTCAAAATTCTGTTCCATATTGTAATTAATAAACTTTCTAAGAACGTTGTATCAGATAGAAATAAAGTTCTCAATCAAATATTAAATTGTCCTATGGTGTAATTGGCAACACACAGCACTCTGGATGCTGGATTTTAGGTTCGAGTCCTAATAGGACAACTTTGTAATGTAGAATTTAGAATTATCAATATAGAATATTAATTTTTCCCTAATTCTAAATTATACATTATAAATTCTCAGTTAAATATTACATTGGCGCGTTCGTCTAGTGGCTTAGGACACCGCCCTCTCAAGGCGGGGATCACGGGTTCTCCCAAAGGGATTCCTATGGAAGAATCCCGTACACAATGAAAATCTAGTTTAAAATTATGTTCTTTACATACATATTGAAAAGCGAAAAAGATAGAACTTTTTATTATGGTTCTACTGAGGATATTTCAAAAAGAGTTAAGTATCATAATTCTGGTAAAGTAAGATACACTAAAGGACATATACCATATAAGCTTCACTATTTCGAATCTTTTCAAACAAGAAGTGAGGCGATGCAAAGAGAAAAGTTCTTTAAAACAATTGATGGATATAATTGGCTTAAAGCTCGGGGAATTATTTAAATAAATTCTTTTAACAAGTATTAAAACTTTTACATTGGCGCGTTCGTCTAGTGGCTTAGGACACCGCCCTCTCAAGGCGGGGATCACGGGTTCGAATCCCGTACGCGCTACATATTTTTGTTCTTTCGTTAATAAGCTGAAAAACCGCCCTCTCAAAGCAGAGATTGCGGGTTCTCCCAAAGGGACTCCTACGGAGGAATCCCGTACGCGCTACATATTTTTGTTCTTTCGTTAATAAGCTGAAAAACCGCCCTCTCAAAGCAGAGATTGCGGGTTCTCCCAAAGGGACTCCTACGGAGGAATCTCGTACGCGCTACACACTTTTGTTTTTATATAAATAAGTTTAAACGCCGCTTTCTCAAGGCGGGGGTTACGGGTTCTCCCAAAGGGATTCCAATGGAAGAATCCCGTACGCGCTACAAATAAATTAAGCGGACTTTATGTCCGCTTTTCTTATTTTAGTAGCTATGAAAAGATTTGATAAACATATTTTTATTTGTGAAAATAAAAGACCCGAAGGACATCCTCGCGGATGCTGTGCAGAAAAGGGGAGTGCTGAGATTCGTGAACACTTTAAATCAAGATTAAAAGAACTTGGATTAAATGCTGATGTTAGAGCAAATGGCGCGGGATGTTTGGATGCATGCGAGTTTGGAGTTTCTGTCGTAGTTTATCCTGAGCAAATCTGGTACGGCACTGTTACAAAAAATGATGTTGAGGAAATAATTCAATCACACATTATAAATCATATTCCAGTTGAACGATTAAAGATTACTCATCCAAGATATAATAAAGATGCAAGCAAAGATTAGTAAGGATTTTGCCAAAAGAATTTTTGATATCCTAAAAAAAGAATATCCTAAGGTTAAACCGGCACTCGTTTATTCAAATCCTTTCGAATTACTTATATCAACAATACTTTCTGCACAATGTACGGATGAACGGGTAAATATTGTAACGAAAGGACTTTTTAAGAAATATAAAAAGCCACAGGATTTTATTAATCTTGCCCAGGAAGAATTAGAAAAAGAAATATTTTCAACCGGTTTTTATAAACAAAAAGCTCGGAGCATAAAAGCTTGCTGCGATGAATTAATTAGAAATCATAAAGGTAAAGTACCTGCCGATTTTGATGAGCTTGTTAAACTCTCCGGTGTTGGAAGAAAAACTGCTTCTGTTATAGCAGGCAATGCATTTGGGATTCCGGCTATTGCAGTTGATACACATGTCAAGAGATTATCTAACTTGCTAGGATTTATAGTTTCTCAAAATCCAGATAAAATAGAATTAAGATTAAAAGAATTATTACCGGAATCTTATTGGATAAATTCATCTCATTGGCTTGCTACTCACGGAAGAAAAATCTGTATTGCAAACAGACCTAAATGCAGTGAGTGTGTAATATCGGATTTATGTCCGAGTTTTATTTCATCACCAAATAAAAAGAAAAAATAATGGAAGTAACCAGAGACAGAAAGTATTGTCTGATACTTTTACAAGAATACACAAAAAGTGATAGCTTACTAAAGCACGCTTACGCAGTAGAAACTTGCGTAAGAGCTTATGCCGAAAAACTAAATGAAGATCTTGAGTATTGGGGTAATGTAGCTCTGCTTCACGATTTTGATTATGAAAAATATCCAACTGCAGAAGAACATCCATTTAAAGGTGCTGAAATTTTAAGAGGAAAAGGTTTTGATGAGGAATTTATTAGTTCAATTTTATCTCACGCAGATTACAGCGGAATACCAAGAGATACAACTCTTAAAAAAGTTCTATTTGCTTGCGATGAATTAGCAGGATTTATAACTGCTGTAACATATGTTCGTCCTTCAAAAACTGTTGATGAAGTTGAAGTCAGTTCCGTAAAAAAGAAAATGAAAGATAAGGCATTTGCAAAAGCTGTTGGTCGTGACGATATAATGAACGGTGCAGAGGGAATTAATATCCCCTTGGATGAACACATTGATTTTTGTATTAAAGCGATGAGAAAAAATAAAGTGTTACTTGGATTATGAAAATTGGGGCGGAAGTCGAAAATTTTCAGTTGAACGATCAATACAATAATAAATTTGATTTGTATAAAAATCTGAATCAGGATGTTTTACTTGCATTCTATCCCAAAGACAATTCACCTGTCTGCACTAAGCAGTTAGTCGATTATACTTTAAATCAGTCAGAACTAAAAAAGTTTGGAATAAAGATAGTTGGTGTTAATATTGATCCTATTGAGTCGCATCATACATTTTGTGCTAATAATAAAATTGATTTTCCGGTGTTAAGCGATCCTGATAAAAAAGTTAGTAAATACTTTGAGGCGCTTAATCCACTTGGAAAGAATAAAAGAAAGCTTGTTTTAGTAGGAAAAGATAAGCGAGTGAAATTTGAAAAATCCACTTTACCTATGTTTTTTGTCGATACAAGGCAATTATTGAATGATCTCAGGAAAACGCAACTGATATAAAGACTTGACTATTTGATAAATAGATGCCATTTTTGGTTAAAATTTAGGAGAAACTTTTAGAGATCCTTGCTACAGCACAAAATCAGAATTAAATAGAAAATCAATTAATAATTAGTTTGATTGAAATGAAAAGCAAGATCTTAATAATGTTTCTCATCACTGCTTCTCTTCTGCACTCCCAACGTGATGTAAAAATTTTATCTTCGGATTTTAATTCTATAACTATAGAATATTCTCCGCAAGTTATAGATACTTCTCTATTTAAATTTGATGGAATATCATTCCGCAGAGTTGAAATATCATCCGGCATATTAAAAAACTATAATGACTGGGGTTTACCTGCGATCATAGAAAGAAACATTAATGTTGGAGTTCCATCTGAGTTTGGTAACACGATAGAAGTGCTCTCTTCATCTTATAAAGAATTAACCGGACAACTGATTCCTGTCCCATATCTTGTTCAAGATACCTTTTCCGTTTCATTTGATTACAAACCAAACTCCGAATATTCAACCTTTAAATCAAATGAAGATATAGTAGCATTTGGTGAATTTGGATTGTTGAGAGATGTTCCATTACAAACTATAAATATTTCTCCCATTAAATTTGATGCAGCCTCAAATAAAATCAGACTTTACACAAAAATTATTTTTAGAATAGATTTTAGTAATCAGGGTGTAATTTCATCAAAACCTGCTGATGATTTTTTGGATGGTATGCTTATTAATTATGAAGTTGCAAAATATTGGAACAATCAAAACACTGCTAAGAGTCTGAAAAAAGTTGTTGTTGAAAATAGTGTTCTTGCAAGCGGTAAATGGGTAAAGTTTGAAGCACCTGAAGAAGGCATCTATAAAATATCAAGAGCAAATTTATCTTTATACGGAATTAATGGTAATACTGTTGATCCGAGAACAATAAAGATTTATAACAATGGTGGTAAGCCGTATCCGGAAAACAACACAGCAGTCAGACCAAATGATCTTGTTGAAAATGCTATACTTGTTGTTGGCGAAGAAGATGGAAGGTTTGATGATGCTGACTACATTTTATTTTATGGAAGAGGCAGCAGTTTTTGGGATTATGATAATGATGGCAATACAATTAAAAGATTTAAACATCCTTATTCTGATAAAAACTATTTCTGGATTACTACTGGTGGTACTAATGGAAAACGAATTTCAGAAAAACCAGGATTAAACACTACTCCATCTCTAACCCAAACATCAAGCACTGCCTACGCAGATTTTGAAGTGGATAAAATTAATTTAGGAAAAACAGGGCGCCAGTTTTTTGGTGATGATTTTTCTTCATCAGTTAAGTCGCGCACATACACGAATAGTCTTAATGGAAGAATTAGCGGCACTACTATTAATTATAGTTTCAGGTTTGCTGTTGGATCTCCATCTGGTTTGAATTTAACTGTAGCTGAAAATGGAAATCAATTGTTTCAACGAAGCCTTGCAGGCTATGGAACGACATTATATACTGCTGGTGTTGTTAGTCCTACTCCCTGGACGTTTAGTTATAACGGAGATTTACCGGAAAACAGAAGTGTGTTAAATTTTACTGTTGTACCTTCAGGGGTGACTGCTGTTGGTTACTTAGATTATTTTACAATTCAATATGAAAAAGAATTAAAAGCATTTGGTGATAATTTGATGTTCTTTTCAGATCCTTTGGGAGGAATTATTGAATATCAACTGAGTGGATTTACTTCATCCAACATTAAAGTTTTTGATATTACTAATTTTTCAAATGTAAAATCTGTTTCAAATTATTCTATGCTAAGCGGCAGTGAAGTTCATTTTCAATTTGATGAAAGCGCAGCTCAAAGATCCAAATATTATGCTGTTGGCAGCGATGCATTTAAAACACCTTCGAACCCTGTTGAGGTTCAAAACTCTAATCTTAGAGGTGAAGAACAGGGAGCAAAATTTATTATCGTAACAAATAAAGCTTTTAGAGATGCGGCTAACAATCTGAAAAACTATAGAGAAAATCAGGCTCCGGTAACTATCTCTACTTATGTTGCAGATATTGAACAGATCTATAACGAATTTTCAGGTGGAATTATTGATCCAACAGCAGTTAGAGATTATTTAAAATATGCTTTTGATAATTGGACTATCAAACCGCAATATGTATTGTTCTTTGGAAAAGGAACTTATGATTATAAAAATATCGAGAAGTATGGTGATAACTTTGTTGTAACCTGGCAAACTGAAGAATCTTTAGCATTGCTAAACTCCTATACAACAGATGATTTTTTCGGAAGAGTTTCAGGCAATGATAATAATGTGGATCTTGCTCTTGGCAGAATTACCTGTGCAAATCCCGGTGATGCAAACGCAATGGTTAATAAAATTATTGATTATGAATTAAATCAGGAAAGAGGGGACTGGAGAAATCTAATAACTCTCATATCAGATGATGGATTAAAATCAGATGGTACTTATGAAGGTGCATTACATACCGCACCCTCAGAAAATTTAGTGAATAGCTATTTCCCAAAATCGTTTAACTTTAATAAAATATATAGTGCTTCATATCCGGATGTTATTACCGGACAGGGAAGAAGAAAACCTAATGTTAATAAATCAATAATTGATGCAATAAATGAAGGCACATTATTCCTGAATTATTTTGGTCACGGTAGTCCTGAACTTTGGGCGCACGAAGTTATTTTTGAAAAGAGTGTAGTTCTGCCTCAGTTACAGAATGATAAATATTTCTTCTTGGGTGCTGCAACCTGTGATTTTGGATATTTTGATATTCCAAACTATCAGAGTGCGGCTGAAGCAATAATGTTTTTACCAAATAGCGGAGCGATTGCAAGTTTTACGGCTTCAAGATTGGTATTCGCAGGCTCAAACGAAGCATTGATGTATAGATTTATAACTAATCTGTTTAATTCCGGTAAGGATACTTTAAATCTTGGTATCCCAATCGGTAAAGCAGCACTACTTTCCAAGAACACTGGAGTGAATGATCAAAAGTATAATATTTTTGGTGATCCGACATTAAGACTGCTTGTCCCACAGTATGTTGCTAACATTGATTCTATTAATGGAGAAGATTTAACAGCTAATGTTCAAATAAAAGCATTAAGTAGAACTCAAATTGATGGGACTGTACTTAAACCCGATAGCACACCGTGGACAGATTTTAACGGCGAAGGATTCCTAACCATTTATGATTCTGAAAGAAGAGTTCTCTTATCAGCTATTGGTAACTATCCAGTAAATATGCCGGGTGGATTAATTTTTAACGGAAGAGTATCAATTAATAGTGGTAAGTTTTCAGAAAATTTTATCGTACCAAAGGATATTTCTTATGAAAATAAAAACGGTAAAGTTATTTTTTATTTTTTAGATAATTCTGTTGATGGACTTGGTTATACAAATAAAATTATTGTGGGCGGTACGGATAGCTCGATAGCAAATGATGGGAAAGGCCCTGATATTGAAATATATTTTGATGATGTTGCCTATAACAATGGATATCTTGTTAATGAAAATCCCAATTTAATAGTTAAGCTTTCTGATGAAACGGGATTGAACACAACGGGCACCGGTGTTGGACACAAATTAGAGGGTGTACTAAATCAACAATTAAATGATCCTATTGATTTTACAAATCATTTTACCGGAGATTTAGATGCCGGCGGCAGAACTGGTGCTATCAATTATAAGTTTTCATCACTGGCAAATGGTGATTATGAGTTACTTGTAAAAGCCTGGGATGTTTTTAATAATTTTTCTGAAGAGAACGCTTTCTTTTCTGTAGTTGATGGAAGTGATCTTGAAATCAGAGATGTTTATAATTATCCAAATCCATTTAGAGATAATACCCAATTTACTTTTCAACAGAACTTAGCTCAGCCGATTGATGTGAAAATCAAAATCTATACAATAGCTGGCAGATTGATTAAAGAAATTGAGAAAAATAATCTTAACGAAAGATTTGCAGTTATCGATTGGGATGGAAGAGATGCTGATGGAGATCAGTTGGCTAATGGAACTTATCTTTACAAAGTAATTGTAAAATCTGTTGATGGACAGTTTAGTAAAAGTGTACTTGGTAAACTTGCGGTGATCAAATAATCCGCTACAAAAAAATGTGTTTTATTTAGGTGTTATTAGTTATATTTAATGTTCAATAATATTGATAAGAATTTTTTAATTATCTTATTTATCTCGGAGGATAAAAAATGAAAATAGTTCTCAGATTAATGATGATCAGCATGCTGTTTGGGTTATTTGCCAAAGTATCGTATGCACAAGGTGAAGCTGCTGTTCCATTCTTATTACTTGCCCCGGATTCCCGTGCAGGTGGTATTGGTGAATCAGGTACAGGATTGGCGGATAACTCTGCTGCAATATTCTGGAATCCTGCAGGTATCGCATTTCTTTCAGGTACAGAGGTTAGTATTACGCATAGTAACTGGCTGCCTCAGTTTAATTTGGATTTATTCTACGACTACCTGACGTACAGACAATATATTGAAGATATTAGCGGTAGCATTACAGCTAGTCTTACTTACATGAATTTTGGAGAATTTAGTAGAACTAATGAAGATGGACCCGAAGTCGTTGGTGTTTTCCGTTCCTATGATGCTGCGCTAACATTGGGTTATGCAACAAAGCTTTCAAATGATTGGGGAATAGGATTTAACTTCAGAATAATCCGTAGCCAATTATCTGATCAGCCTACAGGACAAGAACAAGGAACAGGCGTTGCGACATCAGTGAGTTTTGATATTTCAACGATGTGGCGACCTGAAAAATTTGTTCTTCCTTTGATTGATGAAGACATCGGCGGGAAATTTAGTATCGGGATTAACCTGAGTAATCTTGGTCCAAAAATAACATATATAGATCAAGACCAAGCAGATCCTATCCCAACAAACTTCAGATTAGGTTTTGCTTACAAAGTAATAGATGATGAATTTAATAGTCTGATTTACACATTAGATTTTAGCAAACTATTAGTAAGCAGAGATACCACTGGATCAGATGAATTCTATCAAGCTATTTTTTCTGCCTGGGGAGATGAATCTTTCAGCAATGAAATGAGAGACATTGTTACTTCTATGGGTCTTGAATACTGGTATGGAACACCTGGTGATTTTCTATTTGCACTACGTGCAGGATTTTTCTATGAAGATCCGGGCTATGGAAATAGAAAATTTGCAACCTTTGGTGCTGGTATCAGATATGATATTTATGGATTTGATTTTAGTTACTTAACTACCTCTGTATTTGAAGGTGGTGAAAATCATCCACTTAATGATACACTTAGATTTACAGTACTTATTGGATGGGGTGCTGTTCCAGAATCAACAAGGGGATTACCAAGGGGAATCTAATTTCTTATGCTAAAAATTGTTCTAACTCTCGCAATCAGTTTAATAACCTTGGGCAGTTTATCTGCCCAAAGTTTTATAGGAAAAATTAATCCATATCCAAATACTAGCACCAAAGTTCTAGCGGATGATACTGTTAAAATATTGGCTGTGATGGTCAACTTTCAGGAAGATCGTGATGGTGCAACGTTTGGAAACGGAAAATTTGGTTCTATATATTCTCAAAACTATGGTAATGATATTTTAGATCCATTGCCTCACGATAGAGATTATTTTGAATCTCACCTTACATTTGTAAAAAATTATTTCCAAAAAGTTTCCAACGGAAAAGTTGATATACAGTTTACAGTTTTACCGGATACCTTCTCTGTTACAAAAACCATGAGAAATTATTCACCAGCACCCGGCTCAGATGACTTTACGCCGATGGGACAATTTGCTGAGGAAGTATGGACAAAAGCTGATGCTATTTATCCTGGATTGAATTTTTCAGATTATAATTTGTTTGTGATTTTTCACGCCGGAGTGGGAAGAGATATCTCTTTACCCGGAAGTTTAGGCAACGAAAGAGATTTACCATCAGTTTATCTTGGAGAAAATTCACTTAAAAATATTTTTGGTTCCACTTTTGAAGGGTTCCCTGTTTCAAACGGTAACTTCAAAATTACAAATAGCATGATCATGCCTGAAACTGAAAGCAGAGAATTAGAAACCATCTCGGGAACATTTTTATTTGAAATAACTATAAATGGATTGATCGTTGCAAGCGTAGCAAGTCATCTCGGTTTGCCGGATTTATTTGATACTAATACTGGTCTAAGTGCGATTGGAAGATTTGGTTTGATGGATGGACAATCAATCTTTGCATACAATGGTTGTTTTCCTCCGGAACCATCTGCCTGGGAAAAAATATATCTTGGCTGGGCTGATGCGGTAGAAATATCCCCAGGTGATTATGATGTTAGTGTTGTATCCAAACTTGCCTCAACTTTGGCTGATACTGTTATTCTTAAAGTACCGATCAATTCTTCAGAATATTATTTGATTGAAAACAGACAAAGAGATGTTTTGAATGATGGTTCACAGGTAACCATAAAATCAAATGGCAATATCTTTACAAGAAGTTTTCTTAAAGACACAACCGGATTTTACAGCTATGATACGGATTCATTATCAGGTGTTGTTCTTGATGTTGATGAATTTGATTGGGCTTTACCTGGCAATGGGATTGTAATCTGGCATATTGATGAAAATGTAATAAACGAAAAATTAGCTGAGAATAAAATAAACACAGATAAAACAAGACGCGGCGTTGATGTCGAAGAAGCTGATGGAGTTCAGGATATTGGTGAACAGTTTACAACAATTTTTGGTGATGTAGTAATTGGTGAGGGAACAGAGCAGGATTTTTGGTATGCAGACAACAAAGCCGAATTATTTAAAAATATTTTTAATAAGGCTTCACGTCCTGATACTAAAACAAATACAGGTGCAAACAGTTTAATTAAAATTAAGGATTTTTCATCAATCGCCAGCAAAATGTCTTTTAAGGTTGAGTATGGTGATTCTATAATTAAACCCTTGCTTAGACAGAAATATGAAAATTCCAATGTAACTAAGATCACCGTTTTGGAAGACGGCGATTCAGTTAAATTTGCTTTTGCTGATGGCTCTGATCTTTTAGTTACTGATGGAAATAATATAATAAGTACTCTACCTGATTTTCACGGGGGCTATAAAATTGCTTCCGCAACAATTGGAGATAAAATAATAGCAATTGGAAATAGATTTAATAGAATAAATTATTGGATCAGCGAAAACTCTCAAGTAACCAGTGGTAGTCTTGAAATTCAATATGCGGCTTCAACTGTACCGGTAATCAGGAAAACTTTAACTGAGAATTATGAATTAATTATTGGTACAACCGCGGGTATAATTTTAGTTTATGATCTTGAATCAATAATTTCTGGTAATGCTATCCTTAAGGATTCTGTTTTAGTTGACCCAGCTTTTGCCATCCTAAAGATTTCGGCTTCAAGCTCATCAATAAGTGCGATTACTACTTCAAACACAAATCCAAGAGAATGTTATTTCTTTTCATCGGATGGAACGAAAATAAATATTATTAATGAAGGCCTTGTTGATCTTGCAACAACTATTAACAGTGATGGTACTCCAGCTTCTATAATTTTATCGGATATTGGAAATATATACGTTATTTCTAGTGGCGTTATTCAATCAACTTTTAATGTAAAGAAAAATTTAGATATAAATTCAATTTCACTTGCGGATTTAAAGCAGGATGGTGAGAATTATATAATTCTTAATAATGGTTCAGAACTAGAAGCATACAATATTTCAGGAGCGCTAGCAGATAATTATCCGGTAAATAAAAACTCGATTTCGGAATTAATCCATACTCCACTTTCAGTTGATTTTGAAGGTGATACAAAATCAGATGTAATTAGCTCTGATTCTGATGGTAATGTATATGCATTTGATGGCGGCACCGGAAAAATGATTAATGGTTTTCCAATTTCTTTTGGTAATCAATTATTTTCCAACCCTGTCTTATTTAATTATAAAGGTCAAACAGCTTTCGGCGGTTTTAATGAAGATCAATACTTTGTTGCGTGGATAATTTCCTCTGTTAGTAATACGTTCGGTTGGTTAGAAGAAAATGGAAATAGAGGTAATACTTCATTTCTTTCTGCTGCTGAAAACTTAAATACAATCAACGAGTTCTTCCCAACTTCACGAGCATACAATTATCCAAATCCTGTTTACGATGGAGAAACAGCAATAAGATATTTTGTTGGCGAAGATTCTAAAATAAATATTAAGATATTCGATCTTGCTGGTGATTTTGTTGCTGAGCTTAATGATGATGCTCAAGGCGGGCTTGATAATGAAACTTCCTGGAATGTTAGCAATATACAAAGTGGAGTTTATCTTGCAAGAATTGAAGCGAATGGTTCAAGCGGCAAATCAGAATCTGTTATAATTAAAATAGCTGTTGTTAAATAATTTCTTTTACATCTCAATAAATCTATTTATGAAATTATTATTCCCTTTACTTTACGTAGTATTCAGTTCAAATATTTTTGCACAGTATACAGAATTCCATCCCGAACTTGATTGGTTTACCATAAAAGGCGAGCATGTAGAAGTTCACTTTCACGAAGGCGCAGAAAGAACCGCTCAAACAGTATTAAAAATTGCTGATGAAGTTTGGGATCCTATCTGTTCGCTCTACGATTATGAACCTGATAAGGTTCATTACATCATAAAAGATATCGATGATTATTCAAACGGTGCTACATATTTTTTTGATAACAAAATTGAAATCTGGACTAGCGCTTTAGACTTTGATTTGCGAGGCGCACATAACTGGTTAAGAAATGTTATTTCCCACGAATTTACTCACATGGTGCAAATACAAGCTGCAATGAAATTGAACCGCAGTGTCCCTGCATTTTTTTTACAAGTATTGATGTATGAAGATGAAAGAAGACCTGATATACTTTACGGCTTTCCAAATGTTGTAATATCATATCCGCTTGCAACCGTAAATGTTCCTGCCTGGTTTGCTGAAGGCACAGCGCAATATATGCGTAAAGAATTCGATTATGACAATTGGGATTCACATCGTGATATGATTTTACGTTCCTATGCTCTGGATAATAATATGTTAACCTGGAATGAAATGGGTGTTTTCGGTAAAACAAGTTTGGGTAACGAATCTGTTTACAATTCCGGTTTTGCACTAACAAGCTACATAGCGCAAAAATACGGTGAAGACAAACTGCGCGATATAACAAAATCACTTGGCAAATTCGGAACATTTTCTATTGATGATGCCTTTCAAAAAAATCTTGGGAAAGATGGTAATGAGATATATGATGAATGGAGCAGCTTTCTTAAAAATGATTACAAAAAAAGAACTGAACAAATTTCTTCAAATCTTGTAACAGGGGAACAAATAGCTAAAGATGGTTTTGGAAATTTCTATCCAACCTTTTCTAAAGACGGAAAGAAAGTTTATTACATCTCAAACAAATCATCTGATTATTTTGGTCCGGCAGGGATCTATGAATATGATCTTGAAACCAAAAAAGAAAAAAATATTGTTGGAGGAGTGCGTTCAACATTTTCATTTATTCCCGGACAGGATAAAATTATTTACGCAAAGATTTCTGACGATAATAAAAATTGGTATAATGTTCACGATCTCTTCGTTTATGATTTTACCACCAAAGATGATACTCGATTAACTCATAACCTAAGAGCAAATAATCCTTCAGTTTCAAACGATGGTAAGAAAATAGTTTTCTTATTTCAGAAGGATGGAACAACAAATCTTGGTTCGGTTGATATTGATGGCAAGAATTTCAAACGTTTAACTTTTTTTGAAAATGGAGAACAGGTTTACAATCCTAAATATTCGCCTGATGATTCCTATATCATTTTTGATTATTCGTATGCAAATACAAGAGACATAGCAAAAGTTAACGCAGATGGCGGTAATGTTGAATTTATAATAGCCACTGATAAAGATGAACGCAATCCAACATTTGATAAAGACGGCAATCTTGTTTTTTCATCAGATGAAACAGGCATTTACAATATTTACTCCTATAATCTTTTATCAAAAACTAAAACTCAACTTACTAATGTACTCGGTGGAGCTTTTATGGCCAATGTTGATGGGAAGGGTGATGTAGTATATGCAGGATACACATCAACTGGTTATAAAATATTTAAGATAGACAAACCCGAACAGCAAAAAGTAATTGCCAGCAATAGTTATGTTCGTTTGATGAACCCTCCATTAGATACTGAGAAACCATTAGGTAATATTAATGATTACAATATCTCATCACTAAAAAATTATGAAGACAAGGACATTAAATATGAAGATAAGAATAAATATACCGGTGCTTTTTCAAGATTAACATTTTTTCCATTCTTAAGATTTGATAATTATAACACTGGTAATACATTTTGGGAAAAATTTAAACCTGGTGTCTTTGTTACCACTAATGATATGCTTGATCGTTATTCTCTATTTGCCGGTGCTGCAGTTAATGCAAGACTAGAGCGAGATTTGTTTCTGGTTTTTGATTACCGCAATAAATTGCCTCTATTAACTTCTTTAGGATTGCGTCCTGAACTTTCACTTGAACTTTACAGCATAAGTCGTAAAGCAAATGTTGATGTTTTTTTTGGTGCTGATACAGCCAGTAATGGTACTGTTAACTATGATTTTATAACCCCAACTGAAGTTACCTACGATCTTTTTGAATTTGATTTTATAATAAGACATAGACTCTTTACGCGAGATCAGAATCTTCAACTAAAATATTCAAACAGCAGCTATACGGCGGTACTAGGAAGTTTTGTTCTGCCTGATGAAAACAACACGCTCTATCCAACAACAAAGGATAATTATTTTAATGGAAATAATTTGGAAGCTAAATTTACCTGGCATTCAATTTTACCCACAAAAGATGATGAGATAAATCCGGTTGGATTTGATATTAACTTTACTTACAACTACGAGTTTAGTGATTATAATGAAAAGGGCGAGTATGAAGTTGAAGATGGATTATTAATACCCAAATACAGTAATTTTAATTTTAACAGACTTGAATTAAAAACCAGTCTTTTCCTCCCGGTTTTTAAATCTCATACTTTTAATACTACTTTAAGGTTGGGAAGTATTCTCGGCCCAACAGTTCCAGACTTTTTTGATTTTTATCTCGGCGGCTTAATCGGAATGAAGGCATATCCATTTTATGCAATCAGCGGAAATGAAATTGCCTGGTTAAACTTTACATACAGATTTCCTTTGTTTCGAAATATTGATACAAGAGCTGGGCATCTTTACATAGATAAAATATTTCTTTCCTTTAATGCTGATATTGGTAATGCCTGGAATAAAGATGCCGTTAAGATAGAGAACTTCAAAAAAGGTGTAGGTGCCGAACTTAGAATTCAACTTAGTTCATATTATCTGTTTCCAACGAGTGTGTTTGTAAGTGCAGCCTATGGATTTGATGAATTTAATAGAACTGTAAACAATGAGGTTGTTACCTACGGTAAAGAATGGAATTTATACGCCGGAGTTCTTTTTGGATTTGAGATATTGAACTTTAATAAATCTCCAAGATTTTGATAGAAGGATATTATAATGAAAACTATTAAGTTTTTAATTTTGATTACATTATTAACATCAGTTTCATTTTCTCAAACGGGTGAAGATAAAATAATATTATCGGGTAATTTATCAGCTGATTCAAAAATAATTTTTAACAATTATAAAGAACCAGTTACCCCTCAGTTAATGTACTCTCAAGAAAATAAAAAATCTCCTATTCTAGCTGGAGTAATGTCCTTACTAATTCCAGGTTCCGGTGAAATTTATGTTGGTGAGTATCTTAAAGCAGGAATTTTTCTTGCAATAGAAGCTGCAGTAGTAACTACGGCAATTGTTTACGATGGTAAAGGTGATGATAAAACTACTGAGTTTCAAAATTATGCTGATGATTATACAAATCCTGATCATAATTGGAGCGTTGTTAGATATGCTGAATGGCTGATCACTTATGAACAGGGTGATCCAAATATGATTTTGAGTAATGATCCAAATTTACCTCCCTGGGAACAAGTAGATTGGAATTTACTTAACGCAGCTGAAACGGGCTCTCATAAACTACCTCCACACGGTGACCAGCAGTATTATGAACTCATAGGCAAATATCATCAGTATTCATCTGGCTGGAATGATTTTACAGGCGGCGGAAATAAGGATCAAATATCACCTAATCTTGTTTATTATTCCGGTATGCGTGGTGACGCTAATGATTACTATTCTATTGCATCAACGGCAGTAATTGGAATTTATGTTAATCACTTTTTAAGCGCGTTGGATGCAGTTTGGTCAGCTGCTCAGTTTAATAAAGATCTTGCAGTTAAAGTAAGATTGGAAAATATTCAATTAACAAGCAGAACTGAGTTTTATCCTAAGATTTATTTTACTTATAGTTTTTAATTGGTTAAAGTAGGCTGTCTCATAAGTCGATTTTTGTGTGTCATTCCCGTGAAAACGGGAATCCAAGACTCATAATGCTTAATGGATTCCCACTTTTGTGGGAATGACAATTTGGCATTTTCTATTTATGAGTCCGCCTCTTTGTGTTGTATAAAACTGCCATTCTTAACATAAAACACTCTTTCATTCCCACACCATATTTCCGTATTTTTCCGATATGAAAATACCGTTAATAGCAATTGTAGGCAGACCAAACGTCGGCAAATCAACACTTTTTAACAGACTCATCGGCAAGCGAGAAGCGATTGTTGATGATCAAAGCGGAGTTACGCGCGATAGAAATTATGGAGAAGGTGATTGGAACGGAAAGAGATTTCGGTTGATAGATACAGGTGGATACGTGCCGGAATCATATGATTTGTTTGAAACCGCAATCCGCGAACAAGTTGAAGTTGCAATTGCAGAAGCAGATTCAATTATCTTTTTGGTAGATGTTAAAAACGGATTAAATCCTATTGATAAAACTATTGTTGATTTGCTCAGGCAATCAGGCAAAAAATATTTCTTAGTCGTAAATAAAGTTGATGCACAGGTTCATGCCGCAGGTGCTGCCGAATTTTACTCACTTGGCGTTGATATGGTTTATGATATTTCTGCTTTGAGCGGCAGGCAGACAGGGGATCTGCTTGATGATATCACAAAAGATTTTCCCACCGAAGATGTAATTGAAGAAGATAAAAGATTAAAAATTGCCATCGTTGGAAGACCAAATGTTGGTAAATCATCACTGACAAATGCTTTACTTGGTGAGGAAAGGAGTATTGTTACGGATATTCCCGGAACTACTCGTGACAGCCTCGATTCAGTTTTAAAGTATTATGGTGAAGAAATAGTTTTGGTCGATACTGCAGGATTAAGAAAGAAAAAGAAAGTTGAAGAGAGCATTGAATTTTTTTCAAACTTAAGAACTTTTAAAGCCATTAGTGAAAGTGATGTTACCGTTCTAATGCTTGATGTGCAAACAGGTTTTGAAAAGCAGGATCAGAAAATTATTGATGAAGTTGTACGCTGGAGAAAAGGATTGATTATTGCAATCAATAAATGGGATTTGATGGAAAAGGAAACCAACACAGCCCGAGATTATGAAAATGCTATCAAAGAAAAATTGGGTTCTGTGGATTTTGCACCTGTTATTTTCACCTCAGCATTAACCAAACAAAGAATTTATAAACTGATTGATCTTTGCAAAAAAGTGCAGAGTGAAAGAACAAAAAAGATTCCAACTTCAGATTTAAATGATGCAATACTTGCTGAAATAGAAAAAAATCCACCACCATCTTCTCCAACAGGAAAAGAAATTAGGATCAAATTTGTAAACCAGGTTGGTGATTATTATCCGATTTTTCTTTTCTTTAGTAATTATCCAAATCACATCCCCGAACATTATAGAAAATTTTTAGAGAGAACTATGCGAAGAATTTACGGATTTGAAGGTGTTCCAATAACTGTAAGTTTTAGACAAAAATAATCAAGTTAGATTTATGAATAAAAATTTTTTTCTGATAGAACATCCTATTATCAAACGTGATGTTACAATTTTAAGAGATAGAAATACAGATTCAGAAACCTTTCGAGCAGCATTGCAAAGAGTTTCAAATATATTAGCTGTGGAGTTGTCTAAGGAATTTAGATTAACTGAAACTGAAGTTGTTACTCCACTCGAAAAAACGCAAGGGGCCAAATTAACTCACGATGTAATACTTGTTCCGGTCTTAAGAGCTGGATTGGGAATGGTAAATGGTTTTCTTCAAATAATTCCCGAAGCAAAAGTAGGACACATTGGTTTACAGAGAGACGAGGAAACACTAAAACCTATTGAGTATTACTACAAAGTTCCAAAGCATTTGGAAACAGCAGAAGTTGTTATGCTTGATCCGATGCTTGCAACCGGCGGCAGTGCTTCTGAAGCTTTAAAATATTTGAAGAAGCGAGGTGCTGCAAAATTGGTTTTTGCTTGTCTTGTTGCGGCTCCAGAGGGTATTGATAAAATTAAATCTGAACATCCCGATGTAAAAATATTTGCTGCGGCTTTGGACCGTGAACTAAATAGCAAGGGCTATATTCTTCCCGGATTAGGTGATGCTGGTGATAGAACTTTCGGCACACTTTAATACCAAAATCCTTTTTTTATTTTTACTCTTAATTCTCTTTCCAAAGAATTTTGGACAAGTCTATCCTGATAAATCTGTTCACAAAATTTTAAAATCCGGAATCAATTTAATAATCGATCAAAAGTATGATGAAGCCGAAAAACTTTTTGATCAATTGGATAAAACAAGAAAAGATATTCCGCTTGGAAAAATATATTTGGCTGCGGTTCATATCGCAAAGGCTTATGATTATGAAGAACCTTACAACCACGAAATCATAACAAAGTATCTTGAAGGTGCAAAAAGGATTTCTGACAGATTAATTAAAAATGATGACAAAAATATTTGGAATAATTATTTCTTTGCTTTAACAGAAGGATACATCGCTTATTATGATGCACTTCGTGAAAACTGGCTGCAGTCATTTTCCACTGGACTAAGTTCTGTGTCCTCATTTGAAGATTGTTTAGAAATCGATGATAAATTTTATGAATCTTACATTGCATTAGGTAGTTATAAATTTTGGAAAAGCAAAAAAACAGAATTTCTAAATTGGCTTCCATTTATAGATGATGAAAAAGAAATTGGAATCAAATATTTGCAAAATGCTGTAACGTATTCCGGATATAATTCTCATCTTGCAATCCATTCGTTAATCTGGATTTATATTGAACAAAAAGATTTTGAAGAAGCAATAAAAGTCGCTCAACTTGCTCTTAAGAATCATCCTCAATCAAGAATCTTTAAGTGGGGCTTAGCAAGATCTTATGAAAGTATCGATCCCAAAAAATCAATATTATTATACAACGAAATACTTCGGTCTTATCCGAGCAGTATTAAATCGAATAAGATTAATGAGGTTACACTTAAACATATAATTGCTCAGCAGTTGGTGAAAATAAATAAAAAAGAAGAAGCGATAAAAATTTGTGATGAAATATTATCAGTTTCCGGTTATTCAAAATATGAATTGGATAAACTGAATGACCGGCTTGAAAGAGTTCGCAGCCTAAAACTAGATTTAGAAAAAAGATAATTTTACCTGAATAGTGTTTTACAGCCCCTTTAACTAATCATTAAAAAAAACTAAATTGCCCCGGCATTAAAAATTGTATCAGTTTAATTACTATAATGGCAATAGATAACCCAAAATATCAAAAAATGTTAGACAACTTAATAAAGATTTGTAGAAATAATCTTAAAGTTGTCGATGAAGCATTAATCACTAAAGCCTTTGAGCTAAGTGTTGAAGCGCATAAGAATGATTTACGGGCTTCAGGTGAGCCGTATTTTACTCATCCTTATGAAGTTGCTATGATAGTTGCAGAAGAGTTTCCTCTTGATGATGTTACTATTGTAACTGCTCTGCTGCATGATGTAGTTGAGGATACTGAATACACTATCGAGTTTATGAATCGTGAGTTTGGTAAAGAAGTATCCGAAATAATAGATGGTGTTACAAAAATCAGCGGAATATTTCGCGGGCATGAAATTACTAAAGCAGAAAATTATCGTAAGCTTTTACTTTCGATGGTTAAAGATGTTCGTGTCATACTCGTAAAATTTGCAGATCGTTTGCACAATATGCGAACGTTGGAGTTTGTTAAACCGGATAAACAAAGAAGAATCGCACAGGAAACTTTAGAAATTTATGCTCCTTTTGCTCATAGATTTGGACTTGGAAAAGTTAAATGGGAGCTTGAAGATCTTGCATTCAAGTATTTAAACAAAGAAGCTTATGAAGAATTAGCTAAAAAACTAAAAGCGAAAAGGAAGGATAGAGAATCATATATAAAAAAATTCGCTGAACCGATAGTTAAAAAACTTGAAGAAGCTAATTTGAAAATTGAGTTGAGCGGAAGAGCAAAACATCTTTATAGTATTTACAGAAAAATGGTTAGACGTAACAAACCATTTGAAGAAATATATGATTTATTTGCTATAAGAATTATTCTGGATACTGAAAACAGAAATGAATGTTACACAACACTTGGAATCGTAAATCAAATTTACCTGCCTGTGCCGGATAGATTTAAAGACTACATCTCGATACCCAAAACAAACAATTATCAATCTATCCATACAACTGTTGTTGGACCATTAGGAAGATTAGTTGAGGTGCAAATTCGTACAAAACAAATGCACGAAGTTGCTGAAAAGGGAGTCGCGGCTCACTGGCGTTACAAAGAAAATAAAACTGCTACAGATAGTGAACTTGAAGCATGGGCAAATTGGATTCGCGATATTTTTGAAAATGCTTCACGAGATGATCAGAAAAATGAATTGATGGAAAGTTTTAAATTAAATCTTTATCAGGATGAAATTTATGTTTTTACTCCTAAAGGAGATTTAAGAAGATTGCCCGTTGGTTCAACTCCCGTAGATTTTGCGTTTGATATTCATAGTAAAGTTGGGTTCCATTGTATCGGTGCAAAAGTAGATGGTAAGATTGTTCCCCTGGACACAAAACTGCACAGTGGTGATCAGGTTGAAATTATTAGCTCAAAAAATCAGCATCCAAATAAAAACTGGATAAAATTTGTTCAAACTCATAAAGCTAAAAATGAAATAAGAAAATGGTTGAATAAAGAAGAGCAAACAATAGTTGAAAGTGGTATGGAAATCTGGGAAAAGAAAATAAAGAAAATGAAACTTTCTTTTACACCGGATGACGTTTTAAAGATTGCACACGCAAATAAATTTGATAACTCAAGACAGTTCTTTAAGGCAGTTGCACAAAGTAATGTTAATATAGATGAAGTTCTATCAGCCACTACTCAAAAAGATGACAAGGAATTTGAGAAAGAAATAGAGTTTCAGAAGTTTGCTAAAATTTCCAGGAATGAAATTGGCGAAATTTTGGTTGATGGCAAAAAATCTGGAATAATGTATACTTATGCAAAATGTTGCAATCCTATTCCTGGTGATCCAGTAATTGGATACATAACTATCGGAGAAGGGATAAAAATCCATCGCAAATCTTGTGTTAATGTAATTTCACTTTCTTCTACAGATTCCAGTAAGCTCGTAAATGTTCAATGGCCAGAGGCTGAAAGTTCGTTATTCGTAGCCGGAATATCAGTTCGTGGAAAAGATAGACCTGGAATTTTAAATGATATCTCACATTCTATTGTAACATATCGTAACACAAATATTAAATCGTTAAACATTAATAGCAGCGATTCTGCATTTGAAGGAAGTGTTACTATTTATGTTAATAACCTTGATCATCTGAATAGAATTATCGAAAGATTAAAAAAAGTTTCAGGTGTTTTTTTAGTTGAAAGATTTGAAAGTAGTTAATGTCTGAAATTGATGAAACAAGAATTATGGGAATTGATTTTGGGATGAAGAGAATTGGCATAGCTCTTTCTGATTCACTTAAAATGTTTGCTTATGCTCATAAAACAATACTCAACAATTCAAGTACATTTTTGGAACTTGAAAAAATCGTTAAAGAAAAAAGTGTTACAAAGTTTATTCTTGGTATCCCAAATGAGGAAAGACAAAAAAAGGATTCCAAAACATCAGTTATTAATGATGTTAAAAAATTTAAAGATAGTCTGGAAAAAAAGTTTGGCTTTGAGGTTGAACTTTGGGATGAAACTTATACCTCTGTGATAGCCCAGCAGCGAATATTAGAATCGGTTAACAAAAAAGTAAAAAGGCAGAACAAAGATTTGCTGGATATGTACTCAGCAGCGATAATTTTGCAGGAGTATCTTGATTCCGTAAAACAAAATAACTGATCAGATTTAATTGACTTTGCTTAGTATACAAACTATTTTTTCCAATCAAAATCTGCATCGGGAGCAAATATATGATTTATGAGTCGTTAGGCATTTTTGAAACGAGCAGTATGTCCTCTTCATTAAGTGCCTTAGTTGGTATCAATAAAGAAAAGAATGTTGATATTATAGGAAAACAAGTGCTGGGCGATGGAATAGTAGCACTTTTTATTAAAGGAGATTTGGGAGCAATTAAACGTGCTCTTGCTTTTGGAGCAGAGGAAATTGCTTTAACAAATGAATTTCGCAGTTCACATGTAATTCCACTACCGCATAATAATTTACTTTCTATGATTGGATTAAAGAGAAAATAATTATGACACACTCAATTGGATTGATTGAATCAAAAGGAATTGTTGCTTTAATAGAAGCCGCAGACGTGATCCTTAAAAATTCTCCTGTTACAATTTTAGGAATTCATAAATTAGATAATGGGTTAGTTTCACTGGCAGTTAGTGGTAACTCAGATTATGTTAGAGCTGCTATAGAAAGTGGAGTAGAAGCCGGAAGAAGAGTTGGCGAAATTTATGCGTCTTCGGTTGTTGATAATCCCGGGAAAGAATTATTAGAAATATTCAGTGAAATATTTCCAGATAATGAAATTTACAAACCGGTGCAAGATGAAGTTAATAACGATAGAATAAAATTTGTGGAAAAAATTCCAGAAGATAAAACCAATCAATTTAAGTCCGACGTTCAGCATACTAAGACAGACTTCAAAAGAGAAAAATCAAAACCTTTGCAGGTTTCTAAGATTGCCCCAATTCATAAAATTAAAAAGCTTAAAGAAAAAACAGATACTAAGAGTAGTCCTAAATTGGATGAAACAATAGAGAACAAAATTGAAGATGATAAAAAAGTTGTCGATGAAAAAGATTTAAATAAAGAAACGACTAAACCATTAAGTACAATTGAGAGATTAAGAAAAGAGGCGCTTGGTTTAGAAAACAAAGAAAAGAAGTCCAAAGAGATCACTCTCCCGGCAAAGAAAATAATTGATGAAGTAAAAAACGAAAATTCAACTATTGCAAATAGTAATGCAGATTTTGAATTAATCAATCAGATGAATGTCCACAAGCTTCGACATTATGCAAGAAAGTTTCCGGATTTTCCGATTAAGGGAAGAGAAATATCCCGTGCAAATCGGGATGAGTTAGTTGAATGGTTTAAGTCTATTAAAAATAATTAAATATTAAAGTGAAGAATAAACTTAACATAATATTATTTTCGGCATTATTTTCTGTTCTTATCTGGGGGTCGGTTACTTTATCAGAACAATTTTATTCGATAAGAGATTTTAAGATTAGAATAATAAATGAGCCTAATGGATACTCTTACGGATCTATAAATCCTGAAAAAGTTTCTATAAAACTAAAGGCAAAAGGCTGGCAGTTGTTAACACTTGGTCTTGGACCTCAAAATGAATACTTAATTTCAGCTAAGAAAGATAGCGGCAAAATTACAGTAGATCCTTTAAGTCAGATAGATGAGAACAATTGGTTAAGTGCAGGATTATCTATCACTGAAATTAGTCCGAGACAAATATCTTTTTACGTTGAGAAATTAAAATTTAAAAAACTAAAGATTGAAGCCGAGACTGATATTTCTTATAATGATGGTTATGGGCTGGCAACTCCAATTAAAGTTTATCCTGATTCGGTTCTTGTTGCCGGACCATCAAGCGTTCTTGAAAAGATTTCAGCAATAAAAACTAAAATTGTAAAGCAATCATCTCTGGATAGCAAAATAAAAATAATCGCTGATATTGATGAACCAGAAGGCTTTCGGTTGGAGCAAAATAAAGCAGAATTAACATTTGATGTTCAAAGAATTGTTGAAAAAACATTTGAGAATGTAAAAGTAATTATAAATGGTATGCCTGAGGATCGTGATATTGTTTTTATTCCTAACACAATTAATTGCAGTTTAAGAGGCGGCATTAATATTCTTGGAAAGATCAATCCCAATGAAATTACCGCCTCAATTGATTATCGAGAAATTGTTTATGATACTCTCGGGAGTGTGCAGCCTAAAATATCAATTCCTCAGAACACCGAGTTAGTATTTACCAAACCTGTAAGGCTAAATTATATTATTAAGAAATTCGAATGACTTTTAGCCGAAATAATAATTTTAATAAGGGCAAATAAGTTTTATGTTCATAACATTTGAAGGAATAGATTTTTGTGGTAAATCCACACAAGTGGGATTGTTGAGAGATTATCTTTTAGAACAGAAAAAAAATGTTCATCTGATAAGAGAACCAGGCGGGACTGAAATTTCAGAAAAGATAAGAGAAATTCTTCTTGATAAAAAAAACAATGTAATGGTTATGGAAACAGAAATATTTTTGTTTTCTGCAAGCAGGGCACAGTTAGTAAGAGAGGTTATCAGACCTTACCTGCAAAAAGGATATTACGTTATTTCTGATCGATTTCATGATTCTTCTACAGCATATCAGGGATTTGGCAGAGGTTTATCTGTTGATGCTATACTAAATATTCATAATCTTGCCATTGGTCAAACTATTCCGGATATAACTTTTTTTATTGATATACCAAACGATATTGCAATGGCCCGAAAGAAAAATATTGCACATTCCGATTTGGATAGAATTGAAGTATCAGATAATACTTTTTATGAGCGTGTTAGAAAAGGATATCTTTATTTAGCAGAGAAAGAACAACGATTTAGAGTAATTGATGGTACACAAAATATTAAACAGATAAATGAACAGATAATTAATGAAATCAAATCACTCGAAGGTGTTAAATAAATGAAGTCACGAAGAATAATATTAATCTCATCACTAACGATTATAGTGCTTTTAGCTTTTGGATTTGTTGCAAGTAAAAGTGATATCTACTTTGAAATAAGTAAAAATCTTGAACTGTTCGGCAAAGTATATAAAGAAATATCTTTTAATTATGTAGATGACATTGATCCACAGGAGTTTATGCGTGCCGGTATAAAAGGTATGTTGAGCAAACTTGATCCTTATACAGTTTTTATTGATGAAAAAAATCAGGATGATATTGATCTGTTAACCAATGGTAAATACGGCGGAGTTGGAATCTCAATTGGTGTTAGAAATGAAAAGGTTACAATACTTGAGGTGCTTGACGGATATTCGGCTCAGAAGCAGGGAATTAGAATCGGTGATGTTGTGATAGGAATTGGTGATACTAAAGTTACCCCAAAAATTATTGATGAGATTTCATCCCTTGTAAAAGGTGAACCGGGTACACCCGTTCAGTTAAAAATTTTGAGATCAAGTGAGATAGATACATTAGAATTTAATCTTATACGTGAAGAAGTAATTGTAAAAAATCTTGTCTTCGCAGATTTCTATCCCGAAAACTCCAATAATGTTTATCTAAAGTTATCAAACTTTAGCCGGTCTGCTGGTGATGAGATCAGAAGTTCTTTAAAGAGATTGAAGGATAAAAAGGAAATTAAATCTATTGTCTTGGATTTAAGAGGAAACCCCGGCGGACTATTAGATGTTGCTGTGGATATCTGCGATAAATTTCTTAAAAAAGATTTATTGATAGTTTCAACTCGCGGTAAGGAATTAAGCAGTGAAAAAAAATATTTTGCAATAGAAGAACCCTTAGTTGGAAAAGAAAAACTGATTGTATTAATTAATGGAAGTAGTGCTTCGGCTTCAGAAATAGTAGCAGGTGCTATGCAGGATCACGACAGAGCAGTAATACTTGGAACTCAATCCTTTGGTAAAGGTTTAGTCCAGACAATTACTCCATTAAGTTTTAATACTTCATTAAAAATAACAACAGCTAAATATTACACACCAAGCGGCAGATGCATTCAGAAGATAGATTATTCAAAAGATAACCAGGTAATTCCTGATCCGGATTCATTGCAGCAAGATGAGTTCTCTACAGATAATAAAAGAGTGGTTTACAGTGCAGGTGGAATAACTCCTGACACAACTGTTAAAAATGGAATCGAAAGTGACTTGTTAAAAGATCTTTTAGCAAAGGGAATCATTTTTAATTTTGCTGATAAGTATTATTATCAGAATGTGTATATGGATTTTAATAAAATATCTAAGGATAAAATTTTATTAGAATTTAAAAAATATCTTTCGGACTCTGATTATAAGTATGAATCTGATGTTGAAAAAAGAATTAATGAAGTTGTAAAACATCTAAAAGAAAAAAACTCTACTAAAGAATTAACTAAGACACTTGAAAAGTTAAATTCTGATATTAAGGAAGTTTTTGAAGTAGAATTTGCTGAGAGCACTGATGAGATATTATCTGAATTAAAAGTTGAACTTGCACATAGATATTTAGGAAACGATGGCGGCACAAAAGAAGGATTAAAATATGATAGGCAGTTTAATACCGCATTATCACTTTTTAAAGATGAGATAAATTATTTAAGACTTTTAAGCAGCGGAAAATCCAATTAATTTTTATATCGGATTATAATTAATGATCAAATCTGTTTTACGGAAATCAAAAGCGTTTTACAGGATCAATCCGACTTTTAACAGTTGTCCGTCTTGTAAAAGTTCCGGTACTATAATGCATTCACACAGCCGAAACTTTAAAGAAAAAATTATCAGCAAGTTTTCGCTTCATAAATATTATCGTTGCAAAAAATGCGGCTGGCGTGGTTTATTAGCCACAGTTAAAATTACCACAGCCTCATTTATAGTAATTTTACTTTACGCGATAATGATTATCGGTGCCGGTTTTATTACCTATCAAATCCTTAAAAGATTGATGTAAATTTTTCAATTATTGAGATTGTTGTTTTAAGTAAATTCATAGTCTAATTTTATTACTCCACATCATTCAAATCCCTGATTCTTAAAATATTTGCCTCACCCAACTATTGCATTCTATCAGTATAGTCGATTGAAATTTAGCTCTAAAAATTTACTGAAAACTTATTTCTGATATTTCTAAGATTCGTTTGATTTAAAAACATAAATTCATAATTTTGAACGTTCAAAAGAGAAACTATTAGTAATAGTCAAATAGGGAAGCCCTACTTTTTTCCCTAAGCATCCGCGCATATTAAATCTAAATAATTGTTTTTAATTCTACAGGAAATTTCCTGTAATTTAAGTTTTATAATTTTTTGCCCTAAATCTTTAAAGGGATATTGATGAAAAAATCTTTTCTGGATTATATTTTTAGAAACAGATTGCCTGTAATAGTTTTTGTAGCAGTTGCATCATTTGCACTTACATATTATGTCTCAAGAGCTGAAAGAGATGGTGTTGGTTATACACCGGATCAGCCAATTGCATATTCTCATAAACTTCATGCAGGAGATATGAAAATCGATTGTCAGTACTGCCATATTGGTGTAGAAAAATCTAGGCATGCAATGGTACCTGCTGTTGCAACTTGTATGAATTGCCACACAGTAGCCCGTAAAGACAGACCTGAAATAATTAAACTCGCCGAATATTATCGCGACGGTAAACCTTTAAAGTGGAGGCGAATTCATAAAGTGCCCGATTATGCGTATTTCAATCACTCCGTTCACGTTAATAAAGGCATTGATTGCACTGCCTGTCACGGTGAAATAACTCAAATGGAAAAAGTTGGACAGATGAATTCTTTTACTATGGGCAGTTGTTTGAACTGTCATAGAAATGCTCACGATGAATTACCTGAGTTAAAGGATAAAATAAAAGCTGGACCGGAATATTGTTCGGCTTGTCACAGATAATGATTAATTGAAAATCAATAAAGTTTAAGTTTTATGAATAGAAAAAAATTTTTTGCATCAATCTCATTGGGCGCCGTTGGATTTGCAGTTTACAACTCTTTTCCGATTAAATACTTTTCTAAAAAAGTAGATAGTTTTAAGCACAAAGTTGAAGTAAAAGTAAACCCTCTTGCAGTCAGCAGAAAAAAAGTAGGTGGTAAGAATGTCTGAGTTTAATGCTAACCAAGAAAATGCTGCACAAACAAACACACCTGATCCAAATTATTGGAGAAGTTTTGAAGCACTTCATAATGATCCGGAAGTTCTTGAAGCTAAAAATCATGAATTTAAAGAAGGTGTAACGGATGATTTTTCCCCTGCAGGATTATCAGGTTTATCCAGAAGAAAATTTCTTGCATTACTGGGTGCCTCTGCAGCTTTAGCAGGAACAGCTTGTACAGATTATCGTGATAAAGGTGAGATAGTTACCTACAATATTAAGCCTGAAGAAATTACTGTTGGTAAACCAAATTATTATGCTTCAACATGTACTTCTTGTGCAAACTCCTGTGGAATATTAATTAAAACGCGTGAAGGAAGACCAATCAAAGTTGATGGAAATCCGGATCATCCTGTAAACAAAGGAAAAATTTGTGCAAAAGGGCAGGCGAGCATATTAAATCTTTATGATCCTGAAAGATTAAAAGCGCCGTTAAAGCAAAGAGATGGAATTTTTAATTTGCTTAGGTGGAAAGATGCTGATACAGACATACTTGCTGCGTTATCTGGTATTGGAAGTAAAGAAATTGCTATCTTAACAAATACAATTACATCGCCAACCTCACTTAAAGTTCTTGAAAACTTTAAAGCAAAATTCCCTACAACTAAAATTTATTCTTACGAATTATTTAACGAATCTGTTAAAAATTCTGCGTGGAGAAAAACTTATGGTTCAGGCAATTATCCATTAGTAAAGTGGAATGATGCAAAAGTAATTTTATCACTTGAATCAGATTTTCTTGGGACAGAAGGCAACAAAGTTGAAACTGCAAGATTGTTTGCTGATGGCAGAAATGTAGATACAAAATCTTTTAACAGACTTTATGCAGTTGATAGCAACCTAACAATTACAGGAATAAATGCAGATTATAGATTACGATTAAGACCAGAAGCACATTACGAATTTGTTATGAGTTTGATGAACGAACTTGGCAATAAAGGTGCACTTAATATTTCTGTAAATACTGCGGGATTTTCTCTAAACTCATTTGCTGCAAAGTATAATCTTAAAAAAGAAGTTCTAAATCATTTGGTATCTGATTTAGCATCTAACAAAGGTAAAGCAATTATAGATGCGGGAAATTCCTTACCGGAAAATGTTCATATAGCAGTTAACTTGTTAAACGCAGCTCTTGGTAATTCAGCAATGTTCAGAACTGATTCCGCAGTGAATACTTTAGTAAATAATTCATCATTAAAGGAACTGGAATTACTTGTTCAGAATATGCAGTCTGGTAATGTTGGAGTTGTAATCCATTTAGATAGCAATCCTGTTTATCATTTTGCTGAAGATTTGGGTTACAAAGAAGCTTTAAAGAAAGTTGGATTAGTTGTTAGTCTTTCTGAAAGAGAAAACGAAACTACTCATTTAAGTAATTATGTATTGCCAATCAATCACAACTTTGAAAGTTGGGGTGATGCAAAAGTTCGCACTGGAATTATTTCTTTGCAGCAGCCTGTTATAGCACCGATTAATGATACAAGACAAAAAGAAGCTATTCTTTTAACCTGGATCAGCGGCAATGCTGATGCTTTTACTGAAAAACTTTATCACGATTTTCTGATGAAGAATTGCGAAGCATCAATTTATCCAACGTTAAATTCTAAATTAGATTTCAAAAGATTCTGGCTCGGTGCTTTGCATGATGGAATAGTTTTGGCTAATGAAACTGTACTATCACCAACTTTATCAGCTAATGCGGCAGGTCTTTTAAACGGCGGTCTTTCATCTGTAAATGGATATACAGTTGTTATCAAAGAAAATTATTCTCTTGCTGATGGAAGATTTGCACATAACGGCTGGCTTCAGGAATTACCTCATCCTATCTCTAAAATTACGTGGGATAATTACGCCGCTGTTTCAGAAAAAACTTGTAAGGATTTAGGATTAAAAAATAATGATGTAGTTGAGATTTCAATTGGTGATCGTAAACTTTCACTTCCGGTTTTTATGCAAGCCGGTTCGGCAGATGAAGTGATTACAATTGAATCGGGTTATGGAAAAAGTTATTCGGGTACAGTTTCAAGCAATGTTGGATTTAATGTTAATAGTTTGCTATCCAAAGTTTCAAATTATTCCAGTTGGATATACTCAAATGCTTCCATTAAGAAAACCGGTGATACGTATGAATTAGCATCCTCTCAAGAACATCACGCTTTTGATGATGCTAAAACTCAAGACTTGCACAAATCAAGAAATATAATTCAGGAAGCTACTGTTGCAGGCTATGTTAAAAATCCTCACATCATTAAAGAAAAACATCATGGTGAGTTAGTTAGTGTTTATGATCCACACCCATATCCAGGATTAAAATGGGGAATGTCAATCGACCTAAATAAATGTACCGGTTGTGGTGATTGTGTTGTTGCATGCAATGTTGAGAATAATATTCCAGTAGTTGGAAAAGATCAGGTTCTTAAGAGCAGGGAAATGCAATGGTTAAGAATAGATAGATATTATTCCGGTTCGCCTAATGAACCAAGTGTAAGTGTTCAACCGATGCTTTGCCAGCATTGCGATCAGGCCCCATGTGAAAATGTTTGCCCTGTCGTGGCCACGACTCACAGCCCTGATGGTTTAAATCAAATGACTTACAACAGATGTGTTGGTACAAGATATTGTTCAAACAACTGTCCTTATAAAGTTAGACGGTTTAACTTTTTTAACTTCAGAGATCATTTTAGAGACAGTTATCAGGAAAGCCCGATACTTGCATTAATGCACAATCCGGAAGTTACTGTCAGATCACGTGGAGTTATGGAAAAATGTACTTTCTGTGTACAAAGAATTTCGGAAGCAAGAGCAGATGCAATACACGACAATCGTACATTAAAAGGTGCTGATGTTACAACTGCTTGCCAGGATTCTTGTGGAACAAATGCAATACATTTTGGTGATATAAACGAAAAAGAATCAGAATTTTATAAATATAGAAATCACGAGCTTGGTTATTATGTTTTAGAAGAGCTGAACGTAAAACCTAATGTTACATATATAGCTAAACTCAGAAATATCCACTCGGAGGAAGTATAGTGAATATCGATTACTCCCAAGAGGTGCCTACTGTTGCCGGAAGGTTGACACCTGCTCAGATTGAAGAGCTTGTTGCAAAACCTATGGAGACAAAGCCGAATAAAAAATATTTTATTGCACTTTCTATTTCAGTTTCGTTATTGCTTATTGGAGCAACCTTTCTTGCTTTCAGTTTTTATTATGGAACAGGACTTTGGGGAAATAACCAACCAGTTGGCTGGGCTTTTCCAATTGTAAACTTTGTGTTTTGGGTTGGTATTGGTCATGCTGGAACTTTGATATCTGCAATTTTATTTTTGTTAAGACAAAAGTGGCGCACCGGTATAGCAAGATTTGCTGAGGCTATGACAATTTTTGCTGTTATGTGCGCAGGAATTTTTCCAATAATTCACACTGGTCGTCCGTGGTTAGCAGGTTATCTAACTCCTTATCCAAATCAACATAGTCTTTGGGTTAATTTTACATCCCCGCTTGTGTGGGATGTTTTTGCAGTTTCAACTTACTTTACAGTTTCATTTGTTTTCTGGTATGTTGGATTGATTCCTGATTTCGCTACTCTGCGAGACAGAACAGCATCAAAACTAAAGAAAACAATTTATTCTGTTTTCTCACTTGGCTGGAGACACTCAAACAGACATTGGACACATTACGAAAAATCTTATATACTGCTTGCAGGATTTGCAACTCCGTTGGTTCTTTCAGTTCATACAATTGTAAGTTTTGATTTTGCTGTTTCAATTTTACCCGGATGGCACACAACAATTTTTCCACCTTACTTTGTAGCAGGTGCAATATTTTCAGGGTTTGCGATGGTTGTTACTGTTCTGGTATTTGTGAGAAAAATTTTCGATCTGCAGCATATCATAACATTAGATCATCTTGAAAAGATGAATAAAGTAATTTTACTTACGGGAATGATGGTTGGCTATGCTTATGCAATGGAATTTTTTATTGCATGGTACAGCGGTGTGCAAGCTGAACAGTTTGTATTTATAAACAGAGCATTTGGTCCGTATGCCTGGGCTTACTGGATTATGGTTAGTTGTAACGTAATATTCCCACAATTCTTCTGGTTCAAAAAAATCAGAAGGTCTATTCCCGCAATGATGGTGATCGTTATATTAGTAAATGTGGGAATGTGGTTTGAAAGATTTGTAATTACTGTAACATCACTTAGCCGTGATTTCTTGCCTTCAAGCTGGGCTTATTATCGACCCACAATAGTTGATTTTGGAATTCTGCTTGGAAGTTTTGGATTGTTCTTTACGTTAGTGATTTTATTTACAAAATCTCTACCTGTAGTATCAATCTCAGAAGTAAAAGCTGTTGCAGATGGTGCCCAGCCTACTCATCACGGAGGTACTGATCATGAATAATGATAAAAAAATATTTGGAATTGCAGCAACATTTAAAACTCCTAACGAAATTATTATTGCAGCTAAAAAAGTTACAAGTTCAGGTTTTGTAGAATTTGACGTAAACACTCCATATCCAGTCCACGGTATGGATAGTGCAATGAAAATAAAACCATCAAAGCTGGGTTTTGTTACTCTTGTTACAGGTTTATCTGGTGCTGCGATAGCTTTACTTTTTATGTATTGGACTATGTCAGTTGACTATCCGCTTGTAATTGGAGGTAAACCATTTTTTGCTTTACCAGCATTTATACCGGTTACATTTGAGCTTACAGTTTTACTTGCAACTGTTTCAACAGTTATAGCGATGATAGCCTTGTTCTTCAGACTACCGGATAATAAACATCCATTGCACGATACAGAATACATGAAAAGTGTTTCTGCTGATAAGTATGGAATTGTTATTGAATCAACCGATGCAAAGTTTGATGAAGCATCAGTTACAGATTTTCTGAAAAAACTAAATCCTCTGAAAATTGAAATTATTTATTATCCTGAGGAAGAATCCTATCCAATATTTCAGCCAAAGTTTATTATGCTTCTCGTAGTTATTGCAGCAGTTGTTTCTGGCGGAACTTATTTGATGTTAAATAAACTTATGTATATAACACCATTTAACTGGATGATGGAGCAGGATAAACTAAATCCACAGCATAGCAGTGAACTTTTTTCTGATGGTTTTGGGATGAGAACCCCTGTTGAAGGAACTGTAGCGAAGGGATTTATACCTTATCCATATATGGGTCAGACAAATCCGACTGAAGTTTTATCAAATCCATTTTTACCGACCAAAGAAAATATCGAACTCGGTAAAGGGAAGTATTTTACCTATTGCTCGCCTTGCCACGGAGATTTTGCCGATGGTGACAGCAGACTTAGAGGACAGTTCCCAAATCCGCCAACATTGCATTCTAGCCGTGGAAGAGATTTTAGTGATGGCATGATATATCACATTATAACCAACGGACAAAATGTAATGCCATCTTATGCTTCACAAATTACACGTGAAGAAAGATGGGCTATCGTAAACTACGTTAGGGTTTTACAGCGAGCTAAAAATGCAAGCGACTCTGATTTAATTGAGATGAATAAGGAGACCGGTAGCAATGTCACAAACTGATTTTCATTACCAGAAAAAAGATTTACCCGCCAGTTTATCAAAAATAGGATTATTACTTTTTGTTATTGGTACTGTTCTGTCTTTACTTGCTTTTTTTGTTGATCAGGAAAGAGCAGTGTTTAATTATCTTGTAACTTACATGATGATTGTTAGTATCGGATTGGGTTCCTTGTTTCTTATTGCTTTAGAATATATTGCCGGTGCTGACTGGAGTACTCCTATTAGAAGAATTCCGGAATTTTTTGCAGGAGTTTTACCGGTTCTGCTTATTCTGGTTATTCCGTTGTTAGTTTTTAATCACGATCTTTTTCATTGGGCACATGAAGAAGCTGTTGCTGAGGATAAAATTTTACAAGGCAAAGCACCATATTTAAATGTTACATTTTTTGTTATTAGAACTTTTGTGTTCATTACATTGTGGAGTTTGTTTTATTTTGTGATGACAAGAAATTCTCGTAAGCAGGATCAATCAAAAGATCAAACACTTACAAAAAAGAATATAAAGCTTGCTGCTATTTTTATTCCTGTGTTTGCATTAAGTCTAACATTTACAGCTATCGATTTTATGATGAGTCTTGAACCTCATTGGTTCTCAACCATATTTGGTGTTTATTTCTTTGGTGGAACTGTTGTTGCCGCATTAGCAGCGATTACATTAGTGGTTGTTAAGTTAAAAGAAAAAGGTTACTTCAGTCCATGGATGAATGATGATCATCTTTTTAGTTTGGGTGCATTGCTTTTTGCTTTCATTAACTTCTGGGCATACATTGCATTTTCTCAATTTATTTTAATATGGTATGCTGATCTACCTGAAGAAACATTTTGGTTCCTAACCAGATGGAATGGCGGCTGGGTATATTTCTCACTTGGTTTGATATTTATACATTTTCTCGTACCATATTTTGCTTTGTTAACCCAGCCATCGAAGATGAACCCAAAAAGATTGAAGTTTATTGCAGTTTGGTTACTCTTTGCTCATCTATTTGATTT
Organism: Ignavibacteriaceae bacterium; assembly: GCA_041738675.1. Taxonomy (GTDB): domain Bacteria; phylum Bacteroidota; class Ignavibacteria; order Ignavibacteriales; family Ignavibacteriaceae; genus IGN3. The sequence goes on from JBGSPH010000050.1 coordinate 146,974, forward strand.
GTTCTGGCTGATTATGCCAAATATGGGTTCAATGAAAAGCGGATATGTTTTTAGCTGGATTGATTTAGTTTTTCCTATCGCAGGAATTGGGATCGTAATTCTAATATTCAATTATAGGGCTAAAAAAGATAACCTGATTCCAATTGGTGATCCAAAATTAAAAAGAGGAATTGATTTTCATCTCTAAAAAAATGAGATATAAGGTTTAATATGAAAGAAATTCTAGAAGGAATAAAAAATAAAATAGCAGGTGTTACAGAAAATCCTGGTGCAGTTTTCGGATTGTTATATCCTTATGTTGTTGTTGTAGGAATAGCAATCGGCGTTTACTATGTAAATAATCTGGATACAATTTCCAGACAAAATGTGCCTCCTGTTTTAAGTGATACAACAGTTATTGCTGATCTGAAGGTTAAAAATGCAGTTAATGTTCCGCCAATAAATATTATGGATGTGAAAAATTCAACTCCGGAGCTTTTAGCAGAAGGTGAGAAATTATTCAAAGCTAATTGTTCATCCTGCCATGGCGAAAATGGTGCTGGCGGCGGACCTGCATCCATGGGATTAAATCCTGCACCAAGAAATTTAACATCAAAAGATAATTGGAAAAACGGAACAAAGCTCTCGCAAATTTATACAACTCTCCAGGAGGGTCTTCTTCCAAGTGCAATGGCTGCTTATGATTATCTTTTACCAACAGAAAAATTTGCATTAGGTCATTATATCAGAACTAATTTTATTCCAACACCTGATTCTGATACAGATGCAGATTTACAGGCTTTAGATGCAACATATAATTTATCTGGCGGATTGACATTAGCCGCACAAATTCCTGTAAAGAGTGCAAGCTTTTTAGTTATAAGTGAAAATCAAAAAAAGAATAATTTAATTGATTCCACATTATCTTCACTAAAAAAATATCAATCAGAAAATGGCTTTAATATTTTTTCTAAAGTGGTAAAGAATCAAAATGTTGCTATATCATTTCTGGCTAATAATTCCGGCTGGAAGCAGAATGAAAATCAATTTGTAAATCTTGTTGTTAATAATGTAAATCAAAATGGATTTAATGGTTCAGTGTTTAATCTTAAAAATGAAGAATGGTCATCACTGTATAATTTAATGTTAAAAATGATTTAAGATCGGTATCAATGAAAAAAGTTTTTGGTGTGATAATTTTTTTATGTTTTTCGATTTTAGTATTTCCTGAAGAAAATAAAATTGAAGTTGGAATTGATGAACAGCTTGGTAAAACTATTCCACTGCAGGAATATTTTGTTGATGAAAACGGAAATAAAGTTTTATTAAAAGATCTATTTACAAAGCCCACAGTATTTGCTTTTGTATATTATAATTGTCCGGGCATATGCAGTCCGCTTCTAATGGAACTGACTGATGTAATTAATAAAACAGATCTAGTAATTGGGGTTGATTTCAACATTGTTGTTATTAGCATGGATGAGTTGGAAAAACCAACTGATGCTCTAACAAGGAAGAAAACATTTTTCCAGGCATTTGATAGAACCGTTCCTCCTGAAAGCTGGAAATTTTTAACAGGGGATAGTGCTACAATAAAAAAAGTTGCTGATGCAGCAGGATTTTATTTCAAACGACAGGGTATAGATTTTCTTCATACAGGTGCTTTTATTTTTGTTGATGACAATGGGAAAATCTGCAGATATCTTTTCCCGAGTTATACAGATAAAAGAGGATTTGGAATTTTACCATTTGATTTTAAAATGGCAGTAATAGAGACTAGCGAAGGTAAAATATCACCAACAATGGCAAAAGTTTTGCAGTTATGTTTTAGATATGATCCGGAGGGCAAGACTTACGTGCTTAACCTAACACAAATATTTGGAGCCGGAATTTTATTTCTTGTTATGTTTTTGTTAATATACATATGGTTTAAACCTAAGAAAGAGTTTATTAAAGCGAGGTAATTTTATAAATGAGTGAAGTGATTTCAGTTCCCAACAATGGAAAACATCCAAGCTATCTTGATTATCAAGGCAAGCATAAAGGTATACTTGGTTGGATTCTATCTACTGACCATAAAAGAATTGGTATTTTATATCTTATAGCTATAATGTCTTTCTTCATGGTGGGCGTTACTTTTGGCTTTTTGATGCGTTTAGAATTAATTGCTCCGGGTAAAACCATAATTGATCCGCAAACTTATAATGCATTTTTTACACTTCACGGTGTAATAATGATTTTCTTGTTTGTTATTCCCGGAATACCAGCAGTATTTGGTAACTTTTTTCTTCCGATCCTAATTGGAGCTAAAGACGTTTCATTCCCCAGATTAAATTTACTCTCGTGGTATCTTTACATCATCGGTGGATTACTTGCAGTAATCTCTATACTCCTGCCTGGCGGACCAATAGATACAGGATGGACTTTTTATATCCCTTACAGTGTAAGAACTGGAACTAATGTAAGCTTAGCACTTTTTGCAGCATTTGTTCTGGGATTCTCATCTATTCTTACAGGATTAAATTTTGTAACTACTGTTCATCGATTAAGGGCGCCTGGAATGAGTTGGTTCAAAATGCCTCTTTCCATTTGGTCTTTGTACTCAACTGCATGGGTGCAAGTTTTAGCTACACCTATAATCGGTATTACATTGCTTCTAGTGATAATTGAAAGAGCTTTTGGTGTTGGATTGTTTGATCCGGCTCTTGGTGGAGATCCGGTTTTATTTCAACATCTATTTTGGATTTATTCCCATCCTGCGGTTTATATTATGATTCTTCCTGCAATGGGTGTTATTTCAGAAATTATTCCTGTCTTTGCTAGAAGAACAATTTTTGGATACAAGTTCATTGCAATGTCAAGTGTTGCAATTGCTGTTTTTGGATCTCTGGTTTGGGCTCATCATATGTTTACAGCAGGAATGAGCAACACCGGCCAATTTATTTTTTCTTTACTTACAATGATAGTTGCCATTCCTAGCGCAATAAAAGTTTTTAACTGGACGGCAACTTTGTACAAAGGTTCTATAGAACTATCAACACCATTACTTTTTGCTCTCGCTTTCATATTTCAATTTACCATTGGTGGATTGACCGGAGTTATGCAAGGAGTTTTATCAGTTGATATTATGATACACGATACATCGTTTATTGTTGCCCATTTTCATTATGTAATGTTTGGCGGTACAGGCTTTGGTTTATTTGCTGCATTACATTACTGGTTTCCAAAAATGTTTGGCAAGATGTATAATGAAAAAATTAGTAAATCAGCTTTCTGGCTTCTGTTTGTTGGATTCAACATTTTGTATTTCCCAATGTTTATAATGGGTTGGCTTGGAATGCCCAGAAGATATTATGATTATCTGCCAGAATTCGAAATTTATCACTTCATTTCAACTATTGGATCGTGGATTCTCATTACAGGTATTTTATTAATGCTAGGCAATTTGATTTCTGCAAAAATAAAAGGTAGAAAAGTTACTGAGAAAAATATCTGGGGTGGAGAAACATTAGAATGGCATGTAGATACTCCGCCGATTCATGAAAACTTTATTGATATACCAACTGTGCACGAGACACCTTATCAATACAAGCAAAACGAAGATGAAACCCTAACAAATCAGGAGGTTAAGTGAGTTCACAAGAACAAGCTGCTGCTCACGTGCATCGTGATGATGTTGGCGCTCGTATGGGAATGTGGCTATTTCTCTTCACAGAATTAATTTTGTTTGGAGGTATGTTTATTCTTTATTCGATTTACCGTTATAATTATCCTGATGCTTTTCATCTTGCAGCAAAAGAGTTGAATACAATAGTTGGAACTTTTAACACAGCGATACTGCTAACAAGTTCATTAACTATGGTTCTTGCCATTACGGCAATACAAAGAAAGCAAAAAGCATTATCTGTTTTCTTTCAGGTTATTACAATTGTACTTGCTCTCGGGTTTATGGTAAATAAATATTTTGAGTGGGGCGCTAAGTTTCATCACGGAATTTATCCCGGTTCAGAAACTTTGCTTGCCAAACCAGCCGGTGAAATTTTATTTTTTGGGTTGTATTATGTGATGACTGGTTTGCACGGTTTACACGTAATAATTGGTGTTGTACTAATCGGAATAATGGCAAGGTTTACTTCTAAGGGAATTATTAATAGTGACAGTTATGTAAAGCTGGAATCAGCAGGATTGTATTGGCACTTAGTAGATATAATCTGGATATTCCTTTTTCCGTTATTCTATCTCATAACTTAAGGACTTTAAATGGAACATAATGAAGAAATACACGTGGAGCACAGTCACGGATATGGAATTTATATTCTTGTATGGCTCGCACTAATGTCTTTAACAGGTATTACAGTTGCAGTTGCTGGTATAAACTTTGGCGGATTAACAATTGCAACAGCATTGATTATCGCGGCAATTAAATCTTTTTTAGTGCTTAAAGTTTTTATGCACTTAAGAAGTGAAAGTAAAACATTCAGAGCATTTGTGGGAGTTGCAATATTATTCCTCTTAATATCTTTTATTTTATTATTCTCTGATTATTCGTTTATCGTAAGGAATTAAATATGTTTAACGGTGCGTCCAATTTTGCAAAAGATGTAGATTTTGCTTTTCTTTTTACACTCGTGGTTTCGGTCTTCTTTCTTGTGCTTATTACAGGATTGATGATCTACTTTGTTATAAAATATAATCGCAAAAGAAATCCTAAAGCTACAAATGTACATAGTAATGTTGCGTTAGAGATTACTTGGACAGTAATTCCTACAATCCTTGTTTTAATTATGTTCTGGTTTGGATGGATTGGATATGTTGATATGTCCGAAGCTCCAGAGAATACACTTAATGTTGATGTTACTGCTCAAATGTGGAAATGGACATTTAAATATGAGAATGGAAAAACGACTGATTCACTTTATGTTCCGATAAACCAGCCAGTAAAACTCAATCTACATTCTATAGATGTAAACCATGCATTTTATATCCCAAAATTTAGAATCAAAAAGGATGTCTATCCAAATCAAGATAGAATGGTATGGTTTGAAGCCAATGAATTAGGAGATTTTGATATAGCATGTGCCGAGTATTGCGGACTTAACCATTCCTATATGTATAGCAAAGCTAAAGTTATGCCTCAGGAAGATTTTTCAGCTTGGTTAAATTCTGCAGATGGTGATTCTTTAGTTAAGAGTGATTCCACAACAAATGTACTGAGTAATTAATTTTTTGAGAGACAAGATCAACATATTATTAGAGATTACTAAACTTCGAATTACAATATTCGTTACCGTTACTACTGTGTTTGGATATATTGCAGCTACTAATGCTATCGATGCCGGAATGATTCTTCCAACGATTGGAATATTATTATTAGCTTGCGGTTCTGCTGCATTCAATCATTATCAAGAAAGAAATACTGATGCAATTATGGACAGAACTAAAAATCGTCCAATTCCATCAGGTAAAATCAAAGCTTCATCAGTACTTAAAATATCATTAGTACTTGTTATCTCAGGTTCAATATTACTTTTTATCGGCAGTGGAATTTTAGCATTATCTTTTGGCTTATTAAATCTTTTATGGTACAATGGCGTTTATACGCCGCTTAAAAAAGTTTCGCCGCTTGCAATTATACCGGGTTCTCTTGTGGGCGCAATTCCTCCAATAGTAGGATGGATTGCCGGTGGTGGATATCTTTTTGATCCTCAGATCATATTGATTTCATTTTTCTTTTTTATATGGCAGATACCACATTTCTGGCTGCTTCTAATGATTTTAGATAAAGATTATCAAAAAGCGGGATTTCCGACTTTGACACAGATATTCAATAGGCAACAATTGGGAAGAATAACATTCATCTGGATTATAGCAACAGGAGTAACCGGATTGTTAATTCCACTTTTTCAGATATCACATAATGGATTTATTAATTATAGTTTATTAATAGCTGCATTATGGTTATCATATAAATCGATAAACTTATTACAGCAAACGCAGGAAGCATCTGCATTTAGATTTGCCTTTAGAAGTATTAATTACTTTGCATTGTTTGTTGTACTTATCGTATCAATAGATAAACTTTTTGTTTCATAATCAAAACAAAGTGAACTGATATGGATTTTTTAGATAATTTAGTTTTACCTCAATCTGCGGAACACATTGAACTGCTCCATTATATGTTGATACTTTTGCTGGCACTCTTTGTGCCATTTATCAGCATTATTTTCGGTGGAACATTTGCTTCAATTAATTACGGCAAAAAATTCAGAAAAACTAATACACTTTATTATAAAAAGTTTTCAAAAGATGTAATTGAATATGTAACAGTTAATAATGGTGTCGGGGTTATTTTAGGAATCGTGCCGCTTGTTGCCGCAATATTAATATTTGCCCAACTATTACATACTGCCGAAATCCAAACAGTAAGTTTTCTGGCAATGTCTTTATTGATGATTATTGTTGCTTTGTTCATGATTTACACTTATCGCTATTCTATGGTTTTGAGCAATGTATTTGAATCTGTTAATTCTAATTCAATTGCTGATAAAGATGCAGAACAAGATTATCAAAAAATAAAAGCAAAATCATCTCATTTAAGTCTTACGTACGGAAAGTCTGGATTGGTATTTTTGTTTATTGGAATTTGGTTTTATGTGGCTGCCATTACTTCAGCAACCACATTTACAACATGGAATTTCCCCGGATTTTTTACAGCATTAGCAGCTCCTAAAGTTTTATTAAACTTATTAATATTTATTGCATTTGCTTTTACTCTCACAAACGGGGCCATTCTTTTCATTCATTTGTACTGGAATGAATCAAAAAAAGATAAAGATCCTTTGTACACAAAGTTTGTTAAAAACACAGCTTCAAAAGCAGGACTAAAAGCATCAATTCCACTACCAATATTAATTGCAATTAATTTATTTTCATTTTCAGATTCAACTTTATCAGGATCAATATTTATCTATACAATCCTAAGTGTGATGTTAATATTTCTTGCCTATCATCTTTTCTACATGATACAGTTTAAAAATGATTACAGATTTGGTTCGTTTATTTTCTTTATCCTGATTTTTGCCTGGATAGCTTTTATAGTAAAGGATCAAAAAGCTATGACAAATGCAACTGAAAAACACTCATTAGTTTTAAGTACTGAGTATGAAAGGATACTAGCTGAATTAAAAGGAGAGGGAACAGTTGCTGTAATAAGCGGTAAAGAAATTTACGATGTTAGATGTGCAAGCTGTCATAAATTTGATCAGAAACTTGTTGGTCCTGCCCACAACGATGTTTTACCGAAGTATGTTGGCAAAGAAGCACAACTGGTTGCCTTTATACGAAATCCGGGAAAAATTGATCCTGCATATCCGCCAATGCCCAACCCTGGTTTAAAACCTCAAGAAGCAGATGCAGTAGCAAAATATTTGTTGGAAGAATTTGCGAATAGAAAGTAGATTAAAGTTGGAAATGGATTAGTCAGTAGTATCAATATTTCTCTTGAAAATTAATGCTACAATTCTTAACTGAATAATAAGCTTTTAAAAAATATTTAAATAATTTGTCTAATTAAACTATGAGGAAATAATGCTAAGAAGGACTTATACAATTATCTTGGCGGTCTCTCTGCTATTTGCACAAAACTTACTCGCTCAGGTAACTTATCAAGGGCCAGTTACTAATAGTGTTGATACTGGGGCTGTAGTAAATACTGATTCATTTCTTAGTGCTCCAATAATTGGTAATCAAGAAATAATTAATGATAAAAATTTAATATATCCAGATTCAGATCCATTTATTATTGAAAATGATGGTTCAAACATATTGCAAACTACTTACGTAGAAGATCCAAATCTGCCAGAAAATATTAATGGAGTTGGTGACAACACATTCTTATTAGAAAAATGGGATGTTGAGCAGGGCAATAATGTTATCCCACCCGATCCAACAATGGCTGTTGGACCAAATCATGTAATTGTTCTAACTAATGATGGAAACGGAATTCGGATTTATGATAAGCAAGGTACATTGCTCAAATTAATTAACTCCACTCAATGGTGGTCTGCTGTTTTTCCAAGTCAGTCCGGTGATCCACAGATTATTTATGATCATTACGAAAGAAGATGGGTAATGGTTTTTATGCAGATAGATGATGTGGCTCAAATAGCTGGTGATTTAATCGCCTATTCAGATGATGAAGACCCGTTTGGTACCTGGTATATGTATAGGCTGCCAAATAATCTTTGGGGAGATTTCCCTCAAATCGGATTTGATGAAGAAGCAATTTACATTGCAACTAATAATTTTACTTTTGGTGGTTCTGGGCAATATGCCAAAATTAGAATTATCACCAAAGCTGAATTATATGCAAGCAACGCAGGTCCTTTAACATATAAGGATATCTGGAATATTAGTATCCCCAATATTAGTAGTGGCGTTTTTAACTTACGTCCATCTTTTCAATATTCACCTGCAGGAGGACATTATTTCTTGTACGCAAATCGAAATGGTGGAACTTCATATTCTTTATACAAATTATTAAATCCAACAACTGCACCTGTATTAACAGGTGTTAATATAGGGGTACCATTTTATGGCGGTACACCTCTTGCAAATCAACTTGGTGGTGGTACTCCTTTAATTGAATCCGGTGGAAGTGCTATTAGAAATGCTCCAATCTTTAGAGATGGTTATTTATTTGCCACACATTCGATTCGTAATTCAACCAATTCTACTTATTCAAGCGTAAAGTACTTTAAAATAGATGTTAGTAATAATACAGTGGTTGAAAGTGCTGAACTTGGAGCAACTGGATATTATTATATATATCCGGCAATAGCTGTTGATAAAGATGGAAATGTAGTCATAAGTTTTTCCAGATCTGCTGATACACAGTATATGGGTGCATATTACACATCAAGGAGAGCAACTGATCCACCTGGTTTGAGCGGAGCTTTTGAATTACAGCCGGGGTTAGGAAATTATGTAAAAACTTTTGGCGGAACTAGAAATAGATGGGGAGACTATATGGGTGCGTTTTTAGATCCGGCAGATGAATATAGTTTTTGGATGTGCACAGAGTACGCATCTACAGGAAATAATTATGCTGTCTCAGTTGGGCAGGTTCGACTAGAACCTTTCGCTGGAATATATGTGTTTAAAAGCGAAGAATCGCTTGATTTTAACACCAATGAAATAGGATTTAATAGTGACACTTTAGATGTGATACTTTCCAATTATGGAAATGATCCATTAATTATAAATTCAATAGCTGAGTCAGAAGGTGATTTTTCCCGAGTTTCATCACACACATTCCCGGTAACAATAAATACTTTTGATACAGTTGTAGTTAGTTTTGGTTTTAATCCTTCAACCTTTGGTGCTCAGACAGTCAATTATCCGATTAGCAGTAATTCCAGTGATCTTACTGGTGTTGAATTAAACGGTTTTGGATATGAAATGTTTTCCGCAGTAAATAATAGTTTGTATGCACTCTCAGGAACACAAAATAACAGCCAAACAGTTTATATTGACAAGACAACAGGAACTGGAATAAATCTAGGCAACTCTAATTACGCTGATTTTGTATCTATGGCAATTCATCCTTTTACAAATCAGATATATGGAATCAGAACAAACGCAGTGGGTTCTACTCTTTATCGTGTAAGTGGACAACTTGGTGATGGGTATTATCATAAAGATGTTGATCTTCCCAATATATTCTCTATTGCTTTTGATAATACTGGTAATTTATTTGCGACAACAACTACTAACCAACTCTATCAGATAGATACATTAGCTGGAAATTCAACTTTAGTATCACAATTGCAAACATCACGTATAGCGATCGCATTTAATCCTTTGAATAATGAATTATGGGGTTCCGTAAGGAATCCTACTGGCACTCCAAAAGATCGTATCATCAAAATCAATTCACTTACTGGGGATACAACAAGAATTGGACAAACTGGATTTGCAGTTAATACCACAGCCTTAACGTTTGATGAGTCCGGTCAGTTATTCGGAATAAAAGGAACAGCAACTGCACAAAACGATTTATTTAGTATCGATACAATAACCGCTGTTGGAACAATAATAGGATCGGTTGGAGTTGCAGACCTAAAAGCCTTGGGATATAGCCTGGCTAATATAACGTCAATTGAAGACAACAATGTTGTATCTCCTTCAAATTTTGTATTAGAACAAAATTATCCCAACCCATTTAATCCCAGTACTCAGATTAAATTTTCTCTGCCGACTAATTCAAGTGTAAGAATTACTATCTATAATCTTTTAGGAGAAGTAGTTAGTGAATTAGTTAATACAGATATGAATTCCGGTGTGCATACTGTTCAATGGAATTCCGAAAGTATTTCTGGTAGAAAAGTAAGCAGTGGAATTTATTTCTATGAATTGAATGCTAGTGGAATAAACGGTAATCAGTTTAATCAGGTTCGTAAAATGATTTTGATGAAGTAAAGGTTCTAATTGTTGAAAGCCAGAAATTATTATTTATACAAATGATATTATTTTGTAAAATTAACGAACCCAAAAAAATAGGTAACATAATGAGCAGGATAATGTTAATCCATTTATTATTGGCAATAGTTTTTTTTCTAAGTTCAACTGGTTTATCGCAAACAATTGAACAAAAAACCTGGTTGATGAATACTGCAAATGATATCAACAAGGAAGAAAATTTTAAAAAAGCTGAAGCTGAATCTCTTGCAGCAGTGTACAATATTCCGATAATTAAAACATTAAGTGATGGTTCTATAATTGAGTTACAGAGTTTTGAAAATGGAATGCCAGTATATCATATTACTGATAATATAATTGCTGCTGCAACAACTTCCACCAAGCAAGTTTGGAACAATGAACTCGGTGGCTTTTCACTTTCGGGAAACGGACAGATACTTGGTCTTTGGGAAGTTGGAGGAACTCCTCTTTTTACCCACCAGGAATATACTGGTAGAATAACTCCGAGAGATGGGGGAGGTTCAGTAAGTGATCATGCTTCACATGTTGCCGGAACTTTAATTGCCAGCGGAGTTGTCCCAACTGCAAAAGGCATGTCTTATGAAGGCAGAATTGATTCTTATAATTCCAGTAATGATTTGAGTGAAATTATGACCGCTTCTGCTAATGGTTTACAGGTATCAAATCATTCTTACGGGCTCCTCAGAGGGTGGCGGTTTGATTATTTTAGTGATGGTAAATGGGCTTGGTTTGGGACTCCTTCCGTTAGTGAAACTGAAGATTACCAATTTGGTTTTTATAATAATAGTTCATATGCTTGGGATAATTTTTTGGTTAACTCGCCCAATATTTTAGTATGCAAAAGTTCTGGAAATGACAGAGGCGAAGGTCCTTCTGCAGGAACTCAGCATTGGGTTTTTAACGGCGGTTGGATTTTATCCAATTCTACTCGAGAGAGAGACGGCGGTATAGATGGTTATGACGGTATAAATGATCCCACGGGGATAGCAAAAAACACACTTACTATCGGTGCTGTAAATGGCATTCCGAACAGTTATACTTCACCTTCAAGCGTTGTAATGAGTTCTTTTAGCAATTGGGGTCCAACAGACGATGGTCGAATTAAACCGGATATTGTAGCAGATGGCGTTGGGTTATACTCATCAGTAGGCACTTCAAATACTTCGTATAGTTCTTTTAGTGGAACATCTATGGCCTCACCTAATGTTGCCGGTTCCGTAGGATTAATACTTGAACACCAATTAAATTTATATGGAGCAGCCAATCCATTTCGTTCCTCCACACTAAAGGCTTTACTTATTCATTCTGCTGATGAGGCTGGTATTTTTCCTGGTCCGGATTATATATTTGGCTGGGGACTAATGAATACTTATAAAGCTGTTCAGTTAATGAAGCTTGATCACGAAACAGGAAGCAATAATCTTATTAGAGAGAATAGCTTAGATCAAGGAAATTTTTCTGAATTTCAGGTTGAGTCTAATGGCACTGATCCGTTAAAAGTTACGATATGCTGGACCGACAGACCGGGTACACCAGCACCAGTTTCATTGAATCCGTCTAATCTTATGCTTGTTAACGATTTAGATTTGAGAGTTACAGACCCAAATTCTACAGTTTATCAGCCTTGGGTTTTAGACCCATCTAATCCATCCTCTGCTGCAACCACAGGAGATAACATTCGAGATAATGTTGAACAAGTTTATATTGAAACTCCTATTGCAGGTACTTACACAATTAGGATTAATCATAAGGGAACACTCACGGGTAGTTCTCAAAATTTTTCTATAGTAATTAGCGGTCAGGTTGTTCCTGTGCCTGATGCTGTTACTCTAGTTGAGCCCACAAATGCTGCTCAGAATATTTTTCCTGGAGAGGTGTTATTTAAATGGGAACGTTCAGCAAGAAGTATGCTGTATCAATTACAAATTTCTGATGATTCAACATTTACAACAACTTTATTTGATGGTAATGTTAATGGAGTTTTTACAACTGTAGTTGATTTACCATCGCAATCTGAGTTATTTTGGAGAGTACAAGCTTCAAATGGTGGTGGAAATGGGGATTGGTCTTCTCATAATTATTTCACTACAACAGTTGCGTTGCCCGAAACGCCTGAATTATTGAATCCTGAAGATAATGTCGTTCACCAAAGTCATAGCTTAAATTTTTCTTGGTCAGCTTCTGCGTGGGATTCATCTTATCGGATTCAAATTTCCAGTAGTCAATTATTTACAAATTTAATCGTTAATGATTCAACCCTCACATCAAATTCTTATTTGGCAAATGGATTACCAGAAGGCAAAAAATTGTATTGGAAGGTAAATGCAAAAAATACTTCTGGTACAAGTGCTTTTTCAACTAGAAGAATTCTGACAACTAAATTATTTTTACCAAATAGTTTAACTGCTGTAGTAAATGCAAATAATCATGTCGAATTAACCTGGGTTGATAGTTCAACTGTCGAGACTAAATATTTTATATTAAGACGATCTACAGTCGGTAGTTTTTTAAGCATTGATTCACTTGGATCAAATCAAAATTCTTATGTTGATACTTCAGTACAATTGGGAGAGTCTTACTATTATGCGGTTTATTGTAAAAATAATATTGCATCATCTGACACAAGTAATGAAGCGGCAGTCTTTACAGTAAATGTTGAATATGAGGACAACATAATTCCATATGAATATTCCATAGATCAAAATTATCCAAACCCATTTAATCCAAGTACACAGATTAAATTTTCGCTGCCGACTAATTCAAATGTAAGAATTACAATCTACAATCTTCTAGGAGAGGTAGTTCGTGAACTAGTTAATACAGAAATGAATTCCGGTGTGCATACTGTTCAATGGAATTCTGAAGATATTTCTGGTAGAAAAGTAAGTAGTGGAATTTATTTCTATGAATTGAATGCTAACGGCGTTAACGGTAATCAGTTTAATCAGGTTCGTAAAATGATTTTGATGAAATAAGAATCACTCAGAATTATAAAGCCGGATTTGTTAATCAAGTCCGGCTTTTTTTATAGCTATTTAAAGTAATCCGGATCATCTTCAGGATCAGTTTCTTCAATTTCATTCATCGTAAACATACTGCTTAACATATCCTTAAACTGAAATCCTGTTTCTAATCTTAATTTACTCAGTTGCGAGTATTCTGATAAGCCGTGTAAAATAAATTCCATATAGAGCAAGGACAGGTTTTCATCAGCATCAGGTTGATATTGTTCAATAATTTTTTGTAATCCCGGAATACCAATTAGAATTTTTCTATAATCCTCACTTGATGCATTTGATAAAATATCAACAATATTATTTTTTGAAAACCATGATGTGATTAAAGTATATGGGTTTTGCTCTTTCTTTTTCTTAAGTAATTCCGGACTAGGAAAATTTTTCTCAAATACACTTTTTATAGCTTTGCCAATTAAAATATTTGCAACCTTTACAGGGCCTTCCTGCTCGCCTTCAAAAACTAATTCAACTTTACCGGTAATGGCAGGAATAACACCAACAATATCGCTAACTCTGCAGTAAGCTTTGGATTCATTATTTAATATTTTTCTTCTTTCGGCATAGCTAATAATATTTTCGTAAGCCGATATTGTAAGTCTGGCAGAGACACCGCTTTTTTCATCCACATACTCGCTTGATCTTGCTTCAATTGCAATCTGCTCGATAATCTCTTTAATAAGTGGATAAACAACGACGGAAGAATTTTGTAGATCAGAAATATCAGCTTCCTGCTCGGTAATCCTTTGAGAAACTGAAATTGACTTTGGATAATGTGTAATAATTTGACTGTCTATTCTGTCCTTAAGCGGAGTTACAATAGAACCTCTGTTCGTGTAATCTTCAGGATTAGCAGTAAAAATAAATTGTATATCCAACGGTAATCTGATTTTAAATCCACGAATCTGAATATCACTTTCCTGTAAAATATTAAATAAAGAAACCTGTATGCGAGCCTGCAAATCAGGTAATTCATTTATCACAAAAATTGATCTGTGTGATCTGGGAATTAATCCGAAGTGAATGACTCTTTCATCAGAGTAGGGAAGTTTAAGTGTTGCTGCTTTTATAGGGTCAACATCTCCAATTAAGTCTGATACGGTAACATCGGGTGTAGCAAGTTTTTCAGTATACCTTTCGGACCGATGTATCCAATTAATTTTAGTTTCATCTCCAAACTCTTTTATGATGTTTTTTGCTGCATTTGTTATTGGATTTAAAGGATCCTCATTCAAATCACTGCCTTCAATGACAGGGATATATTCATCAAGGAGATTGATAAGCAGTCGAGCAATTCTTGTTTTTGCCTGACCTCTTAATCCTAACAACAAAATATTATGTCTTGATAAAATTGAAGTTTGAAGTTCGGGGAGCACAGTTTCATCATATCCAAATATTCCTTCAAAAGGATCAGTATGATTTTTTAATGCGATAATCATATTATCACGCAGCTCATCTTTAATTGATCTCGACTTATTATTTGTTTTCTTGAGATCACCGAGAGTTGTTATTTTTGAAATATCTGTCATAATTTATTTACCTTACTCTTTTCTTTCTGTTTCTAATATAATCTTCAAATACGAAATCACCCAAGCCAGATAGGCTGCTGTAGAATGCTCTTCCGTTGTTGGTTTTTGTGAATTCCCTTACAAACTGCTGCAGATAAGGATCTCGTGCAATCATAAAAGTTGTAATTGTAATTCCCATTCTTCTGAATTTTGCTGCCTGGTCTAAAGTTTTGTTAAGTATTTTTCGATCCAGACCAAAACTGTTCTTATAATATCCTGCGCCTTCTTTAAGACAGGATGGCTTTCCATCGGTTATCATAAAAATTTGTTTATTATTTGTTTTTCTTCGCCTCAGTATATCACCAGCAAGATCTAAACCCGCAACTGTGTTAGTATGATAAGGTCCAACTTCAAGATATGGTAAGTCCTTAATGGTGATTTTCCAGGCATCATTTCCAAATACTATAATATCTAAAGTATCCTTTGGATATTTTGTTGTTATTAATTCTGAAAGAGCCATTGCAACTTTTTTTGCGGGAGTTATTCGGTCCTCACCGTATAAAATCATTGAGTGAGAAATATCTATCATTAGAACTGTTGAAGTAATGGTTTTATAATCCCGCTCTTCAACTTCAAGATCATTTTCGGTCAAATTAAATTCATCAATACCGTGATTTATCTGCGCGTTTTTAATTGAATCGGTCATATCAATCTGTTCCATCAAATCGCCAAATAGGTATTGTCTTTTTTCAGAAGTTTGTTCGTCTCCTTGTCCGGGAATGAATGTTTTGTGATTTCCTTTCATTGATTGCTTGAGTTTTCCAAATATTTCTTCAAGGGATTGTTTTCTGATAGTACGTTCAGATTTAGAAGTGGGAACGAATTTTACCCCAGATTCATCCTGCTCAATAAAATTATTTTTTTTCAGATCATCTATAAAGTCACCCATTCCGTAATCATTCTCCGTGAGGTTGTACTTTCGGTCAAGCTGATTCATCCAATCTAGTGCTTCGCTTACATCACCTGAAGATATAGTTAATAGTTGGAGAAAAACCTTCAACAAATTATCGAATGAAGATTTATTCCTATCAAATTTGGGATCATATTTTGTAAATCTATATCCAATCATAAAATAATAACAGTAATAAATTAAAAATGGTTCAGTTACAGGTAGTTTACTTGAATGAATAGATAGTAAAAAATTATTAAAGCTAAAAGGAATTATTTATTGCTCAATTTTTTTATCAAATTATTTACTCGTTGATCTGAGGAATTTATTTGTGCGGCTGATCTATAATATCGGAGAGCAAGTCCTGTGTTATTGTCTATTTGATAAGTATCTGCAAGGGTAACCAAAACCTTAAAGGATTTTGGGTACAATTTAATAACATCTTTTAGGTATGTTATTGCATCCGGAATTTTATTTAACTCAATTAAATCATCTGCAAAAAATATTGTCTCGTTTTCATTAAGAGTATAAACGGTTTGTTCATTTGCATAAATATAGTTCAGCAGCTTAATCGTACTGTCAATCCCAGCAGAATTGTAATTTTTCATTAGTTCGTCAGATAGTGTTTTTGTGGGAATAAAAATTGAATCGAATATGGACATTTCTAAAATATCCTTTGCCGGTTCACCAAGGTTTCTGTCTCTTGTATTAACCAAAGTAACACTTGTGGTTTTATGTTTCAAATCTATTAATAACATTGAACTAAAACCTGTTCCTGCACCATTATGTGAAATATATTTGAGAGAATCATTTTCATAATCCACAGAAAATCCCAATCCGTAATCAATCTCTGTACCATTTTTAAGTTTCGATTTTCTAATCATCATCTCTAAAGTTGATTTTCGAATGATCTTATTTTCCAGCAGTGCTTTTGAGAAAAGTAATAAATCATTTGCAGTTGAAAGAATACCGCCGCCTGCTACTTTAATACTTAAATCTGCAAGTGGTGCATTTACAATTTTTCGCTCGGCATTTTTTTCATAACCTTTAACACGGTTTTGGATTATTTCACGCTGCTTATCAACTAGAGTTGATAGCATTCCGGCTGGAATAAAAACATAATTCTTAAGATAATTTTCAAAACTTGTTTTGGATACTTTTTCTACAATTGCAGCTAAAAGTGTGTATCCAAGTGTAGTGTATGCATATTTTGTACCCGGTTCAAACATTAATGAATCATAAGCCAATAATTTTAGTGCATCATCTGTAGTTGCATAAAACTTTTTGTTATCAAATTCACCTTCTTTATAGTTTCGTATTCCGGATGTATGGTTTAATAATTGTCTTATTGTAAATTTATACTTTTTGACGGGAAAGTTTGGCAAATATGCTCTGGCATCAGTATCAAGACTGATTAGTCCTTGTTCCCAAAGTTGTAAAATTGCAACAGCAGTTATAGGTTTACTTATTGAAGCAATTCGATACAAAGAGGAAGTTGAAACCGAAACGTTGTTTTCAAGATCAGATTTACCAACAGCCTTAAGCCATTTTATTTCGTCATTCTCAAACAACCCGGCAGAGATTGATGGAACATTTTTATTTTGAATATACTGATTTAAGTACTCATCAAATATTTTGTTACGATTTTCTTGTGCGAATATTGTATTGTTTAATGCAATGAAAAGTATAATTATAGAAAATATTTTTGATGAGATGAGATTCATTTATTTGTTGTTTTGAATTAAAGTTATTATTAAAAAAAAAGGGCTGAAACTCAGCCCTTAAAAATTACTTAATCGGAATTCGCTTTTCAATAATGTTGTCAACCAGTTTATAGGTTTTTGCTTCCTCAGCCGTCAAAAAGTAATCTCTATCACAATCTTTTGTAATCTGATCAACGGTTTTACCAGTATGTTCTGCAAGTATTCTATATAAAGAATCGCGTGTTTTAATTAATTCTTTAGCATGAATTTCAACATCTGTAACCTGTCCGCCAATACCTTGAGTCCACGGTTGATGAATCATTATTTTAGAATTAGGAAGGGAAGAGCGTTTACCGGCAGCACCGCCTGCTAATAAAACTGCACCCATGCTTGCGGCCATTCCAACGCAAATAGTAGCAACATCCGGTTTTATAAATTTCATGGTATCATAAATTGCAAGTCCTGCGGTTACACTCCCGCCGGGGGAATTGATATACATGTTTATATCTTTTTCAGAGTCCTCTGCTTCAAGAAAAATTAATTGCGCTATAGTTAAACTTGCCACGTGATCATCAATAGCTGTTCCTAAAAATATAATTCGTTCTCTAAGTAAACGGGAATAGATATCCATTCCTCTTTCACCGCGTCCGGTTTGTTCAATTACATAAGGGACTAGCTGATTATAAATTTCAATATTCTTACTCATTTACCGCCTCTTGTTTTACTTTTAATTTGTCAGGATGAACTTTATTAATTGTATTATTTGATTTGAGGAAATCAAAAAGTTTTTTATCAAGTACTCTTTCTGTCTGATTTGAAGTTTTGTAATAGTTGATCAGCTTATCAACAGGAATTCCAATTTTTTCAGCTTCTTTTTCTGCAAGTTCCTTAATTTCTTCATCAGAAACTGCGATGCCTTCATTCTTTTGTATCTCAGATTTTATTAGATACCATTTAACTTCATTCTCTGCGGAGGTTAATAATCTTTTTCTGCTTTCTTCTTTGTTGAAAGGATATTTGGATTTTTTAGATTGCTCTTCTTCACTCTTTACATATTCTTCAAGTATATTATTTACAAGACTTTTGGGAGGAACAAAATCATTATTCTTAACAATTTCTCCAACAAGTTTTCCTCTAACTAATTCTTCTGTACGCTGGTTGTAATAGTTTTGAATATCTTTTCTGATTTCTTCTTTTAGTTCAGGTTCCGTTGAAACTTTGTCTTTTGTAGCTTTTTTAATAAGTTCTTCATTTAGTTCAGGTAAAATAATTTTCTTAATGCCTAAGACATTTACCTGATATTTGTATTCTTCTTTATGAACCTCTTCAGTTCCATCTTCCAACTTATGCTTGTGTTCATCTTTAAATGAAAATGAAAAACTTTCGCCTACTTTTTTATTCTTAGCATTATCAACAATCTCTTTAGCTACTCCATCAGCGGTTAAATCAATCTGCATCTTTTCAGGTTTAGATTCAGTAATCGTTTCACCGTTTCTTTCAGTAAGGATAACCTCAGCATCGATTATAAAATTATTATCCAAAATCTCATTAAAATCTTCAAGGGTTTTGTTTGATTTACGGATGTAGTCAATTTCTTTTTCAACTTCTTCATCACTGACAACAAAATCAGGAATATCAAAAGAAAGATCCTTGTAATCTTTAATATTAAGCACAGGTACGGTTTCATATTTAACCTTAAAGAATAATTCTTTTTCAGGATCAAATTTAAGGTCTGTCATTGTGGGCTGACCGATTGGTTTTAACTGATTTTCTTCAGCAACTTTCCAGAAGAAAGAATTCGCAATCTTTTCTGATGCTTCATATTCAAGAGCATCTCCATACATTTTTTTAAGCATCGAAACAGGAACTTTACCTTTTCTAAAACCAGGCACCTGAATTTTTTTTGATTGTTTCTTTACTTCATCGTCAATCTCTTTTTTAATCTCATCGTACTGAAGTTTTATTTCAACTTCTTTTTCAGAAGCACTTAATTCTACAACATTGTATTCCATATAAAGGCTAACCTCAAATAATTTAATTGGGATGTTATGAAGTGCGAGAACGGGGACTCGAACCCCGACACCTCTCGGTACTAGATCCTAAGTCTAGCGCGTCTACCAATTCCGCCATTCTCGCAATAAAAGCACACAAAATGATTCAAAATTTCATCAAAAGAATGTGTATAAAGTTATATTCTGAAATGATTTGTGAATCAAAAATCGCCTGCAAATATAATCTTACTGTGATTGTTAAACAAATTAAGCACTTGCCTGTAATCACCTTAAATCGTTATTACTATTTTTAAGGCAGATAAGGCAATAATTTCTTATTTTTGATTTACATATGAATTCCAAAATTACAATAATTATAATAAGGACTCTTTATGGGGTTTAACTACAACAGATTTACTAGTCCTGGTTCTGTAAAAAAAATCAATGAGGACGCGGTTGAGATAGCAGAGATTAATGGCGGACTTTTAGCTGTTTTATGCGACGGTGTTGGCGGTGATAATGGAGGTGATCTGGCCGCGAGAATTGCTCTAAAATCGGCGATGTATTTTTTTTCGGCTTCCGAGAATGATAATTATTTAGAAAAGATTAAGCTTGCCATTGAAGAATCTAATAGTTTTGTACTTAATCATTCTTCCACAAGTATGCCGTTAAAAAATATGGCTACAACTTTAGAAATGATTTACCTAAAAGATAATATTTTTTATTGGGGGCATATCGGTGATTCCAGAATTTATCATTTAAAATCTAAAAGATTAAATCAGATTACTAAAGATCATTCTCTTGTTCAAAAGCTTTTGGACGAAGGATATATTACTCATAAGCAGGCTGTTAATCATCCTCAAAAAAATGTAATTATTAAAGCGCTTGGTGATAATAAATTAATTGAACCTGATATAAGTAAAATCAGGCTTAATGTTGGTGAGGAAAATAAATTCTTTATTTGTTCAGATGGAGTATCAAATTTGGTCAGTAATACAGAGATTGAGGAAGTCTTAATTCTAAATGATCTTGAAGAAATAAAAAATAAAATTATAAAGATGATTAAACTACGTGGAGCTAAGGATGACTATTCATTTATAATTATTGAAATTACTAAATGATTGGAAGAAGGTTACAAAATTATAAAGTGCTTTCACTCCTTGGTCAGGGAGGAATGGGGGCAGTATATAGAGTTTTTGATATAAAACTGGAAAGATATGCCGCACTTAAAATTCTTAGTCTAAATACAACACACAATTCTACATTTATTGAAAGGTTCAAGAGAGAAGCAAGAAATCAAGCAAAGTTAATGCATCCGAATATTGTTTCGGTTTATGGTTTCGTTGAAGAGAAAGATGTTCTTGGTATTGCGATGGAATATATTGAAGGCGATACCCTTGAAAGTATTATCAAAGATAGAGGAAGAATTGAGTTTACTTATGCTCTAGAATTGATTGGACAAATTCTTAATGGAATTGAGTTTGCGCATCAGCAAGGGTTTATTCATAGAGATTTGAAACCATCAAACATAATTTTGGATTTGAACGGTAATCCTAAAATCATGGATTTTGGAATTTCAAAATCAATAGATGAATTAAAATCTATTACTCAGCACAATTCAAGACCGGGTACTTTACTTTATATGAGTCCCGAACAGTTAGGCGGAAATGTTATTACCGTTAAAAGCGATCTCTATTCTGTTGGAATTACTTTTTATGAAATGCTTGTTGGAACTCATCCGTACAATGCACAAACAATTTATGAAATTATCGATTCGCATGTAAATAAATTACCTGCAAAAGTATCTTCAATTATTCCAACAATTCCTGCCGCTGTCGATGAAATAATTTTAAAAGCTATGAACAAATCATTAGATACTAATTTCATATCCGCTGCTGATTTCAGGAATTCTATCTTGAACTTAAGTTCTAATTACATCTATAGTCATAAAAATGATATCACAGTTAATCAAACTGAAGAGGTTGCTGATTTTATAGATTTAGACAAAAAGTCATCAAAGGGATTTCAGACAGTAAGCAATATATTATTGTTTATAATTTTTATTGGATTAGGAGTAATTGTTTTTAATGTTGTTAAATCCATAGTCCTTAGTGAGAAAAATAAAACAGATTCTGAAGCATTAAGTTATTCACAGGATTATTCTAAAAATCCCAATTTTCTTAAAGAAAGTTCATGGGAATTGATCAAACTTGATTCCGATAGAAATCTTAATTCAATAGCCTTTCTAAATGATTATAAAGGCTTTATTGCTGGTGATTCTGGTTTAGTTATGCAATCGTTGGATGGAGGAATTACCTGGGGAAAGGTCATATCTGCTTATCCAAATAGTTTCAATTCAATTTATTCGAATGATAATAAATTATTTGTGGTTGGTTCAGCTGGATTTATCGGGATGTTGAGTGGTGATTCAAAGCAAATCAAATTAATTAACTCTAATACAAAAGAAACTCTGTTTAAAATTTACTTTAAAAACACTAACACAGGATATATAGTTGGTAGCAATGGATTAATTCTTATATCTTACGATGGTGGACTAACCTGGCAAAAAATTCAAAGTAATGTAAATGAAAATTTATTCAGTATTAGTTTTGCTGATTCTAAAAATGGAATTATCGTTGGATGGAATGGTACAATACTTAAAACAAACGACAGTGGGGAAAGCTGGCAAAA
Source organism: Ignavibacteriaceae bacterium (assembly GCA_041738675.1). Lineage (GTDB taxonomy): Bacteria > Bacteroidota > Ignavibacteria > Ignavibacteriales > Ignavibacteriaceae > IGN3. Next base: position 169,309 of record JBGSPH010000050.1, read on the forward strand.
ACAAAATATCAATTTTAAATCTTACCTAAAGGATGTTTTATTTGTAAATGAATTTTTAGGAATTATTGTTGGCGGTGAAGGTAAAATATTTCGCACTGAAAATGGCGGAGACAGTTGGAAGGAAATAGATGTTGGCTCAAATTCCGGATTGTACAAAGTTAGTTTTGATAATAATGCTGAAGGAATAGTCCTTTCGAACAGAGGTGAGATTTTCTTTTCATACGATGCGGGAAAAACATGGATAAAAAAGTCTGTCGGACAGCCAATAATGCTGAACGATATTGTACAATTAAATTCTGGAAATTTTATTATTGCCTGTAATGGTGGAAATATTTATAAAAGTAAAATCGGTTCTGATAAGTAACATATTTGGTTTGTTGATTAACTCGCCGGCTTCTTTAAACTATAGATATCAAAATGTCATTAAAAAAAATCATATCATATAAAAACGGATTATTGGTCTATGCTTCTGTTCTAGTTGTAATTAATTATTTTCTAACTCAATTGCCACTTACAAGTACCTTTGGTTATGAGTTTGCTGCTTCTAATGGATTGATGCTTTGCATTATTGCTGGTCTTTACACAATTAATTCAGTTCGCAAATCAGATTTTATTCTTAGTGAGCTAATTAAATATCTTTTAATACTCTTTCTGATTCCAATAATAATAAGTGTAATTAATTCAATATTAACAATGTTTTGTTCATTTATAGACGGACTGGCATTTTATCTTTTGATAGTTGGTGTTTCAATTCTTTTTGGTGCTGCATTAGCTCTTTTAATAAACAGCTTTACTGTAAGATTTGGTAAACTATTATTTTTTACTGCCATCATTATATTTGCCCTTATTCCGATACTTGAAATATATTTTAATCCGCAAGTTTATTTCTATTCACCATTAATTGGTTTTTTCCCTGGCAACATTTATGATGAAGGGTTAAGTGCAGATTGGAAATTATTTTTTCATCAACTTCTTGTTATAACATTTTCACTTTTAATAATCTATTTTATCCAAAAGCAAAAGACTTTAAATCTTAAATCTAAACTCTTATTTATATCTGCAATCTTAATTATCGCATCATTGTTTCAATTTCTTTCCCCTTATCTTGGATATATAACAACCTTTACGAAATTAGATTCGGTACTATCAAAGCAAATTGAATCGGAATCACTAATACTACATTATGATAATATTGATTCCACAGAAGCAAAGTTGATTGCGCTAACTCAGGAATTTTATTATGCAGAATTGCAGAATGTATTAAAATTTAGACCTTCAAAAAAAATAAATGTTTATCTCTTTAATAATCGTGAACAGAAAAAACTTCTTTTTGGTGCCGGTAACGCAGATGTTGCAAAACCCTGGCAATACTCGATTTACATTAGTGCGGATTCGTGGCAAAGTACTTTAAAGCATGAATTAGCCCATGTTTTTACTGCAGAATTTGGTACCGGTCCATTTAAACTCGCTTCAGGGTTTAATGCTGCACTTATTGAAGGAATGGCGGAATCGCTGGATGGATTTTCAAACCATATATCAATAGAAGAAATGACTTCACTAGCATATAACAATGGATATGTTTTGAATGTAAAATCGTTGTTTACGGGATTAAGTTTCTTTAAAGGTAATTCCGCATTAGCTTATACTTATAGCGGTGCTTTTATACAATATCTCACAGACAATTTTGGAATTGAAAAGGTAAAGGAGTTTTATAGCACCGGTGATTTTGAATCTGTATTTGAAACTAAAATTGAGGTCGCTCAAAAAAAATTTGAAAAAAATATTTTCAGTCCCGAATTATCAAATAAAAAAGCAATGGCTGATTATTATTTTGGCAGACTTTCTCTTATTCAAAAAGTGTGTCCAAGATATATTGGAGATAGATTGAGTAAAGCATATCAGTACTTATCTGAAAGAAAATTAGACAAAGCGGAAATACTCTTTAAAGAAATGAATAATAAAACACTTAACTATTCATCCTTAGTTGGGCTTTCTGAAATTTATTATCAGCGTAATAAAAAGAATGTAGCTATCCAAGTAATTTTTAATAACTATAAAAAATTTACAGCTACAGCATATTATAATAATTTGATATTCAGATTAGCTGAATTGTACTCGCTAAATATGCAGAATGACTCAGCGGCATATTATTATAAAAAAATAATTGAGGATAATCCAAATCATCAATTAAGTTACTTGTGCAATACAAGACTAAGTTTACTTGAAGAAAATAAATTGTACGAATATTTAGACGGCAGCGATTCATTGAAATTAAAAATATTGATTTTTTTAAATGACAAAGAATATAATTATCATTCCTTGCCCATTATTGTTGATATATTACAAAAGCAAAATATTGATTATAAAAAATCACTAACTATATTTAATAAAACTTTTATAGTTAATAATATAGAAAGCAGTTTTGCTGCCTTTAAACTTTCTCAATATATGCTTGAAAATAGTGATTTCGTAAATGCAAGAAAGTACGCCGCATTAAGTTTACGGTATAATGAAAAGAATTTGTTTCATACTGCAATGCAGGCGCAGTTTGAAAAAGCAAGCTGGTTTTTAAAGAATTCAGAGCGAATTATGGATAAATTTGTGCACTCAACAAAACAATAAATTAAAAAAAGTTTAAGTGCGTTTAGAATGAATAATGAATTAGAAATATTAATTAAAGAAAAAATATCTAGTCTTAAAATTGTTGATGTTATTTCAAAAGTTGCTGAAAGAGATAAAGTAAGCGTTTATGTGGTTGGCGGATTTGTACGTGATTTAATTTTAGATCGTGAACGAAACGATCTGGATATACTCGTAATTGGAAGCGGAACAGATTTTGCCAAAAGTGTTGCTGAAGAACTTGGCATTATGAACGTTTCTTACTTCAAAAATTTTGGCACCGCACATTTTGAGTACGAAAATATGAATTTTGAATTTGTTGGTGCAAGAAAAGAATCTTATGACCGTAATACACGAAAACCAATCGTTGAAAATGGAACTTTCGAAGAAGATATAACACGACGCGATTTTACTGTTAATACGTTAGCAATATCTCTAAATAAAAATGAATTTGGCAACCTCATAGATAAATATGATGGCTTAACAGATATAAAAAATAAGTTGATAAGAACTCCACTTGATCCATCTAAAACATTTGATGATGATCCGTTAAGAATTATGCGGGCATTTCGTTTTGCCTCGCAGCTAAATTTTAATGTCGATGAAAGCATAATGATTGCTGCAAAGGAAATGAAACAAAGACTCGCAATTGTATCTCAGGAAAGAATAACTGACGAATTTCTTAAGATACTTGTCTCACCAAAACCATCAATTGGTTTGCAGCTTCTTTTTGATTCTAATGTTTTAGAAATTGTTTTTCCGGAAATATCAATTATGGCTGGTGTAGATCAACGGAAGGATTATCATCACAAGGATGTTTTTTTACATACTCTGCAGGTTGTAGATAATATCTGTAAGCAAACCGATGATGTCTGGTTAAGATTTGCCGCTCTTGTGCATGATATAGCTAAACCGCCAACTAAGAAATTTGTTGAAGGAATTGGCTGGACTTTTCATGGGCACGAAGATCTTGGTGCAAGAATGATGAAGAAAATATTTCACCGAATGAAATTGCCGTTTCACAAACTTGAATATATTCAAAAACTTGTTCGCTTACATTTAAGACCTATCGCATTAGCAAAGGAAGATGTAACCGATTCTGCAATAAGAAGATTTGTTGTGAACGCTGGAGAAGATCTTGAGGATTTAATTATTTTGTGCCGTGCTGATATAACGAGTAAAAATCCGGTTAAGGTTGAAAAATATCTTGGCAACTATGAACGTGTTATGCAAAAGGTACGGGATGTAAAAGAGAGAGATCAGCTTCGAGCTTTTCAATCTCCGGTTAGAGGAGAAGAGATTATGCAAGTATGTAATCTTAAACCATCCAGAAAAGTTGGTGATATTAAAACAGCAATCGAAGAGGCAATTCTTGATGGCAAAATTGGAAACAACTATGAAGAGGCTTACAAGTATTTATTGGAAATTAAAGATCAATTTTTAGAAAACTAATTAGTGCCATTAAAAATTATAATTCAGTCCAACATAATATCTGCGTTCGTCTTTAAGTGCTTTATCCCTCTGTATTCCAATTGAAATGTTGATGGGAATTTGTGATTGCATATTCGCAACTCTTTCGATGTAGGAAAGATTTTGTGCTAAAAAATCATCACTAAGTATAGCAGACGTTGTATCTTTTGTTGATTTTTCTTTTTTATCACGCAACAAAGCATAAACAACAATTCCTGTTACAATCAAACCACCAACAATATATAGAGTATAATCGTCATTGGATTCTACAGTTGTACTTGAGGACCCGGAACCCCCGCCTGGCACTTCATATAATTTTTTTAATTGCTGACTATAACTGAGATTACAAATGAAGATGGATAGAAATAATCCCAAAATCAGAATTTTGTTTGAAGTATTTAACACTTGATTTTTCATAGCTGCCTCTTTAAGTAAATTTTACTTCCTGAATATAAAACATTTAGTTTCTGAGAAACAACATAGAATAATAGAATTTCCAAAATCTGAACCTTAATTAGATTTGAATTGTTAAAGTCTTCAAATACCGCAAGTGTAATTATTTTGCCATTCGTACATAAAGTGATCATTTAGCTTTTAATTAAACTATTTTTGAGTGGTCAAAATCAAAGATAGAATATAATAATTGTTGTATTTTTACAGAAAGCATGAATTTTCAATCCAACATTCGGAGTTTCAAATGAAATTATTCTTAGTATCTATTTTACTTTTAATATCAACAAATTCTTTATTAGCACAAAATCAATTAACACTTGATCAAGCTATAAAAATTGCTTTACAAAAAAATACGAATTTAATCTCGCAGGAAAATGAGCTTGCAAAAGGTGAATCCGGTGTGGATGCAGCATATGGAAAATTTTTACCTGACTTGAACGCTTATGGAAGCTGGGATTGGAATCGTGTTGAAGAGGCTGGAAGAACTTCAAATGTAAATGGTGTTAATGTTGAGTTTCCGGCAAGTAATAGTGAGTCACGTTCATATGGTGTTGGTGCCAGTTCAAATATCGTTTTGTTTGATGGATTATCAAACTATGCCAATTTATCAAGAAGTAAAAATTCTCTTGAAGCAATAAAATTATCGATTGAAGGAAAGAAACAAGAAGTGGTCTTTCAAACTATAAACTTATACTACTCGGTAGTAGAATCGGATCAACTTCTTAAAGTAAGAGAAGAGGATGTTAAACAGCAGCAAAAAAATCTTGAGACAATTGAAGAGAGAAACAGACTTGGATCTTTAACAAAAGCTGACGTTTATCAACAACAGGTTCAATTAGGTAATGCTGAACTTGAAGTTATAAGGGCAAGCAATACGCTAGAAAATGCTAAGAGTAATCTTCTTTACTATTTAGGGTTGGATGTTTTAGAAAAATTTACTTATTCGGAATCACTAACACAAAAAGAGTTAACTATTTTGGACACGGATATAAATACTGACTTTACTAAGCTAAATGATTTAGTAAATCAGGCCCTTGCGAATAGAAAAGACTATCTTGCACAAAAACTAACACTTGATTCATTTAATGATAACGTAACAATGGCAAACTCCGGTCACTTGCCAAGATTATCAGGTAATGCAGGGTATGGTTCATTTGCCAATGCGATTGGTGATATTTTTAATTCACATAATTTTTCTGCTGGATTAACATTAAGTATTCCAATTTTCTCTGGTTTCGCAACTCAAAATGCTATTCAGATTGCAGAGGTTGATGCGATGAACTACGAGTTGCAAGTAAGTGATACTGAAAGATTAATCAAACAAAATCTGCAGAAAACATTTCTTGATCTTGAAGCAGCTAAAAAGGCATTGCTGGTTACTGAAAAGAATGTAAAAGCTGCCGAAGAAAATCTAAAGATCGAACAAGAAAAATATAATCTTGGTGCTGGTAAACTATTAGATGTATTAATTGCCAGTACAGCATATCAAAATGCAACAACAAATTACATTAACGCACAGTTTTATTACATTCGTTTAAGTGAAGAACTTAAGTATAATCTTGGTGTTTTAGATTATACTCAATACGAATAAATTTTAATCATAGGAGAATCTTTCAAATGGCAAATGGAAAAACGAAAAAATCGAAAAAGAAATTATTCATCTTTGGCGGCATTGGTTTACTTCTTATAATACTTTTAGTTGTAGCTTTTGTCGGCGGTAATAAAGAAGAAATAGTTTCTGTTCAAACTGAAAAAGTTGAGAAGAGAACTATAACGCAAACGGTGGCTGCAACCGGTAAAATTAATCCGGAATTTAAAGTGGTTATTAATCCTGAAGTAACCGGTGAAATAATTCAATTGCCAGTGAAGGAAGGTGATCCTGTAAAAAAAGGCGACTTGCTTATAAGGATAAAAGGCGATCAATACGTTGCACAAAATGAACGATTGGAAGCAAATCTTCAATCTGCCAAAGCAAATTTAAAGATGAGAGAAGCAGAACTGACCAAAGTTGAACTTGATTATAATAGGATCAAAGAACTTTATAGTAAAGGTTTGTCCAGTGATTCGGAATTAGAGACATCCAGATCAAATTACCTGTCCACAAAAGCTGCTTATCAAGCAGCAGAGGCAAATGTTGCACAGAGTGAAGCTTCATTAAAAGAAATTATGGATCAAATTTCCAAAACTGCAATTCGATCCCCAATGGATGGTGTAGTTACTAAACTTAACGTAGAACTTGGTGAAAGAGTTTTTGGTGCAGGATTCAGTATGGGTTCAGATATTATGACAATATCCGATTTGCGAAATATTGAAGCTGTAGTTGAAGTGGATGAGAATGATGTTGTTTTAGTTTCTGTCGGTGATACTGCTACAATTAAAGTTGATGCTTTTAAGGATAAGGAATTTGCTGGCATTGTTTCCGAAATTGGTAACAGCGCAAATACTACCGGGTTAGGTACTCAGCAAGAAGTTGTAAACTTTGAAGTGAAAATAAAATTAATCGACCCGGAAAATACTTTAAGACCTGGTATGTCTTGCACAGCGGATATCGAAACAGAAACAATCGGAAATGTATTAAGTGTGCCGATTCAAAGTGTAACTACCAGATCGGATATGCCCAAAATGGATCAACCTATGGAAGATGGTGAAGAAGAAGGCATAATTCAAGTTAAGACAGAGAAGAAAGAAAATATAAAACCTAAAGAAATTGTCTTCATTATTAAAGATGGAAAAGCAAAATCTGTTGAAGTTGAAACCGGATTGAGTGATGATAATTATATTGCTGTTACGAAGGGACTTGAAGGCGGTGAAGTAGTGGTATCTGGAAGTTATAAAGCAATTTCTCGTGAACTTAATGATGGTCTTCAAGTAAGAGTTGAAGAAAAACGTAGTAACATTACAAAAAAATAAACTTGGTAAACAAAAATGAATATAATTAACATAGATCATATCGCTAAGGTTTATCAGGTTGGTTCGGAGGAGGTTCACGCCTTACGTGATGTTTCTTTGAAAATTGATAAAAACGAATATGTGGCAATAATGGGTCCATCTGGTTCCGGCAAATCTACACTAATGAATATGCTGGGATGCTTGGATACACCGACCTCAGGAATCTATGACTTTAAAGGTGTTAGCGTTAGTGAAATGACTGATAATGAATTAGCGAGGATCAGGAATAAAGAAATTGGATTTGTGTTTCAAACATTTAATCTGCTTGCAAGATCAGATGCCGTTCATAATGTGGAACTTCCATTGATATATGCAGGTGTTTCATCCCACGAAAGGAAAGATCGAGCTAAGCAAGCCTTAGTTGATGTTGGACTTGAAGATAGAATGCACCATAAACCAAATGAACTTTCAGGAGGGCAGAGACAGAGAGTTGCGATAGCAAGAGCTTTGGTTTCTAATCCTGCAATTATACTTGCTGATGAACCAACTGGTAATCTTGATTCTAAAACCGGTGAAGAAATTATGGGCTTGTTTCATGAGATACATGAAAAGGGCAATACCATCATTCTTGTTACGCATGAAGAGTATATTGCTGAACATGCTCTAAGGATTGTTAGATTAAAAGATGGTTTGATAGAAAAAGATGAGAACGTTGAAAAAAGATTTGTCCCAAAAGTAAAAGCAATAATGTAAAACAGACTTTAGTCTGTTATAGTTATTTACTATAATTATTAATGGTTTCAAGATACAGTATACTCAGAATAAATTCTGAGATACGGAAAAATAAACAACGACTGGATTGATTATGTCACCAATGATATTTGAATTAAACGAAGGACTTGCAATCGCTTGGCGAGCAATTAGAGCTAATAAAATTCGTGCTGCCTTAACAATGCTGGGAATTTTTATAGGCATAACTGCAGTTGTTTTAATGTCAACTGCTATAAAAGGAATTGACAACTCATTTAAAAATGGTATAAGCGCTCTCGGATCAGATGTTTTATATGTTGATAAATGGTCATGGTTTTCGAACGACGAATGGTGGAAAATGCGTAACCGCAGAAATATAGAAATGGAAGACTTTCGCAAATTCAAAGAACTTGCAAAACTTCCCATTGCAGTTGCACCGGTAACTAATAGCAGGCAAACAGTAAAATATGATGATAAAAAAGTAGAGGGTGTTTTTTTAACAGGTTCTAATGCTGATTATGTTAAGACAACTAATTTTACATTTGAACAAGGCAGATTCTATTCTGAAATTGAAGGCAACGCGTCTAGAAATGTTGCTGTTATCGGAAGTGAAATAAGCGCAAAACTTTTTCCTAGGGGCGATGCTTTAGATAAAACAATAAAGATTGGTGGAACAAACTTCAAAATTGTTGGAGTGCTTGCAGAGCAGGGAAGTGTTGTTCTTGGACCATTTAATCCTGATAACCAGGTATTTATACCTATTGGAACAATATTTAAGAATTTTATATCGAGGCATTCTCAAACAGTTACTTTAAATGTTCGTGCTCCTAATCCAAATATGGTTGAAGAAACTAAAGCTGAAGCAGAAGGGATTATGAGAAAGATACGCGGACTCGCCTATGATGAACCGAATGATTTTTCTATAAACCAGCAGGAAGGCTTGCAGGAGCAATATGATTCCTTTGTTGGTGTTATACAAATCGCCGGTTTATTTATAACAGGTTTATCACTTTTTGTTGGTGCAATAGGCATTATGAATATTATGTTTGTTTCAGTAAAAGAACGTACTAAGGAAATTGGATTAAGAAAAGCGATTGGTGCAAAACGCAGAACTATTATGACTCAGTTCCTTTTAGAATCCTCCGTGATTTGCTTGCTTGGTGGTTTGGTTGGATTGATAGCTGCACTTCTTCTAAGCTTAATGTTAAATCAGTTCTTCCCAACAGCTATACAATATGATGTAGTTATACTAGCAATTTTAATTTCATTATTAACAGGAATAGTTTCAGGATTAGCTCCAGCGTACACAGCTGCAAAGATGGATCCTGTTGACGCTTTGAGGTATGAGTAGAAGCAGATGTGATAGCGTAGAACAGACTTTAGTCTGTTACTATTAAAGTGTTTTGCAATTTAAATTGCGACTACAAGTCATATGCTCAGAATGAATTCTGAGCTAAGAAAATTTATACGAAAAAATATGAGTTTTACATCGAAGGTATTTAAATGAAAGTTAACCAGATACTTGCAATTTCTTTGCAATCATTAAAAAGTAACAGATTAAGAACAGCTCTAACGATACTGGGAGTTGTAGTTGGAATATTTTCTATCATTGTTATTATGACCATTCTCACTATGCTTCAGAACAGTATCAATTCCGGGTTATCCAGTTTGGGTAAAAATACTTTTCAAATTCAAAAACAAGATAATGTATTTGGCGGTGGACCAAGAAGAAGAGATGACCGTAATAGAAAAGATCTGACAATTGAGCATGGCATTCGTTTAAAGGAAATGCTTCCACAGGCTAAATATGTTGGTGTTGAGCAATGGCAGTTTGGTATAATTGCAAAGTTTGGCAACAGAGAAACCAATCCTAATATTCAAATTGCAGGTGTTAGCACTGATGCCATGAGAACAAATGATTGGAATGTTGAAGAGGGAAGAGATCTCAGGGAAGACGATATTAATTACTCCTCTGATGTTTGTTTGATTTTTCAGCCAATAGTTGATAAACTTTTTCCAAATACTGATCCTATTGGTCAAACTATTCGTGTTGATGGCAAACCTTTAAGAGTTGTTGGTATAGTTGAAAAACAATCATCTTTATTTGGGCAGAGCAGAGATAACTATATTATTGTACCAATTACAACTTGGCAATCGATGTATGGAAGATATGGTCGTTCAGTCAACATAACCGTAATGTCTCAAAGTGCTGAAGATTATGAAGAAGTTATAGAATCGGCTACAGGGCATATGAGAAAAATTAGAAAAGTTGCTGCCGGTGAGCCAAATGATTTTTTTATTTTCAGTAATGAATCAATGCTTACAGAAATAAATAAAATTACTGATCCGATCAAATTGATTGCATTGGCAATTTCACTAATAGCCTTAATCGCTGCTGGTGTTGGTATTATGAATATTATGCTCGTTTCGGTTACGGAAAGAACAAGAGAAATTGGAATTAGAAAAGCACTCGGTGCCAGAAAAACGTGGATATTAACACAATTTCTTTTCGAAGCAATAATTCTTTGTATGCTAGGTGGTTTAATCGGAATAATAATCGGTGTTAGTATAGGAAATATTGCCGGCGGATTAATAAATGCACAAGCTGCTGTACCTTGGAACTGGGTATTTTTAGGACTTCTAATCTGTGTAATTGTTGGTGTTGTATTTGGAACATACCCAGCTTACAAAGCTTCTAACCTTGATCCTATTGAAGCACTGAGATATGAATAGAACGGAATTTTGGAATGATGGAGTCTTGGAATTATTATTTTTTGAATAATGAATTCCAATATTTCATTACCTCACTTTTCCAACACTCCTTTTTAAAAACTCATATCAATCTGAAAACTAATTCTATTATCAACATTCCCTAATATTTCGTTATCACCTGAACTAATAGAACTCACATTCGGTTTATAAGTTTCAGAATATTTTGTAGAGAGCGTAAGGAATTGTAATGGTTTATATTTAAATATTAAATACCATCGGATACCTTTACCGTACATTGCCAGATTAGGCATTACCCCAAGCAAATCATTTTCATATTCATAAACTGCTGAGTTAAAAGAATCGGTTTGAAAGAAAATTATTCTGCCATAAACATTAATATTTTTTAATGGAACATATCTCACATCTTGAAAGACTAAAAAACCATTTTCTTTTTGTCCAGAATCTTTAATTAAGAAATGATTGTATTCAATTCTGGTTTTTAGTCTTAAGAATTTGGATAAATTGTAAATGAATTCTGTCCTTGCAATCTGCTTCAATCTTCTTACAATTTGGTCATTTAAATTAATCAGCTCCGTTACTTCTTTGTTTTCATATTTGTAACGCAATCTAACTTCAAACTTTGGTATAGGGATGGATACAAAATCAATTAATAAATCATTACCCTCGCTTGAAAGTGAGTTTTCATTTGTACGATATGGGAATTTGTATATATCGTAGTAAAGGTTTAAAACACCAAACGGAATTTTCCATTTAAGACCTGAATAAATACCTACTTCATTATTAATGCTTCCAGATTTTTCACTAAAACCGAACCCATAAAGATTAATATAATTTCGGGGATAACTTCTTACTGCAGTTGTAAAAATTAAATCTCGATTTGCAGAAAACTGAATTCCATTTATTGAAGCAATAGATTTGCCATCAAAACTTGCCTCACCAAAAAGATTAATTTTTGAAAAGTTTAGTTCATAATAAGCGGATAAGTAATTAAAATTATCTCCACTTAAATCATAGATAGAAGAAGACTCAAACTTATTATTAAAAGAAGCGTTGTAATAAATTACGCCAACATTGATCTTACTTTGAAGTTTATAATCTAAAACTCCGCCAATTAGTTTCGATTTTGATGCAGCTTTTTTACTCAACTCACTTTCAAATCGATGAAAACCAGTTTGGCCAACCGATGTAATTTCCCCGGTTACAGAATCTATTGTCGCATCAAAAGTATTATTTGAATAAAAAGCTGTCAGACTAAAATCATCAAAGGATAGATGAGCTGCTGCACCTCTATAATATCGATATTCTGCGGCACTGGTATAAGGACGAAGATATCTCGCTCTTTTCTTAACAGGAAAAACAGCATCTGCTCCTTTTGAAAATCCAAAAGGGCTCCACAAAGCAAGTCCTTGCCCGTATTCCAAAACATAATCACCTGCAATAAAATTTTTTACAAATCCAACATCTTTAACCTGAAGATGAAAAGATGTGAAATCTGTGTAGGATAATTCCCCCGGATCTTTTTCAACCAAAACTCCTGCTTGATAATTCTTATCATAACTATATAAAAAACGATTATACAATTTTAATTTTGATCCTTGATATTTACCGCTTGTAAAGCCATCCCTGTTTTGTAAATCATTACTTACTCTGTTTCGAATATTTAATTTAGATTTATTAAAAAATAATTTTGAATCTGTAGAAGTAGTTTCATAATTCTCAATATCATCTTTTGGTCTTGATGTTTTGATAAATGGTAAAATACTTTCAATGAGTTGCTTGTCGAGTTCACGAATTGAAAAAAGTTCAGTGGGGGAAAAGAAATAACCAAATTTATTGCGGTGCTCTATAATCCTTTGTGCCGATTGCGAATCCATGTTTGGTAATTTCGATAAGTCAAAAATATCAACCGCATTAATATCAATCGGGTTACGAATAAGATTTTCTATAATCTCTACTAGTTCTTCCGAATCGGTTTCTTCATCAGGTTCAATCAAAACATTATCAAGCACTTCTTCTGTAATTATTGAAGTGCTATCCAACTGGGCAAAGATTGAAGTGTTCGAAACCAAAATAAAAATCAAAAAGCCGAGAAATAATTTCAATCTATTCCAGCCCCAAATATTTTCTGATTGTTGTACTTCGATCAAGTTCCCTTCCAAAACTTATAATTATTCCAGCCTGATGAGTGAGTCCCAAATCATTATGTGTAAACATTGCATAATCTAAACTGAACATAGAATAATTAATACCGATACCCGTGCTGTACTTTGAAGGCTCATTTGAAAATCCGAAACGCAAGGATAAATATTCTATAATATCATAGTTGATTCCAAATTGAAAAGATGGTTTGAATTTAATATCCTTTTCAATAGCAAAGTTTAATGTTAATACATCAACAACATCGTAGGATACACCTGTATTATAAATCATAGGGATCTGGTCATCATCGTTACCAAACGTAGCGCGATTAATATTCTGAATTAAAAACCCCAGCCTAAAATTATTTGAAATGTATGCTAATCCACCGATATTAAAAAACAATGCTCCATCATTTCCATAATTTTGAATTGAAACGGTCTGATAATTTACTGTAACTCCCGCAAAGAAATTATTCAGATAATTATAAGAATATCCCAGAGTAAATTTTGATTCACGGTAAAGATCAAATCCATAACTCATTCCTCCAACAGCAAAAGAACCGATCGAAGTAGGTTCATGATATGCTACATATCCATTAGCTAATTCCGATAAGCCAAATGGGGCAGGCGAGTAGTAAACTCCAACTTCTCTCCAGTTCATTTGGGATAATCCAGCCGGGTTATTGAAAAGACTAAATACATCATTACTTAAAGCAACATCAGAATTGGAAAGAGAGATTTGTTTTGCCCCTGGATTGTACTGAGAATATGCACTAAAAGTTAATAGGCAAATTATTATAATTGTATGAAGAAGTTTCATAATGTTTGATAGTTGATTGTTCGATTATATCTAAATTCCTATATTAAATCAACAATATTTTAGGCTGAAATTATAATGCGTATTTTTTTAACATTGTTTCTAATTCCACTTACATTTTCTTTTTCACAGGAGTTAAATTGCAGAGTAACAGTAAATTATGAAGGCTTATCTGTAGAAAACAGAGAAAGGCTGGTCGATTTTAGCGGTGTTATTGAATCATATATGAACACAACACAATTTACCGGGCAAGCTTGGAAAGGATTAAAAATAGATTGTTCATTAACTATATTTTTTACCAGTGCAGCGGGCGATGATTATGCAGCACAAGTTGTTCTGGTCTCAACAAGGCCAGTATTTAGGTCCACCCGCCAATCTCCTATGTTAACAATTAGTGATCCCAACTGGTCATTCAGATACGTTCAAAATCAAGCTATGTATTCTAACCAGGCAACCTTTGATCCGATTACAACTTTCTTAGATTTTTATGCAAATATTATTATTGGTTTTGATTGGGAGACCTGGGCAGAATTAGGTGGAACACCATACTTTAACAAAGCATTTAATTTGCTAAATCTTAGTTTAGGAAGCCCTTATAAAAAAGGCTGGGAACAGAGCAGTGCTTCTTACAGCAGGTGGGGTTTGTGCCAGGATTTACTTAACGATAATTATCGAGCATTTAGAGAAGCATTTTACGTTTACCATTATGGAGTGGATGAAATCCAGGTAAGAAAAAAAGATGGTCAGGATAAAATTGCAAGTATTGTAACAGTATTTGAAGATATGCAGAAAAAAACAGGTATAAACAGCGTGCTTATTAAATTGTTTTTTGATACAAAGTATGGTGAAATTATTGAGTTGCTGAAAGATTATCCTGATTACACAATATTTAACAGGTTAAAAAAAATAGATCCGCCGCATTCTGCTAAGTATGATGAAATGTTAAGATAAATTCTATTCTATTTTAATTTAATTGAAATGATTCTATCATTCTCAATGATTTTTTTAACAACATTCATTCCATCATTAACTTCTGCATATAAAGAGTATCTGTTATCAAGATGAGGACTTGCAATTAGTCCTCACATATTAACGGGTTAAGAAAAATTATACATCAGCCTGCCAGACTCTGTATTTTTTATAGGCAGTGCCTCCCATAACAACGGCTCCACGATTCATCATATCATTATCCTCTAAAATCCAACTAGCTTCACCCAAATCAATTCCAACTGCATGTGCACGATTAACTATCTCCCAATAGAAAACAGCATCTAATCCCTTTTTCTGTTGTTCAGGAATAATTCCAAGCGTTATTATTCTTGCCCATTTAATTTTCTTTTTCTGTGTAAATAGTTTTAAAAAATTAAAAGGCAGTAATCTGCCGTTCATTTGTTTAAAAACATAATTATAATCAAGCATAACAAGTGCAAAACCAACTAACTTATTATCAATTTCTCCAAACAAAACAAGAGAGGGTTCAACAAGGGATTTTAAGTCTTTTGCCATAGCGTCGATCTGAGCCTCACTAAGAGGGATGAATCCCCAATTTGGTGCCCAAGCTTTGTTATACACTATTTTAACCTTTTCTAATTCCTTGGCAAAGTTTTTTATATCAAGCTGCGAAATTTTAAGTTTGTACCGATCTCTGGCTAACTGTTGCACTCTTTTTAATTTTTCAGATCCCATTACTTTATGATTTTCAAGTTTGTAAGCCAAAAGATCTTTTGCTTTTGTCATCCCATAATTTGCGCATAAATCTAAATAGTATTTTGGATTGTAAGTCATCAGTAGTCTTGGAGAATCTTCAAAACCTTCAAGCAGCATTCCCCATTCATCATTGCTGGATGGATTAGCAGGACCAAGCATTCTAGTAAGTCCTTTTTCCTTAAGCCATTTTTTTGCTGTGTCAAATAAAGCATTTGCAACTTCCTGATCATTTATACATTCAAAGAATCCAAAGAATCCGGAATTATCATTGTGATATTTTAAGTGAATGTCATTTTTGATTGCTGCTATTCTTCCAACAATTTCATCATTTTTATACGCTAGAAAATAATCAGCTTCAGCATTTTGAAAGAAAGGATTTTTTTCTTTACTAAGTAAAGTTTTTCTTTCCATAATTAGTGGCGGAACCCAATATGGATCGTTCTTATAAAATTTCCACTGGCATTTTATAAATGTGCTTAGTTCAGATTTAGTTTCAACTTTTTTGATTTTAATTTCTTGCATAACTAATCCTATATAAAAAAAGCATACTCATTGGAGTATGCTTTTAAATAAAATAATTCAGTACTAAATAAGTCCTACTTTTTTTCCTGCCATTTCAAATACATTTAGAATCTCATCAAGATGTTCTTTTTCATGTGTTGCCATATAACTTGTTCTCATCATTTGTCTTCCGGGAGGAACACCTGGAGAAATAAATACGTTTACAAAAACACCATTGTCATAAAGTAATTTCCACATTTGAAAAGCAATTGCATCATCACCAACAATTACCGGAACAATTGCTGTCCTTCCATCGATTACATTAAATCCTCTTGCTTTAAGATTTGTTCTCATGTAATTGGCGTTACTTAGAAGTCTTGTTACAAGTTCAGGCTGGGCTTCCAGAATATCAAGGGCAGCAAGTGCAGATGCAACAGATGCAGGAGTTGGTGAAGCACTGAAGATTAATGCTGGTGAAAAGTGTTTGATAAAATTAATTACTCTTTCTGTCCCGGCAACAAATCCACCCAATGATGCAAATGTTTTACTGAATGTACCCATTGTTAGATCCACATCTTTTTCAAGATTAAATTCGCTTGCTGTACCTCTGCCGCCTTTACCAATAACACCAACTGAATGTGCATCGTCAATCATAACGCGCGCACCATACTTTTTAGCAATCTCAATCATTCTAGGCAGTCCAACAATTTCTCCGCCTGTGCTGAATACTCCATCGGATACTATAAGTTTTCCAGAATCAGCAGGAAGTTTTGAAATAGTTTTTTCAAGATCATCCATATCATTGTGTTTGTATCTAACCAGTCCGCCCATCGCACCTTTGGTCATCAAAGTTCCCGCTACAATGCAGGCATGATTATCTTTATCCGAGATAACAAAATCATTTCTTTGAACTAAAGTTGGTATAACCCCTTGAGCAGATTGATAACCCGTACTGAAAAGTAAAACTGCTTCAGTATTAAAAAATTTTGCTAATCTGCTTTCAAGTTCGATGTGTAAGTCTAATGTACCAGTTAAATATCTGGAGCCAGAGCATCCGGTTCCATATTTTTCTACTGCTTTTATTGCGGCTTCTTTTACGTGCGGATGTCCAGTTAATCCAAGATAATTGTTGGAACCAGCCATTATAACTTTTTTGCCTTCGATCTGAACAACCGGTCCTTCATTTGCTTCGATTGGTCTGAAGTAAGGGTAGATACCCATAGCTTTAATATCGTCTGCGCGTGTAAATTCCTGACACTTCTTAAAGATATCCAAAAAATCCTCCTGAACTGATGTGTATAATTAAAACTGATGCGACTTTTTATTAAATTGTGCACAAAAATTATAGCTATTTACCCTTAAAAACAAATAAACATAATTATGCAAACTCAAGAAATAGCACTAGTTACAGGCGCAAACGGATTCGTTGGAAGTCATCTTGTAGATAATCTTTTATCAAAAGGAATGAAGGTTAGGTGTCTTGTTAGAAAATCCAGCAATCTAAAATGGTTGGATAAAAATGTTGTTGAAATTTTTGATTCCGGTTTATTTGATAAAGAAGGATTAAGAAAAGCTTGTAAGGATGTAAACTATATTTTTCATGTTGCTGGAGTGGTAAAATCCAAAACTAAAGATGGCTACTTTAAAGGAAATGTAGAAACAACAAGGAATCTTCTTGAAGCTGCGCTTGAAAATACATCCACCATTAAAAGATTTTTGGTAGTTAGCAGTCAAACTGTTTCGGGTCCATCAACGGAAGGCAGTCCTGTCAATGAAAACACCGAGTGTAACCCAATTACAACCTATGGCAGAAGTAAACTTGAGGAGGAAAAATTAGTTTTATCTCATAAAAATAGATTACCAATTACTATTTGCCGGGCTCCGGCGGTTTTTGGTGAAAGAGATACTGAGATTTTTATTTACTTTCAAACATTCAGCAAAGGCTTAACAACAACTATTGGATTTAATAAAAAAGAATTAAGTCTCATTCATGCTGTTGATTTAGCAGAAGGGTTTTATTTAGCTGCTGTGAATGAAAAAGCAAAAGGTGAAATCTATTTTATTGGATCTGAAAAATTTTATACCTGGCAGGAAATCAATTCTATTACATCAAATGTTCTAAACAAAAAACCAATCATAATAAAAGTACCGCACTTTTTAGTATACACAATAGCTGCCGTGGCACAGTTCTTTGCAATGTTTAGCAGTAAGCCTGCCACACTAAATATTGAAAAAGCTAAGGATATCACTCAACAGTATTGGACATGCGATACATCAAAAGCCATGAGAGATTTGGGATATAGACAAAAATTATCAATAGAGGATGGTATAAAAAGAACTTGTGATTGGTACAAACAAATGAAGTGGATTTAATTAATTATCCAACGCTCCTTCAGCAATCCAGGTTCTAATTCCTTGTATTTGATCCAGGGTAACAGGTCTTGCATATCCAATCGGCGGCATAACGGAAATACCTGCTCGATTCTCAATCGACCAAACAAGTCTGCTCAAATCTGGTTCACCTGGAAAAACTATATTTGGATCTGCAGTTACACCAGCCCAGTTAGATAGATCTATTCCATCTGCTGGATTGGGTTGAGCGTGACATCCTGAGAATGCACATTTAACTTGAAAAACTGGATAAATATGATCTGCAAAACTAACATTGCTATCTGGAATTGGTTTGTTATCAACATTCTCAGTAGTTAAGGTATCATCACAACCCAACAGAAACAATAAAGAAATAATAATTAAAGCCAGTAATTTCATAATTAAGTTTAATTTTTGTTTGTAATAATATAACCTGGCGTATAAGAATCAAAGTCAAAATTCAGTAGCTATCTTTACACACTATGATAATTGATTCTTGGACAAAACATAATTATTTTTGGGCAAGAATTACGGGGCTATAGCTCAGTTGGGAGAGCGCTTGAATGGCATTCAAGAGGTCAGCGGTTCGATCCCGCTTAGCTCCACAAAAAAAGGCTAAAATTAAATGATTTTAGCCTTTTTTATTTCCAACATTCCCTTAACTAATCAGAAC
>JBGSPH010000024.1:0-86958 GCA_041738675.1 Ignavibacteriaceae bacterium
ACTTTAGATCGTGTAGTATTTTCGATATGATGAGTAAGAAATGTATCTATGCGTTCTTTTCTTTTTCCTTCAGGTACATCAATCAGAAATTTCTTTTCGCTTATCAGTCTGCTCATTAATTGTATCTTCGTTAATTATATCCGGGCTGTTTTCATTATGAATAGTTTTAGTTGATTCATCAGAAACAGCAATGTCTTGTGCAGCAGTTGAAGTTCCGCCATCTAAAACAGCTTCAACTTTTTCATCTTCTTCCTGATGTTTTTTATAGAAAACTAAAAGGACTAAAACACCAATAGTAACAGCAGCATCCGCTATATTAAATACAGGCCAGCGATCGTAACTTCTTCCAAACAAAGTAAAATCAAAAAAATCAACATCAAAAAAATCAACAACTTTACCGTAGAATAAAGGAGAGTAATCAAAAAACACTCCATAAAAAGTTCTGTCTATCAAATTCCCAATTGCACCACCCAATATTAGAGCAATTGCTATTTTAAGGCTCCAGCTTTTATCGCGAATTACATAAAGATAAAATATCAAACCAATACTTGCCACAAGCGAAAATAGTGAAATGATTAATTTAAATTTACTGCCTGGATCGTAACCAAATGCCATTCCCGGATTTTCAACAAATGTAAATCTAAAAAAATCACCAAAGACGGGAATCATTTGCCCAAGATACATTCCTTCATAATTAATATTCAGAAATGGAATCGAGAATCCTTTAACCATTAACTTCGTAACCTGATCAATAATCACAACAGCAAATGATAAATACAGCGCTTTCAACTACTCAATACTCCCACGAAAAGTTAATGTTTTTATTCAGATTTTGCCTCTCATTAGTCATTCCCGTGAAAACGGGAGTCCATAAAATGCTATCATGTAGATTCCCACTTTCGTGGGAATGACAATCAATTATTATAATCTCACGAACAAGACTCATTTTTAATTCTATTTTTTCTCTTGTTTTTGTTTCATCGGCAAACATAATTGACTGTGAGGCACAGCTTCTAATCTTGCCTTAGGGATAAGAGGACATGTTGGACAAAGATGCTGTGGTTCTTCAATACACTCAACACAAATTCCGTAAGTGCCATTGTCAATTCTTTTCAGTGCATCTTCAAGATATCCTAAAAACTTATTTTCTCGCTGGGCATAAAGAAAAGTTTTTTCTCTTTCCATAGCATCGGTTCCCTGCTCAGCCATATGAAGTGAGTATGGAGAATTTTCATTTATATATTCACCTGTTGTAGGATCAAGTATTTGCTCTCTTAAATTCTGAAGCTGTTCAAGAATCTCATCTCGTTTAACAAGAATTATTTCTCTAAAATGATCAAGTTCTTTTTTACTATAACCTTTTATCTTTTTTATAGCTGCAGCACGGTTTGCAGCGGTCATTTCAGGCGTAATATATTCTTCTTCTTTTTTCTTATAAATTACTTTTTTTACTTTAGGTTTTATAAGTTGTTTTTTTTCAACTACTGTTTTTTTAACAGAAGCAGTTTTCTTTGGTTCAACTTTAGTTTTTGTTGCTTTAATTTTTGATACTTTCTTTGCCGTCACTTTTTTCACTTCCTTTTTCTTGGGTGCTTGTTTCTTTACATTTTTCTTTAGTGCTGCTGCTTTAACGGGTTTTTTCTTTTTTATTTCTTTTTTCACAATTTTTTTTCCTGATTTATTGGTGCTTTTTGTGTTTTTCTTAACAGTTTTTTTTGCTGCCATGATAGATTCTCCTCTAATTAGGATTTTACCTTTTCGATGTTAATTGAACAATCAAACTCACCTATTTTAAATTCCTGAGTAAGCCCGCTGTCGGTTTTAATTTCCTCAGATAATTTTTCCGCAAGAGTTTCGGTTGAAATATATTGATTAAAATTCTTAATAGCTTTAACAAATTTTTCTGAGGCGGTAAAATTAATAATAATTTTGTCAGTTACATCAAATCCGGCATCTTTTCTCATATTCTGAATTCTGTTAACAAATTCGCGCGCCAATCCTTCTTCAATAAGCGCTTCATCAAGTTCAGCATCAATTGCTACTGTAATCCCGGCTTCGGCTTCCACAACCCAGCCTGTAATTTCAGTGCTAATAATTTCAACATCATCTTTAGAAATTGCTAAATCTTCACCATCGATATTCAGCACAATATCATTTCCTTTTTCAATTTTAGATATTTCATCTTTGGTAAAGTTTTTAATTGCTTCAGCAACTGTTTTTACTTTCTTACCAAACTTTGGTCCGATTGATTTAAAGTTTGCCTTAGCTGATTTATTTACAATCTCAGAATCATCAGTTAAGATAAGTAATTCTTTTATATTTACTTCTTCAAGAATTACATCTTTCATTTTGGAAAGTGCCTCGTGTTTACTTTTATCAAGTGCCACCATAATTTTCTTTAATGGCTGGCGAACTTTTAGATTATTCTTTGCCCGCATTGCTCGAGTTAAGTAAACAACATTCTGTGCAACTTCCATCTTATCTTCTAAAGATTTATCACGATAAGTTGCTTTTGGAAATTCTGCAAGATGAACTGATTCGAATTTTTCTCTTTTTGTTTCATTATTCAGATCAAGATAAATCGCTTCAGAAATAAATGGAGCAAACGGTGATGTTAATTTACATAGCGTTTCCAAGCACACATATAAGGTTTGATAAGCAGAAAGTTTTTCTTTATTCATTTCTGATTTCCAAAAACGTCTTCTGCTTCTTCTAACATACCAGTTTGAAAGTTGATCAATTGTGTAACTTGAAACGGCACGAGCTGCTTTAGTTACGTCGTAATCATTCATTAACTGTTCGTATTCTTCTACGAGTGCATTAAGCTTAGAAATTATCCAGCGATCTATTTCCGGTCTTTCTTCATACGGAATCAAAGCATCTTTAAAATTAAATCCATCTATGTTTGCATAGAGAGCGAAGAAAGAATACGTATTAACCAATGTGCCAAAGAATTTTCTCTGTACTTCAACTAACCCTTCTTCATCAAATAATGTTGGCCGCCAGGGTGGAGAATTCGTTACTAAATACCAACGAGTTGCATCTGCTCCAAATTTATCAAACAGCGAAAATGGATCAACAGTGTTTCCAACTGACTTAGACATTTTCCTTCCGGTTTTGTCTAATATCAATTCATTAACAATCACATTCTTAAATGCAACATTATCAAACAACATTGTTGAAATAGCGTGTAAAGTATAAAACCATCCGCGTGTCTGATCGATTCCTTCACAAATATATTCTGCAGGAAAATAATTCTTTTCAAATTCCTCTTTGTTCTCAAATGGATAATGATATTGAGCAAACGGCATAGAACCTGAATCAAACCAAACATCAATTACTTCCGGAGTACGTTTATAGATTTTACCGTTCTTTTCAAAAAGTATTTTATCAACAAATGGTTTGTGAAGATCGATCTCTTTTAAATCTTTTAATGAAATTCTTTTTCCATTTTCTTCAATAAATCCATTTTTAACTTCTTCAATACTGCCAACGGCAAAAACATCACCATCTTCACTGATCCAAAGCGGTAATGGCGTTGCCCAAAATCTATCGCGTGATAACGCCCAGTCTTTATTTTCTTCAAGCCAGTTACCAAATCGGCCGCTGCCAACTTCCGGCGGCTGCCAGTTGATTTGTTTATTAAGTTCAACCATTCTATCTGCAATGGAAGTTGTGCGAATGAACCAGGATTCGCGTGCATAATAAATTACCGGAACTTCCGGATGTCTCCAGCAAAATGGATATGTGTGAAGAATCGTTTCTTTCTTGTATAGTTTGCCTTCATGTTTAAGCTTTACTATAATTCCAGCATCAGCATCTTTAACAAACTGACCTGCAAAATCGGTTACTTCGTCTGTAAATAATCCACCACGAGTAACAGGCTGGAGCATTGGCAAATTATATTTTTTAGAAACTTCATAATCATCAGCACCAAAAGCCGGAGCTATGTGGACTATACCGGAACCATCAGAAGTGCTTACAAAATCACCTTCAACTACATAAAAGGCTTTTTTGTCAACAGAACAATATTCCATTAATTGTTCGTATTCAATTCCCGCAAGATCTTTACCTTTCATCTCCTCAAGAATTTCATACTCTTTATCGATTACGGATAATCTTTCCTTTGCAAGAATCATTGTAGCATGTTCTGTTTTGATTTTTACGTAATCAATATCAGAACCAACAGCCAGTGCAACGTTTGAAATCAATGTCCAGGGAGTTGTCGTCCAAACAAGAAAATGTTCATCAGCATTAACTAGTTTAAATAAAACATAGACCGATGGATCTTTTGTTTCGCGGTAACCTAATGCAAGTTCGTGTGATGATAAAACTGTTTCAGATTTTGGATCCTGCGGAACAATTTTATAATCTTTATAAAGAAGTCCTTTGTCAAACAAGGTTTTAAGCGCCCACCAAACAGATTCAATATAATTATTATCAAGAGTTATGTATGCGGATTTTAGATCGATCCAGTAACCCATTCGGGTTGTCATCTTCTCCCAAAGATCAAGATAAGTAAAAACAGATTCGCGGCATTTTTGATTGTACTTCTCAACACCGTATTCAAGCACCTCACTTTTGTGTTTTATACCGAGGGCTTTTTCAACTTCAATTTCAACAGGAAGCCCATGAGTATCCCAGCCGGCTTTTCTATTAACTCTGTAACCTTGTAAAGTTTTATAACGGCAAACTAAATCCTTTAAAGTTCTTGCCATAACATGATGAATGCCGGGTTTTCCATTAGCTGTGGGCGGACCTTCGTAAAATGTCCATGATTTATCTTCATCGCGAGTGGAAATACTTTTTTCAAATATTTTATTGGACTGCCAGAACTTTAATACTTCTTGTTCTAACTGAGGATAACCTATTTTTTCTAAATTCTGCTTAAACATTTAAATTACTGTAGTGTGTAAGTGGACTATAATTCTTCGTACTTTTTTATTAATTCTCGTTCAGTGTGAATAAATTCTTTAAGTTCGCTCTCAATTCTTTCTTTTTTCAATATCGTATTCTTTGCGTGAAGTTCTGCATCATTAATTAATTTTTGCGCTTTAACTTTAGCCTCTTTTAGAGTTATCTCTGCTTCTCTTTTGGCATCAAGCATTGTTTGCTCATAAACTTTTATTTTTTCTTTTAGAATAACACTTTCACGTTCAGAACCCAGTACTTCCTGAACAGCCATTCCAAAAAATCCCATTGCCCCGAGAGTTATGTTTCTTAAACTGTACAGAATAATATTTTCAGTAAGTAATTCTGCTGCTGAAAAATATTCGTTAAAGAAAATAATTACGAACAGACTAACAATTGTAACCGCAATAATTATCGCAAAAACAATTTTTCCTCCGTGCTGCCAGCCCAGAACACGATTGATAAACCATCCGCAAGAAAAACTAAATATTGATAGCACAAACCATACAGCAAAATTAAGCTGACCGAAATCAAATAAGTTTGTGTTTAAAAAGTTTGATATAAACAAAAATGCAGCAAGCAAAACTGCCGCACCATAGTTAACTAACATTTTCTTTGGTGAGAATTTCATTTTATTCTCTTTATTACTTCTTTCATTATTAAGGTCATTTTAGGTTCAGCTTTCATTGCTGCTGCAATAATTTCTTCAACGTTTACAGGTTTAAGTGTTTCAGGAAAACATTCATCCGTAATGATGCTCATTCCAAGAACTTTCATTCCCATATGATTTGCAACAATGTTTTCGGGTATTGTTGACATTCCTACTACATCAGCACCAATTTCACGCAAGAATTTATACTCAGCTTTTGTCTCAAGATTTGGTCCCGGAACTGCAACGTAAACACCTTTATGAACTTTTATATTATTTTCTTTAACAACATCTTCTGCAAGTTTGATTAATTCTAATGAATATGCTTCACTCATATCCGGGAATCTTGGTCCAAGTTCATCTTCATTTTTTCCGATAAGCGGATTATCACCAAGTAGATTTATATGATCAGTCATTAACATCAAATCGCCCTTGCGGTAATCAGGATTCATTCCACCGCAAGCATTAGATACAACAAGAGTTTTTACTCCGAGAAACTTCATTACGCGAACAGGATAAGTTATTTGCTGCATCGTGTAGCCTTCGTAGTAATGGAATCTGCCTTGCATTGCAACAACTTTTTGTCCGTTAATCGTACCAAAAATTAATTTACCGTGATGCGATTCAACAGTCGATAACGGAAAATGCGGAAGATCAGCATAATCAATTTGGTGTTCGATGTTGATTTCTTTTACGAGTCCGCCCAAACCTGTTCCAAGAATAATTCCAACAGGATAATTATCTGAAGTATGCTTCCTAATTATTCCTAAAGTCTCGCTTATTTTATTTATTAACTCGCTCATAAAATTTTATTCAGGATATCATCTAAGTCAATGTCCATTTTATTTGATTCTTCAATCTTCTTGCTTTTTGCCTTTTCATCACCGGCACGTTCAACCTTAAGCTCAAGTAAATTTGCCTGTGAACTAACAATTGCTTTAAGTTTTGCAAGAATTAAATCCTTTTCTTCTCTAAGGTTTACAACCGCATTGCGGATATCGTTTGTGCTTTCGCGACCTTTTTCAATTATCTGCGAAGCCTTTAGTTCCGCTTCTCTTATCATCAAACTTGTTTGCTTCTTAGTTGCTTCCATAGATTTTGCGGAAGATTCCTGCGCACTAAGTAGCGTATCCTGCAGATTTTTTTCTATCTTTTTAAACTCATTAACCTGCTCAGTTAAAGATTCAACTTCGCTTTTTAAGGATTCATTTTCTTCGTTAAGTTTTTGAAGCTCACCTGCAAGAGTTTCTAAAAAACTTTGCACTTCATCAGGATCGTATCCACGCATTTTTTTTGTGAATTCCTGCTGACGAATTTCTATAGGAGATATTTTCATACTTGTCTCCAATCTTTTGAGTAATCTCTATCGCCAAAAATTGCACTTCCGATTCTAATCATCGTTGCACCTTCTTCAATTGCAATTTCAAAATCACTTGTCATTCCCATTGATAGCTCAGTAAGATTGTAACCTTTATTGTTAATTTGATCTTTCAAATTACGTAAATCTCTAAAACTTTTCCTAATAATATTGGCATCTTCTGTTAACGGCGCCATTGTCATTAAACCTTTAAGTTCGATGTTCTTTAGCTCTGAACATCTTTTAACTAAACTTAAAATTTCGTTTTCAGTTTCAAGTCCTGATTTGGTTTCTTCTTCGGAAGTTTTCACTTCAAGCAAGATCTTCTGAACTTTACTAATTTTTTCTGCTCGCTTATTTATTTCTTCAACAAGTTCAATCGAATCTACCGAGTGAATTAACTCGGCAGCATTAACAGCATATTTAACTTTATTCTTTTGAAGAGTGCCGATCATATGCCAGACAACGGAATCGCCAAGTTTTTCAAACTTTAACGTAAGTTCCTGAGCACGATTTTCACCAAAATCAATTAACCCGCAATTTTTTGTTTCAATGATTGTATCCACACCAAAATATTTAGAAACCGCAATAAGTTTTACCTCATCAGGATTTCTTCCTGATCTTTTACAAGTTTCTTCTATTTTATGCCTTAAAATGGCAAGATTTTCAGCAATCATTTTAAAAATAAGGTTGTGAATTTATCCTGATAATTCTTAAAAAACAAAGAATTTAGGATGATTTTTAAAGTACATTAAAATTAACTCTGCAAATATAACCTTTACCTGACTGAAGTGCTCAGAAAAAGATATAGAGATATTTTTGTAATTTTGGTTGTTATTATTCACAATTTATTCCGGAGAAATTATGGGTTACGAATTATTAGATCAAATAAAAGCTAAGGCAAAATCTAAAAACAAAACTATCATCCTACCTGAATCTCACGATGACCGAGTTCTTAAAGCAGCTGAAATCTTAACCAAAGAAAATATTTGTAAAGTAATTACACTTGGCAATCCTACAAAAGTAAATGAAGATGCAAAAAGGCTTGGTGTTGATTTAACAGGAGTTGAAGTTATTGATCACTTAACTCATCCAAAGTTTGAAGAGTTTGCAAACATTTACTACGAGTTAAGAAAGAAAAAAGGAATGACTCCCGAGGAGGCAAGCGAAGTAATGAAACGCGATCTTTTCTTTGCTGCTATGATGCTGCGTGAAGGATTGGTTGATGGAAGTGTAGCCGGCTCATTTGCTTCAACTGCTGATGTAATGAAAGCAGGAATACAAATAGTTGGAATGCCTCAGGGAATTTCAATCGTTTCAAGCTTCTTTTTAATGTTATTTAAAGATAAAGCTTTTAGTTTTGCTGATTGTGCAGTTGTTCCAAACCCTGATGCTGAACAACTTGCAGATATTGCAATCTCAACAGCAGATAATCATAAAAAATTAACTAGTGAAGAACCACTTATTGCGATGTTATCTTTTTCCACAAAAGGCAGTGCAACACACGAGCTTTCGGATAAAGTTATTGCAGCAACCAAAATTGTAAAAACAAAAAGACCTGATCTTAATGTTGATGGTGAACTACAGTTTGATACAGCACTTATGGAATCAATCGGAAAGAAAAAAGCACCTGAAAGTAAAGTTGCAGGAAAAGCAAATGTTTTAGCTTTTCCCGATTTGAATGCTGGAAATATTGGTTACAAAATTGCTCAACGCTGGGGCGGAGCTGAAGCTGTTGGTCCAATGGTTCAGGGATTGAAAAAACCTTTTTTTGATTTAAGTCGTGGTTGCAGTGTTGATGATATTGTTAACACAGCATCAATAAATGTTTTGATGGGATAAGATTTCTTTTGTGGCGCAGGTCTCCCGACCTGCGTCCATATATACATAAATTAAATTCTCTTTTATTAAGCTTTTTTTATTTATACTAAATCCCAATCGCAGGATGGAGTCCTGCGCTACCAATCACACAAATGGAATTGCCTGCACCCTAAGTTTTCCTTAAGTTCGTCAATCAAAAAAATCTAATCCATTAATGAATTTATTTCTTGTTACAATTTTTATTTTTTTACTTAATCTGCCGTTTGGTTATTGGCGGGCAAACGTAGAAAAATTCAGATTGCAATGGTTTTTGGCGATACACATTCCCGTTCCATTTATTATTGCTGCACGTATCTGGTCGAACATTGGATTTGAATTATACACTTATCCAATTTTGGTCGGAGCATTTTTTCTTGGACAGTTTCTAGGATATCATCTTTACTCAAAGAGAAAAAGCCTTGGTCAATCTCCCCTCACTTCTTGTCTTGTAATGGATTTAGTTCGTAACAAATAATTATTTATTTATTTTGAACTTTTTAAACCGAACTTAAGTTTTCAAGTAAAAGGAAGAATAAAATGAAAAAAATCTTAACTCATATCACATACGTTTTATCAATAACATTATTACTTTTTCTATCCAAAACGGATGCTGAAAATAAAAATAAAGGAAATACAATGGATAATAATATCAAACAAATAATCGTTAAAGATATTGATGGTAAATCGATTAATCTTGCAGATTATAAAGGCAAAGTTTTATTGATTGTGAATGTTGCAAGTTATTGCGGTTACACAAAACAATATTCCGGTTTAGAACAGATTTACAAAGAGTATAAGGATAAAGGATTTGAAATTTTAGCTTTTCCTTGTAATCAGTTTGGTTCACAGGAACCGGGAACGAATGAGGAAATTAAAAACTTCTGTTCATCAAAGTTTGATGTAAGTTTTAAATTATTTGACAAGGTTGATGTAAATGGGAAAGATAAATCTCCGCTTTACTCAATATTAACTGATAACGAAGTAACAGGTAAATCAGATATTAAATGGAATTTTGAGAAATTCTTAGTTGATAAAGATGGGAATGTTGTTGAAAGATATCCCAGTAAAGTAGAACCAACGAGCAAAGAATTAACTGCTGCAATCGATAGAGAGCTTAAAAAATAAAAATTAATGTCATGCTGAACTTGTTTCAGCATCTTCAATAAATTTCACAAAAACCCTGAGACGATTCGCCGCGGCTAACAGGGTGACAATAAAAATAATGATATGCTGCCCCAACATATTAAAGTTAAGTGTTCAGATGCGCGGATGCTTTCTTTAATTTTATTTGCGGGCAGCTTTTTATTTTAAACCCATCTGCTGTTTTACCCAGAGCTTAGCATCAATAATCTGTTTATGCTCAATGTTTATTGTTGCGGCAATTCGTTTTATAAGATGATCTTCATATTGATTTAGTTTTTCATCTTTGTAAATCAACTTCCAGAGACTTTCAATCAATTCAATTTTTTCATCGTGAGAAAACGTGGTGTTTATTACTCCTGTAAACTCATATAAACTTACGCTTTCTTTTATTCTTTCTTCAGCAAGCGTCATAAGATCATTAACATAATCATCATCCAGATAAAAAGTGGATTTCATTTCAGATATGATAAACTTTCTTTCATCTTCAGTAAACTCGCCATCCGCTTTTGCTATTTCAATAAAAAGAGCACAAGATGCAATCTCGACTTTTTTATTTCTTTGATTTGAATATGAATTAACTTCACCTTGAATAGTTGAAGTTTGATCATTAGAAAATATATTTCTTAAATACTCAAGCATAAAATTACATCCTGTCTAATTCGCTTAACAAATCGGGAACATCTAAAGGTTTTGTAACCATAACAAGATTTCCATCTTCATCTTTTGGCCATTGTTCAACTAATTTATCACAATACAATTCAAGCCCGTTTCCATCAGGGTCTTTTATGTATATTGATTCTGAAACTCCGTGATCAGATGCACCTTCTATAGGATAATTTGATTCCCACACTCTCTTAAATGCTTTTGCAAGATCTTCTCTTGATGGAAAAAGAATTGCAAAATGATAAAGTCCGGTATGTCCTTCGGGGGCAGGAGTAGCATTTTCACCAGCCCAAGTATTCAAGCCAATGTGATGATGATAATTTCCTGATGAAAGAAAAACTGCATTCTTTCCAAACCTTGCTGTTACTTGAAATCCAAGCAAATCCCTGTAAAATGCCAATGCTTTATCAAGATTCGCAACAGTTAAATGAACGTGTCCTATTCGTGTACGGGGATTTAATTCGTAATCCATTAAACTCCAATATTTTATTTATGATTAACTTTTACCGCTTTAACTTTCCAGATTTTATCTGCATATTCTTTTACCGATCTATCACTTGAAAACTTGGACACTCGCGCAACATTATAAATAGATTTTTTTGTCCACTCCTCTTTATTCTTGTACAACTCAGCAACTTTATCTTGAGCATCGATATAAGATTGATAATCTGCAAACAAACAGTAATAATCCACATTCATCAATCCGCGAATCATATCATCAAATATTCCAAACTCCTTGGGGTTAAAGAAGTTTGTAGCAATCATATCAACAACATGCTTTAGCTCGGCATTCTTTTCGTAGTACTCTTTTGGGTTATAACCATTAGATTTTAGTTTTACCACTTCATCGGCAAGTAAACCGAAAATAAAAATGTTATCATCACCAACTTCTTCTCTAATCTCAACATTTGCACCATCCATCGTGCCGATTGTAAGAGCGCCGTTTAATGCAAACTTCATATTACCGGTACCGGAGGCTTCTAATCCTGCTGTTGATGTCTGCTCCGATAAATCGGATGCAGGAATGATTTTTTCTGCAAGAGTTACTGAATAGTTTTTAAGAAACACTACTTTTAGTTTATCACCAACATCAGGATCATTATTCACAACATCGGCAACAGAATTAATTAATTTGATAACCATTTTTGCAGCATGATATGCTGGTGCAGCTTTACCGCCAAAAATAATTGTACGCGGTACCATTTTAATCTTAGGATTTTTTTTGATTCTGTTATAGAGTGTTATGATATGAAAAACATTTAGCAATTGCCGCTTATACTCGTGAAATCTTTTTATATGTACATCAAACATTGAATCAGGATTTACTTTGATGTTGTGTTCTTTCTCGATGTAATCAACAAGCACTTTTTTGTTATATAATTTTACTCTCTGCCAGTTATCAATAAAGTCTTTATCCTTTATAAACTTTTCTATTTTTTTTATCTGACCAAGTTCTTTTATCCACTCCTGCCCTATTTTTTCTGATATCAATTGTGTTAAAAGCGGATTAGCAGTTACAAGCCATCTTCTTGGCGTAATTCCATTTGTAACATTTATAAATTTTTTAGGATAAATTTTGTTGAAGTCAGGAAAAATTCTTTTCTTTAAAATACTCGTATGCAACGCGGCAACACCATTAACAGCAAAGCTTCCAACTATTGCCAGATTAGCCATTCTAATACGCTTGTCTTTACCTGCAGAAATGATCGAAAGTTTGTCTAACACATTTTGATCTTTGGAATATTTTTCTTTTACTTCTTCCAAAAATCTTCTGTTAATTTCATAGATAATTTGCAGATGTCTTGGGAGGAGTTCACTAAGAATTTTTTCAGACCACTCTTCAAGTGCTTCGGGAACTACAGTGTGATTTGTATAAGCAAAAGTTTTTGAAGTAATATTCCATGCTTCATCCCAGCTATGGTTTTCATCATCAATAAGTATCCTCATCAATTCCGGTATAGCAATAACAGGATGAGTGTCATTTAATTGTATGCAAGTCTTCTCAGAAAATTTGTCGAATGTTTTATGTGCTATCTTGTATTTTCTTATAATATCCTGCAATGTTGCCGAAACGAAAAAATACTGCTGCTTAAGTCTTAAAAATTTTCCTTCAACATAAGTATCATTTGGATAAAGGACTTTGGAGATAGTCTCGGAATCGTTTTTATTAGCTACTGATTCTACATAGTTACCCTTATTAAAATCCGAGAACTCAAAATCTATAGCGGCTTTTGCTTGCCATAATCTTAAATTATTTACCGTTTGATTTTTATAGCCTGGGACTGGAACATCATACGCTAAAGCATACACATTTTCTGTATCAACCCATTTAAACCCAAGCTCACCGTTGCCTTTGTCGTATGAATCTGTTTTACCATAAAATTGTACTTTGTATGTGAGCGATCGTCTAAGCAGATCCCATGGGTTTCCATCGCGCAGCCAATTATCAGCACGTTCAACCTGATAACCATGTTCAATATCCTGTTCAAATATTCCATACTCATACCGAATTCCATAACCAAATGCGGGAAGTTGAAGCGTTGCCATTGAATCAAGATAACAAGCAGCAAGTCTGCCCAAACCGCCGTTTCCCAAACCCATATCATTTTCTGTTTCCATTATTTCTTCAAGATCGTATCCATCACGATCTAGGATTTCACGACACTCATTGTAATAATCTAAATTGATTAGAGCATTACCAAGAATTCTACCCATCAGATATTCTAACGAAAGATAATAAACACGTTTTGCATCTTTATCATGATAAGTTTTTTGAGTTCTTAACCAGCTTCTAACCATTCTGTCTCTTACAGCAAGCGAAAGTGCTGTGTAAGCATCCGCACCTGTAGCCGTATTTTTATCCTTAACTAAAGTAAACTCTAGATGTTCTGCAAATTGATTTGAAAGTGAAAAACTGCCCGGATCTTCTTTGTCAGTAAAAAAAATAGTTCCAGTTTCTTTTTTAGCCATTAACACAAACTCCTTAAACTTAAATATCTATTAATATTGCGACAAATTTACTTGCATATACTTTTAATACAAAATTAAAATGTATTTGGAATATTTGAAGGATTTAGTATTTTTTTTTCGGTGTATTGTTGAATTGATATTACAAACAAACCCAATTTTTTTAAGAAATTAGGTTTGAAGTTTGGATTAACTCTATAAGTTCCCTTCCTCCCCTCCCAAAACAGAGGGGAGAAAAGGGTTGGAGGTGCGTGCTTTATTTGAGCAACAGCATCTTTTTCATTTGAGTATTAGTGCCTGCAACTAATTGATAAATGTAAACTCCGCTTGGCAGATTCGAAGCGTTCCATTCTACTTCATAACTTCCGGCGGGTTTATTTTCATTAACAAGAGTTGTCACTTCATTTCCCAAAACATCATAAATTTTTAGTTCTACGTTGGTTTGTTCTGGAAGTTGAAAACTTATTAATGTGGCTGGATTAAATGGGTTTGGATAGTTTTGTATATTGATCTTTGCTGGTGAATCAATTACAACAATAGGATCCTGAATAAAATCTTTATGATATACTGCGATTGTACCTCTGTCTCCAACAGCTATTGCTGAATTACTTCCACAAAAATTTACAGCATTTAATGGACCAACAATAGTAGAAAATACTTCTTTCCAAGTACCGTTTAATTCCATTGATTCAAGAATAACTGAACGGTTTATAATGTTATCAGTAAGTGTGGATTTTTTTACGCCCGCCATTACAAAAGTATTATCAGCTTTCTGGCAAATACTGGTAATATCATAAAATCTACTAAGTGAGTAATCTACCCATCGGTATCTGTCTTCATCTTTACTAATAAATAGCTTGCCATTATCTCCAACTATAACCTTCATATCGTTTTTAGGACAAACTCTTACCGAGTTTAAATTAGAAGTGGTGATTCTTCTGAAATACCAATTTTCCCCTCGATCATTTGTAAATGCAACTAACCCGGCACTGCCTACAGCAATTGCATTATCTTTATCGAATGTGACAATTGAATTAAATTTGCCTGTAAGACTTGGTGATTTGTCGCTCCAGGTTAAACCACCGTCGTGAGTAACCAATATTGAAGCATATGATAAAGGTGCTTCCGGTGTAACTAAATATTTATATCCTACAACTATACCATTCAGTTCATTTGAAAATGATACATCTTTGTTATAATAGTTGTGAGCAACCGAAATAACATCCCAAGCTTTCCAGCGGCAATCTGTTTTTAAGATCAAACCATTGTCACCAACTATAAATCCAGTATAGTCATCAATAAATTTTATTGAATTCAAATTTGAATGAGCATCTACATCGAAATTATACCACGTGGAACCCCTGTTATTTGTTGCAAGCATCGTCCCATTATCACCGACAACAAATGCTTTTGCATCCGTGAGCTGAACTGCCGAATTGAAATCAACCTTTGTCTGAGTTTGAACGAGTCTCCACTGAGCGCTGACACTTGATGATAGAACAAGTATCGCCACAATTAAAACGAGTTTGCCAAATAAAGCTTTCATAGAACCTCCTAAATGATTTAATGATTATTTATTTTTCATTGGCTTTATTACCAATGAGTTTTATATCTTTTTTATCTTTTAGATAATCGCCCCAAAATCTTTATTCCTTAACCAATCTTTTTGTTTGAGTTAGGTCTTAACTTCAAAAAAAATATTTTTTTCACTGTTAACTAACAAGAACTTTTTAGTTAATCGTTAATAAGAATCGGATCGATCATCTGTCCTACACAGCGAAGTTTTAAATCCTTGAGTATAACACGAGTTGTTGTAACAGCAAAAGTACATTCAAGACATATTCTGTCTCTGCATCCAGTTATTTCATAACTCTTTACAAGTCTATATTCTCTTTGACCATACGGATCAAGCATTATATAGTCTACTGTTTTTTCATAAACAGAGTAGCGCGGCGCATTATAACTGGCGGGTCTCTCGACAGGGACAGATGGCGGCTTTAGTTCAGCATTAATTGTCATTTTTACAACTGTATTATAATCGCTATTGGCACTTATTTGATTTCCAATATTGCTGCTAACAGCAAAATCAATTTTACCAACTAACCATAAAGACGAACATGGACCAGGACCTTGACTAGGATCTAAAAGCCAGGTATCCAGTATTATTGTATTGTTTCCTGGATTTATTTTATAACCAATATTTTCTTCAGAGTTTTCAGTTGCGATAGGATCTGTAATAGAATTTTCCTGACAAGAGTTAAAAAATGCTGCAAATATTAACACGAAAATAAAAATTAAGTTTTTCATAGCACGCTCCTTTTTGATAATTGATAGTTATTGTTGCTCAAAAGGATTTGTGCAAATAAACAAAATTTGGAGGGCGGCTACCTATCAGGTATGTTTCAAAGAGTAGTAACTATGTTGCAAGTTTTAATTGAAGTTAAATTTTGGAGAAAAAATGAGTTTAGTGGATAGATTTTTTTGCAATGGAAATTTTTACTTCACAATTTCACTAGGGGCAAAGCCATATTCTTCTTTAAAACAATGTGCAAAATATGATGGGCTTCCAAAACCAACGGAATATGCAATTTCTGAAATAGTTGCTTCATGATTTTGAATCATCGCTTTGGCTTTTGCCAGTCTTATTGATCTTAAATAAACGCTGCACGATTTACCTGTTAGAGCTTTTATTTTTCTAAACATTTGAGAGCGGCTCATTCCAACTTCATTACCAAAGTTCTCGATCGTAAATTCTTCTTCAGAAATGTGTTCCTCAATAACTTTAAGAATACGATCCATAAATTGAGCATCGATTCCTTTTAATTTATTTTTTCCTTGTGGAAGAGCCGCTAATTTATCAGCACTATAAATTTCTTGTAGTTTTTTTCGCAGGTTTATCAGGTTGTTTATTCTGATATGAAGTTCTTTAGCATCAAATGGTTTTGTAAGGTAATCATCTGCACCGGTTTCCAATCCTTCAATCCTATTTTCCTGTCCGGATTTTGCAGTCAATAAAATAATTGGAATATGACTTGTCTTTTGATCTGTTTTTAATCTTCGGGTCATTTCATTTCCATCCATTTTGGGCATCATCACATCACTTATAATTAAATCCGGAATAAATTCTTCAGCTTTTATAATTCCTTCCTTCCCATTTTCAGCTTCTTGAAAATGATAATCATTGCCAAGAGAATCTTTAATAAACTCTCTCACATCTTTATTGTCCTCAACAATAAGAACAATGTTTTTGTTTGTTAGCAGATTTTCAATATTAGAACCAAGATTCGTAGAATGTATTAACTCAGAATTATCAATATTTAATTTTTCAAATGGAAGTTGATTATCAATTTCAACAATTTCCTGAGGTGATAGATGTTCATTACCAAGCTGAAGTATTATTTTAAATTCAGTCCATTCTCCCTTTATACTATCAACAGAAATTGAACCATGATGCAGTTCAACAAGCTCTTTTACTAATGACAGACCGATTCCAGTTCCACCATGTTTACGGATATTTGCACTATTAACCTGATAGAATCGATCAAATATTTTTGGTAGTTGTTCCTCGGATATGCCGATTCCCGTATCACTAACTTTTATTTCTATACTGCTTTCATTTATTTCTTCAAGTGATACAGAGATTTCTTTTTCTTTAGGAGTAAATTTAAAGGCATTTGAAAGAAGATTTTTAATTACAGTTTCCATCTTCTCTCGATCAAAGTAAACCATCAATTTGTCTTCAGTAACTTTAAGATTAAGTTTTATCGAATTCATAATTGCTAGCGATTCAAACGACATTACCATTCCTTTAAGAAATGGAATAATATTTTGTTTAGTAGCTTTTAATTCAAGTCTGCCTGAATCTAATCTCGCAAGATCTAATAACTGATTGATAAGAGTCAGCAAATTGTTGGCGTTCTTCTTGATCAAGCCTGCATTTTTTTTAGCTACATCATCAACGTGATTTGTCAAAATTTGTTCAGCCGGACCTAGAATTAGAGTTAGAGGTGTTCTAAATTCGTGAGAAATATTTGTGAAAAATCTGGATTTTATTCTATCTAATTCTTCAAGTTTTTGGGCGTGTTCATGCTCAAGTTCCAGTTGATGTTTTAGGCGCTGTCTTTTCAGATCATAGCTTCTAATGAAATAAAGTATAAAGATTAATATTATTCCATAAGCGCTAAACGCCCATCCGGTTTGCCACCAGGGAGGACGAATTGTAATTTGAAGGCGTCTTCCTGGCTCATTCCATATACCGTCAGAATTAGTATTTTTAACAACAAAAGTGTATTCACCGGGATTAAGATTTGTAAAAGTGGCAAATCGTCTTTCTGAATTTGTGTAAATCCATTGGTCTTCAAAACCTTCCATTTTGTAAGCATAAGTTATTTGTCTGGGTGACAAATAATCGATGGCGACAAATTCAAAGGAAATCACATTATCATCATAAGACAAATCGAGTTTATCAATATCATCTATTGATTTAGTTAATACGGTGCGATTTAATTTTTTATCAAATCCTACCGCAACATTTTTATTAAATAATAAAAAGTTTGTTAAATAAATTGGTGTTCTATAATCAGAGTCGGATAGGCTATCTGGATTAAAAACGTTGAATCCATTTATACCGCCAAAGTATAAGTTACCGCTTTTACCTTTAAAGCATGCCCACTGATTGAACTCATCATCCTGCAGACCATCTGCTTTGTTATAATTTCTAAAAGTGCCTGTTGTTGTATTGTATCTTGATAAACCTTTGTTAGTACTTATCCATAGATCTCCGCGATCGCCTTCAAGTATCCCATAAATTGTATTATTGGGTAATCCATCAGATTCGGTTATTCTTTTAAAGTTGCCGGATGAAAAATCAAATTTATTCAATCCATTTGATGTTCCAATCCAGACAGAACCATCTTTACTAAGTAAAATTGAAGATACAATGTTATCACTTAAACTTTTTGGATTACCGGGAATATTGTAGTACCACTTTGATTTACCTGATTTTCTATCATAAACAAATAAGCCGTTGCTATATGTACCAATCCAAAGTGTACCGTTTAGATCTTCAGCAAGACAATAAATACCTGCAGCAGTTATATTATCAGGTTAATCGGGGTTATAATTAATTTTTGCGAATGTATTTTTTTTCTTATCGAACCTGAGCAATCCCGCACCAAAAGTTCCAACTAATAAATCACCATACTTATCTTCAAGCAAAACTGAAACCTGATCTATTGGTAAACTACTTTTATCGTTGGGATCATTTTGATAACGAATAAATCGATTACTTTTTCTATCAAACCTACAGAAACCAGATCCATCTGTAACGATCCACAAATTACCGTCTTTATCTTCCTTAAGATCAGAAACACCATCTGAGGCTATACTGTATTTATTATTTGGATCGTGAAGGTAGTTAGTGAAATTGCCGCTCTTCATATCAAATCTGTTTAATCCATTTAATTCAGTTCCTATCCATACAATACCATTATGATCCTCACAGATAGCTGTAACACCATTTCCGCTCAGGCTGTTTTTGTTTGAAGGATTATTCTTAAAGTGCTTAAACTTTTTATTGGTAATTAGTTTATTTACACCGCTTGTCCATGTAGCAAGCCAGATTAATCCCCTTTTATCTTTATAAATATCCTGAATTAAATTATCACCAATACTTTCAGGATCCGCAGCATTATGATCGTAAACAAAAAATTTATTTGATTTGGGATCTAAAATAATTAAACCATCTTCGTATGTACCCAATAGTATGTTACCCGAATTATCTTCACCAATTGAAAGTACAAAATCTGTGGGAATATATTGGTGCCCACCACTTTTTTTATAAGTTATAAAATTGTTCTCCTTCTCATCAAACTTATTTAAACCGCCTCCAAAAGTTCCTAACCACAAAACACCTGAAGCATCTTTAAATAGACAATTAACAAAATTTTCACTAATACTATATTGATTATTTTCTTCAGGTTGATAACGGTAAAATTTGTTTTGTGATAAATCAAATTTGGTAAGTCCGCCGCTTTTTGTACCTACCCACAGAACATTATTCTTATCATCATAAATTAATGAAGAGATGATGCTTGAACTTAATGAGTTTTGATCTGAAGGGTTTTGAAAGTAACGAGTAAATTTTCCGCGTTTCTTATCAAACTTGTTTAAACCGTTTGCAGTGCCAACCCAAAGAAATCCTTTACCGTCTTCGCTAATAGAATAAACTTTATTGTTGCTTATTGAGTTTTGATTTTTATTATCATTAACGTATCGGATAAAAATTTCATTGTCGCTATCAAATTTGTTCAGTCCTCCGTCGTAAGTTCCTATCCACAGAGTTCCGGATTTATCTTCATAGACAGAATAAATTGAATTGGCACCTATGCTTGTTGAGTCATCAGGATTATGTTTAAATATTTTAAAATTATAACCATCGTATCTGTTAAGCCCTTCAAGAGTGCCAATCCAGAGAAAGCCCTTACTATCCTGAGTAATGCGAGTGACTGTGTTTGCAGAAAGTCCCAACTCAGAATTGATACGCTGAAATTGAAAGTTGGGTTGGGGAAAGCCTATAACACTCAAGAGCACTATTAATGTTAAACCCAGTTTTTTCATAACATTTAAGAATTAGGTTTTCATCCGTTTCTTGTAATTATTGCTTTCACCGTCATTTTTGCAGGGGCTTTACCTGTAATCACATCGAGATCTATTCTTTCTACAATATATTTACATTCGTCAGGGGGGATTGATTTGAATGGACCAATTAATTTGGAAGTGCCGAGAATAACATCCTGATCTTCAATATCTTTAACCGCATTCACTAGGCAATCTTTTGCATTAAAAAAAAGTACTTTAAAGGATGCATCAGATGCAATGAACTTAATATAATCACCTGCTGATAGCTCTACCGAATTTGGCATTGCGTAACCTGTGCTCTTGTAGCCAGTTGCAAGTTCTACTTTAATATCTGCCATTTCCCTGCCCTCCTAAAAATTTTAAATGGTTAATTAGATTTGTTTTAAATATAATTTTCGTAGCACGGACTTTAGTCTGTGCTGAGAATTATATTATCTTAAAATTATTTTGGGAAAAGGTTTGATACTGTATTCTGCAGGATTGAAAAGTCTGAAATCAAATCTTCTCTCAATGATCGGATTAATTCTGCTTTTCTGGTAGAAACGTAATGCAGAAAATATTAATAGTCAAGAACTATCGATTGCGGTTTGTGAAGTGTTAACAAATATAAATTAAATGCTCTCAAATTTTATGAGAGCATTCCTAAGAAGCAATATGTTAAATGCAAATTATTTTAGCAGCGTCATCTTCTTTGTTTCTAAATAATTGCCAGATCTTAACTGGTAAAAATAAATTCCTGAAGAAAGATTTGACGCATTAAAGTTAACTTCATAATTACCAGCAGTTTTATATTCATTAACAAAGGTTGCAACTTCATTTCCTAACACATCATAAATTTTAAGTTGCACTAGAGATCCTTCCCCCCTCGACTCCGCTCGGGAAGACGAACCTGAAGTAATAGTTGGAATGGTATATCTAATCTTTGTACTTGGATTAAATGGATTTGGATAGTTTTGCTCTAAAGTAAATGCTATTGGAAGAGAAACATCATCTCCAACATTTACTGAATTGTCTTTTCCAATTCCGGTTAACAAAATATTTTTAATCCCGCCATCCGAATAAACAGTTAGTGTTGCACTAAAATTTTTAATGCTGTCAGGATTAAACTCAATCTGGATTTTATTGAATGAATATGATTCTATTGAAGTATAATTATTATTACTTGTAAATCTTTGATCAGAAATAGTGATTGAATCAATATTCAATTGTGCACTCCCACTATTCGCGATATAAATCTGGTTGAATGAGGAAGTACTTACTAAAGTTGAATCAAACTCAACCTTAAGCGGAAGTAAATTCAACTCAGCAAAAATTGGGCGAACATTGTTGGTAGCAAAACTGTAAATCCTATCCACAAACTCCGGATGATCTATGTACGGATTTCGTTTTAACTGTAATAATGCTATTGCGTTATTACGATTTGATTCTACTACTCCAACTGTATCAAGTTTATTCCATTCTCTAAAAACAATTTCCTGAGTCTGCGTAAAAAAACTACCATAGTTAACAGGATAGCGAGTAATAAAATAAAACATTGATCGGCTAACATCCCCTTTGTGAACATCACGAGGTTCAAAAACCTGTTGACCAAGATTATTTAACCCAAGTTTGCTTCCGCCTAATTGCCACGTAACATTTGAAATGGCTTTACCAAATGGATAATTTGCTCTGATACCGTTTGCAGTAATATCTGTAGGAAATAAATGATAAAGATCCGATTTCATCGGCTCTGCTTCGCCAAAATTTGATTGAGGCCAGGTGTGTTCTGTATTAAAATTGTATGGTGGGCTTTGAGCAACGGTACGGCTGGTATAACCAACCGCAAGTCTTCCTGTGTAAACACATTCAAGTGTATTTTGTGTCGCTCCTTGTCCATTAACTCGTTGGTTATCAAACTCCATAAACATTTTATCGCGTGCCAAATTATATCCGAGAGAAGAGTGATTAATAACTAAAGCCGTTAATGCAGTTTTAAGTTCACTATCATATTTGTTAAATGTAGTTACATCATAGCTATCGCCAAATTTACCTGATCCACTTAGTTCAATTATTGATCCGACTAAACTGTCATCACTTGTAATAAAGATTAAGTCCTTATCAATTACATTTTGACTGGGATGATATTTTATCCAAACAATGTTGCTGTCATTTGGAGAAATTGATATCAATGTATCCGATGTACTGTAAACAGTTTTAATGTTATTAATTTTTGCTTCAGATTGTTGATTGCTTAGATTTTTGATATAAACAGAAAAACTATCTGTACTTCCGGTAAACATTTGAGGGAAAAATAGTGAATCAACACTAACCGATACTTGTGCATTCACATTTATGGTGAAGATTAGTGCTGCAATCAAAAAACTTTTATACATGAGGGCTTTGTTCTTTTCAATTAATAAATGGGTTGAAAGTTACAATTTATTTTAGGAATTATTAAAGGTTTTTACTTATCTGATATTATTGCTGTTGCTTCGATTTCAACCAACATTTCAGGATCAATTAATGCTTTAACTTCAACCATCGTGGTAACAGGTTTTATTTCTTTGAAGAACTCACCATGAGCTTTGCCATATTCTTCCCAGAGTGAAATATCAGTTACAAACATTCTCGTTCTAACAACATCTTTTAATGAGGCGCCAGCCTCAATCAATGCTTTTTCTATTTTCTGCAAACAAAATTTTGTCTGTGCATAAGCGTTACCAGCTCCAAAAATTTTATCTCCATCAACTGGTGCTGTTCCTGAAACTTCCACAATGTTTCCAATTCGCACTGCACGTGAGTAACCAACTATGTTTTCCCACTTTGCTCCGGATGAGATATTTATTCTTTTCATATCTTCCCTCTTAAATAAGCCATACGTTTTTGTTCAGGAAATTTTTCAATTGCATAACGAAGCATAGTTCTCGGCATTATTTTGTAGTGCTTCTTCAAAAACTCTTCTTCTGTTTCCAAATCACGATTTCCAATTTCTCTCAACATCCAACCAACAGCTTTGTGAATCAGATCGTGTTTATCGTGCAGCAATATTTCAGAAATTATTAAAGAATCCTCAAAAAAATGTTCACGTATAAAAGCTTGAGTTGAAATGATTGAAATTCTTTTTTCCCAGAGATCTTTTGAATGTGCGAACTTATAAAGCCGATCCTTTTCTTTATCAATCAAATATGCACCAATAATTTTCGGAGCAGAGAGATCAACTAAATCCCAGTTATTAATGCCCTTTCTATTCTTTAGATAAAAATTGAAAATGATTTTTTTCTTTTTTTCATCTCCACTTTTGAATTGATCTACAAGAATGAATGCAGCGATTAATCTTTCTTCATGTACTTTGGAAAGAATTAATGTTTTCAAACTATCTAAAGACAAATCCTTAAATTGTTTGGCTATGATTCGCTGTTCAGGCACTTTAATACCATAAAAAATATCACCCTGGCCGTATTCGCCTTTTCCAGTTTTGAAGAATCTCTGAAGAATAATTGCTTGTGCTGGATTTTTTTGTTTCGATATTGCTTTTCTTATTTCTGCTAAACTCATGTAGTAACCAATTTTAATTTATTATAAATAGAATGGAATTCCCTTTAAAAAAGGAAATCTGTCTTTAGTTTTAAATGAAATAGATTCCCGCTTTCGCGGGAATGACGCAATGATCATTTAGTTGCTTTATTTATCCAATCCATCATTGTTTGTAATGCAACTGGAGAAATAGTTTCTTCAATTTGCCCATATTCGGAAATTTTTCCTGTTGCTGATGTCTGGAATAAGTGATTCAAACCAGGCAGCATTTTAACTTCAAAGTTATTGTTACCACCTTTTTTTAATGCTGATTCAATTGCCGACAAATTTTCTTTCGGCGGAACTTGTAAATCTTTTTCCCCATTTATGGCAAGCAATGGACATTTAACTTTTTCCAATACTCCAGCAGGATCAAATCGTAAAAAGTATTTGAACCAGGGGCTCGCAATAGTATTGATCTGCATATTTAAATAAACTTCGGGATCGCCCAATTTACTTTTTTCTTCTTCTGTCATTGTTGAATATTCAGCATAAAATTTTTCTTTTAAATCAGCTTCCAGTTTTTTATCATCATTACTGTTTTTTACAATTGAGAATATTTCTCTTTGTGATTTTATAGATTTCTGAATTTCTTCTTCACTTATTCCTTCTGCCCTTTGGATTAATTCACCTTGAAGATAAATAACTGAATCACCCGGAATTCCAAGTCCTGCCATCAAAATTATAAATGCAATATCATTGCTTTGCACTGCAGCCAATGGAGCTATCATTCCGCCTTCGCTATGTCCGATCAAACCAATTTTAGATTTATCAATTTCTTTTCGATCTTTTAGAAATTCAACCGCGGCTAAAACGTCTCTTGCAAAATCTTCACTTGTTGCTTTTGAGTGATCACCAGTTGATTGAGCAATTCCTCTGTCATCAAATCTTAAAACTGCAATTCCATTTTTTGTAAGATAATCTGAAATTACTAAAAATGGTTTATGCCCAAGAAGTTCTTCATTCCTATCCTGCCCGCCAGAACCAGAAATCATAACAACTGCAGGAAAATTATTTCCTTCTTTTGGATAAGTTAATGTCCCGGCAAGCACAACATCATCAATTTCATTTTCAAACAAAACTTCTTCAGAGTTATATGGGAATGGTTCTTTCGGTTCCTGTGGTCGATTTCTTCCTTCTAGTTTTTCTACTCTATATACAAGTAGATCTATACTCATTCCACCTTGAGACCATTTGCCTTCGATTTTCATTTCATCATAAAAAATCTTTCCAGTGTAAAAACCTTGTACCATTGGAATTTTTATTAGAATAGAATCTCGGGTAATTGTTGTGCTTTCTGTTGGAATTCCTATCGCACC
This sequence comes from Ignavibacteriaceae bacterium, assembly GCA_041738675.1. Classification (GTDB taxonomy): domain Bacteria; phylum Bacteroidota; class Ignavibacteria; order Ignavibacteriales; family Ignavibacteriaceae; genus IGN3. The sequence goes on from JBGSPH010000024.1 coordinate 25,061, forward strand.
CTGATCAGGACTATCTAAAGTAGATGTGTATTTTCCCGAATCATCTTTTGATAAATTAAATACTATTGTGAGCTCCAAAGAATTTGGCAAAGCGAGTTTACCTGTCCAGATTCCTGACATATTAACTTGCTGAGCAAAAGTTTGAAGACCAAAAAATGTTATTAAAATTATCCAACATATAGTTCTCATAAATTATCCTATGGTTTTTTTAATGTTCTTTTACTTTAATACGCTTTTACAATTTCGGAATAAAAGCTTTCTAAAACTTCATTGTAATTAAAGGCTAATTTAGTTTTTCTTATTCTATCCAAACTGAAATATTCGATTCGCTGTCCCTCCTTTAAGTCAATTTCTGATGGGTTTAAATCCATCCTTTTCCAAAAGACGAAATCAGTAAGATTTTCTGTTGTAAAAATTTTGAACAGGTTTATTTCTCCCAAATTATCTATCCCTAATTCTTCCGTCATTTCACGCCTAATCGCGTTTTCTGGTGTTTCTCCAATCTCGATTTTTCCGCCAGGAATATCCCACATATTCGGGAATGGAATATCAACTTTATCATCACGCAATAATAATAAAACTTGATTGTTGCTGTTAAGAAGTATTATCCCTGCTCCGTTCATTGAATCCATTGTTTAGTTTGCTAATCAAATGAAATAAGTTTAAAATTAGTGTATAAAAATATCCTCTGCAGGGCGAAACACCACAATTAAATTTAATATTGTACACAATTGTGGAACTAAATATAATCCAAATCCGTTTAGGTTCTATATGACAAACAAGAAATCAAAATCAGCAATAATTATCGGCAGTGGGCTTGGCGGATTATCTACCGCTTTAAGACTTTCCACTGATGGATATGATGTAACTGTAATTGAAAAGCACTCCAAATCTGGAGGAAGACTAAACCAGCTTAAGCTGGATGGATTTACGTTTGATGTTGGTCCATCTTTTATGAGTATGAGCTGGGAGCTTGAAGAATTATTTAAAAGCAACGGACTTAAAAATCCAATTCAACTCGAAGAACTTGATCCGCTTTACCAGGTTTACTTTGAAGGCGAGAATAAACCTTATCGTATATTTAAATCACTTAACAATCTTGAAGAAGAATTTAAAGATATTGAACCAAATCTTGCTGCAAAGGTTGAAAAGTATTTATCAAGAGCGGGGGAATTCTTCCACGATACTGAAGACAAAGTTGTAAAATCAAATTATAAAAATGTTGTTGATTATATTCTAAAGTTAACACGCGTTCCAAAGAAACATCTTCCCTACTTATTTAGAAATATGTGGAGTGAGGTTGAAAAGAATTTTGAATCAGAACAAGTTAGAGTAATCTTTTCTTTGGTTGCATTCTTTTTGGGATCAACTCCATTTCATACTCCGGCAATTTATTCCCTGCTTAACTACACAGAAATGAAACACGATGGTTACTGGAAAGTAAAAGGCGGGATGTACAAGATTGTTGAAGAGTTAATGAAAATTTTAGAATCCCGTGGAGTTAAGTTTGTTTTTAATACAGAAATTGTTGGTGTTGCAAATTCTAACGGAAAACTAAATTCTTTGATAGATAGAAGTGGCAAAACCTGGAGTGCGGATATTTTTATTTCCAATTCTGATGCTGCTTCGTTCAGAGGACAAATTCTTGGAAGAAAAAAATTCACCGAAGCAAAATTAGATAGTATGGATTGGACTCTTGCACCATTCACAATTTATCTTGGATTAAAAGGTAAAATCGATTCTCTTCAGCATCATAACTATTTTCTTGGAAGCAACTTTAGAGGTTATGCAGATAAGATTTTTACTTCTTCAATAATTCCACAAAAGCCTTATTACTATGTTAACGTTTCATCCAAAACAACTCCCGAATGTGCACCAGAAGGATGTGAAAATGTTTTTATTCTTTGCCCTGTTCCCGATAGAAGATTTAAAAAAGATTGGGATGATAAAGATGAGATCGCTAATAACATCATAAAAGATTTATCAGAACGAACTGGATTTGATATTGAATCGAACACTTTAGTAAAGCAAATTTATTCTCCGGTAGAATGGGAAAATATGTTTAACCTTTATAAAGGTTCCGGTTTAGGGTTAGCACATGGCATCAATCAGGTAGGTGCATTCAGACCAAAAAATAAAGACGAGGAATTTCCAAATTTATACTACGTTGGCGCATCAACAACGCCGGGCACAGGATTACCAATGGTTATCATAAGTTCAAAACTTGTAACAGATAGAATAAGGAGTGATTATGGATCTTTATAATAAGACTTCGTATGAGATTAGTAAAGTGGTAACTAAAAATTACAGCACTTCCTTCAGCCTTGGCATTGCTGCATTTGCACCACAATACCGGGATGCCATTTACGGTATTTACGGCTTTGTAAGAATCGCTGATGAAATTGTTGATACCTTTAGCGATTTCGATCAAAAACTATTGATGGAAAATTTTCGTAAAGAAACTGAAGAAGCATTAAAGACAGGCATATCAACAAATCCGATTTTACAGGCTTTCATCCATACAGTTAAAGAATATAAAATAGATTATCATTACATAGATGCATTCTTAAATAGCATGGAAATGGATTTGACAAATTCTTACTACGAACCTCAGCAATACAACGAATATATTTATGGTTCAGCAGAAGTTGTTGGATTAATGTGCTTACAAATTTTTGCTGGAAATGATAATAAATTATTTAACGATCTTGTTGCACCAGCTAGAAGTTTGGGTTCTGCTTTTCAAAAAGTAAACTTTTTGCGAGACATAAAAAGTGATATGGAAGAAAGAGAAAGAATTTATCTGCCTGGAGTCAATCACGCTATTAAGATTGATGACATGCACAAACAGGATTTAGAAAAAGAAATCGAGCTCGAATTTAAAAATGCTTTAGAAGGAATTAAGAAATTGCCAGTAGGAGTTAAGCTCGGAGTTTACTCAGCATATCTTTATTACCAGGGATTATTTAAGAAAATTAAAAAACTAAAAGTAAAAGAATTGATGAAACAGCGAGTGAGAGTTTCCAATACAACGAAGCTGGCTTTATTAATAAGAGGCTTACTTGAAATAAAAGTTTTTAAGTTAACCTGAAATAAAATTATATTTTAATTAAGTTGCCGGTATCATTACCGGCTTTTGTTTTATATGAGTACATATTTACTGATAAACATATTAATAATTTTCTTTCCTCTGATTTTATCATTTGATAAGAATTTAAAATTCTATAAGAAAGTTCCCTATGTATTACAGTCACTCGCATTTATAAGTACTGCATATATTATTTGGGATGTAATTGCTACCGAGCGCGGCGATTGGGCTTTTAACCCCGATCACTTGATTGGCTTTTACATTTTAGGGTTACCGCTTGAAGAGATTCTGTTTTTTATAACTGTTCCCTATGCCTGTATTTTTATTTTCGAAACAGTTTCGTTTTATGTTAAGGAAAGAAAATTAAGTTTTAACAAAAAACTATCTATAATTCCGGCTACACTATTAATAATTCTCGGCATTGTTTTCTACGATCAGAATTACACCTTTACTGTTTCTATATTTGCAGCAGCTTTTTTTATCGGTGCAGTTTTGTTTAATGAATCATTACTTGCTTCCAGAAATTTTTGGATAACTATGCTAATTAGCTTTTTGCCTTTTCTTATCGTTAATTATTTTCTTACTTCAATTCCAGTTGTTACTTATAACGATGCAGCATTCAGCGGTAAAAGATTTATTACTATTCCTTATGAAGATTTTCTTTATTCATTTTCTATGATTTCTTTGTGGATTCTTTTTTATGAGTTAGCTAAGGAAAAGAAAAAGTGAAAAAGAATATCTGTGTTGTTGGTGCAGGACTTGGTGGACTATCCGCAGCAATAAGACTTGCTAACAGAGGTTTTGAAATTGATCTGTACGAACAGAACAGTACTCCCGGCGGCAAAGCTGGTGAAATAAAAGAGAATGGTTATCGATTTGATACCGGTCCATCTTTATTAACAATGCCGCAGGTTATTAAAGATTTGTTGTGGGAATGCGGTGAGGATATTAAAGATTACTTGCAAGTAAACAGACTAGATCTGATTTGTAAATACTTTTATCCAGATAGATCAATTATTAATGCTTATTCTGATCTGGATAAGTTTGGAAAAGAAATTGAAGAAAAAACTTCTGATAACTCCGAGTCATTAAATAAATATCTTAATTACTGCAAAACTATTTATGAATTAACCGGCGATTTATTCCTTACAAAAGATCCTTCAAGTGTTTCTACTTATTTAAATTCCAAAGCGTTAAAGACTTTATTGAACATTAGAAAGATCGATTCATTCAGAACAATGAATGAGGCAAATGAAAGTTTCTTTAAAGACCCACGACTTGTTCAACTGTTTAATCGTTACGGAACATACAGCGGTTCAAATCCATATTTGGCTCCCGCAACATTAAATATTATTTCGCACGTTGAGTACAACCAGGGAAGTTTTATTCCAGAAAATGGGATTTACGGCATAACAACAGCACTTTGGAAATTAGCTGAGAAAAAAGGTGTTAACATTTTCTTAAATCAAAAAGTTGATGAAATTATTCTTGAGAATAATGAAGCCAGGGCAATTAAGATTAATTGTAAGATTAAGAAATACGATAAGATAATTTCTAATGTTGATGTGAATTATACTTTCAAAAATCTGATAACGAATTTTAACAGCCATGAATCAAAAAGATATGCTAAGAAACTTCCATCATTTTCTGGATTGGTTTTTTATTGGGGTATAGAAAAAGAATTTCCGGAACTTGAAACACATAACATCCTTTTTTCCAAAGATTATAAAAAAGAGTTTGATGATTTATTTGAAAACAAAACGATTCACAATGACCCCACGGTTTATATTTATATTTCATCAAAGCTAAAAAAAGACGATGCACCAGCGGGAAAAGAAAATTGGTTTGTAATGGTTAATGCCCCTCATATTCAAGATCAGAATTGGGTTAGCGAAGTTAAGTCTGCAAGAAAGAATGTTGTCAAAAAGATAAATAATTCTTTTAACACCGATATTGAAACTTTAATAGAGTTTGAAAAAATTATGTCTCCAGTTGATATTCAAAATCGAACGGGCAGTTATCTTGGCAGCATTTACGGTATTTCTTCAAATGATAAGTTTGCAGCGTTTATGAGGCAATCTAACAAATCTAAAACAATAAGTAATCTTTACTTCTGCGGCGGTTCTGCTCATCCGGGAGGTGGAATTCCACTTGTAATTTTGTCAGGTAAAATAGTTTCTGATATTATACAGAAAGAATATCAACAATGATTCAAGCTGATCATAAAAAATGGGCTGCATTTGTTTTTGATATTTACCTAAAAGGATTGTTAAAAAAAGCTTTTTATGATTTTAGAATAATTAATACTCTGCCTGAAGTTGATAAATCTAAAAGTTTAATAGTTACACCAAATCATTTTTCCTGGTGGGATGGTTTTTTTATTTACTGGTTAAATAAAAAAGTCTTAAACAAAAAACTTTTTATACTTATGCTTGAGGAGCAGTTAAAAAGGTATTGGTTCTTTAAGAAACTTGGATGTTATTCAATTGATTTAAATGATCATCGCAAGATGATTCCCTCACTAAAGTATACAATGGATTTACTTTTAAAATCAAATAATATTATTACAATTTATCCGCAAGGAGAAATACAAGCCTACGAACAAAGACCAGTTGGGGTTAGAGATGGAATTGATTTTATAGCAAAAAAAAGTACAGTTGATTTTCGGATTTTACCCATTGCTTTTAAAATTCATTACACTAACGAAAGATTACCAATTGTATATGCGCGATTTGGGAATTTATTAAACTCAAAAGATGTCGCTGAAAATCCAAAAAAATATAAGGACGAGTTTATTAATAATCTTGATCTGATTAATTCTGAATACTCCATATCAAACTTTAAGAGTATCTTATAATCAATGTTTATAGTATTACTAATATCGTTGAGCGTCTTTAGTGTTATCTCAATTTATAATCTCTTAACTGCTCCTGTTTTAAAGAAAGGCTCACATCATTCAAGTGAACAAAAACTTGTCTCAGTTTTAATTCCAGCAAGAAACGAAGAAATTAATATCGAAAAATGTATTAAAGGTATTTTGGATCAAGATTATGAAAAGAAAGAAATTATTGTGCTTGATGATAATTCCACAGATAATACCTATACGCTGGCTTCATCTTTTAGTACGAGCAATGTAAAAGTTTTAAAAGGCAAAACACTTCCACCAGATTGGCTTGGCAAAAATTGGGCTTGTCATCAACTCGCAGATCAAGCTAATGGTGAGTATTTACTTTTTTTAGATGCTGATGTTGAACTTACATCAGAAGTTATTTCATCTGCTGTTTTTGAATTAGAAAAATCAAATACAGCATTACTTTCAATTTTTCCGACACAAATCATTAAATCTTTTGGTGAGCATTTAATTGTCCCTCTTATGAATTGGCTGCTTTTAACTTTTCTACCATTAAGTTTTGTTCATAGCACTTCAAGCAAGTCCTTCGTTGCAGCAAACGGACAGTTTATGCTTTGGAAAAAACTCGATTATTTCAAAATAGGCGGACACGAAAAAGTAAAGAGCAAAGTTGTTGAAGATATGGAGCTCGCAAGATTAGTAAAGCAGAAAAAATTAAAAGTTAAAACTATGTTAGGCGGCAATTTGGTTTTTTGCAGAATGTATGAATCATTTAATCAAGCTTACAATGGATTTACAAAAAATTTTTTTGCCGGATTCTTGTTATGTCCATTTTTATTCTTGATTATTATATCGTTTCTATTTATTGCTTTTTTATTGCCGTTTTTATTTTTAATGCCTCCGGTTTATTCATTTATCTTGATCGCATTAATTTTGATAACGAGAATATCCATTTCTACTATTAGTAATCAAAACTTATTTATTAATGTTTTACTTCATCCAGTTCAAATGCTATTTATGTTTTGGATAGGGATAGTTTCTGTAATTAAGTTTAAAACAAAGAAGTTAGTATGGAAACAAAGAAAATTATAATATCAAATAAAGAAATTGTTTTCCTTTATATTATTTTCTTTGTGGGAATCATTGGGCATCTTTATTATCCTTTACGAAATCTTATGCTTTCATTAACTCCGGCAACTTTACTTATTACAGGACTGGTTGTTTTATTTTATTCATACAAAACTTCTACAAATAAATTTTTAGTGTGGGCTGTTATAACTTACATTATTACTTTTATTTTAGAAGTTATTGGCGTTAAAACCGGATTGATATTTGGAGCCTACTATTACGGTTCAACTTTGGGAGTTAAATTATTTGATGTACCAGTAATCATAGGATTTAACTGGGTATTTGTGATTCTCGGCTCAATTTCAATTTCCAAATTGATAACTAACAATTCCTATTTATCTGCAATTATTTCTGCTTTTATTTCTCTTATTTTTGATCTTATACTCGAACCAATAGCAATTAAACTTGATTATTGGACTTGGGCTGAAGGAATTATTCCGTTACAAAATTACCTTGCCTGGTTTATAATTGCTTTATTCTCTTCGCTAGGATTTAACTACTCGAAATTAACTGTTAGGTCAAAAATATCGATGCATTTTTTATTTGTTCAGTTAGTGTTTTTTATATTATTATTAATTTTTTATCGATGAGATTTATATGGGAATAATTATAGCAATTTTAATAATTAGCATTTGGGCAACACATTTATTTTATGCTTTATCTTATGTGAATGTTGATTTTACAAATCCTATCTTTTATTTGCACATTTTATTGCAAGGATATTTATATACCGGATTATTTATAACAGCACACGATGCTATGCACGGAACTGTATCCAAAAATAAATTTATTAATAAAACTATCGGTTCAATTTCAACCTTATTGTTTGCGGGATTATCATATAACAAATTGATTAAAAATCATTTTATGCATCATAAAAACCCGGGAGAAGAATCTGATCCAGACTTTTATACAAAATCACAAAACTTTTTTATTTGGTGGGGCACTTTTCTTTGGCGATATACAACCATTACACAGCTAATAATTATGGCGGTGGTCTTTAACATTCTAAAGATATGGTTTGATGAAGTTACAATAATTGTCTTTTGGGTAGTTCCTGCTTTTCTCGGAACATTTCAACTATTTTTCTTTGGGACATATTTGCCTCATAAATATCCGCATACAGAAACTATGCAGCCGCACAAAGCGAGAACTCAAAAACGAAATCATTTGTGGGCTATGTTATCATGTTACTTTTTTGGATATCATTTTGAACATCACGAATCGCCCCGAACACCTTGGTGGAGGTTATATAAGTTGAAAGAAGGTAATTCAGAAATTAAGAGTTGATAGTTTCGTTAATCATTTTTGTCAGATCTGATTTTCCGAATGGTTTGATTAAAAACTTTGTAGCTCCGGCTTGATAGAACTCTTTAATTTTTTCTTCAATATATTCGCTTGAAATTATAATTATTGGTCTCTTAAAAGGATCGTGTCGTTTTATATCCTTACAAATAAAAATTCCCTGCTGCCAATAATTTTTATCAACATCAAAAATAAAATGGCTATATGAGTTGTCTTGAACAAACTCGAGTTTAAATTCTCTGATACTGTAATTTGAGAGAGTGAACGAGTTTCTTAGAAATGCTTTTACCAGTTCAAATGTTTCACCCGAATTATCAATCATAAGTATCTTATTAGTGCCTTTTAATTCATCAGAATCATTCACTGTTGAAAATCCTTTAGACTGATTCAATGGAAGAGTAAAAGTAAATGTTGATCCAACTCCCTTTATGCTATCAACAAGCAATGATCCGCCTAATTTTTCTATATATCTTTTTGCTAGTGCAAGCCCAAGTCCGTTGCCTTCATAATTTCTTCCAACATTCAAATCTTCCTGACTAAAAGGCTGATAAAGATGATCAAGATATTTTGTAGAAATTCCGATACCAGTATCTCTAACTTTACAAATAGCCAGTCCTTTTTCCGGCAGAATACTAACATCAACTTCCACATAACCTTGATGAGTAAATTTAACGGCGTTGCTTATCAAGTTATTAAAAGCATTTTCAACACATTGCACATCTACATCAACATAAATCTTTTTATGTGAAAAATTTATTCTTAACTCAAGAGTTTTTTCCTTTGCCTGCTTTTGATATTCAGGTAAGCAATCTTGAATAATACTAATAAGATCTGTTGTTTCAATATTTAAATTATAGTTGCCTGCTTCTATCTGTGCAAACTCTAACATTTGTGTAATGCTTTTAAATAATCTTTCACTTCCGCTGTGAAGATTATCCAGATAAATTTTATCTTCCGGTCCAATTTTATCAGCTAAGTTTTCTTTAATTAAGGATGAGTAACCTAAAATAATATTTAATGGAGTGCGAAGTTCGTGTGATAAAACATTTAAGAATGTATTTTTTAATCTTTCAGATTCAAAACTGGCATCGCGCGCTTTTTTAACTTCTTCTTCAGTTAAAAGCATTTCAGTTTGATCTTCATGATACATTACGATATAAGGTTCATCTTCATCTTTAATAATAAAAATGTTTGTTCTTAAAATTGGGATGGCATAATCACGGGAACGAAGCAGCGAATCTTCATAATAATCTATAGCTATATATGTTTTGCCGTTAAGCACTTCCATAATTTTATCAACAGCATTATTTTCTTTAAGAACGCTGTCATTAAAAATTGAATATTCTGCTAGTTCATCAAGATGATAACCCCACAAAATTGTAAAAGCTTCATTAATATAAACTATCTTGCCGCCTTGCTCAGCTACCTGAACCGGAAAGCGGACTTTGTCATACATAAGGCTAACGTATTTTAAAAAATCAGTTGTTACCATTTTTATATAATAGGTAATGAAATTTCTATTTTAGTTCCTGTCTCTGAATCGAGCAATTTTATTTCACCATTGTGCCTATCGATTATACTTTTGCACAAAAATAATCCATAACTGTTTTTTTTCGGTGTATAAGATACAAACAAATCTTTTCTAACATCTTCTGGTATTCCCGGACCGTTGTCTTCCACAATAATTCTAACAGTATTTTCATCAGCTAAAGACTGAATTGAAATTGTTACGTCTTTCTGAGCGTTTACCGAGTTAGTAAATAAATGAACAAGAAGATGCTGAATTTGTTCTGAATCATAATTACATAGCGGAATATTATTTAACTCAGTTTTAAATGTTACAAACTGATATTTCTTCATCGGTGAAATATATTTTATCACCGATTGTATGGTTCTGTTTAAATCTCCGCTGTCTTTATTTAGATTCATTATTGCGGTTTCCATCAGAACCTGCGCATACTTTTGAATGCCTCTAATGCTATCGATTGCTACTTTTGATTTTAATTTTAGCCGATCATACAAAAGTGATTCTTTACCAATTCCTGAATCTTCATTTTCTTTTTTTAATCTCTCTAACATTCTCAGCAAACTCTCGTTTTCCAGTAAAGCTAAATGCACAAGACCCTGCAAAGATTGTCCTATCTCAGAATCAATACCAGCCTTTAATGCTTTACGTTCAGCTTGTATTAGTTGTGTGTTTGCTTCCTGCAAAGCAGAGTTAGCAACTAGTTGGCTTTGATATAATTGTGCATTGCGAATTGCCGCGGCTGCCTGTCCAGCTAATATTTCAAAAGTACTTGTGGTCTCTTTTTCTTTTATCTTATGCAGATGTTTACTATCAACATAGATAACCCCTATCTTATTACCATCTGTAATTAAAGGAGAACAAAGAATAGTTTGAAGATCTAATCTTAGAATACTTTTACTTGATTCTAATGTTACATCACTCTGAGCACCTTCAATAAATCTTGACTGCCCATTATAAAAAACATCTTCAACAACAGAGTTACTAATCTGGAAAAGACTTTCAGGAAGTTCCTTTCCATTTGAATCCAATCCAAGCTTAAACTCAAGTTTACCTGTGTGACTTTTTAAGACAATAAATCCTCGTTCAGAATTTGTTAAACGAATTGAATTCTTTAAAACTAATTCAAGAACATCATCAAGTATAAGAGAGCGGTTTATACTGTTAAGGATGTTTAAAATTACTTCAAGATTTTTGGCTTTCTCTGAAGTAAGATCAGCATCCAGGCTGGTTTTAATTCCGCTGTCAATATTTTTCTTGAATTCCGAAAATTTCATTTAACTTAAACTGTTCTCAAATAATTAATAAAGCAAATTAAATACGCAATAATTATACCGTTTTACAGGGTAAAAATAAACGAATTCAGCAGATATTGATGTAAATAATACTTAATAAACTTGCTAATCTTTAAGTAATTTCCAGGAAATAAACCATTCAGTATCATTCCCGCCTCTCCACCATGCCTTTGCAATTCCCGCTGAAACGGTGGATTCAAGATTATACCAATGTTCGAACATAATATTTAACTGTGCCCCCAGATTAACAGCCTTATCAATATCTGGTGAATCAGAGTACAATCCTTGAGAAAAAACAGATACATTTATGTTTTTAAGATCAATACTTCCAACGGAAAAATTAGGTATGCGAATCGGTGGAAAAGAGTTTTCCATCATAACTTTTAAAAATATATCAGATGCAATAGTATAGATTGGTACACCCGGAAATCGAAACATTTTTTCAAACTGTTTAACAGGTTCGTTATCAATTTCTCGGTTTCCAAATCCACCAAAGAAAAACATTGTTTCAGGTATATTATCATTTACGAAATGATAACCCGTTGCAGCTTTTAAGTGAAGAACATTATGTGCGGTTAAAAAGATAAAGTATTTATCCCACTCTCCCATCAACTGTCCGGAAAATTGTGGATCATCTGGATTAGAACCGTAACCGAGAACAGAAAATTTAAATAGATCTCCGGACTCCCAATCAATACTGCCAATAGTTTTTCTAAGATCTCTTATTTCTAGTTCTGATTTAAGGATAGCAAAATCAGGTTGGTTTACTTCTGTAAGGTTATCATTAATGAATTTTATTCCACGATAAATAGAAAGTTCTGTACTCTGTTTAACTTTTAAGGGATTGTCATAGATTAAATAATTGCTGTATCCAACTGTATATCTTCCTCCAAGCATTCCTCTTTTTCTTGTGTTAAACAAATCAAAAAAGTCAGGTGCATTTTGTTCGATACTCAAACTAAATTTTTGATGATAGCTATACTTCAACCGTAAATGAAATTTTACATCATCAGTCGTTTCTTTGAACGGAGAAATTCCTGCTTCAATAACAAGATCGTGATAAAGAAGCGGATCATTAAATTGTGTAAATAAACCAAGTACAACACGGGTTTGAAATCCGGATACAATCGGAATAAATGTTTTAATTGAAAAATCACTTACCGCAGAATAAGATTCTTCTTTTGTAAAAAGATTTTTATCAATTACTTCATTAGCCGGCTTTAAATTCAGGTCATATAATTCAGGTGATTTATCTAATAATTTTTGTCCAAAATAATTTATTGCCGGCAATTTGTCTGCTTTAGAGATTGCAAACTTAACAGGAGTAAATCCATCAGTACTAAACTCCATCGCAACAATTGAATCAACACAAACTTCAATTGGTTTGAAAAATCCTTTTAGAGTATTTGTTAAAGGAATGATCTCTTCAGTTTGTAAATCGTATCTGTAAATGTTAGAAACACCATTAGTGTAGGCATTCCAGTATAAGAATTTTCCATCCAAAGACCAGGATGGATTTTCGGGTGACCCGCTTGAGGTGATTACTTTAAATTGAAAAGCGTTTCCCTTTTCCAAACCGGTTATGTCTGAAACAATTATTGACTGCTGTCCGCTGGATCTATGCAAAACTGATGCAAGTAAATTACCTTCTCTGTTAATGGATAAATCAAAAAATTCATCGCCAACATTAAATACTGTAAGTGATTGGTATTCTGAATAGGGATATTTTGATCTCACAAGTATTGCTTTTCCGCTTAAATGTTGTATACCCCAAAGCTCATGTTTAGCTGGTGAAATTGTTAATTGCCCAATTCTTGAATCCTTAAATAATAATTTTTCTTTGCTGCTATTTAAATCATATTCCCAAACATCTCTATAAAGTTGATTATTGTTGGTTGTATAAAAAAGTTTTTTGTAAGATTCATCATAAGCAACTGAAGCTACCTGAACAAGACTTGGAGTTGGAAGTGTAATTATGTATTCGGATATTTTAGCATCCAAATTAAATTTCTGTATTTCTGCTAACTCCCCTTTTCGATGATACCCAAATAACAGTGTGTTATTTTTTGAATCGTAATTAGTATGAGTAACCCACCCAAATGGTTTTTCAGAAAGCTTTTTGTAATCTGTAAGCGGATACTTTTTAATTAGTGAAATATTAGAGTTTTGAAATTCCTTTTCATCAGCAATAAAGTTTTCCCATTCATCATTAAAATCAATACCATAAATTTCTTCAAACTTGGATTCTAATCCGGGATAAAATTCGTCTGGCTTAAGTGAAAACCAATCATATAGTTTTTGCGTACCATATTTATTTGTTAAATGTGCTATGAATCTTGTACCGTACAAATAGAGTATGTTTTCCAGCAATATACTTGTATGAGAAGTAACATTTTCTATTTCGGATGAAAACGGAAATTTCTGATTATCATAAACCAGAGATCTGAAATACATTTCATCAAAATTTCCAAGAATTCTACCATAGCCTCCGCTGAACCATGTTTCTATAAAAACAGCAATTGCTTCCTGATACCATCTGGGAGTGTACCGATTATGATTAGTAAGCAAACTATAAAAAGCTGTTAGTGGTTGATTCTTATCCGGATTAACTTTTCCAGTAACACTTCTTAAAGATGTTTCAAAATTTGAACCCATATCGTTAACAATAATGTGAACAAGTTCATGACTCATCAACCATTGAAATCTTTCAGAGTATGGAACCATCTCATAACCAGGTTCTAAAGGTTCAATTTCAATTCTTATATAATTTTCCGGAATTGTGGTTGTTGCTCCAAAACCATAATCACTTACATCATAAGTATTAATAATAATTTTTTCTTTGGGTTGATATTTGAAGATTTTTTGCAGTTGAGCTAAGGAATTTTCTGCCGATGAAAGTAAATGATTTACAAGATGTGAATGTGCATCACGATAGATAATTTTAAAGTGTTCACTCTCTTTGCTAAACCAATCTCCAAACTCTCTTTTACTAATTCTTATTATTAATTCATTAGGTTCCTTACCTTCATAAACCTCTGTTATTGTTTCCTTTTCATTAAGGATAAATTGACATTCAAGAAACTGTAATTCATTTTTAATCTCAAGTCTATCAACAATATCATTTGCTTTAAGAATGATTGAAGAATCATTCGCTATTGTTGTATTCCATAAAATTAGATTGAGGCTTTGTGAACGATAGAAGCTATAAAAATTTTCAACTTTGCCGTTTGTTTTAATCTTTAATAATATATTTTCAGATCCGGGTTCGATTTCAATACTTGAAAGCTGAACACTTTTTACAGACTCGGATTCATCATACTTTTTATTTTTCTCTACAATTTTTACTCTATTTGCGGCTAAAGGAATCAACTCCTTATTCCAATACCTGTTTATCAAATCAATAATTGAGGTTAGTGAAATATAAAGTTTATCGTTTTTAGAATATGGGGGACTTGATAACTGAATTGTTTTAATAGAGCTGTCGCTTAAACCAATTATGGAAACAAAAGGATTATTTGAACTGATGTAGAATTCAAATTTTTCAAATGATAATCTAGCTGATTCTATTTCATCATTAGTGGAAATGAAAATTTGGAGCGCTTTTCCTAAATCAAAAAGTGAAACGTACAAAACACCAGCTTGATTTTCTGCATCAATTAAATCATAACTGTTTTCATGAATCAACGCCACTTTTGTTGCTTCTTGTGAGTATGATAATGAATAGAAAACAAAAAATACAACAATAACAGAGATAATCTTCATGAAAAATTTAATCTAATAGAATAACTAATAATATTTTATTTATAGTTTAATTTAAAAAAAAAGCCTTCAAATAATTGAAGGCTTTAAAATAAATTTTAGTTTAAAGAACTATCGTGACCAAGCGTATCTTCCGCCTAATTCCTCTAACTGAGAATTTGATCTGTTTTGTAAAATCAAATTATCAGAAGATTCATTAGTGTTTGATACATTGATTTGCTGTTCAACCAGAGTTGCATCGCCCTGAACTCTGTATCTAACTGCTTCCTCAACCTGGGCGAAAGAGGTCGCAATTAGGGCAAACAGCACAACAAACATTAATATAGATTTTTGCATAGCTCCCACCATGTAAATGATGAAATAATTATTTATAACACTGAAATCATATTAAATTTAACTCCGCATAACTGGAGTTAGCCCTCTAATAAGTGTTAAAATAAGGCAATGGAAGTGCCAAGGATATTTGCTAATAAACAAAATTTTTATAAGTTTTATTTTGAAGATCGGTTAATATTACCGAATTCGAGCGGGAATTATGTTTTTTTTGTAAAAAAATTTTACAACAAAATAGGACTAAAAGACATAAATATCATCAATTATTTCTTTTTAGAAACTAAAGTATCAAGTTTTGGTCTCGAAATTCCAAGTAATTTTGCTGCTTGAGATTTATTACCGCCGACCTTTTCCAAAACTTGAATAGCGTAATATTTGTTTAGTTTCTTCAAATCTGTAGTACCATAGTTTAAATCCATACGAATAACATTTTCCGGAATCTCTCCATCAAAGGAATGTAACTGCATTACTGCAGGAACAGAGTTAATGAGATTTGAGAAATCACTAAGAGCAAGTTCACCGTTCTCTGAAAGTAATACTGCTCTTTCAATTACATTTTTTAGTTCACGAACATTTCCCGGCCAGGGATATCCAAGAAAGAAGTATCGTAATTCTCTACTAATTTTTTTTACTGATTTATTAAAACTAAAATTAAACTCTTCAATAAAATGATCAGCTAAACTTATAATATCCTCACTCCTTTCTTTTAAGGAGGGGAGTTCTATTGTAACAACATTTAAACGATGATACAGATCTCTTCTGAATGAACCTTCTTCAATCATTTCTTCAATATTTTTATTTGTAGCAGAAATAATCCTGGCACTAATAGGTATATCAACAATACCACCCAATCTCTTAATTACCTTTTTCTCAATAGCTCTTAAAAGTTTTGCCTGTAGATTTAAACTCATATCACCAATTTCATCAAGAAAAAGTGTTCCGTTTTCTGCAATTTCAAACAAGCCAAGTTTTCTTGTTCTTGCACTCGTAAATGCGCCGGCTTCATATCCAAAGAGTTCAGATTCAAGAAGATTCTCGGGAATTGCTGTACAAACAATATCCACAAATGGATCTTTTCGGTTTTTTCCGTAATTGTGGATTGCTCTTGCAAATAATCCTTTACCAGTTCCCGTCTCTCCCAACAGCAATATATTTGACGAGGTTTGTTCCGATACTTTTTTAGCTAAATCAATAGTACGTGAAAACTTCGGAGAACTTCCAACTATTCTTGCAAGATTATATCTGATATTCTCTTCATCCCTTTGGGATGATATTGAAGTTTTGTACAAGCCATTTGTTATTAGTTCTTTTATATATGATGTGAATTTTATTATTTCGTAAGGGAAGACAAATATATCGTGAAGCCCCATTTTTGCGATTGTACTAACAAGTAAAGCATTATTATTTCTAATCACAGTTATAATTTTATTGGGAATCTCTTTTTTAACAGATGCAACTTCAGCTAATAATCCTGAGGCTAACGAATCAATTTGCAAAACAATAATTGTGTCTTCTTCAGCAGAAAATGATTTAGGATTCGTAAAAGCTATTGGAATACTTTCTAATTCAACTTGTCTTAGACCAGCGTTGATCGCACTGATATCCTCGCTATCGGAATAGATTTTTATATTAACTTTTTTGGTATTCATTTAACTGGGTTTGATTGCCAATAAGAACTAGTTTTTCTAAAACTTTTTTTCTTTCAGGATGATTAAAATATGCTGATCTTATTTTGCTGCTTGTAATATTTTCACCAATCATATTAATCAATTCGTAAGCATAATGTCGGGGCTTTTTTGCTTTGTGAAAATTACCTCGTTCCCAATAAGTTTCAGCAATTGTAAAAAGTACTTTCCAGGTCAGTTCGTTTATGCTCTCATCTTCGATTAAATTGTATGCCCTCTCAAAGTATTCTATCGGAGATTTTAAGCTTTCTTTTTGAGTATGATAAGCGATCTTTCCAAATAAATATTCTCTTTGCGCCCTGAATATAACATTTTGTTGAATATATTTAATAAAATCTTTGTTCTCAAGATAAGTTAATGCTTCATCATATTCTTGTAGAATTATTAATTTTTCAACCGATAAAATAATGGACTCAACGTATAGGTTTTGTTCTGAAATACTTTTTGCTTTCTGCAAGATAGGTGATAAATTGTTTTCTGGATCAAAGGACTGATTTGTATTTGTTTTCAACAGTAAA
The DNA here is from genome assembly GCA_041738675.1 of Ignavibacteriaceae bacterium. Taxonomy (GTDB): domain Bacteria; phylum Bacteroidota; class Ignavibacteria; order Ignavibacteriales; family Ignavibacteriaceae; genus IGN3. Next base: position 42,548 of record JBGSPH010000024.1, read on the forward strand.
TTCAAATAACTAAAATTCAAAGTATTTTTTTCAGATTTATTTTCTTCAGTAATTAAAAAATACTCATACTGATTAATGACTTTTTTTAATTCTTCAGTTTCTCCTAACGTAAACCAAAGTTTTCCTAATAAATAAAGAACACTCAGAGCTTCTTCTTTATTGTTTAATTCATTAAAAATATTGAGTGATTTATTTAGGCTATCATAAGCATTTTGATAATCGCAAGTTTGAAGATAAACTTCTCCCAGATTACTTAATGAGATACCTATTTTGTCTTGATTTCCAAGAGTAATAGAAATTTTTTCTGAGCTTACCCAACATTCCTTTGCCTTTTCAAAATCTAAATTCTCTTGATAAAAAACTCCATAATTGATTAATACATGCGCTTCTTGTTCAAGGTTCCCAATAGTCCGATTTAATTCGATAGCATTATTCCAATACTTTTCTGCATTTATTTTTTCACCAATGATATTATAAATGTTACCGATGTTAACCTTAATGCGTACAACTCTGTCTGCCATCTTCTGAGAAGGATAGCTTTGTTCAGCAAGTATAAATTTTTTTAATGCTTGTTCTGGATTATTTCTGAACTGAATTTCAACTAAACCTAATAGGTTATAACATTTTTCTTTTTCTTCGTCCTCTAATTTCTGATCATCAAGTAATTTTTTACAGTAATCTTCTGCCTCATCAACATTGTTTAAATCAAACTCTGCATAAGCTAATTCAACAAGAATCTTTTGCTTCAATTTAATATCATCAATTGTTGACTGCAATAGCAGCAATATAGATTTACCCTCTTCTAGTTTTCTCAGCCCTATTAAACTGCTACCTTTAATAAACTGTAACTGATTCTTATCATCATTGGAAAATTTGGAACTGTTTAATCTATAAATGGTTTCTAAAGCTAACTTATAATTGCTAAGCTTATACAGGGTTTTTACTAATTCAAAAGTTAGTTCTGTTAAAGTCCTTTCTTTTATATTAAATCTTAAGGCTTTATCCAACAAATATCTTTTATACGCATAAGCATTAATCTCTTCGGCTTGCAATATTTCTTTTTTCAAATATTCAACAGACTGATCAAACTCATTTGCAAATTCAAACTGTCTAGCCAATTCCATAATATTAAAATCAGCAAATAATTTCTTTATTGAGTTTGCCAGAACAATATGAAATTTAATCCGGTTATTTATAGTCGAATAGACATACTTTTTAAAGTTAAATGAATTAATTCTTGGCGCATTACTAAGACTTAGGGAATCGATAATATTCTTTTTCTCTAATTCATTTAGAATTGATTTAAGAACTTCGTGTGATACATCTAGCAGTGCTGCGAGTACAGTTTGTTCAACAGATATTTCAAAAGCTGAAATAATTTGTGCAAGTTTCAATTCAATGCTGTTCAAGTTGCTTAAGCGCATTCTGTAAAGTTCTTCATGAGAACTTTGCAATGCAAGTATTACTTCTTCACTTGATTCAAATGATACTTTAGCGTTATTAAATTTAATTACCTTTAAAAGAATTAAATCTTTTATGAACTGTTTAATGTTTCCTGGTTGTAAATCGGAATACAGCAATATATATTTTTTTAATTCCTGCTTTGGAAACAAAGGAGAATAGCTTAAATCTAAAAACTCAGAAAGCTGATGATCTGTAAACTGATTTAACTGAATATCACAACGATTATTTAAAGATGCTGATGCATGATCAAAATCTGATGATTCTGTTAAGATTATTTTTATTCCCTTGACCTGGAATATTCTTATCATCTCTGTTAAAGATTCTCTTGTAAAATCATCGTAAAGATTATAATCATCTAAAAGAACAGTAAGGTTTACGCCAGCTGGTAATGTATTAAATATCCTCTTAACTGATTCCAAGAAACTTTGAGATGATTTATCAAAAACATCCTTTATAATCTCTGAATATTCATTTGCTTTTTCATTATAGACAGTTTCGGTTAATATTATCTTATGGAAGATATATTTAACTGCCTCAAGTCCTGTTTTAACTTTAGTGTTTTCAATGTAAACCGAAAACTGTTTCTGACGGAATATTTCCAGTAACAATGAAGTTTTTCCGGAACCATCAAATCCAGTAACCGTAAAAACTTCGTTACTTGTTTTATCATTTAAATATGTGCTAAGAATATTGAAGGCATCTTTTCTATCGCTAAAAACTTTAGCTGGAACTAAATCCTTAACAATTTCAAAATCGATTGGAAGTTGTAAATCAAGTATAATTTCAAGAGCATTGTCATATCGGTCTTCAGGTCTTTTCTTAATTAATTTTTCTATTAAACTTATAATTTTTTTAGAATATATAGAGGGACCTAAAACAAGCTCTTCTTCTATGTGTGCTTTATATATATCCAGCTCAGTTTCGTTAACAAACGGAAACTTACCATACACAATTCGATACAAAAGCATTCCTAAAGCGTAAAAATCAACTTTATAATTGTGCTGTTCATTCTTTAAAAGCTCAGGTGCTATATAATAAGGTGTGCCCTGAATATCTTTATCATAACTTAAAAGTGCATTACGTGCAAATCCAAGATCAATTATTTTGATAATTGGATTACCGTTTAATTCAGCGACAAGTATGTTTTCTGCCTTAAGATCGTAATAGATGTAATTAGATTGATGCAGATAATATAGGACGGAACAAATTTGTTTGACAATTTGATTTAACTTTTTTTCTTCCCTTAATCCTGAATAACTTAAAAGTGAAATTGAGGGGAAGTATTCCAAAGTTATAAATGGTGAAAATAATTCTATTTCAGATTCTTCATCTTCTTCTTTTATTAAAACGCTGCTAAGTTCAAATGATTTGATGATGTTTGGATGATCAAGTTTTTGAAGTATAAAATATTCTTCACGAAAGAACTCATTCTCCTGGCTTGAGGCTGAAGGGGGCAGAAATTTGGCAGCAACTTCCCTTTCAGGAAACTCGGTATCAATTACATTAAATACTTTACTTCTTCCTTCACCAAGTTTTTTGCTGACTATGTATCTTTTATTAATCATTACTTATTTAATTGCCGGATTAAGGTGTTTATTTATGTTCCTGCCAACTTCGTTAATACTTAGTAAGGATATTACGAGAATTAAACCTGGAATAAAAATTAACCACCACGATTGTGAAATATATTCCTGCCCAGCTTCAATCATTGCGCCCCACGATGGATATTCATTTCCGGTACCTAAACCTAAATAGCTTAAAGCAGATTCTGCTAAAATTACATTGCTGAGTTGAAAAATTAAATTAACACTAACTGGAATAATTATAGCCGGTAAAATTTCTCTAATCAGAAGTTTTTTGTTTTTTAATCCTATTAATTTTGCTGACAAATAGAACTCTTTATTTTTTACAGATAACATTTCGCTCTTTGCTACTTTAAATAAACTCATCCAGCCGGAAAAACCCAATACAACAATAATCGAAAATATGTTGCTGCCGAATAAAGCAATAATAAGAACAACCAAAAATATTGCTGGAAATGAAAGAAACAAATCAGTAATTCGGCTTACAAATAAATTAATAAACCCACCTAGCTCAACAGCAAAAAATGCTAATGACAATCCTATAATAAACGATACCAGAACTGCACCAAATCCAACAAGTAGAGAAATTCTTGATCCATAAACAATTCTTGTAAAAACATCTCTTCCAAATTCATCTGAACCCAACAAAAATAGTTTAGAATTAATAACCGGTTGATTGTTTAGTCTTTTCAGTTTTTGTTTTTCTACCTTGAATGAAACTCCCGATTGATAATACTTTATTTCATCATCTATCTGGATGCTATCAACAAATACAATGCTTTCATTGTATGAATTAGGAATCATTTTATCGATTAACTTTTTTAACTCGCTATTGTTGTTGTCCAATTTTATTGATGGATCATTCAGTTCAATATAATCTACAGGTGAAAAAGGAGGAAGCAGTTTTGTTACTGATATGTTCTTCTGAAAATCAGGATGCTGCTTTGTAATAAGGGGAGCGAATAAAAAACAGGAAACTAGAATCACTAAAATTGAATTTGAGACTCTTAATCTTTGTGAAAATAATTTTTTGATTCTGCTTGAACTTACTAGAATAACTGGTAGTAATACTATTAATAATAATGAAACGAGGCTATCAATCACTGAATAATTAAGTTGAGCTAAAACAATTTTCGTATTTATAAAAAGATATTTAATAGCCACAATAAATAAATTTGATAACTCAAGTAGATGTGAAAATCTAATAATTATAATTATTGCAATAATTAAAAGAATAAAATGCCATATTTTAATTTTAGATATCACTAATTGATTAATTCCTTAATAAATCTTTTATCCATTTTTATTTTTATTAGATCAGCAAAAAAGTTTGAAAGTATCATCATCAACCCCGCAATAAAACTGCAAGCAATTACAAGTGGAAAATCCCGATTTAATATTGCACTGACTGTCAACCTGCCCAGTCCTGGCAAAGAAAAAATAACTTCGGTAAGTAATGCACCACCAAGTAAAATTCCAAACTCAATTCCTGCTATTGAAATTAAAGGCTGAACTGAATTGGGGAGCAGATGCTTTTTAAATATTTCATTTTCTGAAATTCCGTTCGCTCTTAAGTTTATGATGAACGGATTATTTTTTATTGAATCAAAATTATCTCTTAAGTATTTGTAAAAAACCGCAACGCCAGCTAATGATAGTGTAATCATCGGCAGTAATAAGTGGACAAAATAGTCTTTAAATTTTTCTATGGAATTTAAATCATCATGAAAAATTGATTTGATACCGGATGTGGGCAGAAGGTCTAACTTGACAGAAAAGATATAAACTAAAACTAATCCTATTACAAAAGTTGGGACCGAAAAAAGTATTATTGAAATTTTCGAAAACAATCTATCAACTAATTTACCTTCATTGAAAAATGTATATTTTGCCAGCAGATACCCCAGCAGCAATTGAATAATAAAACTGATCGTTGAAAATATTAATGTAAAAAGAAAATAGTCTTTTACTACTGCAAATACGGGCTGTCGATAGTTAAATGAAATTCCAAAATCACCCGAGAATAGATTTACAACAAATGAAAAATATTGTAAATGAATTGGCTGATCTAATCCAAATGACTTGGTTACTTTTTCTGCCAACTGCGGACTTAATTGCGGTGATAGAAATTTTTGTGTTGGATCGCCTGGAGCTAATCGTACCAAAAGGAAAATAAAAGTAACTAATAATAAAAGCACAAGAATAGAGCTTGCAATTCTTTTTAATATTGCTCTGTAAAAATCTTTTTTCATAAAATAATCAGCTCTGGATTTTCCATTCCCATATTTTCTGCAATGCGCCAAATGGATCGATGGTTACGTTCTCTAATCTTCTATTGTGAATAATTATATTATCTGTCCAGTACAAAAATACAACAGGACAATCCTGATAAATTATTTCCTGAAATCTTTTATAAAGATTCTTTTTTTCAACTTCGCTGATTCGCTTATCTAATGCTTCAACAATTCTATCAATTTCCTCACTTTGGTATGATGAAAAATTATTCGGGGTTTTTTCAAGATCGGAATGCCAAATAGTTTTTAAATCAAGCGGAACAGGTATGTATGAAGATACCATCCAGGCATCCATTTTTTTTGTATAAAGATTATCGATGAACGCACCCAGCTCAAGTTTCTGCAGTTTCATTTCTACGCCGATTGCCTTCAGGTTATTTGCTATAACCGTTGCGGCAAACTCACGTAAGGGATTTCCGCTGGGAATATATAATGTAAAAGTAAATTCATCACCGTTTTTTTCAATTATGCCATTATTATTAATATCATTCCAGCCTTCTTCTTGCAATAACTGCTTAGCTTTTTTAAGATTAAACTCGATCGGCTTAAGCTCTTCATCATAATAAGATTTAAAGATTGAAGAAACCGGAGTTATGGCAAGCTCCCCATAATTATTTAGATACTCACTCAGTATTTCTTGTTTGTTTACAGCGTACACAATTGCCTGCCGAACTTTCTTGCTGCCAAAAAATTTGTTTGGATAAATCGCCTGATTTTTAGAATACTTATCAACATCAATATTACTAAACCCTAAGTAATCATATTCTCTTCCCTTTACACTTTCAATTACAAGGTGGTTGGAGCTTTTCAAATCTTTTGTATCGGCAGGTTTTACAAGTTCACAGAAATCAACTTCACCTTTTTTTAACTGTGTTATTCTTGAGTTATAATCCGGAACGATCTTAAATATTATTTCATCAATCATTTCTTCTTTGTACAAGAATGATTTTTTATCCGCCTCGAGTACAATCATCTGATTTCGTTCCCATTTTTTAAGCTTGTATGCCCCGGTAGAAACGGGATTAAAATTTATTTCAGATGTTGTGATTGTTTTTCTGTCAAGCTTCTCATAAATATGCTTTGGAATTACCGGATACACAACATCCAGCAAGGAGGATGCAGAGCCCGGTATAAAATTAATTTTTAATTTATTTGGGGTTAGTATTTCAAATGTCTTGATTAGATCGATATGTTCTTCATAATCTTTAAATAAATTTTTAAATGCTCCATAATATCTGCTTTGTACAATTGGATCGGAATAAATATCAAATGTATAAACAACATCTTCCGCTGAGAATTTTTTTCCGTCACTCCAAAACACATCATCACGAAGATTAAAGATGATTGAACTTGAATCTGATGCCCATTCCCAGCTTGCAGCAATCATAGGTTTCGCATCCAAATCTCCGGCTTTATTATTCCACTCGAATTGTACTAAGCTTAAAAACAAAGTTTCATCAATCACTCCTTCATCAACACTAAAAGAGTAAATTGGATTTATAGTTTCTAGATCAGCAGAAATAGCAATTACTGCTCTATTTAACAATTCCGATTTTTCATTATTACATGAAACAAAGAAAATGATAAGAGAGACAAGCCAAAGAAGTGATTTAACTTTTTTCATAGTTAGTAGAATTAAATACTAATAAATCTTGGGTTAATTTATTATTTTGACCAACAAATACAAAAATTTAATAATGCTTAAAGTTGATATTAAAAAAATTATTCTTAACACCAACAGCGTAAACAGAGAACTATTGCATAACATTGACTTTACGTTGAGTGAAAACAATATTTATACAATTCTAGGTAAAAACGGAAGTGGTAAATCCACGCTTATAAAATCGCTGACAGGTTTATTAAATAAAGATCTTTACAAAGCCGATGGGAAAGTTTTATGGTTTGATGAAAATATTTTTGAAATGGAAATTACTCGATTACTCGATCTTCGCAAAAGAGAAATAAAATATGTTCTGCAGGATTTAACAAACAACTATGATCCTCTAAAAAAGTTAAAATACTATTTTGATATTTCAGGTATTGATGAAAAATCTATTCCAATTCATCTCCAAAGTTTTTTGCTGCCTGATTATCAGACTATCTCTAATCTTCACTCGTATGAAATAAGCGGCGGAATGGCTCAGCGATTAAGTTTAATGTTTGCAATGCTTTCCAATCCTAAACTTTTAATTTTAGATGAACCAACATCCGCAATTGATTATGCAAATATTAATCTCATAAAACTTAAGCTTATGGATTTTAAGAAAACTGGCGGTTCAGTACTAATTGTTACACAGGATATTAATTTTGCAAAAGAAATTTCAGACCAAATAGCTTTTTTGCAGGATGGCGAAATTAGCGAGTTCATTAGTTCCAGATTTTTCTTTAGTGATTCAATTCAAAAACCGTATAGCGGATTTCTTCAATCATTTAAAAAACTGCAATGAAAGATATAATTCTTAAAGTTGAAAGCCTTTCTTACTTGGTTGATAAAAATAATAGTTTTTCCGGTGTTCAATCAGTTGAGATTCTAAAAAATATTTCGTTTGAAGTTGAAAGAGGAAAAGTACTCGGCATTTCGGGTCAATCAGGCAGCGGGAAATCTACTCTTGCTAAAATATTAGCTGGAATTTTTAAGCAGTCCTCAGGCACTATTCACAATTACTTTAAAAAAGATTGGCGTAATTCTTTACCCAAACCGGTACAAATATTATTTCAAAATGATGGTGAACTAATAAATCCTTTTAGAAAAGTTGATGATGTTTTAAACGAAGCGTATGAGTTAAAACTTAAGAAAAATAAAAGCTACTCTTTAGAAATCAATAATATCTTTAAAATGTTTAATCTCGATCCAGGATTAAAAAACAGTAAGGGATCACAATTAAGTGGCGGAGAGAAACAGCGTATTGCACTTGCAAGAATTATTATTGTTGAACCTGAAATATTAGTTTTGGATGAGCCTTTTTCTTCACAGGATGTTGAGGCGCAATTGGGGATTCTTAAACTTATTAATAAATTAAAATCTGAGCTGGACTTAACAATTATTTGCATATCACACGATCTTAACATCTTAAAACACTTTTCCGATGATCTAATTATATTGTTTAACGGTAGCATTGTAGAAAGCGGATCCACAAATACTTTAATTAGTAATCCACAAAATGAATACACAAAGTTTTTGCTAAGTGCCCAATCACTAAATCTTACGGAAGAAGAAATTCAAACTTTTCATAAAACCTATGAGTAAAACAAACGCAATACGAATTCTTGAATCGCACAAAATTAAATTTGAAACAGTTTCATACGAAGTTGATGAAGACGATTTAAGCGGCGAAACTGTTGCTTTAAAAGCTGGTGCTGATCCTGAAACAGTTTTTAAAACTCTCGTTTGTGTCGGAGATAAAACCGGGCATATTGTGTTTTGCATTCCTGTTACACAAGAGCTCAATCTTAAAAAAGCTGCGAGTGCAAGCGGGAATAAAAAAGTTGAGATGATTAAGTTAAAAGATCTGCTTCCATTAACCGGTTATGTTCGCGGCGGTTGTTCACCAATTGGAATGAAAAAACTTTTTCCAACTTACATTGATGAAACAGCACAGCTTTTTGAAAATATTTTTGTTAGTACGGGTGTGCAGGGAACACAAATGAAATTAAATCCGGATGATCTAATAAAAATGGTTGAGGGGAATTATGCGAATCTAATTTGAGTCACTTAACTAATTTTCTAAATAACTCTACATCTTCCTTAGTAGTAATCTTAAAATTAAAAACAGAACCATCAACAATATTTACTTTCTTACCTAGTCTTTTGATAAGCATAGATTCATCCGTCCCAACAAATTGTTCGCTACGCGCTTTGCCCAATGCCCTTCGCAAATCTTTGCACTTAAATATTTGTGGAGTTTGTACATAATAAACTTCATCACGATTCAAATATTCATCAACAAATTTTTTACCTTTTATCAAAGTATCTTTTGCTTTAATACAAACAAGTGCATTGTCTTTTTGTTTTGCTGTTTCTATCGCATTAGTTAAAACATCATTTGGAATTAAAGCTCTAGCAGCATCGTGAACAACTAATAAATCATTATCATCTGCCTCCGATGAAAGCACTGCATTATAAACTGATTGCTGTCTGGTACTTCCTCCTTCAACAATAAGTTTTACTTTAGCTAGCTTAAATTTCCTTATAAGTTTGATAAGAACATTAAAGTACTCGGACTCAGCAGCTATAATAATTTTACTAATGTGCTTATTTTTTTGGAATGCTTGAAGTGTGTAAACAATTATTTCTTTGCCATTTACTTTTAAATATTGTTTAGGAGTGGCTAAGCCACTCCTTAAACCTTTACCACCAGCAGGAATAATTGCTATGCAGTTCATATTAATACTAAACAATCATCATTGCATCACCATAACTTAAAAAGCGATACTTTTCCTTTAATGCTTTCTTATATGCCTTCATAACATTTTCTGTTTCACCAAGGGCACTTGTAAGCATCAGCAAGGTTGATTCCGGTGCGTGAAAGTTTGTAATAAGTTTTTGGGTAACTTTAAAAACATAAGGAGGATAAATAAATTTATCAGTCCAGCCTCTTCCCTGTTTTAAAAAACCATCTGCCGTAGTGCTTGTTTCCAAAGCACGGCAGGCACTTGTGCCAACAACAATTATATTGTGTTTAGCGTGTATTGCTTTGTTCACAACATCTGCTGTGTGCGCAGAAATTTCGTAGTACTCAGAATCCATTTTGTGCTTAGTAAGATCTTCAACTTCCACAGGTCTGAATGTACCTAAACCAATGTGAAGAATAACCGGCGCAATATGAATTCCTTTCTTCTCAATTTTTTCAAGAAGTTTGGTTGTAAAATGCAATCCTGCAGTTGGAGCAGCAACAGCACCATCAACCTTTGCATAAACCGTTTGATAATTTTCTTTATCCTTTGGTTCCGCATCTCTTTTGATATATGGAGGAAGCGGAGTTAACCCGATTTTTTCAACCGCCTGAAATACATTGCCCGGCTGATTAAATCTTACGGTTCTTCCTCTTGATGTTGTATTATCAATTACTTCACACCAAAGATTGTTATCAAAATAAATTTTGTTGCCTATCCTAACTTTTCTTGCCGGATCAACAATTACATCCCATATACAATCTTCTTTATTTAATTCCCGTAAAAGAAAAACTTCAATCTTTGCTTGAGTTTTTTCTTTCTTTCCAAACAAGCGTGCCTGAAACACTCTTGTTTCATTTACCACAAGTACATCACCTTTTTCCATATAATCAATTACATCAGTAAACTTTTTATCTTCCATCTCGCCGGTGTCTTTATGAACAACCAGCAATTTTGATTTATCGCGCGGACTAACGGGATACTTCGCGATGGCAGTTTTTGGCAAGTTATACTTGAAATCTGATAGCTTCATTTATCTCTACCTTCTCTTATTATTTTAATTATCAGTTGTCTTAAAAAATTATTATCACCATTGTCACACTGAGCGAAGTCGAAGTGTGACGATTGTTATATGTCAGTCTTCGACAAACTCAGACTGACATATAATATTAAAAAACAACCTCATTTACTTACTATTATTTCTTAGATACTTTTTTCTGTAGAACAACTTTCTTTTTTGCTGTAGCTTTTTTAGCAGCAGTTTTCTTTGATGAAGATTTCGCCAGTTTAGCTTTCTTCATATCTTTAACCGCAGCCTGTGCAGCAGCTAATCTTGCAATTGGAACACGGAATGGTGAACAGCTTACATAGTTCAATCCTATCTTATGACAGAACTCAACTGATTTTGGTTCACCGCCATGCTCACCGCAAATTCCGATCTTTAAATCAGGTCTGGTTTTACGTCCGCCTTCTACTGCTATTTCCATCAGTTTACCAATTGCATCCTGATCGATTGATTGGAATGGATCTTCAGGAAGAATTTTCTTTTCGAGATATTCAGGTAAAAATCCGCCTATATCATCGCGTGAAAATCCAAAGCCCATTTGGGTAAGATCGTTTGTTCCGAATGAGAAGAACTGTGCAGTTTCTGCAATCTTATCTGCAGTTAAACAAGCACGTGGAATCTCAATCATTGTTCCTGTTAAATGAGGAATTTTCTTCAATCCAAATTTTGCACAAACTTCTGCATGAACTCTTGTTACGATTTCATACTGATGATTGATTTCATTCACGTGACAGGTAACAGGAATCATTATTTCAGGGAAAGGTTTTTTTCCTTCCTGTAATAATTCTGCAGTTGCTTCAAAGATAGCACGGATCTGCATTTCTGAAATTTCAGGATAAGTGATTCCTAATCGTACACCGCGGTGTCCCATCATTGGATTGTTTTCGTGTAACGCATCCGCACGTTTATTTAATTCTTCTAATGAGATACCAAGACTTGAAGCAAGTTTTTCTCTTTCTTCAACTCTTTGAGGAACAAACTCATGTAATGGCGGATCAAGTGTTCTGAAAGTTACGGGATATCCATCCATTGCAGCCATTGTTTCTTTAACATCTTTTTTAACATATGGGAATAATTCATTTAACGCTGATATTCTTTCAGCTTCAGTTTTTGAATGAATCATTTTACGAAGTTTAAATAATGGTTCTTCAGAATTTTTTCCGTAGAACATATGTTCTGTTCTGAAAAGTCCGATACCTTCTGCGCCAAACGCTCTTGCACGTGCTGCATCTTCAGGAGTATCAGCATTAGTTCTAACTTTTAATTTTCTGACATCATCACACAATTTCATAAAAGCCTGGAACTCGGGATTTTCTTCCGCAGCTTTAATCATTGGTAACTCACCTAAATAAACAGCTCCTTTTGAGCCATTAAGTGTAAGCCAGTCGCCTTCTTTAATCGTAACATCACCAACGGTAAAATATTTTGCTTCATAGTTCATTTTAATTGAACCTGCACCAACGATACAGCACTTACCCCAACCGCGTGCAACAAGAGCCGCATGAGAAGTCATTCCACCGCGAGCTGTTAATATTGCCTGAGCAGCACGCATACCTTCAATGTCTTCAGGATTTGTTTCTTCACGAACAAGAATTACTCTCTTACCTTCTTTAGCCCATGCAACAGCATCATTAGCAGAAAATACAACTTGTCCGGAAGCGCCGCCAGGTCCTGCAGGTAATCCTTTAGCAACAGCCTTGGTTTTTATTTCAACAGCGGGATCAATAATAGGATGTAATAATTCATCAAGCTGTGAAGGCTGTACACGCATTACTGCTTCTTCTTTTGTGATAATTTTTTCTTTGAACATATCAAGCGCCATCTTTACAGCAGCAGGACCATTACGTTTACCAACACGGCACTGTAACATATAAAGTGTTCCATCCTGAATTGTAAATTCAATATCAAGCATATCATGATAATGTCTCTCAAGCGATTTCTGTATTTTGTGCAGATCCTTGTAGGTGCCTGGCATTGCAGTTTCAAGAGATTCAAGATGTTCTGTGTGCTCACTCTTACCAACTTCATTAATTGGATTTGGAGTTCTGATTCCTGCAACAACATCTTCACCTTGCGCGTTAGTTAACCATTCACCGTAGAAATAATTTTCTCCGGTTGCCGGATTACGTGTGAATGCTACACCTGTTGCGGAGCTATCACCCATATTTCCGAACACCATTGATTGAACATTTACTGCTGTTCCCCATTCATCAGGGATGCCTTCAATTCTTCTGTAGGATATTGCACGTTTACCCATCCAGCTCTGGAACACCGCAGAAACAGCGCCCCAAAGTTGTTCCATCGGATCTTCCGGGAAAGGCTTGCCAAGAACTTCCTGAACTTTTGCTTTATAGATTTCGATTAATTCTTTTAAATCATCCGCTGTTAAATCTGTATCAGCTTTAGCACCACGAGCTTCCTTCATCTTGTGAAGTTCTTTTTCTAATTGCTGTCTTACGCCTCTACCTTCTTCTGGTTCGATACCGGCAGCTTTTTCCATAACAACATCACTGTACATCTGGATTAAGCGACGATGTGAATCATATACAAATCTTGGATTGCCGGTTTTTTTAATTAATGCTTCACGTGTTTGGTTATTCAATCCAGCGTTAAGAATTGTTTCCATCATGCCAGGCATAGATGCACGAGCACCTGATCTGATTGAAAGCAACAACGGATTTTCTAAATCACCAAATTTAGCTCCCATTTGTTTTTCAACTTTTGCAAGTGCATCCTTAACTTGTTTTTCAAGTTCTTTAGGATATTTTTTCTTGTTCTTGTAGTACGCTGTACATACTTCTGTTGTGATTGTAAATCCTGCAGGTACAGGAAGTCCAATGTTAACCATTTCTGCAAGGTTTGCACCTTTACCGCCAAGCAAAGCTTTCATCTCTGCTTTACCTTCTGCTTTTTTACCACCGAAGTAGTAAACATATTTTGTTTGAGCCATAATTACCTTTCCTCCGTTTTAAGATTATCTATTTCTTTTTACGAAGCATTGTTTAGTTTATTAATTAAATACTGTTTGAATGATCCTTCATCATCCATATACAAGTTTATTTTTAAATAGAAAATATCTACGTCATCAAATTCTCTGTTAAATCTTGAAAGCTTAACTGCATCCTTTTCTGTTGTTACAACCGAATGAGAATTAGTTGTATAAAATCTCTTTCTGATTTGCTGAACTTCTCTTAATGTATAATTCTTATGATCTCTAAATATCAGTTTGTTCTGCGTATTAACATGAACTTTACCTAAAACGCTTAAGAACGATTGAGGATTTGCAATTCCGGATACCACTAAACTTTCCTGACCTTTAAAATCCTCAAGATTATATTCGATCTTTCGCATCGCATCAACAAAGCTTATTGCCTTATAATATGATGTAAAAATTTGTTTACCCTCAAAGTGTTTTTTCATCTCATATTTAATTTCTTCCTTATCAAGAAATTTTCTGTTAAAAATAATTGCATCAGCTCTTTTTAAAGAATCAAATTCTTCCCTCAAATCTCCAGAGGGTAAAAGATTATGCGTAAAAAAGCTTTTATCGTTCACAAAGCTTTGGTCAATAATTACCAAGTCAATATCACGCTCAATCCATCTATGTTGAAATGCATCATCTAAAACTATTGTATTGATTCCTGTCTCTTCGATTAATCTTTTAGCACCTTTAACACGATTTTCTGAAACAGCTGCTGCAACTTTACATTCTAAAGCTGTATGATAAATTTCATCACCGCATTCCTCAACGGAAGTTAAAATCTCATCACCTTTTGAAACTAGTTTATAGCCAATCGTGTTCCTGCCGTAACCTCTGCTTAATACTCCAACTTTATAGCCTGATTTTTTAAGAAGATTAGTAACATAAATTACAAGTGGAGTTTTACCAGAACCGCCAACGTTTATGTTTCCAACAGAAATAACTTTTGCGTTAACTTTTTCAGATTTAAATACAGTCTTATCAAAGAACAAATTTCTTATAGAAATTATAAACCCATAAAGAAAAACAAATGGGGCTAATAAAATTTTTAAGAATTTCATCTAATCATCACCTAAAATTTTTCAGCTTCTTTATGAAGCTCATTTAATTTCGTCTCACATTCCTCAATAACTTGCGAAGTTTCATCGTAACTTAATTTAGTATCAACATAAATGGGATCAGAATAAATTACTTTAACATTTGAAAATGGATTTGGAATCTGAAATTTATCCCAGCTTTTTAATTTCTTTTTAGATTTAATTCCAACTCCCATTAAGACAACAGGTACGCCGCTTTTTTTTGCAGTTATAACTGCGCCTGCTTTTAACTTATGTTCGGGTCCGCGTGGTCCATCTGGAGTAATTGCAATTGAGTATCCATTTTTTGCATGATCGACCATAATCCCAAGCGCAACATCACCGCCTTTACTGCTTGAACCGCGAACAACTTTATACTTCCAATGTTTTAATTGCTTTGCAAGTAAATCGCCATCTTTGCTTTTGCTTGTAAGCGCTGCAAATCCATCATGTCTGTGTAAGAACCAAGGCAGCAGCATTGTTCCGTGCCAGAAAGCCAAAACGTAATTTTGTTTTTTCTTCTTTAGCTCATCAATAACTTTTTTATTTTTATAACTAACACGTAAAGTTTTACACAAAGCATCAAGGCTGTGCTTTAGGAGAAAACTTCCTAAGAATCTTAATGTATCCTGTTTAACTTGCTTTGTGTTCATTCATCAAAGAATAAATAATTTTTGCTGCATTTTGGGGAGCATCTTTGTCTCCAAGTACTTTTTTAATTCTACTTAATCTTACCTTTATGTTATTCAAAATATCTTCATCAGATAAAATGTTTTTTGCTTCATCGTAAATCTTTTCAGCATTTGCTTCGTTTTGAATTAGCTCTGGAACAACCTGCTCATCTAAAACTATGTTCGTCATTCCAAAATTTTTAATCTTTACAAGGGATTTACCAATTACATATGTAAGCCAACTTGTTTTATAAACTATTACCATTGGCAATTCAAGTAATCCAGCTTCCAATGTTGATGTCCCGGATTTTATAATTCCAAGCTTTGAGTGTTTTAAGAGATCATATGTGTGATCTTTTACTACTTTAAAGTTTTTTTGATCTGTTAAGCCATAAAAAACTTTTTCATCAATACTGCTTGAACATGCAACAACGGTTTCCAAATTAAATTCTTCAGACAATTTTTGTGCTGCTTTTATTGCTTCAGGGAAAATGCTTTTAACTTCTTGTTTTCTGCTTCCTGGTAAAATCAATAGAATTTCTTTTGCAGAATCCAAATCAAATTTTTCGTTTAGCTGATCTTGTGTTAAGAATTTATAGCTGCCTATTTCCTGAATCAATGGATGACCAACAAACTCAGCATTAACATTTTTTGATTTGAAAAATTTTTCTTCAAACGGAAAAACAACTAAAACTTTATTAAAAAGTTCTTTAATCTTATTTGCTCTTCCTTTTCCCCAAGCCCAAACTTGCGGAGTGATGTAATAGATGAGTTCAAGATCAAGTTGCTTTAGTTTTTTTGCGATGCTTAGATTGAAGCCTGGATAATCTATTAAAACAGCTTCTCTTGCATTACGTTTTTTCACTTCAGCAATTATATCTCTTTGAACTTTTTTTATAAAGGGTAAATGTTTTATCACTTCAACAAATCCAAGAAAAGCCATTTTATCTATGTGATAAACTAACTCCATTCCTTCGGCTCGCATTTTATCACCGCCGATACCAAATATTTTCAAAGAACTATCTAACTTTTTCAACTCACGTATCAAAGACGCCCCGTGTAAATCACCAGAAACTTCACCAGCTATAATCAAAACATTTTTACTCTTCATCACAAAATATTATTTGAACTTAAATACCATTTAATAACTATTAACAGCGCAATAGTACCAAACGCCTGAAGAGTTCTCGTTTCGGATTTCAATCCTTTGGATAAAATCATTTCTGGCTGCGGAATTGATTCATCTTTATAAACTGTTAATCGCCATCCAAACTTTGGTACGTTATCTAAATATTTTTGGTAATCTGTCCCAAATTTTTTTATAAGAAATCCTTCTTCTTCTTTTACAATAAATTGATACTGCATTATGAAAAATAATATCGCAACAATCTGCAAATAAGGAAATAGTGACATAGACATAATTCCGAGACCCAGATACATTAAAATATTTCCAACGTAAAGCGGATTGCGCACATGAGCAAATGGCCCGCTGATGACTAAAAAAGTACCGCCAACACCACCAGTTGTGCGTGTTTCACTTCCTGCCCAGCTAACACCCCAAAGCCGAATTAACTCACCCGAAACCGCGATTACAAATCCAACTAATAAACTTGTTATAGTTGCATTTTCAAATATCAGCATAAGAATTACAAAAGGAATTGGAGTATAGCTTCTGTACTTAAATATTTTGCTTGCGATGTTGTTCATTTTTACTCCGCCATATAGGCTGATTTTCTTTTAAGTTGGGCTTGATGTCTTTTTCTTAAATTTTTCTTAAGCATCAACTCAGATAATTTATTTTGTACTTCGGTAAAATTTCTAAATGGATAAAAGCTTATCCTTTCCATCGAACAAAATCTCGCTAATCCATCTTTTGCAAAAATAAAATCACAATACTGCGCTGCATCCTTATCAGAGTTTCCATCACCAATGTAAACAGTATAATCATCATCACTACTGTGATTTATAATATGATTCTTCTTACAATTTGCCGATGTTGGCGAATCAACATCAAAATAAGGATACTCTGCTTTAAGTTTTCCTTTTCCATTCACAAAAAGTTTATTTGAATAATATTTTAATTCAGCTAAGCCTGCTTTATTAAAAAGTCTCTCTATGTAATAATCAAAGCCATCACTAAGAACAACCATTTCAATTTTATTTTCATCACAAAAATTTACAAATGGAATAAATGTTGGATCAACATCAATCAAATCAATAAACTCATCAAGGTCTACTTTATTAATAATATCCACAGAATCACAAAGTTCATCCCAGCATTGTCTTGAAGAAATTTTATCACTTAATAGATCTTCAATTATTCTTTTAACCTTTTCAGTTTCACCAAATTTTTTAAATATTGCCTCACCAACATCTTCCAGAGTAATAGTTCCATCAAAATCTACGAATATTTTTATAGTTCGTTCTATCATTCAGTGATAATCATTTTTTTAACATCCACAAACTTCCCCAGCTTTAGACGATAGAAATAAATTCCAGGAGGTAAAGTCTCCGCATTAAATACAATTTCATTTTTGCCGGCAGGATACTCAACATCCTCAATTTTTTTTACCGTTTCTATATTACTGTTAAAAATCTCAAATGTAACTTCCTCTTCTTCAGGCAGATAAAAACTGATTGTAGTGGAATCTGAAAATGGATTGGGAGAATTTTGTCCCAGTATTATTGACTCTGAATCTCTAAAATAATCCACTTTTTCTGTACCTGAATATTGAGGTTGTGTATTAACATTTTTTTGTACAATTCGATAATAAATTGAACCATTAATATCGGGCCAATCGTAAAACTCATAATAATTAGTATTGGAAGTTTTATTCTTCTTCAAAGAGCCGGCAATTTTCCAATCGCTTTCATCCGGATTCTCTATCCCTGATCTATAAATACTATACGTAGTTCCTTTGCTTTCGTTTGCCGCATACCAAAATATTTTTACAGAATCTCCTGCAACCTGCGCAGTAAAACCAAGAATTTGTGATGCATAAGTTCCCGTGCTAAAAATCTTTTGTCCATAGATATTGTTACGTTTATCAGAGGTGCCTTTAAATACTGCAACCGCACCACCATCACCGTCAGGGATTAGATTCAGATAACTCTTCTCCATATTTTTTGAAGACGCAATCGTTACGCCGGAAGAATCCCAAACAAATTTTCCTTTAAGATCAACCTTTTGAATGTACAGATTTGCATCGGAATTATTTTCACGTTTATCGATCCATGCAAGCACCACACCATTCTTCTGATCAAAAACAATACGCTGCCCAAACTGATTCCCTTTTATGTTAATAATCCGTCTGCCATTATTACCCCACATACGATTTCCTTTAACATCAAACCTTTGAATGAAAACATCTTTAACTTTTTCAAACTCATTTGTCCAGCTAACCACAACGCTGGAATCAACAAAAGCAAACTGCGGATTTGTCTGGCTGCCTTTTTGATAAGTAAGAAGCTTGCCATCATTACCCCAAAGTAATTTTCCTTTATCAGATATCAAGTTCTGATAAATTATTTTATGTGTCCCCTGATATGTAATTGCCGTATAAATACCGCTGCCAAGAGCACCAACGGAATAACTGAGCACATTATTATCAGATTTTGAAATCACTAATGGTTTTGTTCCCCATTTTTTTGCGCCTGTAGAATCTACATATTGCGCAAACAGCACCGTTTTTTGTTTTTGATTTTCTAACCAAAAGATAAATGAGCCGCCTTTGTTATCCGGAATAATTTCGGTTTCGCTAATAGTATTGTTAGTGCTGTACAGATTTCCTTTTGAAGGATCACTTAATATTTTTCCAGCAGGGGTTAATGTTTTATATCTAACAGAAAATTTATTTATTGAAGTTACGTTTTTTGTAATGTAACTAACATGCGCAAACCCTCTTTTATCAACACGTAAAGAGTAGTCAACTTTCTCAATTCTACTTTCTGAAATCTGAATTCCTTCATTCTGCCAGAGTCTTAATCCATTTTTACTTAATTTCTGAATAAATAATTCAGGATTTTTCCTTCTGTCATAACCTTTCCAAAGAACAACTGAATTACCTGAAGGTTCAACAACGGCAAGCGGATTTTCTTTTGCCCCGCCTCTGTTTGAAACAGCCTTGCCATCAGCTCTAAAACTTACATCACCGTTTTTATCAAAATGGATAAAGTAAATACCACTTTCAGAACTTCCTTTTTTATCTTCCCAGAATACATAAGCGCCGCCGGTAAAATCCTTTAATGCCGTAATGTTAATAGGGTCAACAGGATCAATAACAAGTTTTGTGTTTGAAGATGGATCGTTTACCCATTGGGCAAGCGAATAATCACTGTAACTTAAACTCACGAGCACCAATATCAGAATCAATCTTCTTATATGTAATGAGGTTTTATTCAATAATGTTTAATGTTATTTATTTAAAGACTTTTTTAATTAAGTATTGGTGACTAATTGGTTACAAAATCCAGGTCTTCATTAAATCTAACACTAACTAATTTTGAAATTCCTTCTTCCTGCATTGTAACACCATAAAGCGTATTAGCAGCTTCCATCGTTCGTTTGTTATGAGTAACAACTATAAACTGTGTGTCTTTGCTAAAGTCATCCAGTATCCTTGTAAACCGATCTATGTTTGCATCATCAAGAGGTGCGTCAATTTCATCAAGAATACAAAACGGACTTGGTTTTACCAGATATATTGCAAATAGCAATGCGATTGCTGTTAAGGTTTTTTCTCCTCCGGATAAAAGTTCGATTGAAGTTGGACGTTTACCTTTGGGTTTAGCAATAATTTCTATTTTTGCTTCAAGCGGATCAGCGTTTTCTTCTATCTTAAGATCAGCTTCATCACCGGGATTAAATAGTGTTCTGAAAATTTTTACAAAATGACCACGTATTTTTTCAAATGTTTCAGAAAATTGTGCTTGTGCGGTATTATTTATTTCTTCAATTGTTCTAACAATATCTCTTTCAGATTCAACTAAATCGTCTCTTTGTTTGTGAAGAAAATCCAATCTTTCCTTTTCTTCTTCATACTCAGAGTGTGCAACAAGATTTATTGGTCCCAGGTTTTTTACTTTACTTTTTATATCAAGCACTTCGTCAGATCTTTGTTTGAAATCGAATGACTGTAAATCATCAAATTCTTTTTTCTCAAGTGTAAGCGAATAATTTTCTTTAATATGATCGATAAGGTTTGCACTTTTGATATCGAGTTCTTTAATTGTGATATCCATTTGATGAATAATATCTGATACAATTTCTCGTTCTTTGCGGAGTGACTTTAAATTATTTTCTTTATCATTAACCTCGTTTCTTAGGGCGTCATGACGGGTCTCAATTTCATCCAAGTGACTATTTAAAATTTTTCTCGTTTCTTCCAACTCATTAAAATTTTGTTCCTGCGTAACAAGCTGCTCATCAATTTGATGAATCTCTGTTTCGGCAGCTTCAATATCTTCTTTCCTTTTGGAAATGGAATTACTTATTGTAACAATTGATTCTTCCGCACGTTTAATCGCATTTTCGGTATTACGCTTTTCGCCGACTAATCTTTCAATACTTAAATTTATTTCATTTCTCTGAGCACGAATGTTATTATAATTTTTTTCAATCTCTGAATATTCTTCATCAAGCGCTTGTTTTTTTCGTTCCTCTGAATCACGAAGAGCAATTTCTGTGTTAAGCAAAGATTCAAGTTTTATTTTTTTGTTATCAAATAAATTTGATTCCGCAGCATGTTCTTTAATTTCATGTTGAATTTTTTCAATCTCATCATCAGCTTTTTTCTTTTCAAATTCAAATTGAGCAATTTGTTTTTCAACATTTGCAAGATCATTAACCAAAAGTCTGCCTTGCTCTGATAAAATTTTCAGATCAATGCTGGATAGAAGATTTTCTTTATTTGTTATTTCGGTTTGAGTTACGAATAAACTTTTTTCATGTTTTGGAAATTCAGTACTTAGATTTTCAAGTACTTGCTTTCTTCCGAATAAAGAATCATCTAATCGCGGAACAGAGCCGGCTTCTATCACACCATCATTAGAAACAAAATCCCCATTTAAAGTTGCAAAACTAAAACTGCCGTATTTTGAGTAAAGATTAAAAGCCTTTTCAAGATCACTAACGATACAAATATTTTTTAGAATTTTTTCAAAAAATGGTTTCCACTTTGCTTCTGTTTGTATGCTGCTGCTTGCCCAGCTTACAAATCCATTTTCCTGTTCAAGTTTTTTAGCTTTTCTGCTTTCAATAAAGTTCTGAATTTTATTCAGCAAACCTTTACTATTAAATTCTTCAAAATGAGGGAAGTAAAATGAGGCTTTACCAATGTCATTTAGATTTAAATATTCAATGCCACGTTTAAGATCTTCTAAAGATTCTACAAGCACGTTATTAAGATTATTTTTTAGTGCAGCTTCAACAGCAAATCTAAATTTTTCATTTGAATCACCAATGTGTGCAAGAATAGTACTTCCGTTTTTAGCCCAATCTTTATTATCCAAAAGTGCTTTTGCACCTTTAGAAACTCCCTCAAGATTATCTATTAGATTTTGTATAAAAGTAACTTTGTCTTTTATAGATTTAATGAGGCTGCGTTGTTCAAGTTCTTTTTCTTTTAACTTATTTAATTCGTGTTCAAATTTTTCTTTTTCATTTTGCTTACTTAAGTATAGCGATTCAGCATTGGCAATCTTTTTCTTAATTTCATCTCTATCGTTACCAAGTTCTTCAATAAATCCTACTGTCTTTGCAATATTATTTGTAAGTATCTGAATTTTTTCATTTAGCTTTTTGATATTGATTTGTTTGGATTCAAGAATTGCAATTGTATTGCGTAGTTCATTTTCTCTGCCGGTAATTTCTTTAAACTTTTCAAGAAGGATTTCTGATTGCTCTTTAAGAGCATTTTTTTTCTGTTCAAGAATTTCTATTTGTGAGTTAACCTTATGCTCAATATTTACTTTCTCATGATCTTTTTGTTCAATTTGTTCTGAAAAATCCGACAAAGAAGCAGCACCCTTTTCGGAGATATTTTCAGCGTCATCAAATTGAACACTCAATTCTTCAAGCTCTGTTGTATATCTTTCTTTATTGCGGGAAAGTGAATTCTTTCTTTCATTATTAAGCGATAAAGAATTTTGAACACTGAAAATCTTTTCTGTTTGAAGTGTAATTTCGTTTCGCTTATCCTTCAGTTCATTTTCAATTTCAACAAGCTTTTCCCTAGCATCTTTAATTTCATCTTCAAGCTTTGCAATATCAGATTCGAATTTAATTTTCTTTTTAAAATTTTCTTCCTTGCTTAGCTTAGATTCATCAATCCTGATCATAAACAATGCAAGTTCACGCTCCGATAGATCAATCTCTAATTCTCTTAACTGTGAGGTTAACACATTGTATTTATCAGCGCGTTTAGCCTGCCTTTCAAGCGAAGCAACTTTTTTCTCTACTTCAGAAACAATATCATTAACACGATTAAGATCTGATTTCACCTCATCAAGTTTTCTTAGCGCAAGTCTTCTTCTAAGCTTGTATTTATTAACACCCGCGGCTTCTTCAAACATTGTACGGCGTTCTTCAGCTTTATTGCTAAGAATTGTTTCGACCATTTTTAGTTCTATAACCGAATAAGCATTTGCTCCAATTCCGGTATCCATAAAAAGATTTGTAATATCTTTTAAACGACAAATGTTCTTGTTTAAAAGATATTCACTTTCGCCTGACCGAAAAATTCTTCTCGTAATAGTAACGTCCGTGTATTCTGTAGGCAGAACGCCCTTATTGTTTTCAATAGTAAGCGATACTTCTGCCATTCCCATTGGTTTACGCTGAGCCGTTCCGTTGAAGATAACATTTTCCATTTTATCACTTCTAAGAGTTGAGCTTTTTTGTTCACCCAAACACCAGCGAAGTGCATCAACTACATTTGTTTTTCCACAGCCATTTGGTCCAACGATTGACGTTATTCCCTGATTAAAATTAATCTGGGTCTTTTGTGCAAATGATTTAAAGCCAAGTATTTCTAACTTAGATAAATACAAATTGTGTTATCCAAAAATATTAAATTGTTTAAGCGCAAGTTTTAGATATTGAAAAACAGAATTGTTTACTTCATAATAAAGCAAGAATATTATTTTCAATATCAGTATTGACATCAAACCATAGAAATATACTCCACCTGCATTAACATCAAAGATTACGGAGATACCCTTCAAAAGTCTATAAAGAATCCAGATTACAAATGCTGCAAGAAAAATGTACACATAAATATTTCCAACACCTGCACTTAATAATCTGTAAAGAACAATTCCAACCGGAATTAATAGCACAACGGGAAGCAGTGCCCAAACTACGGTAAAGAAAACACTTGATAGATAAACTTTTGTTCTGACAAAGAATGAACTGGCAGTTATAATTATGGTTAGTAGAATCATAATTATGATTGCTAAAACAAATAACCATATCAAAGCTTTAACAGGATTCCATGCCAGATAACTTATTCCTGATATTAAACCAGGGCTGCCAAAGGCTAAAAATATTTTCTCAATCAGTACATTGTTTTTAATGTAGTAAAAAAGATTTGCGAAGATCAGGGAACTAACTAATGCAACTATCAATGCGAGAAAAAGCGAATGATAGGCTGAGATTATTCTTTGATCACGAACATCCGCAAAAAAGTTATATGGACGAAGTAATGCGCGTGAAGCATCTTCACGAAATTTTCTTCCGGAGTTAACAAGCACGCCCATCAACAAAGCAAGAACTAATCCTGTAATAATGAAAATCATTGGTGCATCGTCTTTATCGCTGCCAATTGGTATTGTTACCTTTTCAGTATTTTTCATTCTTGCAGAGAGAACTTTATAAGCAAGTCGCTCCTGGGTTCTTTCCTCGCTTACTAATCCGATGTTATAAATATTTTCATCCTTATAACCGCTGATTATGGAAGGATAATCGCCGCGCAAATCATACATGGTGTTTACAAAAAATCCTGCAAAATTATTAGTCTCATAAAAGCTGAACATATCATCAAAAAATTTTGCTTGAGCTTCGTAAGAAAACTTATTTACATAGCCATCTGTTTGCCCAATGTTTACATTGTATGTGGCTTCCCCGATAAATAATTTTCCTTTACCAATTGCTTCAGCAAGTTTAGTAACTTCATTTTGTTTATCGGCAGGAGCTTGATTTAAAAATTCTATTCCATATAAATCAAGGTTTTCTATTTGCTGATAATCAAAATCAAAATCAAAAAAAGAAGCATAAGTTAAAATGTGTCTATTCTTTTTAACTTGAGTTGAAAGGTCACTTAACAAAGCGCGATGAGCATCGGAGTTTAATAAGTACGAGGAACCAAATCCAATTCCTCCGAGTGCGGAAAAATTTTCATAGGCTTTTAATAAACTTGAAAGATAATTTTTACTTCGCACTACAAAATTTTGCGACCCTGCAAGTCCTTCGGGAAGGTTTGCAATTGGCAGTTCAACAAAAGCCAAAAGACCAATCTGTTCACATAATCTCAAATAATAGGGATTGGGCAGTGATTTTGAAAATCGAACAGAATTAAATCCTGCCTGCTTAATTTTTTCTAAATCGCTTTCCATTCTATCATAAGATGAAAGAGTTCCGTATTGATAAAATGATGGCGAATATGTAACCCCATAAAGATTAAGATCTTTTCCATTTAATGAAAAACTATTTTGAGAAGATTCTAATTTGAAAAGTGCAATGCTTTGATCATGCCTGTCAATCAGTTGCTCACCGCGCCATAGCTCTAATCTTACAATATAGCTTACAGGACTTTCCGGACTCCAAAGTGTTGGCGATGGAATTGTGATACTGCTTTTAATTTCAATCTGTTTGTTTTGCTTCAAGATAAAATTATTATCACTAAAGCCTGAACCCGAACTTAAACTTGTCTTTCCATCCGGATAAAATATTTGAGTTTTTAATATAAAGTTTGTTTGTGTTTCAAGTGTATCATTTGCCCTTTTAAATTCTTTATTATCAATAACTGATCTTAAAGAAATAATAGCTTTATTTGATTTTGAATCTACATCGGTTTTAAAAGTAAAATCGGAAATGTTTACGTTTGGTGTTAGATGTAAGTAAACATCGCGAATTACTCCGCCAAAGTTTTGCGGAAATAAAAATCTTTGTTTTAACGGAATTGTGTTCTGAGAATCAAGTTCATAAGAAAGTCTTACAGAAATAATATTGTCTTTATCAGATCTTAGAATGTCGCGCGGCAGAGAAACTGTAAACGGAAATTCTCCACCCGGATGGCGATAGATAATTACTTTGTTAACGGAAATATCTGCTGAGTAGTTTAAACCAAAAAAGTTCAGAGAGATTTTACGATTGTTTAATTGAGCAATGGTAAGCGAAAAACTTTTCTCAAAAACAAACTCGCCTTTACCTTCAAAGATAGAAGGAACACGAATACTTACTTTTTCTTTTTTATCATCATCAGCAGGGTGAACTTTCCAGTTTCCGTTTAGAGAAATTACATCCCGAGTATCCGTAATATCAAAAAAAAGCTGGTCTGAAGAATTTATTTCATAATTTGGAAGATCTCTGAAAATAACTTGTGAAAAAGTTGCTTGAGAGAGAACTATTGTGGCTATAAATAGATTGTAAAGTAAACTTTTGAGGGAAATCATTCTTTGCTAAAAAACTCCTGAAAAAATAAGATACAAATATAACCTCAAATCGAAGGGATTGCAATGAAATGAAAGCCCGATTTAAGCTAATAATCGGGCTTTTGAAAAGAAAATAAAATATTATGCGCCTTTTATAATACCCATAAACGAGTCAGCTTTTAGGCAAGCTCCACCAACCAATGCGCCATCAATATCTTTTTGTGAAATAAGTTCTTTTGCATTGTCAGGTTTTACGCTTCCGCCGTATTGGATAACCAGATCATTTGCAACTTCCAAGGAGTAAGTAATCTCAATTAAGTCTCGTATAAACTCGTGTACCTCCTGCGCCTGAGCCGGACTTGCAGTTTTTCCTGTACCGATTGCCCAAACTGGTTCGTATGCAACAATAACATTTTTCATATCATCAGCAGCAATTCCATCCAAACCTCTTAAAACCTGTCTTTTAACAACATCATTTGTTGTTCCGTTTTCTCTTTCTTCAAGAAGTTCTCCCACACAAAAAATTGGTTTCAATCCTGCAGATAATGCCTTTTTGATTTTCTTGTTTATTACTTCATTGCTTTCGCCAAAAATATGTCGTCGTTCTGAATGGCCTAAAATTACATATTCGCAACCAACAGATTTTAGCATTGATGCAGAAACTTCGCCTGTAAACGCTCCGTTTTCTTCAAAGTGCATGTTTTGCGCTCCGAGTTTTATCTGGCTTCCTTTTAAAAGTTTTGATGCTTCAGACAATGAAGTGTAAGGCGGACAAACAATAACATCACAATTTGGTTTTTCATTTTGCAAAAGATTTTTTAATTCAACAATAAGTTTTTCTGATTCATTTAAATCGTTGTTCATTTTCCAGTTGCCGGCAATAATTATGTTACGCATTTTTTCCTCAAAAGTTTAATAAAATTTCTTAGTAAAATTAAGTAAGTATTAATGTTGATCCAATCTATGCTATAATTTTTAGAACACTTGGAAATTTTGCTAAAGTCATTTCGAACGAGTCTTCGAGTGAGAAATCTGTTTGATTATAAAATCCAGATTTCTCCCTTCGGTCGAAATGACTATCTGATTTAATTTTATTAAAATCTATTTTTAATCTGATGAAATCAAAAATCTCTAAACAAGTTTTTATTCTCGGGATGGTGAGTCTGTTTACAGACATTGCCAGCGAAATGCTTTACCCGGTTACGCCAATTTTCTTAACGACAGTTTTAGGCTCATCAATGGCGCTTGTGGGGGTGATTGAAGGAATTGCAGAAGCTACTGCCGGATTATTAAAAGGATATTTTGGAAATCTTTCTGATAAGGTTGGAAAACGATCTATTTTTGTTATGATAGGCTATGGAATTTCCGCTTTATCAAAACCTTTACCCGGGATTTTTCAAAACATTCCTGTTGTTTTAACCTCAAGAGTTTCTGATAGAATTGGGAAGGGAATCAGAACTGCCCCGCGTGATGCTTTACTTGCAAGTTACTCTGATGGAAATTCAGGAGCAGTTTTTGGATTTCATCGTGGAATGGATACACTTGGCGCAGCAATCGGACCGGTTGTAGCTTTAATTTTATTAAACTTTTATCCAAATAATTTTCAGTTAATATTTTTAATCGCATTTATCCCGTCGGTGATAGCGTTATCTTTTACTTTTTTAGTAAAGGACAAACAGGTAACATCAAAAATAAAATCCAGAAAAAATTACTTAGGGTTTTGGAAAGCCGCACCGCAAGAATATAAAACGGTTCTGGTTTTAATTACAATTTTTTCACTTGTAAACAGCAGTGATGTTTTTTTAATCTTAAAATCACAAAACATTACCAAATCAAGTACATTAGCAATTTTTGGTTATGTGTTTTACAATATTATATACGCTGCAGCTTCTTACCCTTTAGGCGGATTATCAGATAAGCTTGGCAAACAAAAAGTTTTTACGTTCGGTTTGACAGTTTTTTCAGTTGTTTATTTTGGATTTGCTTTAGTTGATGACATTAATTTTATATGGATACTTTTCGCTTTATATGGAATTTATGCCGCCGCCACAGAAGGAGTTTCGAAAGCCTGGGTTTCTGATTTAATCCCAGATGAACAACGCGGCTCTGCCATTGGATTACTTACAATGCTGACAAGTTTTTCAGTTATGATAGGATCTTTTCTAACAGGAATTCTATGGGATCATTTTGGATCTTCAGTTCCATTCTTATTTTCTGCAATAATAAGTTTAGTTATTTCAGTTCTGCTCTTCTTTAAATTTAATAAAAAGTGATTCTGAAAGTGGTTTTTTGAATTTTGCTTTTTGATTTTTGAATTCTGAATCGTCTTCCTTTTTTGTATTTTGAGATCAGAATTTTCAATCATTAAAACTTCATAAATGTACTCAACAAAACAAAATATTGCGGTTATTGCATTAAGCGGAGGAATGGATAGCTGTGTTACTGCAGCTATTTCAAATCTTGATCACGAACTTGCCTTTGCACATATCAACTACGGACAGCGAACTGTAAACCGTGAACTTAAATCTTTTAATGAAATTGCTGATCATTACCGAGTTAAAAAAAGATTAATTATAGATTACACTCATCTTGCAAAAATCGGCGGTTCGTCTCTTACAGATAAAAATATTGAAGTAACAAAGGCTGATTTAGAAAATAAAGACATACCATCTTCTTACGTTCCATTTAGAAATGCCAACATACTTTCTGCTTGTGTAAGCTGGGCAGAAGTTTTAAATGCAAGTGCTGTTTTTATAGGGGCTGTTTATGAGGATTCATCCGGCTATCCCGATTGCAGACCAGATTTTTTTTCAGCTTATGAAAAGATGATTGATCTTGGAACAAAGCCCGAAACAAAAATTAAAATTGTTACTCCAATTATAAACTTATCCAAGGCAAAAATTGTTATAAAAGGAATTGAGCTTGATGCACCTCTTCATTTAACGTGGAGCTGTTATCAAAATGAAGATGAAGCTTGCGGAGTTTGCGACAGTTGTGCATTACGTTTGCGCGGCTTTCAACAAGCTGGATTTGAAGATCCAATAAAGTATAAAGTTAGACCAAGGTATTTCTAGATTTTACATTTGTCATTTCCGCACAGGCGGGAATCTAAATAACACAAACAGGAAGAAAATATGACATCAAAATTAAAACTCGTAAACAACAAACTTAGTTTATTAGAAACATTTGAAAATAAATATCCCAACAGAGATTATAATGTAACTCATATCGCGCCAGAATTTACTTCACTATGCCCTAAAACCGGGCAGCCGGATTTTGCAACGATAACTCTTGAGTATATTCCGGATAAACTTTGCGTAGAATTAAAATCATTTAAATTCTATCTCCAATCCTACCGTAACGAGGGAATATTTTTTGAAAGTGTTACAAACAAAATTCTTGATGATCTTGTTGAAGTAACCCACCCAAGATTTATGAAAATTACAGCTGAGTTTAATACTCGTGGGGGAATTTCATCTGTTATCGAAGCAGAATATGAAGATGATTATGATGATGATTTTCTTAAAAATTAATTAAATATTTTGTTATGCTTCGTTTGCTTGAAATAAAAAAAGGCTTTCTTAAAGACAGAGAAACTCTGTTTGCGGAATACAACGGCAAAACCGATGCGTTTGCATTCAGTAAAAACTATAGTGTGCTTATTGAAGATACAATCAGAATAATACTTGCTGATAAAAAATTCTCTTTTTCACTAGCTTCTGCCGGTAGTTTTAGCAGGCGTGAACTTTCTCCATTTTCCGATATAGATTTGATGATAATTTCTGAATCTATAGAAAAAGATGATTCAGATATAAAAGAAGTTATTACAAATTTGTGGGATGGAGGGATTGAAGCTTCACACACTGTACGCGAATTATCCGACATACAAAAATATTTATCTACCGATCTTCATGCATTCACTCAGTTTTTTGAAACACGATTTATTAGCGGTAATGATGCGCTTTATAATAAATGGAATGATGCACTTCTTGATTCAATAAATGATAGTTCTAAAAAGTTATTGCTCACAAATTTTGTTGAAGATGTTAGACAGCGCCATGAAAAATATGGCGATTCGCCAAAGATGCTCGAGCCAAACGTTAAGATGTCTGCTGGCGGCTTACGAGATTTTCAATCTATAGAGTGGATGATGATGATAAGCAATAAACAATTATTGCACTCACAGCACGAATTAACCCAAGCAGAAATTTTTATAAATCATCTGAAGAAAAATAAACTTACAACCCTAGCTGAATGCAAGCGTTTGCTTGAAAGTTACAAATTGGTTCTTTCCATTCGCCATCTTCTCCACATCACAAATAAATCCAAAACAGATCGGTTTGAATTCTTAAACCAGATAAAACTTGCTTCAATTTATGGATATGAAGAAAATGAATTGATGTCTTTTATGAAAAACTATTTTGCTGCAGCTAATATAATTTTTCGTGTAAGTCATTCAATTATAAAAAAGTTTAAAGTTGAGTATGTTAATCCAATTCCTGATTCTCTTTCATACGATCTTGATGAAGATTTTTATATAAAGAATAAAGTAATCTTTCTTAAGAAAGAAAATCCGCTAACTCTCTCAGATATTTTTAGAGTGTTTTATTACCGTGCATATCATAATGCAGGATTTGATGATCACCTTCGCACAAATATTATTGAAGCAACGGAAAGTGCAGAAGAGAACAATTGGTCGCAGCCGGAATCATCTGTATTCTTCAGAGAGATTCTAAAATTTTCCCGCCATGTTGGATCAACGCTTACAATTATGAATGAACTTGGAGTGCTTGGCGCTTTTCTTCCTGAATTTGGAGATCTAAATGGATTTATGCAGCATGGTGTCTATCATTGCTACACCGCTGATGAACACACTTTAATTACAATTAAGAATCTTGAAAAACTTTACAATGAAAATTCTTTGTTCGGAAAACTTTATAACTCAATCCAAGATAAAGAAATATTAAATCTTGCATTGCTGTTGCATGATATTGCAAAACCAATTGATATATCCGGACACGAAATTATCGGCGCAGAAATGGCTTCATCAGTTATGGTTAGACTTGGATATGATGAAAATGAAATTGATAAAGTATGTTTTCTTGTTAAAAATCATTTGATGATGGAACAGGTTGCATTCAGAAGAAACTTAAATGATCCGGAAACGCTTAATAACTTTGCATCAAGGTTTAATACGATTGAAGAACTTGAGTTACTTTACTTAATAACTTACGCTGATCTTTCTGCAGTTAATCCGGCTGTCTGGACTTCGTGGAAAGCAGAATTGCTTTCTGAACTTTATCGTAAAAGCAAAGCGATGATTCAGGATAAAATTTCCGGCGAAGAATTACTTTACTCAACAATTTATTCTGCTCCTAAAGATATTTCAAAACATTCAGTTAAGATCACAGAAAATAATGTACAGGACCATTTTGATTCTTTACACGATGATTTAGGATATGTTAATCATTTTAGTGATGAAGAGATTGCTTTGCATGTAGAGGAAATTGAAAGAGGAGACAGTATTTCTGTTCTATTCAAAGAGCTAAGTGATTTTACCAACGTTACAATAATCACAAAAGATTTTCCTTCACTGCTATCAAAACTTTGCGGTGTTTTGGCAATTAACGATGCTAATATTCACTCGGCAAAAATATTTACCCGTAAAGACGGAATTGTTATAGACACCTTTCTTGTTACTGATTTCAGGTCTCATAAAAGGGTTGATACAAACAAATACGAAAAAATAAAAGAGGATTTTTATTCGGTAATAAATGGATTTTTAGAACTTCACCAGGAGGTTGCAAAATTAAAATCGCGCTGGTGGAGAATTGAAAATAAATTATTTAAGCGAAGCGGGCAAATTAAAGTAACATTTGAAAAACATGATCGTTACACAATACTTGATGTTCATTCACCAGATCGATTAGGATTTTTGTATCACGTAACAAATAAAATGAATCAACTTGGATTAATAATTTACTTCGCAAGAATCTCAACCAAAGGAGATGATATTGTAGATTCATTTTATGTACTGGATAGAAACGGACACAAAGTTTCGCAGAATGATTATCAGTTTATTATTTCAGAATTAACAGATACTATAACACAAATATTGTAGAGACACATCGAAATGTGTCTCTACATTTTTAAATGATTAGAATTATTTTAAAAGCAGCATTTTTTGTGAGGTAGAAAATCCATTTACCTGCAAAGTATAAATGTAAACTCCGCTTGGCAAATTAGAGGCATTAAATTCTACTGAATGATAACCTGCTTCTTTTGTTTCGTTTATTAATTCTACAATCTCACTGCCAAGAACATCATAGACTTTTATTTTTACTAAACCTGCTTCTTTCACTGAATAGTTTAGTAAAGTCGTAGGATTAAATGGATTTGGATAGTTTTGCTCTAAAATATATTCTGAGGGTACATTTTCGCCAGAACCTGTGCGTATTTTTGGTGCTAAAGCCATTATTGATACTTTATCGCTTTGCAGCGATAGTAATGCTGCATTGTCTTTTGATTTAATAGTATAATCATAATGATCGCTCGGGATACTTGTATTTGCGGTATAATCCGTATATGTTCTAATTTTCTTTGTAACATAACCAAGTAGTTGTGGAGTATATCCATTTTCTGATCTATAAATGTTATACCCTGCAAGATCAGGTTCTATATTAGCTTCCCAAGTTAAAACAGGATGGTTATTAACAACATTTAGTTTTAAATTTTGTGGTTTGGATGGAGGAAGCGCCAAAGCTGAATCAATAGATGAGTAAATTTTTACAGTATTATTATCTATCAATTTCATAGAAATATTGGTTGTCCCATTCACATATGAACTTGAATTACTCCAAGGAGTCAGTAATTCATTGTAACCTATGTTAAAAGGATCTGTTTCATCCCCCATGCAATTTCTTGTAATCGACCATTGACCTGTTTGTCCAACATCTACCCATTTCGACTCCCAATGATTGTTCCAGTAGATATTCCATGACCATCTATCACTTTTGCCAGTATTTCTATTAACAGCACTTTTTATTGTTTTAGGAAGATAACCATTAGCCCACCCAGGCCCAGCATAATAATCGCCAACATATTGCCAATTCCAGGAACCATCTGCTGATTTAATATTAATATTTGGAGGATAATTACTACCACCTGTTATAACCCATACATAAATACCACTACCGAGAGTAGTTGTTAAGTTATACTCTCCGTTTAATGGACCTCCTCTCATTATCTGATCATAAATACTTTCACGTTTGTGGTTTTCTACTAAAAAATAGGTGGTGGAGCTAGGGTTGTTGAACGGAATCGGTATTTTAATCGCATCTCCTGTATTTACAAAATCTCCTAGGTTTGTAGTTCCTCCATCTATAGAAGGTATGGTTGGAATAATATATCCGAGTTTTGCTCTTTCCCAGGCATTCATCATATATGAACCTAAATAAGGATATGGATAGCCCATCATCAACCCTCCCAAACTCGTATGATCTCCTCCAAACAAATAATGACCAAACTCGTGTGCTAAATGCCCGACTATTTTAAATCTACCGCTTAATCCCGCTCTCGATGTAATACCACCTCTTGTTGTACTTGGGGAGTAGCCTCCTGAGAATATGAAATTATCGTGTGTTATGAAGTCTTGGGACAAATTTAAAGTTGCTATTCCACCTGCCAATTGTATATATGTATCTGCATTTCTATACATAACTATTAGCATGTCAATGTAATGATCCCCATCCGCCTCAGAAAATATAAAATTTCCATTTTGGTATTTCCAATTATC
The DNA here is from genome assembly GCA_041738675.1 of Ignavibacteriaceae bacterium. Classification (GTDB taxonomy): domain Bacteria; phylum Bacteroidota; class Ignavibacteria; order Ignavibacteriales; family Ignavibacteriaceae; genus IGN3. The sequence continues at coordinate 76,519 of JBGSPH010000024.1, forward strand.
ATATCTTGAAAAATCCTGTATATTATTATTCAACTGTCCGATAACATATTGATTGGCACTCCCATAGGAAGTATCCGATGGAACAATTATTAAACTCTGATAAACATCTCCAATAAAATCAAATTTCCCTAAAGACGCTTTATCAAAATAATCGGACAAAGTTTGTTCGGGATAACTGGAACTCACATTCGTAGCAACAATGTTGTTTGCCCAACTAGGAAGTTGATTTAATGGCCATACACTATCTTGTAGATTATCAGAAGCAAATTGGGCATATACAATTAGGATACGGAAATATTCTCCACTTTCAGTCTGAGCAGGTTTATATTTGCCCCAAACATTTGAACCGGGTTCAGTAACTGAAGTCGTTTCACAAACTATCTGATTATTTGTTTGCGAAAAGTTCTGAGCGACAATAAAAACAAAAGATATAACAGTTAATAAAAATCTTTTTTTCATTTCTTTATCCCTTTTTTATAAAGTTGAAATAATTTAATAACACAGTGTTTTTGCTTATCATCGTAATAAAATCATCTTTTTTGTCTGGATAAAATCTTCGGATATAAGCCTGTATAAATAAATCCCACTTGGTAAATCCTCAGCATTAAAAGTTATTTTATATTTTCCTGAATTATAATATTTATCTATAAGTATTTTTAATTTTTCTCCAAGTATATTGTAAATCTCAAGCCTCACTTTGCTACCTGTTACCAGTTCCCAACTTATTACTGTGTTAGGATTAAAGGGGTTGGGGTAATTCTGATATAACACAAATTTGTCAGGCAACACATTTACTTCCTCAATTCCGGTAATAGTTGTATCACCATATAATACTCCATCTATTACACATCCTTTAAGAATATCTTCTGCTTGTTCATACAGTCCATTCAACATACCATATTCTTTCGTCCAGTATTCTCTACTTCCGCCAAAAGTCGAAGTATCCCCGTTTTCAATAGTCAGCCTATCAACTGTATAAATTGTAATACTGTTACCAAAAACTTGGGTGACAAAAGTATCAATTATTGTATTGTGCAGTGTTATGCCGTTTTTCCATTGCTGTTCCCAAGTATCTCCTTTTTGTGGCATTATTTTAAAGTAAGTGTATAAAGAATCTGAAATTTCTGAATCGTATCTGGCAAATAACTGATTAGGAGTAATTCCATAATAGTTAGCATAGCCTAAATTCCTACCTTCACGCGCAACATAAAAAGTAATATCAATAATTACTTGTATGGAGTCAGTAATTAAATACTGATATGTTTCTGGGTTCGAATGATCACCAGCAATAGTACTTTGGTAAACCCATTTATTTCCTGGTTTAAGAGGTGCAACGGCAGTTACAACCTGAGCTGCTCCATATCCAGATGCTATTATTATAAATAAAAGCGTTGTTTTAATGAATTTCATTTTACAATTCCTTGGTTAAAGATTATAGTAATTCGCTTTTTCTTTAGCTACGTAAAACCGGTTGGGTAAAGGTAAATGATAAATATTAAATGCTCAAGGTTTAATGAGCTGGAATAATTTTTTAATAAAAATAAAACGAGTAAAGTTTCATGCGGTAGGAAAGTATAACAGAGTAAATATTTCAGTATCATTATTTACTCCCCAGTAATAATATATTTGTGGGGGGGGGGTAAAATATCGTGCCAAAATATTTAAAAAAGAATCAGAAAGAACAAAGTAAAAAAAGTAAATAAGCATCCAAATCATAAACACCTCCAAATACTTATTGCAAACCAAACGAAAATATTCTTTAAAGTCAAATTAAATTTAGAAATGTTTAAATGAAGTTATGTATTTTTACAAAGTTAAAAATACAGGTGCACTTTTGAATTTTATGGAAAAAGAAATGCCGATCGGAGTTTTTGATTCCGGTATTGGTGGGTTAACTGTTGTAAAAAGATTATCATCCGTTCTCCCAAGAGAAAGCATTGTTTATTTTGGTGATACAGCACGTGTACCTTATGGATCAAAATCAAATGCAACTGTAATTGATTACTCAATTCAGGATACAAATTTTTTACTAAAGAAAAATGTAAAAGCTGTTGTTGTTGCCTGCAATACTGCGTCATCAATTGCAATTCCGGAGTTAAGAAAAAAGTTTACTGTTCCTGTAATTGGTGTAATATTGCCCGGTGCTGATATGGCTTACAAAGAAACAAGAAATGGTAGAATCGGAGTTATCGGAACTCGTGCCACAATTAACAATAATGCTTACTCAAATGCAATTAAAGAAATTGATAGTAAGATAGAAGTGTTTGAAAAAGCCTGTCCGTTGTTTGTGCCAATTGCGGAAGAAGGCTGGACTCATCATCGTGCAACTTATGAAATCGCTGAAGAATATCTTAAGGAGTTGCGAGAAAAAGATATTGATACTTTAGTGCTTGGATGTACACATTATCCACTTCTCGCAGATGTAATTCATGAAGTAATTGGTAAAAATGTTAAACTTATCGATTCCGGAATTGCAACAGCAGAAGTAGTTCGTAATGAAATTGACAGAATTGGATTGGAAACAAATTCAGCCGTACCCGGCAATTTAGAAGTTTACGTAAGTGATATTCCTACAACATTTAAACAAGTTGCAGAATTGTTTCTTGGTAGAACAATAAATGAAGTTGTTAAAGTTGATATTGAAGAATTGCATAAGGTTTAATTGATCGAAATGATTATTCTTTTACGTAATCCAACCTCTACCAATCTATAAAATGTAGAAATTTGTATATCACTTTTCCCAGCTTCAATTCTTGAGATGTAAGTTTTTTTTGTACCTATTTTTTCTGCTAATTCTTCTTGAGTCAAATTAGCTTTTTTGCGTTCTTCTTTAAGCATTTCTCCCAATCTAAACGCAACTGAATTAGATTCAAATTTTTCTCTTTTCATGGTACCCTTTTTACCATATTGTTTATCAAGATGTTCATCGAATGTGGTAATTTTTTTTGTCACTTTTTTCATTTCATTTTCTTTCTAGCTTTTTCTATAAAATATTCTCGTTTCAGTTGGTTCCCCATTTCAATTTCATTCTTTGGAGTTTTGTTTGATTTTTTCACAAATCCATTTATTAAAACAATTAAATTGCCTTCATCAAAGAAGCAAAATATTCTTAAACTTTTTATCTGCGTTATTACCTTAACCTCATAAAGTCCATCGGTTCCTTCTAAATATTTAAGAAATTTAATTGGAACTCGATCAACATTTCTAATAAGATCAAAAACAAAATCTATCTTTTCCTTTGTCTTTTTATCTTGCTCAGAATAAAAATCAAAGAAATGATTACCAAAGAATATTATTTCTCTTTGCATAAATCAAGATAACTAATTAGTTAACTAAGTTCCAATTTATTTTTTTATTAAAAAATATTTTTCTATTCAAAATATTTTCTTATATCAGATTGTTCGTTAGTTAAACCAAGAACTATCATCAATTTAATTCTTGCTTTTTGTCCGTTTAGATAATCTGAAAAGATTACACCAAGATTGTGCAAATGTTTACCCGCACCTGGATAGCTATATATATAATCTGTTTCTCCCGCAGGACAACGAGAAGTAAGTATAACTGGAATTCCTTTTTCAACAGCATATTTAATTCCTTCAAATGCTGGCGGTGGAACGTTGCCTACGCCGAGCGCTTCAACAACAATTCCATCAACTCCACTATCAGCAGAAAACTTAAAAAACTTTTCATCCATTCCTGCATAAACGGTTAGCAAATCTACATTAGTATTTATTTTTTCTGAGTGGATTGTTTCAAGATGTCTTGGCAACCGGTTAAATATTACTCTTCCCTTATGCACAAAACCAAGTGTACCAAAATCCAGACTCTTAAATGATTCAACTGAATCTGAATAAATTTTAGTTACTTCACTTGCGGCATTTATTTCTCCATTTAGACAAACAAGTACGCCAAGATTTTTAGAATTTTCATTTAAACAAATATGAATTGCATCGATAAGATTTTCGGGTCCATCCCAATCAGTTTCAGAACTATTTTTCATCGCACCAATTACAACAATTGGAATTTCTGTTTTGATTGTTAAATCTAAAAAGTAAGCGGTTTCTTCAAGCGTATCTGTTCCATGTGTTACAATCACTCCCTCATACCTATCTGATTTTAATTTTGCATTAATTTTTTTTGATAGGTCCAGCATCAACCCGGGGGTAATGTGCGGACCAGGATATTTTCCGAAATCAAAACATTCAATCTCTGCCAAAGATGTTGCTTCGGGAATCATTGCAAGTAACTCATTTCCCGAGTATTTTGGAATAGCGCCTCCGGTATTTTCATCAATCATCATCGAAAAAGTGCCGCCGGTAAATACGACTAATATTTTTTTCATTTTATTCTCAAATTTTGTGCACTAAAATAGCTTTTAACTGCAATTCTAAAAAGAAATCTATGCTATTTATCATCATAAGATTTAACTGACTTGCAGGGTAAATAATGAAAGTTTATTTTTCGTAGAAGTATAAACAAGAAAGGTGCAATTATGTTAATGGTAGAAGATGTTGATTTGACTCCTAATCCACATGCATTAAAATTTATTTTGAATGAAAAATTATTAAACAACGAAACACGACAATATGCTGATAAAGCGTCGGCACAGAATGATCCTTTTGCAAAGGGTATTTTTGAAATTGATGGTGTTGTTTCAGTTTTTTATATGGATAAATTCGTAACGATTGAAAAATCAGCAGAAAACAATTGGGGACAGATACAAAGACCATTTATTAACTTCTTAAAGAATTTTGATAAGAGTTTAATTCCTGAGGAAAAAGAAATTACAGTAAGTGATGAAGAATCAAATGAACTGCTAAAGCAAATAAATATTTTGCTTGATCAAAAAGTAAGACCAGCACTTGCCGGTGATGGCGGTGGATTAGAAGTTTTAGGATTGGATGGATATACTGTTAAGATTCGTTATCAAGGTGCTTGCGGCAGCTGCCCAAGTTCTATAAGCGGAACCTTAACTGCAATTGAAGGATTGTTAAAACGTGATGTTAATCCTGCAATAAATGTAGTTCCTGCTTAGTTTAATTTTATTCATTTCAAGGCTGCTATACTCGGCAGCCTTTTTTATTTTATGGAAGCGAACATGTCGGAAATAAAATACTACTCTGAAGAAACAATCGCCGAATTAAATATAGCTGTTCTTGCTTCGTCAAAAGGAATAAAAAAAATATTCTTTAATCCTACAAAAGAAATAACTGAATTATACACCGCTACAAAACTTAGAAGTGATGATCCATATCTCTTTGGAATTTTTAATCAACTTAAAGAATACTTTGCTGGAACAAGAAAAGAATTCGATGTTCCGCTTGATCTTGAAGGAACAGATTTTCAAAAAAGAGTTTGGGAGGAATTAAGAAAAATTCCATACGGAAAAACTATCAGCTACAAATCATTATCTGAAAAACTTGGCGATGTTAAAGCAATTCGTGCAGTAGGTAAAGCGAACGGACAAAATCCTATTGCTATTATAATCCCTTGTCATAGAGTAATTGGAGCCAATGGAAGTTTGGTTGGTTATGCTGGCGGACTCGCTATAAAAGAAAAACTCCTTCATTTAGAAGGAGCATTAAATCCTGAACTGTTTGATTAAAAACCAAACTCTAAAATTATTTGATATCTGTTACTTTGCTAATATCTGCAAGTTTAACAAATTTTTCGTTGAACTTATATGCGCCGCCATCGGTCTTCATACTTTTAATAACCTTTACAGTTACGCCTTCAACTTTTTTCTTGCCTTTTGCTTTATCCGCAAAACTCTGAACTTTTGCCATTTTATAATCCTAAAATTTTGAGGTGTAAATATATGGCATTAAAGTTTTAAAGAAAAGATTTACCGATATATGTAATTATTTATAATAAAAACTTGAGAATCTGTTCATTTTTCATAGATTTGCAACACAATTTTATCATATTCGGAATTTATGGCTTCATCAGAATCAACAAAAAACTACATTTCTAAATATCCTGATATCAAATCAAAAGTATTGGGTAAAACAGAATTTCATGCATCAATTTGCGGATTTGGATGCTATCGAATAGATGATGGAATTCCACAGCATCAACAAGCGCTGGAGAAAGCTCTTCTCTCGGGAATAAATCTTATTGATACTTCATCAAACTATTCTGATGGCGGAAGTGAAATTCTAGTTGGAAAAGTTTTAAACAAACTTAATGCAGAAAATATAATCAATCGTGAAAATATTATTGTTGTTTCCAAAGGTGGATATCTGCAAGGATCAAATCTTAAGCTTGGAATGGAACGAGAACAATCCGGTAAAGCTTTTAAAGATGTTGTAAAATGCACTCAGGATTTGTGGCACTGTATCAGTCCAGAATTTCTAGAAAATCAAATCACACTATCACTTCAAAGACTACAGTTAGAAAAAATTGACGTTTATCTGCTTCACAATCCTGAATACTTTCTTACGTACTCCATCATTTCTGACCCCGAAAGACGGGAGCGGGAATACTATCGCAGAATAAAAGAAGCGTTCATACATTTGGAATCAGAAGTTAAACGAGGCAGAATTTCTTACTACGGAATTTCATCAAATACATTTGCAGAAAAAGAAACGAAACATAATTTTACTTCGCTTGAAAAAGTCATTGCTATTGCAAATGAAATATCCAAACAAAATCATTTTGCTGTTGTTCAGTTTCCAATGAACTTAATTGAAAACGGCGGAATGAATATTTTGAATCAGCAAAATCAAACTAAAACTTTTTTACGGCTAGCCGGAGAAAATAATCTTGGCGTTTTAGTTAATCGTCCGTTAAATGCAATTAGTAAAAATAAACTTATACGATTAGCCGATTATCCCGTAACTGAGGATAGAAACGAGAATGAAATTTTTAGTTTGATTGATGACTTGAGTAAGCAGGAATCTAATCTTATTGAAAAGTATATTAATTATATGGGATTGAGTGCCAGCGAGAAAAAAAATGTTACTGATTGTATTTCACTTTCAGCTATCCTAAAATCAAATTATAGAAAGTTTGATAATCCCGGAAATTTTAGTGAAATAAAAAGCACCTACTTGATTCCTCGTGCAAATTTTGCGATCAACGAAATTGGTAAAAGTTATCCGGATGATCAGAATGTTACTCGTGCACTTAGAAATTTTGCTGTAACTACAAACATATTATTAGACTCTATTTTCAGCAATCTGGCTAAAAACAAGAATCTTGAAAATGAGAAATTCCATTCAGCAATAAATAAATTTGCCAATAGTGAACAGCAAAAATTATCACTTTCGCAAAAGGCTATACTATTAATTAATAGTGTACCTCAGGTTTCGTCAACTTTGGTTGGGATGAAAAGCATCAATTACGTTGTTGATGTAGAAAAATCAATAAAAAGTGAACTATTTAAAGAGTATGCGAATTTTTGGCATAGTAATGGTCCTTTAATTCAATAGTTTTCTGAATCGAACGATAATAAATATTATCTAATAACTGGAATAATAATAAATTCTTAATTATCAAATATTTCTTTTCGTTGATTCTTTATTAAATATTGATTAGGTTTTATCACAATTTTTTGGATTTTTAATGTTTTTACTCGCAACAATAATAATTCTCTCTTACTTAGTTGGTTCAATACCAATGAGCATTATTATTAGTAAGCTTTCTCATGGCATAGATATTCGTGAACATGGTAGCGGAAATGCTGGCGGCACAAATGTTATGCGCGTATTAGGTTGGAAAAAAGGATTGCTAGTAATTATTCTTGATGCACTTAAAGGTGCATTTGTAGTAGTTGTTGTTGCAAGATTACATTATGGTGGATTGCCATTCCAGAACGTTTCTCCATTTGATGATTTTACTTTAGTTCAAATCATCGCAGGTATTGCTGCGGTTATTGGTCATATCTGGACAGTGTTTGCTGGTTTCCGCGGTGGAAAAGGTATTGCCACAGCTCTTGGCATGTTAATAATGATTATTACTGTTGATATGCTTGTTGCAGTTGGAATATTTATTATCGTTGTTACAGTTTCACGTTACGTTTCTCTGGGTTCGATACTGGCAGCACTATCAATTCCGCTTACTCTAATCTTTAGAGAAAATATTCTTCACGATCATATTCAGAGTTATGGAACAATCCTGCCGTTTGTTGTGGCAGTTTCTTTACTTGTAGTTTTCACTCATCGTAAGAATGTTATGCGATTAGTTAATGGAACTGAAAGTAAAATAAGTTTTAAGAAAAAGAAGTAATGAAAATCTCAGTACTCGGTGCTGGTGGTTGGGGAACAACACTTGGTATTCTTCTCCACTACAACGGTCATCAAGTTACTCTTTGGGAATACAAAAAAAATTATGTTAAAGAGTTAATCAAAAAAAGGATTAACTCTCTTTATCTCCCCGATGTTAAGATTCCACAAGAAATATTAATTACCCACGATCTTAAAGAATCTGTTCATCAGAAAAATTTAATTGTACTTGCTGTCCCATCACAGTTTCTTCGCTCTGTTATTGATGAAGTGAGTTATTCTGAAATTAAAAATTCATTACTTGTTAGTGTTGCTAAAGGAATTGAGAACAAACATTTGATGACCATGAGTCAGATGTTAAAAGATGTTCATCCAAATTTAAGCGATGAACAGATTGGTGTGTTATCTGGTCCCTCTCATGCAGAGGAAGTGAGTAAAAGAATTCCAACTGCCGTTGTTGCTGCATCAACTGGAATTGAAACTTCAAAATCAATACAAGCTGCTTTTATGAATTCATATTTCCGTGTTTATTCATCAACAGATATTCTTGGTGTTGAACTTGGCGGCGCTTTTAAAAATGTTATTGCAATCGGAGCAGGAATTATTGATGGCGCAGGTTTTGGCGATAATACTAAAGCCGCAATTATGACTCGTGGTGTTGCAGAAATTTCCCGTCTCGGGATGGCAATGGGTGCAAGACCAGAAACATTTGCCGGACTTTCTGGAATGGGTGATCTGATAGTTACTTGTATGAGTAAGCACAGCCGTAATCGTTATGTTGGTGAACAAATTGGTAAAGGCAAAACCCTTAAACAAGTTTTAAAAACTATGGAAATGGTTGCTGAAGGAGTTGAGACAAGTCGTTCTGCTTCAAAGTTAGCAGAAAAAAATAATGTAGAAACTCCGATTACTACAGAAGTTTATAAAATATTGTTTGAAGATAAAGATCCGGTTAAAGCAACAACAGATCTTATGACTCGTGATATGAAAACTGAAAGACATTAATAAAAAACGCAATAGAACACGAATACCGCGGATTATGCTGGTTCACACGGATTTTCGATCATTTGAAAATACTTTTCTTTTGAATTCTGGTTTCTTTCAAAAATTCAATAATAATCCGACTTCAAGATTTGTAGCTTTTAGATAATTTATTAATTGCATTTCGTGTTCTTCACACAAACTTTCTGCGGCTTTTAATTCAACAATCACCAAATCGTCAATTAATAAATCAGCAAAATAATCTCCTACTTCAAATGATTCATAAAACACTTTAATATTTTTTTGCTGGTCAACTTTTAAATTCAATCGCTTAAGTTCAGTCTTTAAAGCATTCTCATAAACCTTTTCTAGAAATCCATAACCCAGAGTATTATAAACCTTATAATAAGCCTCTATAATCTTTTTCGTAATATTTTCATGCAGCATATAAATCCTCCTATTTTAATCTGCGTAAACCCGCACGATCCGCGTCATCCGCGTTCTATTGCGATTATTTTATTCCGTTACTCTTCCACCTGGTAAAGAAATACCTTTTATTTTTCTGAATATAGAAACGGCATATGAGTCTGTCATTCCAGATATAAAATCAATTACTCTTAATAATCTTTGATATAATTCCGGATTACTTTTTTCACCGAAGAAAAATCTTTTAGGAATAAGATTTATGACTGCACGATTTTTTGGCGTAAGATTATTGTTTGAGCGTTCATTATATGCTGTAATAAAAGTATCAAGCAATCCACCAAGGACTTCGTAGCCAGCAACTTCACGCTCAACTACACTTCTGTGCCTGTATATTTTTGCAATAGAAGCTTTCTCAATTTTCCTTAGAGTATTTGATTTTGAAATTACAGTCACAAGTTCTTTATTAAAATTTCCAGCAAGAATTTCTTTTTCATTCTCCATAAAAGCATCTGCAACAAGATTAACAAGATCACTTATCGCTTTTGCGCGCAAGTAACCAACCTTTTCATTATCATCACGTTTTTTGTAACCCGATAAATCCTTTTTGTGAATTAGCGGAAGCAGTAAGTTCTCTGTTTCATTAAAAGATAAAAGCCCCAACCGGAATCCATCTTCAAGATCCATTATGCTGTAACAAATATCATCTGCAGCCTCTACCAGAAAAGAAAGCGGATGACGATGCCACAAATATTTTTCAGCTTTGTTCGGTTTAGACAATCCTGTTTTCTCTGCAACGTGTTTATAGATT
>JBGSPH010000028.1:0-126422 GCA_041738675.1 Ignavibacteriaceae bacterium
AACAATTGTTGGAGCCGCCTGGTTGGGCATTACAGTTGGAACCGGAAGCGAACTAATACCAAGAATAACTTTAACATCAGTACCATATAGCATAATGAGTTTGACGGTACCCAGCGGAAGTATAACAGCAATAAAGATTGCGGATGCTCAGGTTGTAAAAAGTTTAAATGGTCTAAAAGATAATGTTAATCTTGTTGCTGGAAGCAATGTAACGATAACACCAAGTGGGAATAATCTAACAATAAATGCAACAGGCGGGGGTGGCGGTACAATTGTCGGAACAGGGAACGCAAACTACTTGCCATTATTTACAAACAGCACTACTCTTGGTAATTCTACCTTGTATGATGCAGGAAGTAGAATTGGATTAGGTACAACGACACCGGATTTTAGTTTTACAGTTAACTCCACACCAACTTCAGGTTTAGGACTTAAAGTATCAAGAACAGGTGGAGGATTAATTGGATTAGCAATAGTGGAAGAAGGTCAGCCAACATCCTTAAGAGGCTGGGCCTTTGAAAGCTGGAACCAAAAATTAAGAATAAATGCTGCCAGTGATAACGGTATTACAACACTTAAAAATTTAATAACGTTTGATAGAAAGGGTAATGTTGGTATTGGAACAGAAAATCCTACATATCCCCTGCATGTTGCAACTAACAGAAAATATGCGGGCTATTTTACATCTGATTCGCTTAGTAATTCTACACACGTAATTCACGGAGAATTTACCGGAACGGGTAATTATGGTGCTGTTGGTGTTTATGGTAAAAGCATACCGGCCGACAACTATGGTTATGGTGGATTTTTTGAGGGAGGCTCTACTGGTGTGTTTGGTCAAGTTTTTGCAACAGGTTTAAACCAGTTTAATATTAATGGAGTGTATGGTTTTGCATCTGGCGGAACAAGTGGTACAAAATGCGGTGTCTATGGTAATGCGTCTGGTCAAGGTACAAACATTGGAGTTTTTGGTGTCGCATCTTCGGGCTCCATTAATTGGGCTGGTTATTTTTCCGGCAATGTTAGTGTTGTGGGAACGCTAAGCAAAGGCGGCGGCTCATTTAAGATAGATCATCCATTAGATCCAACAAATAAAAATCTCTATCACTCTTTTGTAGAATCACCAGATATGATGAACATCTACAATGGTAATGTCGTAACTGATGCTTCGGGTTATGCAACAGTTACAATGCCGGAATGGTTCGAAGCACTCAATAAAGAGTTTCGTTATCAGCTTACGGTAATCGGAGATTTTGCACAGGCAATCATCTCTCAAAAAATTCAAAACAATCAATTTATAATTAGAACAGATAAGCCTGGTATAGAAGTATCCTGGCAGGTAACAGGAATACGACACGATAAATTTGCAGAAAAGTACAGAATTCCTGTTGAGGAAAATAAAACAAGCAAAGATGTTGGTAAATATCTTCATCCGGATGCTTATGGAGTAGATAAAACACTTGGTGTTGATTATGAAAACATTAAAACAGATCGTGAGAAGAAATAATTTTGAATTGGGTGGATAGAATAACTAAGCAGCAGTGATTATAGAGCAAATTACTGCTGCTATATATAAAGGTTCTTTAATTTTTTTACTTGAGTAAAAGGAGAATAAATGAAAAATAAAATAATTGATATTGCGATAATTGCTTTGTTGTTTGTTACCACGGCACTTCCGCAATATCAAATAACTAACAGTGTAATTGGCAGCGGCGGAAATGTAATTTCAAACTCCAATAACAATATTGTAAGCACAGTTGGTGAAGCATTTATCGGTAAATCATCCAATACTGTAAACCAGAATCAAATAGGTTTCTGGTATGCTTATCAGCAAAGCACAATAACTGATGTTGAAAATGAAGAAACAATTCCAACAGTATTTAAACTTGAGCAGAATTATCCAAATCCATTCAATCCATCTACATTAATAAAATTTGCTGTTCCGGAAAAAAGCAATGTGCTGATAAAGGTTTATGATATTCTCGGAAGCGAAGTTGCAACCCTTGTTAATGAAGAAATGGATGCCGGCTGGTACGAAAATAATTTTAACGCAGCAGGATTATCATCAGGCGTTTACCTTTTTAGAATGGAAGCCGGAAATTTTATTAGCACAAAGAAAATGATCTATTTAAGGTAATTAACAAACTATTTAAGATTAACTTTTATTATACGGAGTTATTTATGAGACCCAGACTTGTTGTTTTCTTAATATTGTTTTGTACAATTCAATCCTTTCCGCAGCAAGATGATTTTCAAAAATTTATTGAGAACAAACTTAATTCCAGAACATTAACCACATACGAAAAAATAAATTCAGAATTTCTGCTAACACAAAGCCTTGAGCAGGAATGGATTAATTCTGCATGGCAAAATGTTAGCCGGTCAACTACTTCCTATGATTCTAGCAGCACCGGCTATCTAATAACCACAGAAATCTGGGATAACAATCAGTGGGTAAACGAATCTCAATTCTGGTATGTTTATGATGAAAACGACTTAGTAACTGAAGAACTTGTAAAAGCCTGGGTTGATCCAAGCTGGGTTAACTCTGAAAGATACTTATATGAATATGATGCAAATGATAATGTAACCGTTGAAACCAGTCAATCCTGGAATGCAATAGAGTGGGTTAACTCAAATCGATCTATATATACATTTGTTAATAACGTATTAACAGAAGAACTTTACCAGCAGTGGAATGCATCTGATTGGAGTAATGTTGACAGATACCAGTACACTTATGTTAATAATAATCTCATAGAAACTTTATACCAACAATTTAACTCAGCCTGGAATAATGTTGAGTTGATACAAAACGCTTATGATAATCAGAACAATATGATCGAAACGCTTAACAAAAGATGGGAAAGCGGCGATTGGTTCCTTGAAGAAAGAAATACTCATCAGTACAGTAATGGAAATCTTACTGTTGTAACAATGCAAGAAGGCTGGATTGATACTACTTGGACAAATATTGGCTTATACACAAAGAACTACAACAGTAATAATTGGTTGATAGAATATATCTCTCAATACTGGCATAGTTTAAATGGCTGGATAAATCAACAAAGGTGGGTAAGAACATATACTGCCGATAACAAATTTTTAGAATGGGTAACTCAATTCTGGCAGAATAATAATTGGGGAAACTTCAGTAGGTTAAAATCAACTTATGACGTAAATGGTAATGAAACAGTTTTTGCGTGGGAAATGTGGGAAAACTCAGCATGGCAAAACCATGTACAGATATTATTTAGCTATACATTGGTTAGCTCGGTTGAAGAAGATCTGTTGAACAAATTGAATTATTCATTATCACAGAATTATCCCAATCCATTTAATCCAAGTACAAAAATAAGTTGGCAGTCTCCTGTCAGCAGTCATCAAACATTAAAAGTTTATGATGTTTTAGGTAATGAAGTTGCAACACTTGTTAATGAATTTAAACCAGCTGGTAGATATGAAGTTGATTTCCAGTCTGCAGTCGGCAATAGTCAGTTGTCAAGTGGAGTCTATTTCTATCAGTTGAAAACAGGGGCTTTTGTTGAAATAAAGAAAATGATTTTACTTAGATAATTAATTTGTGTTAAGTGTGGTCCACCTAATGGTGGGCTGCACTTTTTTTAATATTGTTGTCTTGATATTTCTTGTCCCGTAAAACTTACAGGAGATGAGAAAATGAAAAAAGTATTTTTCCTCTTGCTTTTCCATTCTGTATTAAACCTCTGTTTTGCCCAGAATAACGGCTGGGATATTATAAATATTGGGCATTCCCTTACATCAAACAATAAATTCGCGGTTGGTGGCACATGTTTAATCTTTGCTGAGATTAATTCAAATAAGGTTTATGCTTTTAACAGTATAACCGGAAATTGGGATTCAACATTAATATCAACGACACTTGAATGGACTGATGCAAGAGCTGACGGCAATACTGCGATGTTGGTAAATGATTCGTTAGCAGTTTTTTATAGCTCATTAAATAATAGTTTTGTGGAACTACGTTATGAAGGACAAATCTTACCAACAATTCAAATGTTTACTGGATGCTCCAATAACATGGGTTACTTAGTTTCAGATTCTAAGTTTTATGTTTTTGATGCCGAAGATTCACAGATAAGAAGCTCTAATTATGTTCAAGTTGGAGAAACCCCTTACAAACAAGTATATAAAGGTGATGATTATCTTTGCTTTTATTTATCATCTGCGAATTTAAACGTACATACCTTAGTTGCTTATAGTTTAGTTACTAAAACTATTTCAGAATATACGGGAGATAACTTTTCTATATTTAGACTATTAGAGCACGGATTTATTTTCGGGGAAACAAGTGGAACTCCGTATTTATATGGAGGCTACTCTGCTTATACAGGAGCTTTCTCAATAAAATCTTCAGAAGTTTATATCACAGATATTCTTCATCAGTACGATCTAAATCGTGTTTATCCAAGACTATGTTACTTGTTTATATCGCGATCAGAAGTTGTAAACGATATTGCAACTTATTATTTGTGGGTTTACAATACACTTGTTGGTGAGTTTGATGAATTTTCATATCAATACAGCTATAACAATACTCATCTTGTGCCAAGTATTTCCGGAACCGGCGGGCAAGGCATATTCCACTCCACTTATGATAAAGACAATAACGATAAAGTAAATTTAATTACTTATGATGTTTATTCAAGATTATTTACTCAGCACGATTTTAATATAACTTATGATTATAGAAATACGTTTGATGTTGGTGGTCATTTAGTTTCTATCAGGACAGAAAACAAACTTTTCTTTTATGATTTTATTTGTGGCAACTCAGAATTCTATTATTCTGATTGGCAAACCGGAACATTCCCAACGCTTCAAAGCATTGAACTTGGTAATAATTATGCCGCGATTGTTTACTATAAAGGTCCCGGCATCAATGGAATGACAGCCTTTAGTTATAATGGAACAACAGATAGCTTAAAGCTTGTTTCTTTCTCTCCAACCAACACTTATTTTGATGTTTTTGGAAGTATTGATTACTCACTTGTTAAATTTGTTAACTACACTGAATCTGCCGAACATTTAATTTATTCAAATGTAAAAGATGATTGGAGGGTGAAACCATTTCCAAATGGTCTTATAAGCGAGGAGAAGAAAGGATACTATCTTCTAGTTGATAACATTTTAAACTCAACATATATTTTTAATGCCCGTACTGCGGATGAATTTAATCTTCCAATAAAAAATCAAGGAACCTATTATCTAAGAGACAGCATTTTTGTTCTGCCAGGTACTGATCAAAAATACTATGGCTTTAGTTCTGTCACTAACTCTGTTACTTCTTGTCCAAGAGATTATTATTCAACCAACGTTGCAAGTAATAATATAATTATTTCTCACACTCCATTAAACTCAAATGATCCAAGTCATCTTCTCTATGATGGGAATTCTGGGGTATTTGTTCCTCTGAGTACCAACAATCAAACACATGGTTCAAGATTATTAACTGCTGCTGGAATAAAGACAGCTTTAACAGTTTACGACAAAGGTTTTTTAATTGCTTATGATCCAACAGAAGTGACAGACATAGAAGAACCCTACGAGATTTTGATGCTAAGCAGTTTTATACTTTACCAAAACTATCCCAACCCATTTAACCCTTCAACAAGAATCAAGTATCAAGTATCAAGCATCTCGCGGGTAACACTTAAGGTATATGATGTTCTTGGAAATGAAGTTGCTACTCTAGTTAATGAATATAAACCAGCTGGTGTTTTCGAAGTTGAGTTTAATCCAGAATCGAGTATCAAGCATCCAGCATCTGGCGTTTACTTCTATCAACTTAAAACCGGAGACTACATTCAATCAAAGAAGATGATTTTATTGAAATAGTGTATGAGAAAAACCTTTATAAGCTAAATGTATTTAAAAAAAATTAGACAATCAGAAATAATATCAATTAAATAATAGGAGATAGTACAGTGAAGACTAAAAATCTTTTTCGCACTTTTGCATTTACATTATTGCTTTCAGCAATAACATATCCTGCAACATATTTTGTAGATAATACCAGGCCAGATGATAGCGGCTCAGGATTGAGTTGGGCTTTGGCGAAAAAAACTATTTCGGCTGCGATAAGTGTTTCGGCAGCAGGTGATACAATTCTTGTAAAATACGGGACATATTTAATCACTTCGAGCTTGTCACTTACAAGCAACAGGATGATTACCTCAGATGATGGTTTAAATAATTCATGGAATACAGCGTTATACGATAGCAGCCAGTGTATAATAAAACCAGATACTTCTGTTCGATGCCGTATATTTACATTCAGTACCAGTGGCATCTCAAATTCTACTCATCTCAGAGGACTAAAAATTACAGATGGCGAAGCCACACTTGAAACAATTAAAACTTTATTCGGTGGTGGAATTTTAATTATGTCTGGTTCAGACCCGGTAATTGAAAATTGCTGGATTTCCCAAAACACGGCAGCAACAATTAATGATCAGTGTTATGGAGGTGGTATTGCAATTACCGGCACCGGCACAAATCCTATTATTCAATATTGTCTTATCGATTCAAATGTTGCCGGTACTACAAGACATGGAGAAGGTGGAGGAATATCTTCTGATGACGTTTCCATGCCGCAAATTCATCACAATATAATTAGTAACAATATAGCCACTACTCACGGTTCAGCCTCTGGCGGCGGGATTTATTGTAGTAATTCTTATGCTGCAATTTCAGACAATATCATTTCAAACAATATTGCGACAAATGGACTTTATGGACTTGCAGGCTACGGATCTGGAGGTGGAATTTACGTTACAAATGGTGTTGTGCAAATATTGTCAAATAAAATATTTTCTAATATCGCCTCAACTTCAAGAGGTGGAACGGGTGGCGGAATAAACATTAATGGTAATAATCACTATGTATATCAGAATGAAATAACAGATAATATTGGATCAACCGGTCAGGAGGGTAATGGAGGCGGAATTTCTTGCGGCGGTGAAGTTCAAATCAAGAATAATATTATAGCCAATAATAAAGCCTGCATTAGTTCGGGATATACTGGGGGCGGTGGCGGAGTGTCAATGGAAGGTACGGATGCTATATTGGAATATAACATTATAGACAATAATATCGCTTCTGTTTATGGTTTAGGTAGAGGCGGCGGTGTTGTATTAGCAGGACATTCAGTATCATATAATATTATTTCCAATAATATCGCATCAGAAATGAATGAGGGTTATGGCGGCGGTGCCTGGACATATAATGCTGCAAGTTGCACATTGGGCAATAACACTTTTTATCGAAATGCAAATAAAGGATTGAGTTTTTCATCAGGTAACGGAAGCGGATTGTATTACTGGTACGGCGCTTACAATTTTAAAATGAAAAATAATATTTTCATTGAGCATAATATTCCCGGAAGTGATAGCGTTGCAATTTTTTCAGGTGACCCATTAACTAATAACTGGAATAATTGCTTTTATGATAACGGACTCAATTACAACTCTAATATAACCTCACATAATGAAGTACTGGCGAACCCACGATTAACAGATCCGGAGAATGGTGATTTCACTCTTCTATATAACTCACCCTGCATTGATGCCGGTGCGGATACTTTAGTTTATAATCAATCAACAAACCATAATATGGGCTGGGTCGTTGATATCGGGGCAAATGAATATACAGGTACCAGAGTTTTAAAAAGTATTGATGGAACCGGGGAGTACTATTTAGGCGGTCAGGTAAGAGCAAAAATAAACGTAACAAACCCGGGTTCGCTCTCTGAAATTGATATAACCGTTCATCCAGAAGAAACACATACTAATTCGCCAGCGAGCATACAAAGATGGTACGAAATTACATCAACAGGAAGTGGAGCTATTTTCGATGTAACATTAAGTTATAAAGATACAGAGCTTAATGGAGAAGTTGAGAGTGATTTAAATTTATGGCGATGGGATGGTGCAAGCTGGAATGGACCTGGATTATCATCCGATAGCAGTACTATAAATAACTGGTTAACAGTAACAGGGCAAACATCCTTCGGCGGCTGGATAATTTCTGATGCCGATGATCCTGGTGCACTTCCGGTTGAATATGAACAAGTTATAGTAAGTGATTTTGAACTACTGCAAAACTACCCAAATCCATTTAATCCAAGTACTCGTATCAGTTGGCAGTCGCCAGTCGGCAGTTATCAGACATTAAAAGTCTTTGATATTTTGGGAAACGAAATTGCAACTCTTGTTGATGAATTTAAACCCGCAGGAAGGTATGAAGTTGAATTTAATCCAGTATCTAGTATCAAGAATCTAGCATCAGGAATATATCTCTACCAATTAAAAGTTGCAGATCCCGAAATAAATTCGGGACAAAGTTATATCCAGACAAAGAAGATGATGTATTTAAAGTAAAAAGTAAGATAAATAACCAATATCAATTTTCGTTCAGGAGAATGTTATGAAAAGATCTATACAAGTTCTTCTCGCCTCTTTCTTTTTCACTTCATTTTTATTTTCACAAACAATACAATGGGAACAACTAAGTGGTCCGCACGGCGGGGCAATTTATTCGATAGTTTCGGATAATGCCGGCAATATGTATGCGAGTGCTATGTGGAATATTGGCCCGTATAAATCAACAGACAATGGCGAAACATGGTTTTCGATAAAAAACGGATTAACTCCAGCTAGTCAATATTGTCCCATGAATATAAGTCCAAATGGAGATTTGTTTGTTGCCGGCACGCTTAATTCTGATAACTACTTATATCGCTCTACTGATGCTGGCGAAAGCTGGACTGTTTCGTTAAACAGTGCCGGATGGAGTATATTTTGCATTTCTTTTGATCAAGACAGCAATATTTATGTAGCGACTTACTCAGGAATTTATAAATCAACCGATAACGGTGAGAACTGGACACCTTATGGAACCTTTACCGGCAGAGCGGTTGCAATTGCAGTTAATGATTCAGGCCATGTATTTGTTGGTGATTATGGGATTTTTTATCGTTCAACCGATGATGGTGTAAGTTGGGCGCAACTCGCTGTGGGAGGTGGTACAACCATTGCCATAAATAATTATGGGCATCTTTTTGTGGGATGTTCTGGAAATGGCGGAATCCTGCGCTCTACTAACAATGGCGATAGCTGGACTTATGTGTATCCTGCATATACTATTCAAATTCAGGAAGCATCAACAGTATTAATTGATGTAAACGATGACATTTACTTTCCAACCTATGATGGCAAAGGTGTGATAAAATCAACGGATAATGGCGATACCTGGACAGAGATGAATAACAATCTTGGTTATAAATATTTACGTGTTGTTTCAAAAAATTCATCGGGCGATTACTTTACAGCAGGAGATTATGCTATCTACAAATCAACTGATAACTGTGCAAGTTGGCACTCGGTTGGGCTAAATCTATGCATTGTTAAGAAAATAGCCATCAATTCGAATGATGATATTTTTGCCGGAGTCTGGGGGGTTAACCGTTCACTTGACAACGGGCAGACCTGGGAAACTACAAATAATGGTTTATCAGGTTTTGATGTCAGAGCGCTTGCAATTAAACAAGATGGAACTATTTTTATGGGTTGTGGCATTTCCAGCTGGGTGTATCCTAACCCGTGTATTTTCCGCTCAACAGATAATGGAAATTCATGGACAGTTATAGAAAACGAAATTCAAAGACATGACATTGAAGCGATAACAATTGATACTTCCGGAAATGTTTATGCAGGAAATTATTATGGTGTATATAAATCGACCAACAACGGAGATAGCTGGGTAAACATTGGAGGTGTTGGTGGTGCAAAGGCACTTGCTTTTAATTCTTTGGGTGATCTGTTTTTGGCCAGTTATGGCGGTGGTTTCTGGAAATTACCTGAAGGTGATACAACCTGGGTAGATTTAACTTCAAACATAGGATCAAATTATATATTTACTTTATTTATAGGCAGCAATGATTACATCTATACAGACCAAAAGCGTTCAACAGATAATGGACAAACGTGGACTAACTATAGTGTAAGCGAATTTGTTTATTCTGTTGCTGAAAACTCTGCGGGACATTTATTCTTCGGAACCAATAGTTATGGACAAGGCATTTATCGCTCAACTGATTATGGAGATAATTGGGAATTAATTAGTAATGGATTACCATCACCAGTATTAGATATTAATTCTCTTGCGGTTGATTCTGAAGATTACCTTTACGCTGGTACTGGTGGAAAATCTTTGTTCAAAACCACCACATCAACCGTTACATCTGTTGAAAATATAGTATTCAAAACAACATCATTTACTTTAGAACAAAACTATCCAAACCCATTCAATCCAAGCACAAAAATAAGTTGGCAGTCTCCAGTCGACGTTCATCAAACAATAAAGGTCTTTGATGTATTGGGAAATGAGATTGCCACTCTTGTTGATGAGTACAAACCAGCAGGAAATTATGAAGTTGAGTTTAACACATCATCCATCAAACATCAACCCTCTTCTGGGGTTTATTTCTATCAACTTAAAGCAGTCGATCCATCAACAAGCTCAGAACGAATTTTTATCCAAACAAAGAAAATGATTTTGCTCAAATGAAAAACCGAAAGGTAAAAATATGATTAAGCTTTTAGTTCTAACTTTATTATTCATCTGTCAAAGCTGGATAGAGGTAAGTGCACAGGTTGATACTGCCTGGGTTAGAAGATTTAATTATCCTACTAATGCAATAGACATTCCAAATGTTATTAAAGTTGATGACAGCGGGTATGTTTATGTTGGAGGCAAAATATCAAGAGTATTAAACTATCAGGATTTTGCTCTGATAAAATATAAACCAAATGGAGATACGCTTTGGGCTAAGTTTTATGATAGTCCGGTAAATTATGGCGGTGAGCTTAAAGATATGGCACTTGATAATTCTGGTAATATTATTGTAACAGGTAACAGCACAGGAACCAATTATGATGATTACGCTACTATTAAATATGATACTTATGGAAATGTTATCTGGGCAAAAAGAATTGATAAAGGAGATCATGATCAGTCATTAAAAGTTGATATTGATGATATAGGAAATGTATATGTAACTGGAGTTAGTTGGCGAATTTATGAAAGTCATAATTTTCTTACAGTTAAGTACAATTCAAACGGTGATACTGTTTGGACACACACGTTTGTCGGGAATGAAGATGCAAGCGATATTCCTAGAGCTATTGCAGTTGATAGTCAGGGAAATGTTTTTGTTGGTGGCGAAACTGATTGGCGTTGGGGAACCCCTGATTTTGTCACTATAAAATATTATCCATCTGGAGGCACAGCATGGATTGCACAATATAATGGTTCGCAAAATAATTACGATTACTTTCGTGCAATGGCTTTGGATGGAGAAGATAATATATATGTTACTGGAGAATTTTATTCATCGGGGACAACTGATTTAGATATCGTTATTATTAAATATGATAATATAACCGGCGATACAATTTGGGTAAAGAAATATAAGGGAGTCGGAAACGGGGATGATACTGTGCGGGATATTGCAATTGATTCACTTGGGAATATTTATTTAACTGGCTCTACTTTTGTATCAGGAACAGGATACGATTTTCTAACAATGAAATTTAATCCATCCGGAGAACTTCAATGGGTTAAAACTTATTTCGAACGCAGTAATTATGAGGATCATGCAAATGCTATTTCACTAGACAAATTTGGCAACGTATATGTTACTGGCAGATCTTATGGGTATTACAATGACAACGAATATGCTACTATAAAATATGATAATGATGGAAATGAAGAATGGGTAAAAAGATATAGAGGAGTTCTAAGTAACCTTTTTTTCAGTTACGCAAATGATATATGTGTCGACGATGCTGGCAATGTTTATGTAACAGGTTCAAGCCAAGGAATAAATACTCTTGGTGATTTTGCAACAATAAAATATATTCAAACAGCAAGTGATATAGAAAATAACTCGCCAGATGTACCCAAAACATTCCAGCTCTTACAGAACTATCCCAACCCATTCAATCCCTCAACAGTAATTCGTTACCAGTTACCGGTAGGCAGTAAAGTTACATTAAAAGTGTATGATGTTTTAGGAAGAGAAGTTGCAACACTTGTTAACGAAGAAAAAAGTGCTGGAAGTTATGAAGTTGAATTTAATCCAGCATCAAGCATTCAGCATCTGGCATCAGGAGTTTATCTCTATCAACTTAAGGCAGGTGATTATTTACAGACAAAAAAAATGATATTAATTAAATGAGGTCCCAGATGAAAAAGTTTTTTACTATCGTATTTATTGCAATGATTAATTTTTTTCTTGCATCTTACTTATACTGTCAAGCCACACAAGAATGGGTAGCGATATACATAGGCAATTATGGTGCCCACACCCCTTTTTTAGCTTTAGATGACTCCGGAAATGTTCTAATAACCGGAACAAGTGGCGTGGACTATGAAGCTGAAAACTTTTGTACGGTTAAATATAATAATAGCGGCATACAGCAATGGATAAGTTATTACAATGGTCCTGCTTATTGTGCTATTGATGAGGCAAGTTGTATTACAACTGATCATTCAGGTAATGTTTATGTTGCCGGAAATAGTGCAAATATTACCAGAGACTTTGCTGTGGTTAAGTACAATGTAAGTGGTGATGTTTTGTGGATAGCAAGATACGATGGACCTGGTTATGGTTATGACAAACCAGTTGCTATAGCTGTTGATGATTTTGAAAATGTTTATGTTACAGGTCATAGTATGGGCAGTGGATCGAATTTTGATTTTGCAACAATTAAATATAATGCTGCAGGAACGGTGCAATGGATTCAAAGATACAATGGCCCTGCAAATAGTGCGGACTACCCCTATGATTTGGCTCTTGATAACTCAAATAATGTTTTTATCACTGGTTATAGTTTAGGAGCAAACGAGGTAAATGCAGATTGCCTAACAATAAAATATAATTCATCCGGCGTTGAACAATGGATTGCAAGATATGATGATCCAGCGCATGCTGATGACGTTGCAAAGAAAATAGTAGTAGATTCTCTCGGAAATTCCTATATCACAGGAAGTAGTAGATCCTCCACATTTGGAACTTATTCCCGTTGTTTGACGATAAAATATAATTCGGATGGAGCAGAACAATGGATAGCAAAATTTGGAGGGCTGTTGGGCGCTGATGGTGCTAATGATATCGTGCTGGATAATTTTGGAAATCTATTTGTTGCTGGTACTACTTATAATAATCAATCGGGTTATGACTATGCAACTATTAAGTATGATTCAAATGGAGTGCAGGAATGGGTTAATATTTACAATGGATCTGGCAATGGGTTGGATTGTGTTCATTCAATTGCAATTGATAAATGGGGAGATGTTTATGTTACTGGTGAGAGCCTTGGAAGCGGGACTAACTCCGATTATGCAACGATAAAGTACACTAATGAGGGTATAGAGAAATGGATTGCTCGGTATAATAGAGCAGAAACGAGTCTTGAACAAGCATTTGATATGGCAGTTGATGATAGTGGTAATGTATTTGTAACAGGGAATGGAGTATATACGGGGGCAACTTACGCCTTCGTTACTATAAAGTACTCGCAATTAACTACTGGAATATTGGACGATGTTAACTCGATTCCAGATCAATTTATATTACATCAAAACTATCCCAATCCATTTAATTCAAGTACTCGTATCAGTTGGCAGTCGCCAGTCGGCAGTTATCAGACATTAAAAGTATTTGATGTTTTGGGTAATGAAGTTGATATACTTGTTGATGAATTTAAATCAGCAGGAAGATACGAAGTTGATTTTAATCCAGTATCTAGTATCAAGAATCTAGCATCAGGATTCTATTTCTATCAACTTAAGGCAGGAGACTTTATTCAAACAAAGAAAATGATTTATTTAAAATAATACATTATTCTTTTATCATATAAAGTAAATTGTCCTCAAGTTTATAATACATTGGAGCAATTTGTACTTTTGGATAACGCTGGCGCAATCTCTGTGTTTCGCTGAGAATGAAATCTATTTCATTATTTATTTCAAACATTGGGGCATAATTATTAAAATGTTCTTCTGCTTGTTCAAGAGTCCAGCCGCCGTTGTCTGAAAGTTTTGTGATAAATTGATTTTTTTTTGACATCAGGTTAACCATTCCGCAATTGCTGTGTGCAATAAGTGCGATATGTTTTACTTCGCCAACAGAAACAGCGAATGAAACTTTAAACTCACTGTAGCGAAGATTAGCCCCGCCGGAACGAATTATAAAAGCAAAATTATCCGGCATATGAAGATGCTTGCGGTTATCCATACACATTCCAATAAGTAATTGTGCCTCGGAATAATTCTCAAACTCTCGATTTAGATTATGGTATTCAAGCAACAATCCAAGTGGTGTGTACTGGTATTTTATAGGTATATCTTTTTTTTCTGTTATTGATATTAAACGATTCATGACGCTAATAAATTTTTAAATATATAATTCAGTGATTTTTCTTGAGCTTACTCTTGAACTTGAACCTAAACTTGAAACATATATCCCGCACTTCTAACACTTACAATATACTGCGGATTAGATGGATCAACTTCAAAATATTTTCTTAATCTTACAATAAAATTATCAACAGTTCTTGTTTCAATTTCAGGATTCATATTCCAAACGTTTTCCAAGAGTTCTTTACGTGTTACCACTTTATCTTTATTTTCTATTAGGTACTTCATAATCATCGCTTCGTAGGATGTAAGTTGAAATCCCTTTTTTCCGCTTATACACTTTAAATTTTCAAAATTTATTTCATTTATCCCAAATCTATAAATAGGATTTTCAATAACAACCTTCTGATACCAACTTTTTCTTTTCAACATTCCTTTTATTCTTAGCAGCAATTCTTTTAGATGAAAAGGTTTTGTAAGATAATCATCAGCACCAAGTTCAAGACCCTTTACGCGATCTTCAACCTGGGTACGGGCGGTTAACATAAGTATTGGCATTTGCGGAAGCTTCTCGCGAATGTGCTTTGCAATTTCAAATCCGTTGAAATACGGTAGCATTATATCAAGAACAATCAAATCAAAATCACTTTCATCAAAAAACTTTATAGCCTCTTTTCCATCTCGTGCAAGAGTAACCCTGTATCCTTCTTCAGTAAGATTGTACTCCAATCCCAGAGCAAGGTTTTCTTCATCTTCCACCAAAAGAATTTTTGATTTGTCTAATTGTTCATCATTCATTCTTAAAATCCTTTTTGTTTCCCTTTACAGTTTTTTTCTTTTCAATATAGATCGGTAATTCTATTTTAAACCTGGAGCCTTTTCCCTTGCCTTCGCTGAATGCAAATACTTTTCCTTTATGGTTTTTAATTATTTCCCTTACAACATAAAGTCCAAGCCCAGTTCCCTTTACATTTGGAATGTCTTTATCATAAATGCGGTGGAACTTCTGAAAGATTTTTTTTATTTCTTCATTCGGAATCCCAATTCCATTGTCTGAAAATTCTATCTCGGCTTTTTTTGTATTCCGCTTAAACTTAATCATAATTTCTAAAGGAGCAATACTATACTTTATAGAATTATCCACAAGATTATCAAAAACAGTTTTGATGGAGTTTCTATCCAGCAAAATATCGCAACCAGCATCACCGCTAAATCGTATAGCACTTTCTTTTAACTGAAATTGCTCTGCGGATTCCAAAATAATTTTCTTGATTGTTTCATCAGCTTTATAAACTTCAAAATCTTTATAGAATTTTTTCTTATCCATTGAAGCAATTTCAAGAATGGAGTTAACAAGATTTTTTAATCTTTCGGCATCACGCATCATCAATACATAAAATTCTTTCTTCTTTTCCTCCGGAACGTCCCGGGAATTTAATGTTTCTAAGTATAGTTGTATAGATGATAATGGAGATTTAAGTTCATGTGTAACGTTAGCTATAAAATTATCGTAAAGAGTATTTAACTTTATTTGAATATTTAAGTGACGAAAGATCAGCACTAGACTTACAGATAATCCGGTAAGCAGAACAATTCCACCTACAAATGGAAAAACACTTGGAGCATCATAAACTATTTGAGGCGCAATTTTTTCACCAACTTGTTCAAATATTATGTTGTTTGATACATACCAATAAATCCAGAGCAATAAAACGGCTAGCCATACAAGCTGAGCAAGAATAAAAATCACCAGATTATAAACGAATGAATGTTTTCTACGCATAATAAAACTTAATTAGAATTTTCTTAACTCAAATATCATTTTAATTAATCTTAACAACAAATCTTAAAAAATCCATATTACATTTCTTTTACAAACACATATTAGAATTCTTTGCAGTTTTGATATGTAACTTCAAAAGGAAATGTATGATGAAAGTATTATTGATTTATCCTGAAACACCATCAACGTTCTGGAGTTTTAAAGAAGCACTAAAATTCGTTTCCAAAAAATCCGCAGAACCTCCTCTTGGTTTAATTACCGTGGCCGCAATGCTTCCAAAAGACTGGAGCAAAAAACTTATCGATCTTAATGTATCCAACCTAAATGATAAAGATATTCTTTGGGCTAATTATGTTTTTATCAGCGCAATGAATGTTCACCTAAAATCTTTTAGAGAAATAGTTAGAAGATGCAACAAACTTGGAGTAAAAGTCGTAGCGGGCGGTCCACTTTGTACAACACAATATAAAGATCTTCTTGGTGTTGATCATTTTATCTTGAATGAAGCCGAGATAACTCTTCCACAATTTCTAGAGGATTTAGAAAACGGAAATCCAAAACAGGTTTATCAAACAGGTGAATTTCCTGAAATTGATTTAGCCCCAACTCCAATGTGGGAATTGCTTGATATGAAAAAGTATGCTTCAATGAGCGTACAGTATTCGCGCGGTTGTCCTTATGATTGTGAGTTTTGCAGCATCACGATGTTAAACGGAAGAAAACCGCGTGCAAAATGTACAGAGCAGTTTATTACTGAGTTAGATCGTTTATATGAACTTGGATGGCGCGGCGGAATTTCTGTTGTTGATGATAATTTTATCGGCAACAAACGAAAGCTTAAAGAAGATACTTTACCTGCTTTGATTGAATGGTCAAAAGAAAAAAAGTATCCTTTCTTTTTTATCACAGAAGTTTCAATAAATCTTGCTGATGATGATGAGTTGATGCGGCTTATGGTTGAAGCGGGTTTTAACAGCATCTTTGTTGGAATTGAAACGCCAAATAGTGAGAGCTTAGTTGAATGCGGTAAAATGCAAAATCTAAAACGCGATCTTGTTGAATCTGTAAATAAATTGCAACGAAGTGGAATGCTTGTTTCAGGCGGATTTATTGTTGGATTTGATAACGATACGGAAAAAGTATTTGATGAGCAGATTAATTTTATTCAGAAGAGTGGAATAACCAGTGCTATGGTTGGGCTGTTAAATGCACCAACAGGAACGAAGCTTTATCAAAGACTTAAAGATGAAGGACGATTACTTGAAATGTGGACAGGCAACAATATGGATGCAAGTATAAACTTTGTTCCTAAAATGGAATTCAAAAATCTAATTCGTGGTTATAGCAGATTGCTAAATACTATTTACTCACAAGAAGAATATTATAAACGATTAAAAATATTTTTGAAAGAATATAATGTTCCTGTTTGGACGCCCAAAGTAATTAACCTCGAGCAGCTAAAAGCTTTTTTAAGATTATTGTGGCTGCTTGGAATAATTGAAAAAGGTAAAAAATATTTCTGGAAACTTTTCTTTGTTAGTTTGTGGAAGTATCCCCGTAAATTCCCAACAGCGATGACTCTTGCGGTTTATGGTTTTCATTTTAGAAGAGTGATACGAACAGTTTAATCAGAATAGAACACGGATAGCACGGATGACGCGGGTTTTTACGGATTTAATCCGCGATGATCCGCAAAATCAGCGTCATCCGCGTTCTATTTGTTTTTATTCCTTCGCAAAATCTTTTCCAAGAAAATTTTTATACCAGAACTGAACATACTCTCGTTGGGCATGCTGCCATTTAGGAAATCCAACGCCGTGTCTTTCATTTGGATAAAGCATTAATTCAAAATGTTTATCCATACTTGTAAACTTATCCACAAGCTGAAGTGTGTTTTGCATGTGACAATTGTCATCCAAAGTTCCGTGCGTTAATCGTAACAATCCTTTATTCTTATTTGCGTGTGTCATTGCGGATCCATACTTATATCCTTCTTTATTTTCGGCAGGCAAATCCATATATCTTTCAGTGTAAACATTATCGTAAAGCGCCCAATCAGTAACAGAGTATTCTGCAACACCGTGAGTAAAATAATCGGCGCCAAGAGTAAGTGCCATGCAGGTTACATATCCACCATAACTTGAGCCGGTAATTCCAATTTTTGTGGAGTCAATAAATGATTTTGTCTTTAACCACTTTACAGCTTCTGCATAATCATTGATTTCCCACTTACCCATATTGCGATACAAATAATCTTTTCCCTTTTTACCAAAGTAGGCTGAACCGCGATGATCAACCACAAAATAAATTATTCCACTTTGCGAAATAAAATATCTATCAAGGTATGCAGAAAAAGAATTTGTCACATCAGTTCCGCCTGGTCCACCATAAACAGCAAACAACACAGGATACTTTTTACTCTCATCAAAATCGGGAGGAAGCACCCACATTGCAGGCAAATCAAATCCATCCTCAGTTTTGATGGAAAACATTTCTGTTGTGCCTAGATTATATTCATCAAATATCATTGATGTTCTATCGCCAAGATTTTTTATCAGATCACCGTTCCCATTGTGCAAGTTTAGCTTTCCGGGCGTAGTGATATTTGAATAAGAATCGTAAAAATATTTTCCATTAGGAGAAACATTAACCTTGTGTGTTCCAGTAATATTTGTGAGCTGTTCAATATCATCACCATCAAAATCAACAACAAATAGTTGCGTTTCTAATCTTTCACCTTTGTTTGCCTCAAAGTATAGTCTTTCATTTTCTTCATCCACAAGTTTGATATCAGAAACATTCCACTCACCTTTAGTTAATTGTTTCTTAAGCTTGCCGTTCATATCATAATAATAAAGATGTCTCCATCCATCGAGTTCACTTCGCAGAATGAAACCCTCATTGTTTTTTAAGATGTGAATATCTTCAAAGAATTCAACCCACGTATTATTCTTTTCTCTATACACTAATCTGTTTTTACCCGTTTCAGGATGTGCTGATAAAATTTGCAGATCATTCTGATCGCGATTTAAAACCTGGTAAAACATTTCTTTGCTATCAGGAGACCAGAACGGCCAGGCAGTGTATTGATCCGCATTTTCGTCTTCATCGATCCAAACTACCTTGTTTGCACTGATATGTGCAATACCCATCTTAACAATTGGATTTGGATCTCCGGGTTTTGGATAATGTTCCCATTCAAGTTCACCATGAACGCCATCCGCTTTGTAAAGAGGAAATTGCGGAACTGGTGAATCATCAAATCTTAAAAAAGCTATCATCTCGCTGTTTGGCGCCCACCAGAAAGCGCGGTAGTTAAGTGATCGCCCGATTATTTCTTCCATATAAACCCACGAAGCATAACCGTTATAAACAACATCGCTAGCATCGTTAGTTAAGCGGGCTTCTTTTGTGGATTCAACATCAACAACATAAAGATCTTTGTTTTTTGTGTAAGCAACTTTTTTTCCATTTGGAGAAAGCATAGGATTTACTTCTTCATCTTTATCATTTGTTAAACGTGTAACTTTGTTTTGAGGAACAGAATAGAAAAACAAATCTTCATCATTATAAAAAAGTAAACCGGTATAATCTTTTGTTATTCCAATGTTTTCTTCAGCAGTTAATTCTGCTTCATCAAGATTTGGATTAATTAAATTGAAATCTAACAAAATTGTTTCTTCTCCGGTTTTAGCATTTACTTTTACAATTGCACTTTTAGTTGCATCTCGTTTTTGCATAAGGTAATGATCATCATCGTACCAGCCTTGCAAGCGGGGCAGTGGTTTTAAAATCCTTGGTTCACTAAACATATAAACCTGGTTAAAGGTTAATTGTTTGTCCTGTGCGTTGGTAAGAAGTTGAAGTGGGATTGAAAGAATTCCAACAAGAATAATCAAATAATTTTTTTTTGATGAAGCGAACATTATTTCTCCAAATATTTTTGTCGTTCTTAAATTAAACTGAATTTTGCTTTAACAGATATCCATTCTGATACTGGATTATCGTTTAGAGTAGCGGGTTTAAACTTTTGCTTTTTTAATTCCTCGATGAAAATTCCTTCACAACCACCGCCGATGCTTTTAACTAACTTTATACCATCAACAATTCCAACTTCATTAACAATAAAATCTATTACAACTAATCCCTCTATCCCATTTTTAACTGCATAATCCGGATACTTTATTTTGGCTAAAAATGCATCTTTGTTCTCAATCATAATAGAATGTATATAACCAAGTGTATCACTATTTAAATAAAAAAATTCTGCACTTATAGTTGGTCTAAATGCCAATCGAACATAATCATTGCCTCCAATTACGTAAACCTTTTCACCTTCTCTAGAACTACCGCAACCAACTATAATAAGTATAAAGACAAAAACAACACAAAATATTTTTATTGCATTGTTCATATTTCCTCCCAAAGTAATAATATATTTATAATCTTAACTTAAAAATTGGTCGATGTGGAGAATATTGCAAATGAAATTTTAATGCTTAACCAAAATGATGACTTAGCAGAACAAAATTTTTTTTATCTTAACAAATCTAATTTTTAATAAAGCGGAAAATCTATGCCCGATTCTAGAATTGATATTGAAAAACTTTCTATAAATACTATAAGAACACTCGCAATTGATGCCGTGCAAAAAGCAAACTCCGGACATCCCGGAATGCCGCTTGGAATGGCGCCAATTGCTTATGCACTTTATTACAAAACAATGAAGCATAATCCTGCAAATCCTAACTGGTTAAACAGAGACAGATTTGTTTTATCTGCAGGACACGGAAGTATGCTTCTTTACTCAATACTTCACTTAAGCGGATACAAAGTTTCTCTGGATGATCTTAAAAACTTCCGACAATGGAACAGCATTACACCCGGCCATCCAGAACTTGGTCATACGGCTGGAGTTGAAACTACAACAGGTCCGCTTGGGCAAGGATTTGCTACAGCCATTGGAATGGCAATTGCACGTGATTACTTGGCGGCACTTTTTAATAAAGATGATTTAAAAATTATCGATCACGTAATTTTTGGAATTTGCAGTGACGGTGATTTGATGGAAGGTGTTTCGCACGAAGCAGCTTCGCTTGCAGGACATTTGAAGCTTGGCAAACTTGTCTTCTTTTACGATGATAATAAAATAACAATTGACGGTAAAACGGATATAAGTTATTCTGATGATGTGCAAAAAAGATTCGAATCTTACGGATGGCTGGTCTTAACAATTTTGGACGTAAACGATTCTGATCAGGTTGATAGAGCAATTAAACTTTGCAGATCAAGTTGTGATAAACCAACACTTATAATAACTAAAACACATATTGGATATGGAAGCCCGAATAAACAGGATAAATCTTCCTCCCACGGGGCACCGCTTGGTGAAGAAGAAGTAAAGCTTACAAAACGAAATCTTGGAATGCCTGAAGACAAAACATTTTTTGTTCCAGATGAGGTTTACTCTCACTTTAAAGGAATCGCTGAGTGCGGGCAGGAAGCCGAAGATATGTGGAATGAAAAAGTTGATGAATATAAGAGAAAATATTCAAAAGATTATACTTTGTTTGAATCAGTAATGAATTATGAGTTTGATAAAGAATGGTTAAATCATTTACCGAAGTTTGAAGATTATTCTGAAAAAATTGCAACACGCGTAGCATCGGGTAAAGTTTTAAATGCTGCGGCAATAGATATTCCAACACTCATTGGTGGTTCTGCTGATCTCAATGAATCCAACATGACACATATCAAATCTTCTACTTCTTTTTCTGCTGAAGATAGAAAAGGGAAGAATATACACTTTGGAATTCGTGAACACGCAATGGGCTCTGTTTTAAATGGAATGGCAATCTATGGCGGCTTAGTTCCATTTGGTGCAACCTTCTTAATCTTTTCTGATTATATGCGTCCAGCAATTCGTTTAGCTGCTTTGATGAAACAGAAGGTCATTTATGTTTTTACACATGATAGTATCGGACTTGGAGAAGATGGACCCACACATCAGCCGATAGAGCAAATAGCGTCGCTTCGTGCTATCCCGAATTTAGTTGTAATTCGTCCGGCAGATGCTAATGAGACAGTTGAAGCATGGAAATATGCAATCAATCATAAAGGCGGACCAGTTGCACTAATCCTAACAAGACAAAAGCTTCCAATTCTCGATCAGAATAAGTATGGTTCTGCAAAGGGATTGCAATATGGAGCTTACATAGTAAAAAACTCAGTTGCAAAACCAGATTTACTTTTAATTGCCACTGGCTCAGAGGTTTCCCTATCGTTAAAAGCAGCTGAACAACTTGACGCAGAAGGAAAAAATGTTAGAGTTATAAGTTTTCCAAGTTGGGAAATATTTGAACAACAATCTGATGAATACAAAAATCAAATCCTGCCGGCAGAAATTAAAACAAGGGTTTCAGTTGAAATGGGTATTGGTATGGGCTGGCAAAAATATATTGGCGATTTTGGCGAAGCAATTAGCATAGAAACATTTGGCGCTTCTGCTCCTGATAATATTTTATATGAGAAGTATGGTTTTGCTGTTGAAAATGTTGTTGTAACTGCAAAAAGAGTTTTGAGTAAAACCCTGTAAAAAAAATTATGAGTAAATTAAGAAAAGATTTTACTGAGAAGGAATGGAAAGAGTGTTGCGGAAGTTTTTGTAAAGATTGTAAAATTGCAAATGCTTATCGTGAAAAGTATGGAAAGAGAGAAGGGGAAAAGAAATTTACTAAGGATAAAAAAAAGAAGTAGAAAATAATCTTTAAAAAGTAAAGAGGACACAAATGAAAAAATTCATAGCATTTCTGGTTGTAGTTTTTATCGGAATTCAATTTATTCCTGTTGAAAGAACCAATCCGCCAGTTGTATCAGACATAGATGCACCATCTGATATTAAAGATATTTTACGAAAAGCTTGTTATAATTGCCACTCCAACGAAACAAATTGGGCGTGGTACACAAAAATTGCTCCTATGTCTTTACTTACTGCTAAGGATGTTGAAGAGGGACGAAAGAATTTAAATTTTTCTGAGTGGGGAAACTACACTAGCAAAACCGAACAGATTAAAGAGGAAATCTGGGAAGAAGTGCGTGAAGAACAAATGCCGCCATGGATGTATCGTGTATCTCACGGTGAATCAAAGCTTACACCCGAAGAAAAAAATCTTTTAAGAAACTGGGCAACCAATAAATAGATTAGATGAAAAGCGATAAGCCCAGAATAAAATTATCCGAGCTTTGGACTCAGGTTGATTTTTCAAAAACATCAACACTGTCATTAATCTTTTCCAACTTGCTGGTAATATTTTTTGCAATTGTGGATGGTATTTCTGCGAATGAAGTCTTATGGATTTACTGGTCTCAAAGTGTAATCATTGGAATTTTTAACTTCATTAAGATGATTACATTAAAAGACTTTTCAACCGAAGGTTTTAAGCAAGGGAAAAAACAAATGCTTCCCACAAGAGCAACTGCAATTTCAAGTGCTGTATTTTTTCTTTTTCATTATGGCTTCTTTCATTTAATCTATGCTGTTTTTCTTGGAGCTTTTTCAGAATTTTCTCATTCTAATGGAAGCAGCAGTGGAACAAAATATTTTTTAATTTCGGCGGGAATGTTTTTTATCAGCTATTTAATTGAGTTCATTAATTCGCGAAAAGAACAAACCGAAGAATTGCCCAATATTGGATTAATTATGTTTGCCCCTTACGCTAGGATTATCCCAATGCACTTAACAATTATATTCGGCGGGTTTATAGGCGCCGCAGGATCGATTTTTTCTACAAACACAAATCTGGCAATTATAGTCTTGTTTATAGGTCTTAAAACAGTTGTTGATCTTTTTACACACTCAATAGATTTTAAAAAGTTACAAAAGCAAACCGCAAATGTTTCCGATTAATGGTTGGACAATATTTTTACTAATCACTATTTTGAATGTGTGAAAAGTATTAAAAAAATATTGTTTCTTCTTTTTATCTGTACTATCATTTCTTTTGCTCAACATACCGACAACACCCAAACAATTTCTGAAGACGATTCTTTAAAAGTAAAGTTAGATATTGACCCATTAACTGAAATACAAATTAAGTTTGATGAATTTGAACTGCATCGTGAATTTAATAATATGAAAATGGATGTTCAGATTGATGGTGATCCGCAGACAGTTTGGCTGAGAACTTCACTTGCTCTTTCAAATACAGAAAATTCGGGTAAGAATTCTTCTCCGCATTTTTTATCTCCGCTTGAAAAACAATATTTAGAAAATTCCAAATTTGATCCTGTAAGATATGCACTCGGAATGGTTCAGGCAGGAGCTGTTGGATATCTTGCATACAAGCATATTAAAAAATATGGCTTTCTAAAATAGAGTCACTTAAATCTTTATTCACCCTTTCATCAACCATTTCTTCCTTTCTTAACTAACCCGAATAAACTGCGAAACATTTTCAGGTTCAACTCGGTCTTAACCATTAGAAAGAACAAAAACGAAGAGGTTAATTATGAAAATTGATTTTACAAGCACAGAGTTTAGAGCAAATTTGTTTGGGATAGTATTTGCCCTGATAGTGTTTACGGCCTTGATCTCATTCTCCGGATGCTCTTCCGGAATTGAGCAAAACAATAATTCAAATCAAACAAGTTTTAGTGGGGATCAATCTTTTTCATTTAAGGATAAAGGATCAGATTGGCGAGTAGATTTTGATGATGATGAAATAAGTGCCTTGTATAAAGACGGTAATCGGGTTCCCGAGAGTGAAATGGAACAACACAAAGAAATGATTTATGAAAAACTAAACAGATTAAAATCAGACTTTAAAGAGTTTGATGGTAATGTTCACAAGTTTCATTTTGATATGGACAAGTTTGATAAGGATATGAAAAAGTTTAAGTATGATTTTGATAATGATAAGTTCATGCATTTTAAATTTGAGTTTGATGAAGAGGAATTTGAAAAGAACATGGAAAAACTTGAAGAAAGCTTAAAGAGTTTAAAGGATAAAAAGATTGAACTTTATTTTGATTCCGAAGAGTTTAACGAAAACATGAAAGAGCTTGAAGAAAAATTAAAAGACTTACCAATTCCTCCTAATCCACCAGATGTTGATATAGATGTTTATATGGATATGGATCAATTTAAAGATGGAATGAAAAATTTTAAGGAATCATTTAAACATTTTGATTTTAAATTTGATAGCGCTGAGTTTGATATGAGTGAGTTGAATGAAAGCATGAAAGAACTCAAAAAAAATATGAAAGGTCTTAAAATTGAAATGCATGATATGAAAGGTGAAATGAAAAAACTTAATTCATTTTTGGATGAACTTAAATCTGAACTCGTTGAAGACGGTT
Organism: Ignavibacteriaceae bacterium; assembly: GCA_041738675.1. GTDB lineage: Bacteria > Bacteroidota > Ignavibacteria > Ignavibacteriales > Ignavibacteriaceae > IGN3. The sequence continues at coordinate 25,604 of JBGSPH010000028.1, forward strand.
ATCTAATTACAAACAGCGAGGAATATGATCTTGAGATGAATTCTGCTATAACTAAAGTAAATGACAAAGCTGTTAAACAAGAACACCACAAAAAATATTTGGAACTATACAAGAAACATTTTGATAAGGATATAGATGGTACGATAAAGATAAACCGAAAATAATTTGTAAACGATCATCTCTCCTCCACTAAAGCCTGCAAAAAAATTTGCGGGCTTTTTATTTTTAACAAAACATCAAAGTAACCTTAAGGCAATTCCATACAGAATTGCCATTGGTGTAGTTTCAAAAGCAATAATTAAAATTAAAAAGCGATTTTGGTAAAACTGCCAGACGCTTTTGTTAACTTTAAAGTAGTAATCAATAATCATTTATCAATAGAGCTTTATTATCTATGAATGATCGAATATCTGAGAACACATTAAAATCCTTCCGTGCATTTGTTAACAAGTTTATCCTAACAGACGATAAACTTTTTGATACTTTAATCAGCAACTTTGAATATAAGAAAGCAGCAAGAAAAGAGCTTCTCCTTGAAACTGGAAAAACCGCTAATAAAATATTTTTCTTATCAGAAGGATTTGTCCGCTTCTATCACACAAAAAATGATGGAACCGAAGTAACAAGCGATTTTTATTTCGCACCCGGCTTCATCACATCATTTACAAGCTTCATTGATCAAAAACCATCTATCGTAAATATTCAGGCGATGGTTAAAATGGATGTTCTGTTTATTAAGTACAAAGATTTAATGGCCTTGTATGATAAAGAACATAAAGTAGAAAGATTGGGCAGACTGCTTGCCGAACAGGTTTTTATAACTTCTGAAAAACATCTCTTAAGTTTTCTAAATGACACTCCTCAGGACAGATACTTGTGGTTAATGAAAGAATATCCTGAATATGTTAAAAATATTCCTCTGCACTACCTCGCATCTTACCTTGGAATAACCGCCGAATCACTCAGCCGTATAAGAAATCGTTCGGTAAAATAATTTCTTAACTTAAGTCAAGAATTTTATCCTCAGTTACAGATTAGTTTTGGTCTGTAATTAATCACTAAAAAAAATATTGAGGATAAAATGAAAACAAAAAAATTACTAACGTTTGCAGCATTGGTTTCAATCACTTATGGATGCGGATCGACTTCGCGCCAAAATTTTCATCAGGAATTTTCCAATCAGATAGAAAAAATTATCTACTATGCTTCATTAGCAGGTAATTCTCACAACACACAGCCCTGGTACGTTTATGTAGAGAGTGATTCTTTGCTTTTTATTAAAGCCGACTTTTCAAGAAAGCTTCAAATTGTTGACCCAGATGCGCGGGGGCTTTTTATTTCTTTAGGAGCTTTTATTGAAAACTTAGAACTTGCTGCAGGAAGTCTTGGTTATAAGACAGAGGTTAAAATAACTGCAAAGCATAAAAACGATTCTAATGTTGCAACAATTTATCTTAACGAATCACAAAAGAACGGATACAATCTTAGCCAAATTGAAAACCGCAGAACACTTCGCACTCCATTTCATAATACCGAAATATCAAAGGAGCATTTGAACAATCTTTTTGATAATAGTAAATCTGAAATATTTTATTTCTCATCTTCTTCAGAGGAAGGAAAATATATTGCAGAGCAAACACTTGCAGCTTATACCCAGCAGGCGCAGGATGATCAGGCTAAGCAAGAGCTTGCAAACTGGATGCGTTTTTCAAACAGCGATGTTGAAAAATATCGCGATGGACTTACAACTACGGGAATGGGTATAACAGGTTTTGGCGGATTCTTTGTAAGAAACTTTTATAAACCGGAAGATTCGATGAAAGATTCTTTTATTAAAACCGGGATTGAAAAAACTAAAGAGCAGATAGAAAATTGCGGTGGATGGATCGTGATTATACAGAATGAAGACAGTCCCAAAAGCTGGATAAAAACAGGAAGATTGTATCAAAGACTTAACTTGGTTTGCAGAGATATGATGATTGGTTTTCACCCAATGAATCAAATGATTGAAGAAGAGAACTTCGAAGAGAAAGCAAATGAACGCTTATCACAGTCTGGAATTATTCAATTTATAGCACGAGTTGGTTATGTGGATGAGTATCCACCGGCAAATAGTGTTCGAAGATCTGTTAATGAAATAATCCAGTACGACAAATAAAGCACAAACTAAAAAATTATATCATAATTATTTATAAAGGAAAATTATATCATGAAAAAATCAATTTTAATTATTATCGTAATTCTAACATCAACCATATGGGGACAGCAAATCGATACCGATTCATTAATAACAAGACAAACCTTAGCTACCGAACTTGATTTACTTCCATATGTAAGCGGTGGATATTATCTTTCAGCGTGGTACGGTGTTGATCACTTCAGATTCAGGGCAATCTTAACTAAAACCACAGTACCTGAATTTGTCTTGGTTGATGGCTATACAGACAATAAACTGGATGTCTATGCCTTTATCGCGGACTACTTTTTTAAGAAAAATTTTGAGGGATTCTGGATTGGTACCGGACTTGAATATTGGGATTCGCAAATTACGTATGAAGCTGAAAATCAAACTGCATCATACAACAACACCGTTTTTACGTTGGGCGGAGGATATGTATGGAAGTTCTATGATAATTTCTATCTGAATCCGTGGTTAGCTTTTCATTACATCATTGCTGGCGATAAAGAAGTGCAAGTTGGAAGCAGCACTTTTAAACCAAACTTGTTTACACCCGAAGTATCAATTAAAGTTGGTTGGCATTTTTAACAAATTAAAACTAATCGGATTATTAAATTGGTTTGTAGGAAACAAGACGGCAGATTGACTAAAAGATAATTAAATTTGCACAGGAGTTATTAAAATGTTAAAAATATTTATTCTGATTGTACTCTTCATCCACGGGATGATTCATATTTTGGGTTTTCTTAAAGCACTTCAGCTTGCGGAAATCAACCAGCTTACACAAAACATTTCTAAGCCAATGGGAATGCTTTGGTTATTAGCGTTAGTACTTTTCCTTGTAACTGCACTTCAGTTAATAAGTAATCACGATTTGTGGTGGATAACCGCACTGGCTGCAGTAATCTTATCACAAGTTCTAATAATTTTATTCTGGCAGGATGCTAAGTTTGGAACGATAGCTAACATTATAATTCTGTTAGCAGTAATTGCAGGATATGGATTTTGGAGCTTTGAAAACATTTTTAACAATGATGTTGCTGTCAGTCTTGAAAGAAGCTTAAATAATGAAAAGACCCTTATTACAGAAAAAGATATTGAGCATTTACCAAAACCAGTACAAAAATATTTGACATATACAGGGGCACTTGGTAAAAGCAAACCCCAAAATGTGTACATCGAATTTGATGCGGAGATGTACAAAAAGCCAGGTGATAAACCCATGAAATCGCATTCCGTTCAGTATAACTTTTATGGAGAATATTCACGTCTGTTTCAGATGGAAGCCAGTAAGATGGGCATCCCTTTTCGTGCAATACATATCTATAAAAACGAAAAAGCCAGTTTTCAAGTTAAGGTAGCTGAACTATTTAAAGTGGTAGATGTCAAAGGAGAAGAATTGACAAAGGCTGAAACAGTAACATTGTTAAACGACATGTGCATTTTTGCGCCCGGCAGTCTGATTGATAACCTATTAACATGGAGCGAGAAAGATTCACTTACAGTAAAAGTTACACTCACCAATGGGAAGTATGTTGTATCGGCAATGCTATACTTTAACGAAACGGGTGAACTAATAAATTTTGTTTCGGATGATCGTTCAGCTCTGCAAGATGATGGCACAATGAAACAAGTACGCTGGACAACACCAATATCAGATTATAAAGATTTTGGAGGAAGAAAAATTCCAACAAAAGGCAAAACTATCTGGAATTATCCCGAAGGGGATTTTACCTACGGAGTTTTTGAATTAAAGAATATAAAGTATAATGTGACAAAGGATAATTTATAATATGGAAAACGCAAATACTCTTGATGAAAAATCATATCAAAACATAGTCATCTACTATTTCTCCGGAACAGGCAATTCAAAGCAAGTTGCAAACTGGATTTCGGAGTTTGCCTTAGCAAGAAGTATTGATTGCAAGTTATTTGATATTTCAAAAACAGATGTTTTGCAGTTAGGACCATTAGATTCAAATGCGTTGATTATTATTATCTCTCCGGTGCACGGATTTAATTTCCCCAAAATAACATTAGACTTTATTGCACACTTTCCTAAAGGGAAAAATAAACTTGTCTTAATGAATACAAGAGCCGGGATGAAAATAGGCTCCTTTATTACACCAGGACTAACAGGAATAGCATTTATTCTGTCTTCGCTTTTCTTAAAAAGAAAAGGTTATAAAATAGTTGGGCAAATTCCTTTTGATATGCCATCCAACTGGATTTCAATACATCCGGCGCTAAGAGAAAATGCAGTTAAGTTTATTCATCAAAAGAATTATGACCGCGTTAAAAAACATTCCGATAAAATATTTGCCGGTAAAAAAGATTTTCTTGCGCTGAGAGATTTAATACAAGACATCTTAATTGCACCCATCTCGCTAGGTTACTATTTAGTTGGAAGATATGCATTTGCCAAAACATTTTATGCTTCTTATAAATGTGATAATTGCGATGTGTGTATTAAGCAGTGTCCCGTAAAAGCTATTGAGAAAATTAATAACCGTCCATATTGGACGTTTAATTGTGAAAGCTGTATGAAATGTATGAACTCTTGTCCCAAAAGAGCAATTGAAACAGCACACGGACTTTTTATAATTACTATTTTCTTAATTTCTACTTTATCATCATTAATACTTACTCCGCTTTTGCCGGAAAGCGGTATTAATGATTTAATAAGATTTCTAATTGTGAATTCTGTCCTTATGGCTTTTCTGTGGATTTTGTACAAAGCCCAGCATTTAATAATCGGGAAAAAATTCGCAGGAAAAATGATAGCATTTACATCTTTAACATACTACAAGTTCTGGGGACGTTACAAATCCATACCGGATTATAAATGGAAGAATTGAAAAACTAAAGAAGATTAAATCCGTTTCGGGTTTATTTATTTATGCATCAATTCTTTAAGGTAGTGGATCTCTTACAATCACGAGTGCTGCAACGTCATTTTGCTGGTAGTTTTAATTGATGTTAAGTGTAATCAATAGCATTGTATAGCATTAATGAAGACGCTCTGTTTCAATCTATTGGGAGGGATTCTCTAACAACGTTATAGATTTATTTTTAAAAAGAATCAAAGCTATAACTGAAATCATTGCACCCGAAATAACTAACATTAAAGCAATTCCTCTGGCACTACCAACGCCTATAAACTTTCCGACTGAATCAGCGAGTAAGCCGTTTATTTCTAAAAGAGGATTAAAAATTTTATCAGCTAAGAATCCTGCAACTGCAAAAGCTAATATTGATCCAAAATAAGTAACCATTGATATTATTGACCAGACTCTTCCTTGCTTGCTATTATCGATATTGTTTCTGATTATTACTTCAATGGAAGTATTTATAAAGGGTAAAGTAGCAAAGAATAATAATCCTGCGGAGACAATGTAAATAATGCTTGTTGATAAGCCCATGTTTGCAAAAAATAAACCCGCAAGAAATAATGATAACGACAGCATCATACGATAATTACTCTTACTGCCAAACAATCCTATAAACAAACTGCCGAGTATCATTCCGGAGGCGCTTACCGACTGAGCTATTCCAACATCTCTGGTTACAGCTATGTTAAGCAGCATTGGAATCAGAAGAGATTGAAGCAAACCAACAAAGAATAAAACCATCATTATAGTAAGAACGAGATTTACAACTCCTTTGTTTTCTGTAAATGCCCGGAAACCTTCTTTAAATTCCGAAATAAAGTTTTGCTTTTTAGTTGTGGTTGCTGCTTTACCTAAAACTTTTCTTATCCATATAACAATTGCGCTGGAAATAATTAATGTGCTGGTGTCTATTAAAAAAATATATTCTATTTTTATAAGCATTAGGAGTAACCCGGCAAGAAAAGGAGAGATTAAATATTGCGAAGATGTTGCAAGCTGCATCAGTCCACTAGCTTTTGCATATTGTTCTTTTGGAAGAAGATCCGTAACCAGAGCCTTATAAGCTGGTTCCTGAAAAGCAGAGAATACTGAGCTGACAGAAATTCCAAAATAGATTTGCCAAATCTGAATATTTCCTTTCCACATAAAAAAGAAAATGTAGAGAAGTCCGATTGTTGCACCCAAATCACCAAGTATCATCATTAATCTTCTATCATAGCGATCTGCCAAAACTCCGCCATAGGGTTTTAGTAGAAAAGGGGGAAGGAAAACACACATTAAAACAAAAACATAATTTGTAGCGGAGTTCGTCTGCTGATAAACATATACACCGAGTGCGAACAGCGACAGTCCTGTTCCTATAACTGAAATGAATTGCCCAAACCAGATTAAAAGAAATTTAGAATAAAGATTGTTTGATTTCATTTTTTATTTATCCACAAACCCTATGAATTATTCTGACCTTTCAAAAATTTAATTCTATTGTCTGTCAGCTAAATCGGCGGTCAGTACGATTGACCGTTGCCGCGTAAACTAATGTTTTATACCCAATGTTGTGTGCAGTTTACCCCAGTTGTTTTTTTCTCATTGAATATCTTCAAGAGCATTAATGCATAAACAGATATCCAAATCATTGAAGAATATATGCTAATTCTTTCATAAATTCCCATCCAAGGGGTTGGTTCATTAGCTGCAACAGAGGCTGTCATTGTACCACTCAAAAATCCGAAGAATATCATTAATCCTAAAGTAATAAATGAATATATTTTAAAAATATTTCCTCTGACACTAGATCCGGTAGTAATTATAGCTATTAATAAAAACACAGTAATACCGGCAAGCACAAGGTGTCCTGAATCAGATGTTTCCCCAATATTTTCTCGCATATTCATTGGAAAAAATAACCAAGCATACAAAGATAATCCATACACTAATAACAGAATCCCAGAGATTTTTAGAGAGAGTTTTTTACCAGTCCTTAACAAAACACCTACTCCGAATAATAATACAAAAGGAGCATGCAATACTGTTAACATTTTCCATAAACTTGTTGTTGGTGCCCCAATGGCTGATAATTCGCTCATTGTTTGATCAAAAAAGCTATAACCCTGATAAGAATAACTACAAATAAAATCAGAAGAGATATAAAGTACCGTAGATAAAATACCAAATGTTAACAGGTACTTCGATATTACTTCCTTATTGTATTTAATAGCTCTAAAAATATTGAAGGGGATCATCCTGTCTATTTCTAAAAAATAATTCTCATAATTTTTGCCGAATACTTCTTTGAGCTGCTTTTCCTCCTTTTTAATAAAAATCTTTACTCCAATGAACAAAGCAAGAGAGACAACTAAATAAACCCAAGTAAAAGTGAGTAATGTTATTGCGGGTAAAATTAAAAAGCAAAAACTTGAATAAATCGGATTTCTAACAACACCATATGCCCCGGTAGTAATTAATTTCCCCTTTGGGAACTCTATTAATAATTGTATTACTCCAGTTAACCATAGGAGAATTCCAAATATTAGAAATAAATACCCCACTGGCTTTATAAAAATAATTTTATCTGGCAAGTATGCAATACTTGGAAAAAATAAATGAACGATTATTATCGCGAATAGAAAAGGGAGTGTGAAAAGAATAATTTTTACACCTTGCCCCACAATATTCAAGCCTTTTTCATTGTTGAAAAGCTTCATAATTAATACTCTCAATATTTAGTTTACTTCTAACCGTATTAAAAACCGGGGTAAATTACGCATAACGTTTTCGGGCTTGGCGAAGGTGGCGATTTTCACCACAAATGTTGATGCGGAGAACCAATGTTTGATTAACCACAAAACTGTCTGCGGAGCACAGAACCTCCACTTTTGCCAAACCCATGTTAGCGGCTGGCATACTTGTAAGGCTATTTGTTAGTCGCTGACTGTGTTTTAAACTCATTTTCTGCTCTCAATTTAATTCCCTTCATACATTTACTCATCATTACAATATCACCAAAATCATATAGTAAGTAATATATAATCCAAAATCCTTTCCATACATATTTTGTCCTAAGTCTGGTTAGCAGTCTGGTTTGCTTTTCATCAACAGGATATAAATACCAGAGCCAGGTTGCTCTTCCATCCTTGTCTACCCATAAAATATATTCATTTTCCTTAAACTCCTTAACCCACATACCATTCTTTTGGTCTGGAGTAAAAGGAATAAATTGTCCGATTTCAATTCTTTGAAACTCAGGTAATAGCTCATTAGAACTTTTAATACCTGCATTGTCCATCCAATCAATGCTATACCATCCTGCTCGTCTGCTACCTATTTGAATAATCCATTTCCAGATTTCTTCAGGTGTGGAGTTAATTGTAATTCCTCTTGTTGCATTAAAGTCAGGATTTGTCACTAAGCTGTCGGCTGGCAAACTAAGCGCTAAATCAATGTCAGTAGCTCCCCACCTTAAATGCCAAGGTCTAAAAACTAACAGATAAAGACCTGTCAGCACTGAAGAAATTACTGTTATAATTATTAGTGTCGTCATATTGGTTTTTGCTTGCCGCTAACTTATTATTTACCGCAATATAAATTATGTAAAGTATTTCCTTCCCTGCTTGCAGCAGGCAAGTTTTTCTGCGTGTAGTCCATCAAAAAATAAGATTATGCGAATGGAAAATAATAAAATTAACCTATTGTGGGAAGTTCTTTCAAGATCGGAGTTGCTCGATTTCTGTTAAGCGGAATATTTAATATATGCCCAGATATTTAAGTTTGTATGTCAGTCTTCTCTTTCCAAACTTTTAATTCTATTATCTGTCAGCTAAATCCACTCTTAAATTCTTAATATCATTGATTAAGATTCTATTTATTTTTTCAGGCTCTTCAAATAATGGGCTATGAGCGGATTGATCAAATGTATAAAACCCTTTTATCGGAGCTTTAATTTTTTCAAAATATTTTTTTGCTAATTCGTATGAACAGGTATAATCATATAGTCCATGAAAAAAATAAATTGGCACTTTAAAATCATTTTTATTTTCAATAAGGTTTGTTCGTGCCATTTTCTCCCAGTTTTGACTAATACCGAATTTTGACTTACCAGCCCACAAATGATATTTATCCGACAGCGAATATTCGCTAAAGTATAATGATGGCAGAAAGAGATCAGTTGCTACATTCTTCATTTTTCTCATTGTTCCGATACCGAGCTCGTGCATCGCATCATCTCTCATCTTCAAATATTCTATCGGTATTTTGTTTTGATCATCAAAACTAAATTTCTCAAAGTGCTCAACCATTGTTTTGTTATTCATTTCTGTATACTTGTTTAAGATATAATCGTAGGCAAGTTTTTCAGATAAAAACTGATCTGACATTTGAGCCATTCCAATATATGCTTTGTATAACTCAGGCACCTTATCAATTACATAAACACCAAGAAATGTTCCGCCCGAATGCCCCATTAGATAAATTTTCTGCTTATTAAATCGCTCTAATAAATACTTTGTTAGTATTATGGTATCATCAACAAGCTGTTCTATTGTAGCTCTATTCTGTGAAGAACTGGAACTGTATGATATTCCACAATTTCTTTGTTCCCACCAAACAATTGTAAAATTATCTTCAAGATGCGTTGGATAGTTTTCTGTTAAAAAATAAACCGGCAGTCCCCCATGTAAGTATAAAATAACAGGGTTGTCCACGTTTTTACTTTTAATAAACATTCCTTGCTTAGATCCATTTATATTAAGGAATACTTTTTCTGAAATGCTTTTCTTAAGTTTATTTCCATTTTTATCTATAAACTGCTTCGGATTTCCAGGACTCATAAAGAATAGCGTAATAATCAGACCGACAACCAATAAACCAATAATTCCTAAAATGTATAACATAGCTTTCTTCATTTTTCTTATTAGAATTTTATTTTATTTGTCCATCCATTCCTTAAATGCAGATGATCTTTCAACACTTACAAGTGCTTCAACATCTTTTGGTTCCGGTGGGTTTAATTCTATTTTTATTCTTGAGCGGGAAAACGGGATCATATTTTTTATTGCATCAAACCCCACAATCATTTTTCTGTTAATGCGAAAGAACTTTTCCGGATCAATAACTTCCTGAAGTTTATCGAGAGTAAAATCAATAGGAAAAGTGTTGCCGGATGATGTGGTTAGAAATACATTTTTCTCCATTGCATAGAAATAAGCAACTTCATCAATCTCAACTTTTTTAATTTTTTGTCCGTATTGGATTAAAAATCTTTTCTTGTAGCTGATTTCCTTGCTCTGAATGTTTCGTATGATATCTTCAAAATCCATTAAGTATGAAGATTTTATATTCTTGTATTTATTCAGACTTTCACGCAGTTCATCTTTCTTTATCGGTTTCAGAAGATAATCAACACTGTTTAGCTTGAATGCTTTTATTGCATATTGATCATAAGCCGTTGTGAAGATTATCGGAATATCAATATCAACCTTATCAAAGATTGAAAAACTCAACCCATCTTCAAGTTGAATATCCAGAAATATTAAATCCGGCTTGTTCTGTTTTAGATACTTTATTGATTGTTCAACAGAAGTAAGCATAGCAGAAATTTTTATTGAAGGATCAATCTCTTTGATTAACTCCTCCAATCTTTCTGCGGCAAGTTTTTCGTCTTCTATTATTATTGTTTTCATAATTTCCTCTGTGTTACTCTGCGAATTCTCAGTAGTTCTCCGTGTAACCAATCCCTTTTAATTTCACAGAGATTCACGGAGCAGAAAGTGAGAACCACGGAGATATTATTCCGGGTTTATCAGTGGAATTTTTGCAATGTACTCTTTTTCAGTAATTGAAAATTGCGGAAACTTTTCTCCCAGCAATTCATATCTCTTTCTAAGATTATTTAATCCTATTCCTTTTGAATCTGCCCCCTTAATCTTTGGTTGAAGATTATTACTGACTACCAAAATATTCTCTTCGTTGTAAATTATTATTCTTAAAGGACTGTCCACTGAAGCCTTATTGTGCTTAAATGCATTTTCTAATAGCGTCTGCACTGCAAGCGGAGGAACTAAGTACTCCAATATAGATGCATCAACAATTATTTCCATATCAACAGCATTTTCAAATCTTATTTTCTGAAGAAATAAAAATGATTTTGCAAAATCCAATTCTTCCCGCAAATCGATAACCGGCTTGTCAATCACATCAAGCGTATAACGGTAAACTGAAGAAAACTCATCCACAAAATTTTGAGCTTTGTCTGAATCTTTTTTTATTAGTGATGAAAGAACATTTAGACTGTTAAATAAAAAATGTGGATTAAGCTGGTTCTTTAAAGTTTCATATCTTATTTGTGAGTTTTCCTTTTCAAGTTTTTCTGCTTTTACTAAAGATTCCTGACTTCTTTTAAACCAAACAATTGCCTCAATAACAGTTATAATAATTATGTTTAAAACAGAAGCTATTAGCGAATTGTTGATTATGTTTTTTAGCAGTCCATCTTCGTAAGGCATAAAAGTTCCGGCAGTCAAAGTTATTAGAGAGCCGATAATTACACCAACCATTATTGTAAGAACAAACTCCGCCGGAATTCTTGTAATCAACTTGTGTGGTAGCGGGAATATTTTATCAAGCCGATTTATTATTTGAAGATCAAGAAAAACCAGCATCAACGCGAAGACAAAACTAAATGATGTTCCAATAGCAAGTCTTGTTAAGTAGTTTCCGAAATCAGGTACATCAATAAAATCTGTAACGTAGTTGTAAGTAATTATTATTAACTGAACAAATAACGCCAGAAGTAAAATTGCAAGAATCGTATTTTTATTTAATTTCATTTTCACACTTCAAAATTCGTTAAAAAGATTTTAAGATGCTTGTTTTTCAAAATTATATAGGGAAGGGCAAGCCCTTCCCCTACAAAACCGTTATTCAAATAATTAAATGAAGGGCCAAGGCTTGCCTTGTCCGAAAAATCAAAACGACCAGGACAAACCAACCCCAACTGATAGATAATTCAAATCAACAGAAGCACTAACATTTTCAATCTTGATATCCCGATTGAGCGATCGATATCTTACAGATGGCAATAATGAAAATCTTTCACTCAAAGGAATCACCAGACCGGCTTCTGCCTGCCAGCCTAATCCATGTCCTGAATCAATAATGATATCACCATCATTATTTTCGATTTCAATGTGATTGTATGTTCCACCAGCTCTTACAAGATAGCTTAAACCGGATTCTCCAATTGGATGAATAAACTGGAGTCCGAATGTATAACCGGTTTCTTCAAAGCTTGCATCAGTTCCTGCAAATGATTGATCAACAGCAAAATTATTGTAACTCCATCCTGCATAGGCAGCAAGATGAGGCATAAAACGATAAGCGATTGTTAACTCGGTACCAAAACCAAGCTCAAGATTAGCATCTGCAATGTCTTGAGTGGCGTAATTGACCCCAGGTCGCAATTCCAAACTCCACTTATCTTGAGCTTGAGATTGATTTAATATTGAAAGAAGCGTTAAAGCAACGATCGTTAAAAGTAAATTTTTCATTTTTTATCTCCTTTGAGTTTGATTTAAATTTTATTTTAAGTTCTGAATCAAACTTAAGGAGCTGAATAAGGGTTTAAAAAAATAAAGCGATGAATGCGTTAGTTTGAAGGATGAACCGGTAATCAAGTGGATAAAATTCAATTGCAGATATTGCTGCCGTAAAAAACAACAACAAATAATATTGTGGAAATTACTTGCACCGATATAATTATGGTGCTATTGTTCTTTATAGGTTAACTGTAAGAAACGTTGAGAATTGCGGGCTTCGTCACTATCTGCGGAAACAAACGCCGATGCGAAGTAGAAACATTCAAATAAACACTTAAACAACAACGTTTTATACCCGATGTTATGAAGCCTTATATTTTAAGTCTTCATAATAATGTAATAGATTGAATTGAAGATAGAGGGATTAGACTTATAAAATTTAATCTCTTCAATATCACTTTTAAAGATTTTTTCAATTTCTAAAGTACTAATTTTGTTTATCTCATTTTCAAGTTGTTTGTAATAATCATTCCACCATATCTTCTCATCCAAAAATAGCGTATTAATTATTGTACAATTATTTTCATTAATAAATTCAAGTTTCTTGTTATGGTCTTTATACTCATCATGTATAACTAAATACCCAGTCTCGTTTAAAAGTTCAATTATTTTTTTAAATCCGATTTCAAAACCCACAATATTCAAAAATCCTTCAGCCATTATCATATCGTAACGATCAGTTTCACTATAAAACTCATCAAAAGAGTTGCAAACTGTTCTTATCCTATTTTGAAGATTTCTATCATTTATTTTTTGTCGTAAATAATTAATGGCTTTGGGATCACTATCTATTGCAGTGATATTTCCCTCAAAATTCTCCGCTAACCAAAGTGTAGGCACACCGGAACCACATCCAATGTCTAAGATATTGGGATTATTTAATCTTGGTAATTTTATACAGGCATTTTCAAGGTATTTTATGAGTCCTTGCCTACAAATATCCTTTATTTTATAGTATTCATTCATCCGATTATCTTATAAATATCAAAAGGATGAATTGAAAAGTAAAAAGCCCGACCAATGCAATTAGAATGGATTTGAATAAACTAAAACCTTGCGCCTTCTTAATTCCAATCGTGAACAATGTCAAAAACCAGAAAAAGTAAATTGTATAAAGTGACCACAATAGTCCACGCCAGAAGGTTGGTTCATTTAATAATTGTTCATACTCACGCATATCAATTACGCCAATAACACTTAAAAAAGCATCTGTTAAATCATGAAGTAAAGAACTCCATGTGGCTATGCCAATTCCAAAACCGATAATTGCTAAAATATTATCAAATTTACTTTTACCATTCATTAACCTTGATAAAAGATAAACTGTAACAGAAGCACCAATCCAGCTTAAATAATAACCCGGAAATGACAGAATAATATCATACTTAAAATATTCTTCTATTGGTATTGCTAACCAAGGCTTAAATGTTGATGGAGAACCACCTACAAAATATGCCATTATATAAAACAGTGTATATCCAAGTGATGGAATAAGAAATGCAAAGAAGCCATACTTGAGTGCCTTATTGCTTTCAAAAATTATTTCAAATGTGCTTTTAGGTTTATAAAACATCCTAAAGTATAGAGTCCAGAAATTTGTTTTCATAGTTTTAAATGTTTTTTTTAATATTAGCAATCAATATTTTATCAATTATGTCGATGTATCGTATTCATTCATTTTGCCACATAACTTTTCTATTGTTCTTTCGAATAGTACATCCCAGCCACAAGCGATGGATAATTACTTAGGATGCCATCTACTGAAGTATTAAATAAAAAATCTTGAATATATTCTCGGACATCAAGTGTCCATAAAAAAACCTTTTTACCGGAATTATGCGCTCTTTCAATATCACCGGATTGAATTCCATCTGTCCACCTTGGTGCCCAAACCTGACAAGTAGGGTTTAATGAAGAAAGAGCCGTTTCAATATCAAGCTCAATAAGTATAGGGGTTGTATTTTTTAAACTGCTTGATCGATATCTGTTTAAGATATCTTCACTCGGGATGCCTAAGAGAATTTGAATACCATTTCTCCCAATTGATGAAGCATAATCTATTGCCTCTTTTTGAATTCGAATTGTCTCATCAACTATGCCTGGATCCTTTAAATCCAACCAAACTAAGGAAAGCTCAGTATTATCAATCACAGCTCGTAATGCTTCTGAAACTGTTGGGATCGTTTCTCCATAAATTAATTTACCAAAAGCTTTTATTTGATTTAAATCATAATCCTCAACAGTCCCTAGCAAATAAGTACCCTTTACAGTTCTGGGAGAAAAAGTATCATCGTGGAAAACAATAAGCTGTCCATCTCTTGTGCGCTTAATATCAATTTCAATTCCAGTTGCTCCAAGTATTTGGGAATGAATCATCATTTCAATACTATTTTCTGAATACCCGAGTCGTTCTGCATTTCGTCCACCACCTCGGTGAGCTAGAATATGGAATGGACGGGTTGAATTATAAAGAGATCTTATACGTTGAAGAACAATTTGTTTTCCTTCTGAGGTTTTGCCTCTTAGGATTATATTTACCGGAATAGTGTCGGTAGCCAGTTCAATTCCACCTTCATTAGGGAGTACAGATAAATTGATATTTAATGCAGACCCGTAACGAATAATTCGAGAGTATCCGATTAGTAATATCGAGTCTCCTGATGTACCTCCAGCCTGTTCCGAATAAACAACATCCTGTTTTGAATAAAGACACCATCTTTTTCCCGCCCACAGACCAACAACTTCATCACCAAATGTTTCAGTGCCCTGAATTACTTTATAAACACCATTCATAATTGATTTTGCATTTTCGCTTAGCGGAATTGTTCTTGATTCGATGCTTTGAAAATCTATATCCGACACTGGTGCGGTGGGAAGTTCAATTACACAAGATGGTAGGAAAAATGTTATAAGTATCAGAATTATTTTTTTAATGAGTAATTTTTGTTTCATAATTCAATAACTTAAAATATTAATTCTTGCTGTTAGAGAAGGCATAACAGATAGAATGCGGCGATAGTCCAAATATAATATCCGCAATTCTGGACCGATAAAAATATTTTTGCCAATCGAAAAAGTATAGGATCCAAACAAAGTAAGCCCAAGTTCAAATCGATGACTATGGGCGGTTTTCCCATAATCGATTGTACTTAATAATAAATAAGGACCCATGCCAAGTCCTATTTCTAATCCATTTTTCTGCATAGAAACAACTGCTTGCAGTGGAACAGCATTTAGTTTAGCGGATGCATTTTCCGTTCTATTATTTAGTGTCGAATTTATTTGAAGCTCATCTTCCACAATAAACAAATAACCACTCATCAAACCAAATGCTAGCAATCGCCCGGGATGCCACATTGCTCGAAAGCTCATCCCGTTACCAACAGAGGTACTTTTGGGGCCACCAGGGTAACGTTCTTCTTGAAAAAAACTAAATAATGGTGAAGCAGTTATTGATAACTCAATATTATACAAAGAATCCGCTTGTGCTTTTGTACAAACTGTGATCGATCCAATAAACAAAATGACAAGGATAAATATTTTTTTCATAATTGAATAGTAAAGAAAAATTTAGGAACACTTCGATATTCATCTATTGTGTCATAAAAAAACCAGGCTTGATAAGGCGATCTAGAAAACTCTAAACTTAATCCTATTGATATAATTGTTCTTCTAAACATCGGTTGCTCTATTGCTAGCGTGCAGTTGAAATCATTCCACACACCCTCTGGTCCCGGAGCAGTTAAGTCTCCGACTTTACTGCCACTTTTAAATATATAAGTTGCGCCCAATGAGATAGAAGCAGAAAATTCATCTGCTCTTATACCAAGTCTAAATATTGGCATATCCATAAAAGAATAAGCAAAGTTATCTTCAAACATGGCCAGGTGATATGTACCTAAAAATCCACCTATATGATTTGCAAGTCCAAAACTTAAGCGCGAACTGTTTATATTCAATTGTAGCCCTGATTGCAGAAGACTAGAAAAATAATTTGTAGATAAGGAACTGACAAGAGAAACGTTTTTCATTAAACCGTATTTAAATTGTATTTCGATAGCAGGCACAGGATACTCTTCTAAATCCGGAGTTGGTAGTAATATGAATGATCCGCCAAACTGTATTATTGATTCTCCAACTTTTTGTGGAAATGGTTCGTAGAAATAAGTTGCAAATAAGGAATCAGAATTATCAACGATATTTAAATTGAGAGTTGAATCATCAACAATATTGCTTTGTGCTAAAACAAAGTTTACTGAAACAATAAAAATTAAAGTACAGTAAAATACTCTCACTATTTTTTCCTATTTGTAGCAATAAAATTAATCCTTTATAACAGCTTGGTCAAATCTTTTTTTTTAGAATAAGATTTGTAAAACTATTTATAGTTTCCGAACCAAGTTTAAAAGCGCAATGAAGGGTTTAAAAAAATAAGGCGATAAGCCTGATTATTTGAAAGATGAACCTGAAAATGGTAAGGTGAAAATGTAAAATAATTAAGTGTAAACATTTTTATCAATTCTTGAAGTTAAATATTTTGAAGAGGTTACTTTTTACAAAACAATCCGCAGAATAAAACAGTTGATTTACTCATAGATTATCTTCAGGAACTTGGGCTTCATAATTAGCCTATCTACAATATTGAGTAATTTTAATAATTTTTAATACTCATTTTTCTAATTTCACGCAGTATTTTGATTCAGAGCTGGAAAATTGAACCAGTTGATAGAACAGTAGAATAATTTAAAATCTATTTTCAGAAACTTATTTGCATTATTATCTGTTTATGGAGGTGTGTTTCTCTTTAAATACTATATAGAATTATTAAAAATAATCGGAGTAAAAAATGAAAATTAAAGTAGCAGAAAATGGTCCACTTCTAATTGAAGTAAACGAAGCAAAATTCATAAAAGACAGCAAGGAAGAGTTACTAAGTCAAAAAATCATAGCTCTTTGCAGATGCGGGCAATCCTTAAAGAAACCATTTTGTGATGGTGCACATAAAAAGTGTGAATTTACTGGTGATTTAGTTGAGTTAGAGATAAAATAGTAATTGAATCGGGAGTGCTAGCTGACAATAAATTATTGTGAACGCTGTTTCTCTATAAAATCTAGTTACCTTTTCATATTAAAATATCGAGACTAATAATATCAAAGTATTTTTAAAGAAAGTCTTTGCAAAAAATGAAATATTCAATCATCAATATATTGGCAATAATTATTTTTTTAGGATTATCTTCAACATTTGCGCAAGGTATAACGGATAATCAAATACAAAACTTCCAGCAAGAAAGAAATGATATAAATCAAAATGCAATGCTTGTTCTTGGCAGTTGGGCAGCAGGAAATATTTTGGTTGGCACTTATGGAAACTTCAAATCAAGCGGTGAAGCAAAATATTTTCAACAGTTTAATGCAATGTGGAATGTTGTTAATCTTGGTATTGCCGCTTTTGGATATTTTAATGCTGTTAATTCTGATCCGGCTTTAATGACAAATGTTGAAATCATTAAAGACTTTAACTCATTACAAAGCTTTCTTTTGTTAAATGCTGGTCTTGATGTTGCTTACTTTGCTACCGGATTTTATTTAAAAGAGCGATCGAAAAATTCCTCAAGTTCTGAACGATTGAGAGGATATGGAAACAGTTTGTTATTGCAAGGCGGATTTTTATTAGCATTTGATGTTGCTCTTTATTTTATTCATCAAAGTAATGCAGCCTTAAATTTGTATCCACGTCTGGAAAGTTTGCTTGTCGGGGGAATTGGAATAGGCATTAACTTAAAATTGTAATGTATGGTCTTAAAAATGAAAACGTAAAAAGATTAGAAACTACTTCTTTCAACATCATCAATCTTTTTCATCACATCAGAACTAAGCTTGTCTTTATAAGAGATCATTTTTTCTTTTAGTTTTTCATCAGCAACAGAAAGAATTTGAACAGCGAGAAGTCCGGCATTCTTTGCATTATTTAATGCAACAGTTGCAACCGGAACTCCACCGGGCATTTGCAGAATGGAAAGAATCGAATCCCATCCATCTAAAGAATTTGAAGATTTAACTGGAACTCCGATAACAGGCAATGGAGAGATCGCAGCAACCATTCCAGGTAAATGAGCAGAGCCGCCAGCTCCGGCAATAATAACATTTATAC
The DNA here is from genome assembly GCA_041738675.1 of Ignavibacteriaceae bacterium. GTDB lineage: Bacteria > Bacteroidota > Ignavibacteria > Ignavibacteriales > Ignavibacteriaceae > IGN3. Next base: position 44,417 of record JBGSPH010000028.1, read on the forward strand.
CTCTTTTATGTGCGTTCTCAGAAAATTCATATAACCTTTTAGGCGTACGATGTGCAGATACAATTGTAATCTCGAATGGAATGTTAAATTCTTTTAAAATTTTTCCTGCTTCCTGCATTACTTGCAAATCTGAATCAGAACCCATTATAATACTTACTAACGGATTTACCATGATACAACTTTCAATTTTTGTTTAACAAAATCGGCCTTGCTTTTTGCCTCATCAATTGTAGGAGCGAGAACGGTTACGTGTCCCATTTTTCTAAATGGCTTTGTTGTTTTCTTTCCATATAAATGAATTTTTACTCCTTCGATTTCCATACACTCACTAAGTCCTTCGTATCTAACTTTGCCTTCATATCCCGGTTCCCCTAACAGGTTTATCATTACAGCAGGCATTTTTAGTTTTGTGCTGCCAAGAGGAAGATTAAAAATCGCACGAAGTAGTTGTTCAAACTGCGATGTTATTGCGCTTTCGATCGTATGATGTCCACTGTTATGCGGGCGCGGTGCTATTTCATTAACCCAGATTTTTTGATTTTTATCAACGAACATTTCTACAGCAAGTAAACCGTAAAGATTTAATTCAGTGATAATTTTAATAGCAATATCTTCGGCTTCATTTTCAATTTCCCCAGGCAAAGTAGATGGACAGATAAGTTTCTCAACAAGGTTTTCTTGTGAATTAAATTCCATCTCTACTGTTGGATGACATTTAACTTCTCGGCGTTCATTCCGCGCAACGATTGCAGATATCTCTTTATTCACATCAACAATATCTTCAACCACAGAAACACCATCAAGCAAATTATTCAGATCATCCTTAGAACGAATTATTGAAACACCTTTTCCGTCATAACCTCCCTTACGAAGCTTTTGGACAAAAGGAATTGGCCGCTTGCCAGATTCAACAGCTGAAATAATTTCCTGCTTGCTATTAAAAAGTAAAAACGAGGATGATGGAATTTTTATTTTTTCGTAGAATTGCTTTTGTAATCCTTTATCCTGGATAATCTCAAGTTTATCCGGATCGGGATAAATTCTCTTACCTTCCTGCTTTAGTTTTTTGAGAGCATCTATGTTTACATTTTCAAGCTCGAGAGTTAAGACATCAACAAGCTGCCCAAATCGGTAAACATCATCATAGTTAAGTTGATCTCCCTTAAAGAAAAACGTGCAAGAGGAAGAAGCGGGACAATGATCATCTTTGTCAAGCACGTATGTTTTAACATTCCAATTGCTTGCGGCTAGAACCAACATTTTACCTAACTGCCCGCCGGCAATTATACCAAGTTTGACTTCTGATGTTACTAATTTTTCCATTACGAAAACAAATTAACTAATGTAAAATAAAGTGGAATTCCAATCGTGATATTAACCGGAAAAGTAATTCCCAATGCCATAGGAATATATAAACCGGGATCTGCCTCAGGTGCAGCTATTCTCATTGCAGCAGGCACAGCAATATATGATGCGCTTGCTGAAAGTATAGCAAGAATAAATCTATTACCAATATCCGGAGTTACAAATTGACTTAAGTAGGCAACAATACAGCCATTTACTATAGGAATTATTACAGCAAACAACGATACAAACCAACCATATTTTGTAAATGCTGAAAATCGTTTTGCCACGACCATTCCTAGTTCCAACAGAAATATTGCAAGAAAACCTTTAAAGATGTCATTTGTAAAAGGTTTAATTCCCTCTGCTTGTTTTGTGTCCGCAATAAGCCCAATAATCAGGCTTCCTAAAATCATAACAACACTTCCATTAGTAAATGAATGCTGTATTATTGATTTCCAATCAACAGCTTTGCCGGATTCTTTTCCGAACTGCATTATTAAAATTACACCAATTACAATTGCGGGAGATTCCATCAATGCCATTACCGCAACCATATGGCCGCCATAGGAAATCTGCTGCATTTCAAGAAAAGAAACAGCGGCAACAAATGTAACAGCACTCACTGATCCGTAAGTAGCAGCTATTGCTCCAGAGTCGCTTGCACTAAGTTTTCTCTTAAGTATGAAAAATGTATATAAAGGAATAATCGAAGCCATAACAACACCAAAAAGAAGAGTATAAGTTATTTCAGCAGTGTATTGACTGTTTGCTAATTCCTGCCCGCCTTTAAATCCTATTGCAAATAAGAGATAAAGAGAAATAAACTTGCTGGATGATTCGGGAATTTGCAGATCACTTTTAATAATAACTGCAAGAATACCCAGAATAAAAAAGAGCAGCGTGGGATTGGTAATATTGGATATAAGTATTTGAAAATCCATAATGAATTTTTACCAGGCTATTACAAGACTAAAATTGATAATTTCTTTAAGATACTGGAATTAAAATATGAAAAGTTAGCCTATTTTAAGAAATTAAGCTGTGGCAATTTTTCAGGCAGCTTGGCTGGTACAATGCTTTAATGACTTTAGGATCGATTATTAATTTATTAAAAGACTAAATCAGAAGCAGAGATCCCTGTTGCAGAATATTCTCCGCTTTCTAGTATTCTACTTTAATATTCTTAATTCAACAAAAACTTTCTAACCAACTCTAATTCTGTATTGCTTATTTGATTATCCATTAATGAATTTTTTACAGTTGTAATAAAATTCTGGAAGTTTTGAAAATCAATTGCAGGGTTATTGCTTAACTGATCGAAATACTGTGTAACAAGATTTTTCATTTCGTTTACATTTGTTCCGCCTGTAAGCGGAGTCAAAATTGCAGTTAGGTCTTCCAGCATAAATGAACTTGCAAAATCACGGACATAATTGAAACCTATCTCAAAAAGTCCTGGAGCATTTGCAAACAAAAAACTTACTATTGCTGAAGAGAAGAACACAATTCCAATAACACCAAGAACAGCAATAAGCATAATGCCTGCTCCACCAATCAGCACAATATTTCTTAATCGTTTCTTAAATTTATTATCAGTTCTGATCCGATAATGGATTTCATCTAAATTAAATTTCATATTTCCTTTCCGCTTTTATGCCGATTGTAAAACAGAATTGTTAATTTTTATTTTGTCTAGATATTCTTCGCACTTATCCCAAAGTCTTCTTTCATCTTCGGGATTATTGAATTTACATTTCTCTTCTTTTCTTTGATTGAAAAATCCGCCGTTGCTTCCGATTATTTTTTCAACAGATGCAAGCCACACAATTGTATCTGCACCTTCTTCAATTGTTCTTCCTTCAATCAGTGCAAAAACTTTTATTAAAAATTTGCCAACTACATTTTGCTCTCTGAATAATTCAGTATCGGGAATAAATCCAGGCGTCATCGAATAAGCAGAGATGTTATCGTTTTCTAATCTTCTTGCCCATTCACGGGTTAACATTCTGTTTGCCTGCTTGGTTTGCTTGTAAGCAAGAGTCTCGTTGTAATTTCTTTTATCAAAATTGATGTCATAAATATCAAGCCCACCAGCAAAGTGAGATGCAGTATTTATAATTCTTGACGGTGCTGCATTTCTCAATTCATTTAGAAGCAATTGTGTTAAAAGCTGATGACCAAGAACATTAACTGTAAATGTCTGTTCAACGTTAATATCTGTGAGTTTTTTAGTTTTTGTCCAGAGTCCTGCGTTGTTAATAAGCACATCAAGTTTTGATTCTTCCTTTTTGAATTGCTCAACAAACCTTGCGATTGAATCAACTGAAGCAAGATCGAGATGTTTTACAAAAACATTCTGATTGCCTGTTTCTTTAATAATTTCATCTCTTACCTGGTTTGCAGAATCAAGCGATCTGCAAGCCATATAAACTTTAGCACCAAGTTTTGCAATTTCTTTTGCTGCTTCTTTACCGATGCCTTTATTAGCGCCCGTTATAATTACTATTTTATTTTTCATTTTTTCCTCGTTTTATACAATATAACAAAAGGTTTGAATAATGTGTTCCATTGTTAAATGAACCTTGTGTCTAAATTAACTGTTTAATTGTTATGAAAAATCAACAAAAAGAAGACATATCCCGAATAATCGAAATGGCGTGGGAAGATCGCACTCCTTTTGAAGCAATCGAGATTCAATTTGGTTTAAAGGAAAATGATGTAAGAGAAATTATGAGAAGCGAAATGAAGTCATCAAGCTTTAAGATGTGGCGTAAAAGAGTAAGCGGAAGAACAACAAAACACCTTTCATTAAGATCAAAAGAAATAATCAGATTTAAGAGTAAGAATCAATAAAAAGCCGTAGCATTTCTACCACGGCCAAATGATTGAGCTGATCGGCTTCTGTTAATCTCGGCACTATTTAGCTCTCATCTTATTTCCCTTTGCATCGTGAGTTACTTCTGCAAGTCCTAACTTTTCCATTAAAGGCGGAATATACATGCCAAATCTTCCACGAAGTCCTTTCTTTAAACCATACCAGCCTTTAACCGGATTTTTTTCTGAACGTCCCCAGGCTTCTACCGTTCCTTCTTTTGCTGGTTTTTGTTCGTCAGCGCTGCCAAGCTCCATCCAGTCACCATGCTTTTTTAGCATTGCGTGAAGGTCTTCAAGACAGCGGTAGTCATAAAGCAAAACAGTTTTTCCAACTGTGCATACTAAAACTTCTTTGCCGTCTTTTTCGTCAACGTGCATTGTGTATTCTGATGTTAATGGTGGTGTTTTTAAAACCAGCGGCTTTTCTTTTGTTCCAATTTTGTTTTTCATTTTATGCCTTATTTATTAGTTAAAAAATATTTTTTATTCTCACTAATTATGATTGGCTTTCTTCAATTCATATAAATTTCGTTTATAAAATTCTTTACCTATATATTTATTTTTCTTGTCGCTTGTTTAATAATCCATTTTGTGTTTTTGTTGCCCAGCTTTCCCCATTTATTAATCAGTGCTACTGTAGGAGCTTTGTTTACTTTTAACCAATCTGTTAAATGGTTTGCTACTGATTTCTTAACAAACATCACATCATCTTCTTTAAGAATCTCCAATATTTCGAATACCGGTTCTGGATTATCATTGAATGTATCTAGTTTTGTAGACCAAGGTAGTTTCGGTCGTAATCCCTCACTAGCTAATCTTCTTAAATGGAAATTTGAAGAACGTGCCCACTCGGTGATTATTTTCAAAGATTGCTCTGGGTAAAGGCGAATGAATGGTCTGACAGCATATTCACCAGTGTTTCTCTTAGTTATTTCACCAATTGCATGCATTGATACATCAAAATGCTCTATCCCATATTTTTCGACAAACTTTCCAATTGGCATTACCCAATAAAATTCAGAGAACATTCCTGTTTCATTTTTATTTTCTTCACCTAAAATAGACAGAAGAATCTTCGACGCCTTTTTAAATTCTTTTGGTAAATAATTGTGTAGTTCGTCAGCATGCAGTTCTATTCTTTTAGTATAACCAAGATTCTTACTTTTTCTTTTAATAGCTTTGACATAATCTGTTTTAGGAAAGTCTTTATATACTTTAATAATTTTATCAGCTAATAATTCAGCTAAGTTGGCCCCAAAGTATTGAGTAATGCCTTTATCTTTTTCCATTTTAACAAATCCTTTTATCTATTAACACAGGATGCCTAACGTTTCGCGTATTAGCGTTAGGGTTATAATTCGTGTGTTGAAGAGTTAATACTTATAGTATCAACCCTTCATTTACGTTTTGAGTAACGAATTTATTTTTTAACACTTAACAACCCCTGCGTACCAAAGTTAGTATAAACACCTGTCATAATTTGTTCTAGATGTTCATTGTATTTTTGAATAATCTCACCCATTCCAATGAAGTCAACCGGAGTTCTAAACGGTTTTTCTCCTTTGGCTTTTTCAATAAGCTCGGTAATTGTATCTGCAACCTTTTGCGGATCCTGCTGCGGATTGTTTTTTAGAAAAGTTTCAAAAGTGTGTAACATTTGTTCTGGAAACTTTGCGAAATCTCCATAAGATTCTTCCCGGCTTTTGTCGCTTGGTCTCATAAGATTATCTACAAATGTAGTGGGATAACCCCCCGGTTCAACAATGCAGTTTTCTATTCCGAAACTTGAAAGTTCCACCCGGTAATTTTCTGCCAATGCTTCTAATGCCCACTTAGATGATTGATAGGGTCCGTAAAATGGTAGAGCGATTCTTCCGAGCAAGCTTGAAATATAAATAATGAGACCGTTTTCTTGTTTACGGAAATGTGGAATAACCATTCTATTCATTCTCTGAACGCCAAAAACATTGATTTCAAAAAGTTTTTGAAAATCATTTGCAGTAAAAAACTCCTGCATTCCGAGAACGCCAATTCCTGCATTGTTAATTAAAACATCTAAACCATTTAGATCTGCAATAGCTTTTGAAACCCCAGTAATTACACTATTGTCATCTGTAACATCAATCTCGATGATTGATGCCCCAGCTTTGTTCAGCTCGTCAGCTACGTTTTTGTTTTTACCATCAATATTGCGCATGGAGGCAGCAACCTGATGACCGTTTTTTAATAATGTTAAAGCGGTTAATTTTCCAAAGCCACTGCTGGCTCCTGTAATTAAAATTTTTTGCGCCATTTACTTATTCCTCTTTCTTATGATATTTTTTGATTTATAAAATTCAGCATCTGGAATATTGCTTATTAAGTACTTTAACTTACTTTAAAACCCAAAATTTCCACCCAAAGTTCCAATTTGTCCATTTTAAGCAAAATAAAAAAGCCGCAGCATTTTTACCACGGCTTTGAATTAAAATATTGATGAAGAATTTATTTCTTCCCAAACAATCCGCCGAGCATATCCATTCCTTTGCTCATAATATCACCCTCAGGAACTTTTCCATCAGGAGTTAATTTATCAACAACATTCGGAAGCAGATTTGATAGTTGTGATGTTAAAGCATTATTGTCTATGCCAAGTTTTGACGCAATATTTTTTACAGCATCATCACCCAAAACACCCTTTATCTGCTCTGGTGAGATAGGAAGATTTTTCCCCGTGCTTACCCAGGAACCTATTATATCACCTAAACCTTGAGCACCAAATTGGCTGATAAGATTTTGCAAGCCGCCTTGTCCGCCAAGCAAGCCCATTACAGATGACATTAAATCATCTTTCTTATCTCCGCCGCTAAGCGCAGATTTAACTGTGTTTAGAATATCCATTTTAGTTCCCTTCTTTGTGAAATGTTGTAAACAACTTATATAAAATATCAATAAAGATTTATAGAATCATTCTCAGCTGGGTTATCACTTTATAATATATCTGAATTAATGATGGTCATCTGATTTTTCTTTCTTCTCATCAATAATTTTGTTCAGTCTTATAAGTGATATCAATGTAATTATTATCCCCACAATTAAAGACCCAAGAATTCCAATATCTTGATTCATCCAGGATATTCTATCAAAAATCATCCAGAGACTCCTAAATAATAACACAGAAGTAAAAACAAGAAGGAATTCATAAATAATAATTTTATATAATCTCATGATTCGCCTTTACGATAATCCTATTTACAGATCGCCGCCTAACTATGAGTTGGATTAAAAATCAAACAAATCGCCAAGAAAGGATTTTTTTCTATTCTTATTATATCCATGTGATTTATACTTATCATCATCATCATCTCTATAATTAGTATTAGTGTTTCTTTCTTTCAGTCTGAAATTATCTTCAACATTTGCTGATTTTTCAACAATCTTATCAAGTTCCCCTCTATCCAGCCATATCCCTCTGCATTTGGGACAGTAATCGATTTCTATCCCCTGTTTTTCGCTTAACAATAAATCTACTTTACATACTGGGCATAACATGTTTATACTCCTTTTTGTTTTTTAAATAATGATATTAAAATTGAGGCGCCGATTATGGATATAATGATTATTAGAGACCAGCTAATAGGAAACTTTCCGCCGAAAGCATCATTTAACCATGCCATCTTTAATCCTACAAATACAAGCACTATTCCAAGTCCATATTTTAGGTAGCGGAATTTATGAATTACCCCGGCAAGCATAAAATACATTGCACGTAAACCAAGAATTGCAAAAACATTTGACGTAAAAACAATTAACGGCTCTTTAGTAATTGCAAAAATTGCAGGAACGGAATCAACCGCAAAAATAATATCTGACACTTCAATGAAAAGCAGCGCGACCATCAATGGAGTAGCATAAAGCATTCCTTCTTTACGTATAAAGAATTTTTGTCCTTCAAAAGTGGATGTAACGGGAAAGAACTTTTTAAACAATTTTATAACGGGATTTTTCTCCGGATCAATCGGTTTTTCAGGTGCGAGGATAATCTTAAAACCTGTTAGGATAAGAAACGCACCAAAGAAAATAACGATCCATTGATACTGAAGCAGAATAGAACCCATTGCAATAAATATTATACGAAATATTAGTGCTCCGAGAATTCCAAAGAATAAAACTCTGTGCTGATATTTTAACGGGACAGCAAAAAAACTAAATACAACCACAAAAACAAAAATGTTATCTATTGCTAAAGTTTTCTCAACTATATAACCGGTTAAAAATTCCAGTCCAACTTGATTAACTGCGGCATTGCCATCAAAACCAGGAATTGCAAGAAGTCGTGCATCGTTTTCAAACTTCCAACCGGCATATTTAAAGAATAGAAAGTTGAAAATAAGAGCTAGTGAAATCCAGACTATACTCCAGGTTAATGATTCTTTAAAAGTTACTTCGTGTGCATCCCGGTGAAAAACTCCTAAATCCAAAGCCAGCATCATCAAAACAAATACAGTAAATCCAACATAAAACAACCAGTAATCTGCAAAAGGAAACAGGATAATATTTTCCATGGGTTAATTCTCTCTAATAATCTATTTATTTAAAATACTAATGGTTAATGAGTTTAATAAACCAATTTTAATAAATACCAAACGATTTCGGATGGTTTTATTCATAAAATTACTTTCATTCATTTTTACCCCTTTGAACACCTAAAGTATCTACAATGTTATATAAGTTTTTTGCATTCAATAGTAACCTATCTAATTCCAGATCAAAAAATTGAGATGTAAAATCATTCCATTCATTTGTATTATCTAGTTCTCTGAAGCTATTTGCCAATGAAGCGATGTATTTCTTTTTTTGAAAAGAATCGTTAATAAATATCGGAGGATATAACTCATACATCAGCATCCAATTTTTTGCAACTCTTGTTACTCGTCCATTCCCATCTGTAAAGGGATGGATACGGATTAATTCGTGATGAAAATAGATAGCCCTAATAATGGGATTTGAAATGGATTGCATGCGATAGAATAAATCCGACACGAGCATGGGTACTTCGTTTTGATCCGGGCAAACATAAGAGCCAATTTGTACAAGTGACTGACGGTATTTGTTTGGATGTAATAAATGTGTTTCTGGAGAAACCAATCGGTATAGTTGAAAAAGTTGTACTTCTTTCCCAAAATTTCTATGAGCTTTTATTTCTTCAACAATAAAATCCAGCGCAATTCTCAGGTTTTTTAAGTACTCTTTTGCCTCATCCTCGTTTTGTGCCTCCATTTGTGCATTCTTAATACTAACCAGTTCTGTAAGTTCATGCATACCGTTAAAGAAGGAGTCTAAAAGATCATCATCCTCATGGTATCTGCTGAATATTATAAGCCGATAGATTGACTTAACCATGAAGTCAATCTCTTTTATCTTTTCAAAATTTATTTTAATTGATTCTATCGGTAGTAATTTCATAGATCTTTTAATTTAAAAAATAATATCCGGCATTAAGAATTGCAGCAAAGCTTACCCAAAGCAAATATGGAATATTCATATAAGCTGCAACCGGTTTAATTTTATAAAACAGATAAATCATTGAAGCAATGCTAATCCATAAAAGAATGATTTCTATAAGCGCAGCACCAATCAAATTGAAATAGAAGAAGATAAAACTCCAGGCAAAGTTTAAGAGCATTTGGATTAAGAATACCTTGATGGCTAGGTCTCTCGCTTTCGTTGCCTCCTCTTTCCAGATAAGAAAAAACGAAATTCCTAAAAGGATATATAATGTTGTCCATACCGGACCGAAAACCCAATTAGGAGGACTGAAGAAAGGTCTATTTAATGAAGCATACCAAGTAGGTACAGCTTGAGAAGTAAACATACCTGCTATTGCGCCAACGGATAATGGTAATAAAATGGATATAATCAGTTTGATATTGTGAGATATTTTCATAACTGTTTTTGTCTTGAGTTAATTTTATCCAGATTGATAAAAATAAAGGCTATTGTGGAAAATACTGAATCTGATATTTACCACATTACTTTGTTTTATCAGTAAAATTAGTCTTAGTAATTTTGCCTAATTTTTCTTTAAACTTATTTAACAATGTTCTTGCCCAAACAAATTCTGTTGCAAGAATGCCTAAGCCAAGCGGTATCATAATGAATGCTGGTCCGGGCAATAGTATCATAGCTACTCCTAAAAGAAGTACTGTAAAACCTACTACTATTATGATTAACCTTTTGGCTTGCTTTTGAGTTTTAATAATAATGTTCCGCACTAATTAAAATTCTCCTAACTCAATTGTAAGGGTTTAATTTTAAATTACCTGTAAAGATTATTTGTTCTAAATTCATAAATAATTAAAAAGTATATGAAAAAGCAAAAGACAGATAATGGAAAAGAGCAAAATTGTAAACTTCATCATTATCTGCCCCTCCTTCTAGAATACGATATCCGGCTTTAATTCTGACCTGATCGGATAATTTATATGATGCGGCAACAAGAATATCAATAGCTCTTCCCTGTTTAGCTGCGAGACCATCGCCTTCTAAAAGAAATCCAAACCTTTCGAATGAATGCCAGAACAATCTGAAATTAATAATTGGGACAAAACCAACATTGGATTTCTCAGCAGATATTCCAGGAGACGAAAGTGCAATTCTTGCATCTCTAATTTTAGCAGTAAATCCTAAACCAAATTCAAGGTTAGGATTTTGCACAAAATCGTAACGGTATGTTAATCTGTAGGAATTAAATTTATATGAACCGTTTAAATCTTCATTTTCGGGAAATACACTGCCGGCAAAGTTAACATCTTTATTTATTCGTCCTTCAGATTTAACAGTTAATGGAGCAAATAGTAAAGATAAAGTATGGGCAGAGCTAAAAGTGTAATTGAGTCTTATCCTATAAAAAATACCGGAACTTGGTGTCAGATCATCTTTAAAGGAGATAAGTGTACCTTGATTGCCTGGAATGCGCACATCATTATAACCGGTGCTTACAATGCCAGTTTCAATATCCAAAATAACCTGGGCATTTAATGATTCTGTTAGATATAGGCTTATCAATAAAATTAATGCTACAGAAAGTGAAAATCTATTTTTCATTTTTTATAAATCTGCTTTAGTTATAAGCAAAATCTTTAATAGCACCATAAAACATTTTCTTGAATGTAGTATAAAATATGATACATCAATTTACTCTTTTCGTCAATTTCTCTTCCATTTTAATTATCTGCTCTTTCAAAAGTTTAATGTCATTTCTAAGTTCTTCATTTTCATCCTGGATAAAATTTTCAATCTTTTCCACACTATCGGTGGATGTTTTTTGCTGCACTTCGCTCATCGTGTTCACAACGATAGCAATAAAAATATTTAATGTTGTGTAAGACGCAAGCAGTATAAATATAATAAAGTATATATTAGCAAAAGGATATTTAACCATTATTGTTCTGGAAATTTCTGCCCAGCCCTCGAGAGTCATAATCTGGAATAATGAAAACATTGAAGCACCAATATTGCCGAACCATTCCGGATATCCAGCTCCGAAAAGATTTGTGCCTATGACCGCAAACACGTAAAACACTAGTGCAAGCAGTATGAATATCCAGAGCAAACTTGGAAGTGAATGAAATAGGGATTCAACAATGAATCTTAGTTTCGGTACATTTTTAATTAATCTAAGCGAACGAAAAATCCTTAATGACCGTAAAATTGCTAAGGTTCCTGATGCCGGCAGTAAAGCAATTGCAACAATTGAAAAATCAAAGATATTCCAACCGCTTCTAAAAAAGCTGAATCCATAAGCATAAAGCTTTAACAATATTTCAATTACAAAAACTGCAAGTATTAATTTATCAATAAGCAGAAGCGTTCTTCCAAATGACCCCATAATGCTTTGTGATGTTTCCAAACCAATAGTAATGGAATTAAAAATTATTAAAGTGATTATGAAATTTTGTACCGAATTACTTTCGATATATTGTTTTAATTTTGCCTTAGTCATAATCTCTGTAGTCTAAAAAAGTTTTATATAATCTATACTTGATTGAAATCTACCCTCTTGCTTATCTCCAATCAATAAAGAAATTTCTTTGATATTGTTAAGAGGTATTTTGTCATTAGAAATTTTTTCTCTTCCATAATAATAAAGCTTGAATTGATTGAAAGTGAGTTGAACAACCATCCACTCATCTTTTTTTGTTTCAAATGTTGTTGTATAAAAATATCCGGTAAAGTAAGATGTTTCTTTCATCGAAATGCTGTAACGTTTTCCATCTCCTTTAATCTTAATTTCTATTCCTGAAAAGTTTTCAAAGTTATAATTTTTGACCGGACTTCTTAGAGAAGCAAAACCGCCATTATTTTCAAGAGATACAATTCCTTTAAAAACTATTTTATTGTCTTCATTAACATTTACATTTGAAGAGCTCAATCCGCCCATTACTCCGTCATTTACAATTCGCCATTTGTCATTTGATTTCATAACTGAATAGTTAAGCAGAGTATTTTCTTCCAAAAGTTTTACCCCAATAGTGGTAGCTAAAAACATTATGCCAATGCTTAATACAGTCATTTATCTCTTTCCTCTAATATCTTTTTCAACGTCCTTAACAACTTTCTTTAGATAGGATTTTCTTTTGCTGTCTGATACAAAAGGTACGGACCAGAACTGTCGTGTTTTTGTTCTGAACCAGCCAAATACAAAAGAATAAACTCCCATTACAAGCCTTAGTTTTACAGAGTTAACATAGAGCGTGAGTACAGGCAGCGCCGGTGCACCGTGTGTTAGATAAGTTCTTACTTTTTTATCTTTTAAAAATGGCTTTGGAATACCAAGCGACTTTGTAACCGGAATAAACTTGTATGCAAAGCCGGGGCTAAGCACCTGATCAAAAAATGATTCTAATAATGGCGTACATCTAAACCACCACACCGGTGAAATAATGTATATGCGATTTGATTTGGTAATCAGTCCTTTGTATAAATTTGTTTTTTCTTCATCTCCGAACACATTAAATTTTTCTTCATATAGATCTATTACATCAATATTTTCTTTGTTATCAACCAAAGTATTGCAAATGGTTTTAAAAATTCCGTTGTGGCAAAAACTTTGTTTATCCGGATGTGCTATTATTATTAGATTGTTCATATATTCCCTTTAAATTTGATAATATTCTCAGCCATCCCATCAAAAACAAAATAATGAAAGGGTAGAACTGAATACCAATATATTCTTCCAAACAATCCTTTTGGCCGAAATGTTGCGGTTTGCTGTAAAAAGTTTTTTCCATCCTTTTCTATAATTTTAAACTCGAGCCATGCTTCGCCGGGAAGTTTCATTTCCGCATAGAGAAGTAATCTTTTATTTGGTTTATCAGCAGCAAGCACGCGCCAAAAGTCAAGTGTATCGCCGGTATGAATTTCATTTTTATTTGTTCTTCCTCTTCGCAAACCAACACCGCCAGCAAGTTTATCTAAAAATCCGCGTAAGTGCCAGAGCCAATCACCGTAATACCAGCCGCGTTCACCACCAATTGACCAGATGTTATCAAGCACCTGCCCAAGGTCAGTAATTTCCTTTTCTCTTTTATCAAAATAACAGCCGTTGGCAGGTACATTAATATGCTCAAGTAAAGAGTTATCAATATAACTTGAAACAAGAGAATCCTTCCAGCTTGATACAACATTATTCTGTTCAATCTTTTGAAAGGCAAGCTGCACGGCTTCTTTATAAGTTATGGGTTTTATACCAAGCATTTTTTCAAGTTCACTGCTTTTTGCGACAACCTCAATCTTCATACTGTTAACAAGATTTATTGCAAGCATATATGATGTTGATGTAACAAAGTAAAGCCAGTAAGAAGAAAGCCGTGGGGTCATAACGGGCACAGTAAAAATAAATCTCTTAAGTCCGCGCACTTCAGCCAACTGAAGAAGCATTTTTTTGTATGATAGAATATCAGGTCCGCCAACATCGTATGATTTGTTAAATGTTTGCGGTTTAAGTAAAACTCCGGTCAGATATTCTAAAATATTTCTTATTGCAATTGGTTGATGTTTTGTGTTAAGCCATTTTGGTGTAATCATGATCGGAAGTTTTTCAACAAGATCGCGAATGATTTCAAATGATGCACTGCCGGAACCAACAATAATTCCTGCTTTAATTGATGTGAGTGGAATTCCGCTTTTGCTTAATATTTCTTCAACTCTTTTTCTGGATGCAAGGTGTTTAGATAATTTTTCTTCATTTGTAATTCCACCAAGATAAATAATTTGTTTTATCGAAGTTTGTTTAACAACTTTTATAAAATTGTTCGCTGAGATTTCTTCCAGAGAACCAAAATCTTTTACATTACTGCTCATTGAGTGAATGAGATAATAAGCCGCATCAATATCTTTAAAATTACTTAAACTTGAACCTTGAATGTCTTTCAGAAAATCTACCTCAAGCAAAGATATATTTGGATGATTGTAAATTCCTTCTGTGGGAAATCTGTTTTTGTCGCGCACACAGCAAACAACTTCGTGTCCCTGTTCAATCAAAACCGGAAGTAGTCTTTTGCCAATATATCCGGTCGCACCGGTTAATAATATTCTCATAAATCCTTTGTTAATATTTTTGTAACATTTGAAACTGATAGATAATTCAAAAATTGCGAAATAGCTAAATAATAGATGATTTTAATAATTTAAGTGAAAGCACTTGACTTTCTACTATCAATATGATATCATTACGATAGCAATTTTAAAAGGAACGTAAAATGGACAAAATAACTGAAATAAAAGCAAATAAGACAAACGGTTTTGTTGCTTTGTTTATCGTAATCGCACTTTTTGCTTTAGATATTTTTCTTCTTGTTTTAATGGTAAAGGCCAACGATCCAAGCATGCTTTGGTTTTTCTTTCCTCTGGTACTAATATCTTTTCTTAGCTTCGGTGGATTTATGATTGTACAGCCGAACGAATCAAAAGTATTAATTCTTTTTGGTAAATACACAGGAACAGTTCGTGATTCTGGCTTTTGGTGGGTCAATCCATTCACTGTAAAAAAACATGTATCATTAAGGATTAGAAATTTTAATAGCGAAAAGATCAAAGTAAATGATTTGCACGGAAACCCGATTGAGATTGCCGCTGTAATTGTTTGGCGGGTGGTAGATTCTGCGCGTGCAATTTTTGATGTTCAGAATTACGAACAGTTTGTTGCCATTCAGGCAGAAACTGCGATTCGTACTCTTGCCTCAGAATATCCATACGATACGAATGAAGGAGAAAAAGAATCTTTAAGAAGCAGTCCTACAGAAGTTGCAGAGAATCTTCAGAAAGAACTTCAGAAGAGATTAGAAGTTGCGGGAGTTACAATTGTTGAAGCAAGAATTACACATCTAGCATATGCACAGGAAATTGCGCAGGCTATGTTGCGCAGACAGCAGGCACAAGCAATTGTTGCAGCAAGATTTAAAATTGTTGAAGGCGCTGTTGGGATGGTTCAGCAGGCATTGCAGGATTTAAGTGACAAAAATATTGTTAATCTTGATGAAGAACGAAAAGCACAAATGGTAAATAACCTGATGGTAGCGCTGGTTGCAGATCACGAAGCTATTCCCGTTATTAACACGGGAACTATTTATCAATAAAAACACAATGAAAAAATTAAGCGAATATATCGGTCGTCCTCTTTATTTTACTCAGAAAAGTATTTTAAAGAGAGAGTTTGAGCTTATTGCTGAAGAAGAAATCATTGCCAAAATGTATTATCCAAAATTCTTAAGCACCACAACCGCAATTGAGGGGCTCGATCAAAAATATGAGATAAAACCCACTAACTTTTGGGCTACCAGTGTTGGCATTTTTAAGCAAGGTTATCAAATGCCTTTTTCAGAATATGTTAATACCAGCTTCTGGGGAATGAAAGGTGAAATTACGATGCCCCGCGGTGAAAAACTTAAGCTTAAGTTCGGATCGTTTAGAAGATCGTGTGAGATTTATAATTCTTATGATGAGCTATTAATCACATTCAAAAACAAGTTTTCACTAAAAGAAAAAAATGCTATTACTATTGAAAAAAGATCCGATTTAATTGATGAAAATCCCTGGGTTATTTTTTTAACCTTCTACAAAATTCTTCAGCAAAACAGAAACAGTGGTGCAGCTTAATTGGAATATATGATATGGTAGAGAAGAAAAAATTTTTACTAAGAATTGATAGTAATGTTTATGCCGCTCTGGAAAAATGGGCGGCTGATGAGCTGCGTAGTATAAATGCTCAGATTGAATTCCTGCTGACAAATTCATTAAAAAAATCGGGAAGATTTATTACAAATACTTCCACTCCTCAAAATGATAATCCGGAATCTGATACTGATAATCCGGATAAATAATTCAAATAATAACTTATCCTTACCAAAACATCAAATTCTGCAGGTTTTACAAGATAATTTTACAATTTTGGTCTTTCGTGATGTGAATTGATTTCTTAAGTTTACAATTACGATTTTACAACGGAGATAAAATGAAACAGCTAAAAATACTTTTAATTATTTCATCAATTACTTTACTTGCAGCCTGCTCAACATTAATGTTGCAGCCTGCTAATTTTGCCTGGCCGCTTGAAACAGTTCTTAAAATTGACGATGAAGGAAATGTTAAGGAAGACAGGTATGCATTAAACTTTAACACTAAGACATTGTTTTTTGAAGAAACCCAGGACTCATTAGCCTACCTAGACAAGACCATACGTCTTATCAGAAATAACGAGGGTTATTATTTTATGACCGCCGTGAATTTTAAGAATGTTTATGTTTTTTCAGTTGATAAAAATGCTTTTGCTCTCAAGACAAAAATATTGATAAGCGAAACAAAGGGTTTATCAAATCCGGCATTCAATCAGCGAAGTCCCTATATCGAACTATTGGATGATGGAAGATTTTATAAATTAACTTCTGAGGGAATTGAGGAAGGTGCAAAATGAAAAGTTCAGTGATTAATAAAATATTGCTGCTTGTTATTCTAATGACTGCTACTACTTTATTTGCTCAGTCAGATTATGAAATGGTTCAAAGTTTTAAAGAAAGACATCAAAATCTTTCAGAGGGAATTGCAGCAGCCCAAAGCTTAGAAGATCTAAATAATTTATCAGCAGAAATAGATAATCTAAAAAGGGATTTTTCTGCAAAGAGAGTTATTCTGGATCAAAGCCTGTATCCGGAAAACTTTAATTCTTCAATCGAAAAACTTACTTCTATGCTTGATCTGAGAAAGGAGGACTTTACCTCCATAACCGTTTTACAAACTGAAGTGACAGCACTAAAGTCTGAGGTAGATCTTTTAAACAGAAGAAATACTGAATTGATAAACCAGATCACAATTCTGGAATCACAAAGAAGAAAAGATGCCGCCTCAATAGAGGAGTTACAAAAACTTGTTTCAGATTTAAGAGCAACGCTTTTAAAAAGAGATCAGCTTATTTTTAGTATTGTAGATAGTTTAACGCCAAAATTAGCCGGCGATATTTCTTCTATGAGTCAACAGGACAAAGAACAAGTTTACTCGCAGGTAGAAAGAAATAATTTGCTTGTTTCAGTAAAAAGATCTTTACGCGATAACAGCAGATTTCTTGAAGTAACTTCACTAAAGGCTGGGGATCTTGATAAAGTAAAACAGCAGGAACAAAGCTTTGTTACAATGTGGCGTAAGGTTGGTCCTAAGCTGGTTGATGTTTATGCAAATAAAAAAGAAAAATCAGCGGAATTAAAAGAAATAGATAATCTGTTTACTGTTTGGGCAAACAGAATTAATAAAGAAGCATGGGAATCTATCAATGAAGAGTTTTCATTAAGCAATATTAACCTTCAGAATTTTAACAACGGAAAAGAATTTGTTGATGTTGTTACCCAATATGTTTCGGATGAAATAAAAAACTATGGAACCAAAAACAAAACCGAATCTGAAAAAACTTACTCCATTTTTACAGACAGTGTCTGGTTCAAAACAATTTCAAACGAATGGATGCCATACTTGCTTGATAATAAATTACTTGCAGTTGAACAGAAAGATGCTATAGAAAAGAAACTTTCAGAATGGAAATCAATTGTATCTCCACAAGATTTAACATGGCTTTATGCGGTAGTGGGATTGGCATTAGTATTTATTGTTGCACTAATATTTATACTTAAAAAGAAAAAGACCCCAACTGACACAACCTCTGCACAAAGCTAATTTATAAATGCTCAGTTATTCAAAAGCCCTGATTTTTTTCAGGGCTTTTTTGTAATCATAATACTGATAAAAATCATTGTTAGAGCAGTGAACTTTTATTCATCAGTTCATTGGCTAAGTTTAAGTATGCTACAGAGCCGCTCGATTTAACATCAAACAACATCGTGGGTTTACCGTAAAATTCAGCTTCAGTTATTGTAGTGCTTTTGGGAATGACTGTTTGAAGCATATCACTGCCAAAATTCTCGAACAATGCTTTTTTAGTTAATCCCCATGCTTTGGTATTCGGTTCAAACATTGTAAGTAAAATTCCCTCAACAAATAATTTTGAGTTTAAATTTTCTTTAACCCACAAAATATGATTGTACATTTTTTTAAGTGCGGATATAGAAAATTGTCCGGCACGAATCGGAACCAAAACAGAATCCGCGGCTGTTAATGCAACAGTGGTTAATCCCTTTAAATACGGCGGACAATCGATAATAATGTAATCATATTGTTCAAGTGCATATTGATTAAGAATATTTTCAAACAAATAAATATTTCTTGTTAGTCTGTTTATTCGTTCTTCAATTTCACCTGAGTTTATGCTGCAGGGGATGAAGTCTAATGTAGGTAATTCTGTTTTATGAATTACAGAATCGATGTGTTTAACAAAACTCACTACCTGAAAAATATCGCCGCGTAAAACTTCATTTTCAAAACCAAGAGAAACAGAACAAGCACCCGATGGATCAAAATCAATAAGAAGAGTTTTCTTTTCGGCAATAGCAAATGCAGCAGCAAGATTTACTGCGGTGGTTGTTTTACCTACTCCGCCTTTAGGAACTGCAATTGCGATTTTCTTGCCCACAACGACCTATAATTAAGGAAATGAAATGTTTTATAAAGATGCTGTTCTGAATCTATAAATTTGTTTTTGCTTAAACAATATGGTTTTGATTTAATCAATTGTGACTGTCATCATAAAATCAAAGAAGAAATAGAAAGTGAATTTATATTATAATTTTATTGTTATATGTTTAGTTACATAAAAACGGTTGAGCAATTTCATTAATAGAATTTGATTTTTAAAAATTTTCTGGAGGCAAAATGAAAATAGGAATATTGGGTTCAGGAATAGTTGGGCAAACACTTGGTTCTGGATTTATAAAGCATGGACATCAAGTTAAGATAGGAACCGGCAACCCAGGTAAATTAAATGACTGGCTTAGCAAGACTGGTGCAAATGCCTCAGTAGGTTCTTTTGCTGAGGCGGCAAGTTTTGGCGAAGTAGTTGTTCTTGCAGTAAAAGGAACAGCCGCGTTAAGTGTCTTAGAAAAAGCAGACAGTAATAATCTTGTTGATAAAACAATTATTGATGCAACCAATCCGATTGAGGAAGTACCTCCTGTTAACGGTGTGCTGAAATTTTTCACAGATCAGAATTATTCCTTAATGGAACAATTGCAGAATAAATTTCAAGAAGCAAATTTTGTTAAAGCGTTTAGTTGTGTTGGAAGTGCACTTATGGTAAATCCTGATTTTGGTGGACAAAAGCCAACAATGTTTATTGCTGGAGATAATGATAATTCTAAAAACGCAGTTAAAAAAATTCTTGATACTTTTGGCTGGGAAGTTGAAGACATGGGAAAAGCAGAAGCAGCTCGTGCAATTGAACCGCTTTGTATCTTGTGGTGCATTCCAGGATTTTTGGAAAACAGATGGATGCATGCTTTTAAACTTTTAAAAAAATAACTCGGTAATCTTAATTTTATAATCCTTGCACAGAGTTACTCTGAGAATACACGGAGAATAACTAAGAAATATATTGGAAAAGATAAATATGAAAAGAACATTAAAAATTACTTATACCATATTCCTTATAGCCTTTACCATAATGGGTTGTAATGAAAGCAAATCACAGGCAACTAAAGAAATGAAAAATATTATGAATGACAAAAACCTAAATTTAGAAACCGCAACATTTGGCTCCGGATGTTTTTGGTGCACGGAAGCAATCTTTGAAAGAGTAAACGGAGTTAGCTCTGTTGTTTCGGGTTACTCAGGTGGAACTGTTGATAATCCAACATACAAAGAAGTTTGCGATGGGACTACCGGACATGCAGAATGCACACAGATAACTTTTGATCCTGCTGTCGTTAGTTATGATGAGTTGCTGGAAATATTCTGGAAGACACACGATCCAACAACTTTAAACAAGCAGGGCAATGATGTAGGTACACAATACCGTTCCGTAATTTTTTATCACAATGATGAACAAAAACAAAAAGCAGAATTTTATAAAAACAAACTGACCGAAGAAAAAATTTGGGATAAGCCAATCGTAACTGAAATAACAATGGCTGAAAAATTTTATCCTGCAGAAGATTATCATCAAGAGTACTATGAAAATAATCCAAACCAGGGATACTGTGCTTATGTAATTACTCCAAAATTAGAAAAGTTTGAAAAGATTTTTAAGGATAAGTTGAAGAAGTGATAAAGTCAAAAAAAGGATGCCTTAAGGTCGAAAATTAATTGTCATACCCGCAAAAGCGGGTATCTATTCTATTTTTCATTTTCTGGAGTCCCGCTTTCGTGGGAATGACACAAAAACACTGACGGCATTAATTTTTTACTACACCATTAATTGTGCAGTTATCACAATTACCGCAAGGCTGTTCACCAGGAAAACCAAAGTAATCAGAAATAAAAACTCTTCTGCATTTTTCACCGCGAAAATAATTTACAACCGAGAGAAGTTTTTTATTATCATTTAAAAGTTTTTCTTTCAAGTGATCTTCATCTTGCAGAATATCCGGCAGTTCATTTACTATTTGCAAATTTTGTTTTTCAACCTCACCCTCTGTTGCGCCATATCGATCAAGCATGGCAAGAGCTGTTTCTACTCTAAAATCATTTTTGTTTTTATAACTTATTTGCTCGCGAATGTAATCAACTCCGCTGGAATTAATTAAACCAGTTTCGCGTTTTAAAATATCATAAAGGGCAGAATAAAAATTTGCATCCGGATTAGACCATTTAATAAACTCCATTTGTGTATAAAGATCTTCCTGATTGTAAAGCAAAAGACAAAGCGAATCATTCCCATCTCTTCCGGCTCTTCCAATTTCCTGATAATATGATTCAATAGATGAAGGTACTTCTGCATGAATAACAAATCTTATATCAGATTTATCTATTCCCATTCCAAAGGCATTTGTTGCAAGAATAAGTTTTTGTTTTCCACTGAGAAAATCTCTCTGCATAGATTTTCTTTGTTTGTCTTCAAGCTTACCGTGATAAACCCCATGCTTAAATCCTTTATCATTTAATGCTTCAGAAAATCTTTCCAATGTTTTAATTAAAGAAAAATAAATTATTCCACATCCATTATATTTCTCAAGGGTCGATATTATTTCTTTCAGTTTTTCTTTATCATCAAAAACATCAGCAGCTTCCAGTCTTAAATTTGGTCTTTCAATTCCCTGATGAAAAAGTTTAATATCATCTTTATTGATATTGAGTTTTTTAATTATGTCTTTTTGTACATCGTGCGTTGCTGTTGCCGTTAGAGCAATTGTAAGCGGATTGCCCATCAGTTCTCTAAACTCACCAATGCGTGAATAATCTGGACGAAAATCATGTCCCCACTCTGAAATGCAGTGTGCCTCATCAACCGCAAGTAAATCTATTTTAACTTTTTTTATCTGTTCAATAAAATCCGGTTTGCGAAATCTTTCCGGTGTTACATAAAGCAGTTTAATTTTACCTGAAACAAATTGTTCTAATCTTTTTTCTCTTTCCTGTTTGGACAAAGTGGAATTGATAAAAGCGGCTAGAATATTTTTCTTTCGCAGTACATCAACCTGATCCTGCATTAGTGCTATTAGCGGACTAATTACAATTGTGCTGTTATCAAAATAAAGTGCAGGAATCTGATAACAGAGAGATTTTCCGCTTCCTGTAGGCATAAGTACTAGAGAATGTTTTTTCTCATCAACTATTCTATTTATGATTTCTTCCTGCTTACCGCGGAATGAATCATAACCAAAATATTGTTTTAATATTTGTAGTGGATAATTATTCAATTGAGTTTAGTGTAAATGTAAAATGTATTTTTCAATTAGTAATTAATTTGTAGCTTAACAACAATCAATTTACTGAAAGAACAGGACTAAAAATGAAAAAATTATTTTCACTATTCATGTTAATCATTTTAATATCATTTGCTTGCACACAAAAACCAACAGCTGATCCAAGCTATGTAAAAGAAATTAATGAATGGGATGCGAAGCGGGTTACCAGATTAAAAGCTGATGACGGCTGGCTTAATCTTGTTGGAAGATTCTGGTTAGAAAAAGGCGAAAGCACTTTTGGATCTTCAAAGGATAATGATATTGTTGTTGAGTCTTCAACACTACCTGAACATATTGGCTCGTTTTTCTTTGTTGATTCTACGATAACATTTAAAGCAAAAGACGGAGTTGAAGTTTTACTGGATGGAAAACCAGTTAGAGAAATTGTTTTAGTTGATGATCAAAAAAAGGAGATAACAGTTTTACAAATCGGTTCGATAAAGTTTAATTTAATTATAAGAGATACTTTATACGGAATACGTTTCCGTGATTTGAATTCTGATCTGGTAAAAAACTTTAAAGGAATTGAGAGATTTCCTGTTGATGAAAACTGGAAGATAGCTGCAAGGTTTGAAGCTTATAATCCTGTTAAAGAAATTGATGTGCCGAATGTGCTTGGACAAATAAGCAAAGAAAAATGCCCCGGTGCAGTTGTATTTGAGCTCGATGGAAACAAACACAGAATTGATGCTGTTGATGAAGGCGGCGAAAGGTTGTTCTTAATAATAGCAGACCAAACAAGCGGGGAAGAAACTTACGGCGGCGGAAGATTTATGTATGTTAATAAACCGGACTCAACGGGTACAATACTTTTAGATTTTAATAAAGCCTATAACCCGCCTTGTGTATTTACAAAATATGCAACGTGTCCTTTGCCGCCATTACAAAATTATCTTAAGCTAAGAATAGAAGCCGGTGAAAAAGTTTATGAGGAGGGGCATTGAGATAGTTTTGGCGGTATCGAAATTTAGAATCATTATTCAATCTTTCTAAACAGAATATCAATTGATGATACGATAAAATTATTAAAGTTTAATGATTTAGCCTTAAAGCAGGAAGGATATTGTTTAATGAGATTTAAAAATTCTAAATTATAAAACTTGGTGTACTTTACTATTTCTAAATCTCTATTGTATTTTTCCCACAAATATTCATAATCATCAAAAGACCAGCCGTTCACATGCTTAAAATCTATTAGTGCTAAATCATTTTGCTCTGCAAAATTGTTAAGCATATCCTTTGGAAAAAGTATCTGGCAATACGGAACAGTAATTGATCGATATGCATGTTCCCCAAGTGGAGAATAATATAATGGGCCGAATGATAAGAAAATGTATCCTCCCTTTTTTACAACACGAATAGCTTCTAAAAGCACTTTTTCTGGATTGCTAAAATGCTCAAAGGAATCATAAGAAAATATAAAATCAAAACTTTCATTATTAAACTGTAAATCAGAGGCATCCATTTGATGAAATTTGACGCCTTCATTAATTGCTCTTTCATCCAGACCTTCACTCAATTTATCTATAGCGGTTAAGTCTTTTCCATTTTGGCATAAAACACTGCTAACCATACCATCCCAGCATCCTATCTCTAAAAAATAGTGACTTTTTTTTGCTCCAGTTAGTTTTAAAATTTCTTCGGCTCTTTTTTTTCCCCGGGATTCAAGACTCTTTTCATCATAACCATATTCAGGTGGGAACGGGTATTTTTTTTGCAATTCTTCTAAATCACTTTTTTCAAGAAAATCAGGAAATATCTGTGCTTTCTCTAAAAGTTTTCTGGTGCCGTTTACTTTAAAGATGTTGAGATTATTTCTGAGAAAATTTATAGTTTTTTTTGAGAAGTATTCCTTAGCTATTGTTCTTATATAGCGCATTTTATCTTTTCCGGAAATTTTATATCAATTACATTGAGAAGCATTTATGTTAGATTTTTTGATAAAGTCATCAGTAACTTAATGTAATATCCTTTTAAGCTCAATAAGTCTATTTGTATTTACTTCGGGAACTTTGAGTGTTTTTCTTTGCGCTCTTTTGGAAAAGCCATCCCTTCAGAAGCGAGAAATTCTTCAAACACATTTCACGCTAAGCTCGCAAAGTTTTTTTCGAAGAGATCGCTAAGGGGTAATTATTTTTTAAACTTAAGTTGAACAAGAACAGCACCCGAAGAAGCAATCAGCATTCCGATGATCTCTTTAAATGAAATATCTTCCCCAAGAAAAATCCATGCAAGTACTGCAATTTGTATAAGCATTGTTCCATTAATTATACTGGATTCCATTGCAGTTAATGTTCGCAGTGTAAAATTCCAGATAGTCATTGCTAAGGCTGTGTTTATAACTGAAAGCCACAGAAGATAAAAAATATTTTCAACGTTAATGGTTGGAAATCCTTGGAGCGTTATTCCAACCGATAAAAGTATAGTGGAACCAATGCCCATACTAATAACGGTTATTACAATAGGAGTTAAATGGGATTTTCTGTTTACACTTCGGCCAAGTACAGCAGAGGCTGCGTTTGCAAATACACCAACTGTCATTACTATCAATCCTGTTGATTGATTACTGCTTAAGTTTACAGGGTAAAAGTAAGTTAGAATTCCGGTTATAAATAATGCCACACCAAATATCTGCAGCACAGTTGGAATTTCTTTTATTAAAAATATTGCAAGCACAGCAACAATAAGCGGAGTTAAGTTTAACCATAAACTAACTGTTACTGCGGGAAGAAGTGAGAGTCCGATAAATTGTGTGCCCTGTGTAAATGTGTAAAAAAGTATTCCGAGTAAGGTAAGGTTTATCCAGTCCTTGCGATTAAGAGTTTTTACTATTGCTTTATTTTGCTTTGTAAACAAAAATGGAAGTAGAAAGACAAAAGCAATAGAGTATCTTAATCCGGCAAATACCAGCGGCGGAATTTCTTTTAATCCAAACTTTATTATTACAAAAGAAGTTGACCAGAGAAAGGTTACAAACAGCGCAAGCAGTATTGCTGTAATTTGATTGGAGAGGTTTAATTTCATCTAGACAAAAATAATAAAGTCATATCATTATTTATATTTTCACAAATTGTCATATGGCTCAGGTTGACTTCCATCAATGTCTTTAAAACCGTATTCTCTTGCAAGTTCAGCCGCTACCAAAATCTTACCTGTTTTATTAAAAATATTTTTATCAGTGGACAGTGAAGCAATTGCTCTTCCAACAAATTGAGAAGATTCTTTTTTAGGATTTGGTGCTTTTTTGTTATCATCAATATATCCGGGATATAATGAAACACAAGTAATGTGATGTTTCTTCAATTCTTCTGACATATCCATTGTCATTTTATCAACAGCTGCCTTTGCAACGCCATAAATTACATTGCCGTAGTATTTCCGACTTGCATAAAATGAAATGTTCGCAATTAAACCATACTTTTGTTTTAGCATTAATTTGGTTGCATATACACTTGCAATATAATTTGAACGCACTCCAACTTTGATCATTTCTGCCCAAAGATCGAAAGGTTGTTCCCAAAAAGCTGCTTTCCATTTGAATTCGGGATAAGCTTTCCTGTTTCTCAGTCTGTTATATCCGCCCCAGGCGTTATTAACAAGTATATCCAACTTACCTTCACTCTTCTCTATTAATTCAAACACTTTTTTTACTTCATCATCATGTTCATGATTGCAAACTAGAGCTATTCCTTTACCTCCAGCTTCTGTAATTCCTTGAACGTCCTTTTCTGAAATGCTTCTTCCTGTTACATATACAGTTGCACCGGCTTCTCCAAGTGCTAAAGCAATACCTTTACCAACATTTCTGGTTCCACCTGTTACAAGAGCAATTTTATCTTTGAGTGGTTTCATATTTTATATTCTTTAATTTTAAAAGTGTAGGCCATCTTTAAGGTTGTCTTTTAAATCTACCGGTTCATTTAAAAGTTTTGTTGCACGTAGATTCGGCGGAGTTTCTTTTAATCCAAATTTTATTATCACAAGAGAAGTTGACCAGAGAAGGGTTATAAACAGCGCAAGTAGTATTGCTGTAATTTGATTGGAGAGATTTAATTTCATTGATGTTAAATTATCAAGATCTATGATATGTAAAAAATATTTTTATAAGCTTTTTAAAAACAATTCAATTTTTTATATATTATTTTTAGATGAGCATTTAAAAGAAAAACCCACAAATCCATAATTACAAAAGGGAGAAAATGAAAAAGAATAAAAAAACATCCCGCTTAACGGGGGTACTATATTTTATTATCATTGTCACGGGAATGTTTGCAGAATTTTTTGTTCGCGCAAACCTGATTATTCCCGGCGATGCCTCTGCAACCACAAACAACATCATTGCTTCAGAATCACTTTTCCGGCTAAACATTTTTGCTGATCTTATAATGATCATATGCGATGTTAGCTTGGCAATACTTTTTTATTTGCTGTTAAAACCCGTTAACAAGCCTCTCGCATTGCTTGCTTCTTTCTTCAGGCTGGCGCAAGCTACATCGCTTGGTGTAAATTTATTAAATATGTTTTTTGTTCTGCAGCTTATTAGTGGCGCAAATTATCTAGCGGCTTTAGAACATAATCAATTGCAGGCATTTGTAATGATGTTTCTCGAATCGCATTCAACAGGATATACCCTGGCTCTTGTATTCTTTGGTTTTAATCTGATTATTCTTGGCGTGTTGATGTATAAATCAGGCTACTTTCCTAAAACACTGGGCGTAATGATAATCATAGCGGCATCAGCTTACTTGATGGATGCATTTGCAAAGATTTTATTATCAAACTACAGCAGCTACCAGGAAATAATTACAATGGCAGTATTAGCACCGGCATTTATTGGCGAGCTTGCTCTTTGTTTGTGGCTGCTATTTAAAGGCGTAGAAGAAGAGCGACTAAATTCCATTACAACATAATTAAAAAACAGAGGAGTTATGAAAGCAATAATTTATGATACCTACGGTCTACCCGAAGTATTAAAACTCGTTGAACTAAACAAACCCGCACCAAAAGAAAATGAGATACTTATAAAAAATTATGCAGCATCTGTAAACTATGGAGATATTTTAGCGAGAAATTTAAAAGATGTAACTCCGCATAAATTTAATATGCCTGTTCTCTTTTGGATAATGGCAAAATTATTTTTCGGATTCAGCAAACCAAAAATAAAAATACTCGGCAGTGAGTTTTCTGGAGATGTTGAGGCTGTTGGAAAAAACATTATAAGATTTAAAGTTGGTGACAAGGTTTTTGGTTACCGCGGACAAAGTATGGGAACCTATGCAGAATATTTTGTTGTCCCAGAAAAAAGTGTTGTTACTTTAAAACCTGAAAACATTTCTTATGAGGAAGCGGCTGCAGTTCCCGGTGGAAGTATGGTGGCTTTGTTTGTATTAAAAAAAGTTAATGTTCAAAAGGGAGAAAAGGTGCTTGTTATCGGTGCTTCGGGCGGTAACGGAAATTTTATTGTACAGATTGCAAAAGGTTTTGGTGCAGAAGTTACTGGTATTTGCGGCACCAACCGTGTAGATTTTGTTAAGGCATTAGGTGCAGACAAAGTAATCGATTACACAAAAGAAGATTTTACTAACAACGGTGTAAAGTATGATGTAATTTTTGATGTGCTTGGCAGAACAGGATTTTCGAAATGTAAAAATTCGCTTACAGAAAATGGAAAGTATGTACTTATAAGCTTTAAAGTAAAACAACTTTTACAAATGATGTGGACATCTTTTTTCGGAAACAAAAAAGTTATATGTGTTTTATCTCCCCAAAGGCATGAAGATCTTGTTGCCGTAAGTAAGATGATCGAAGAAGGAAAATTAAAATCTATTATTGATAAAATATTTCCATTGAATAAAGCGGCCGAAGCACATAAGTATGTTGAACAGGGAAACAAAAAGGGAAATGTTATAATATCAGTTTAAGCTTTGTAATCTTTTATTACTTAAGAGATAATCTTTTTAAAAAAAACTTAGCTGATCATTCTCTGCTATTGAATCAAAATTTTTGCCAAGAAGTGAAAGCACAGAATCTGCGATTGGCTTTAATTGTTTTTCGATATAATGATCATAATCAAAATCGTTATGCTTTAGTTCTATTGGAATCGGTCCGCGCTCTGTGATTGCATAGTAAATAATATCACGCGGTTCATTTAATAATTTTGCTGCGCGCGCATGCGGAGGAACATTTTTTGTATAATCTTCAACTTCTTTACGTAATCTTTTACGATAAATAAGTTTATCATCATACTTACCTGATTTTAATTTTTGTATTTCTTCGCGTATCCAATCTTCAACTTCTACACCATCAAAAACTTTTTGATATAATTCAACCTGAAAATCTTTTGCAAGCCTGGTCCAATCCGAACGAACGAATTCCATTCCAACAAACTCAATATTTTCTTTACCATCTTTTGTTACAAGTCCTGCATATCTTTTCTTTGCACCAGTATCAGCACCGCGCGTGGGAGTTATAATAAATTTCCTATAATATTTTTCAAACTCTAATTCTAAATATGATTCAACTTTAAATTCTTTTTTAAGTTTGCTTTTCCAATAACGATTTAATTCTTTAACAATTTTTTTTCCCTGTACTTCACCATCATCAACTGAAATATCATTAAGCATTACGAATAATGAATCAGTATCACCGTAAACAACTTTTAATCCTTCTTTTTCAAGATAGTCTTTGCTGCCAAGTAAAAGCTTGTGTCCGCTTCCTGTAATTGCACGCGGAAGATCGGGATGATAAAATCTACATCCGTAAGAGCCCATTACACCATAAAAACTATTCATTAAAATTTTGATTGCCTGAGAAAGTTGTTTGTCTTTTTTCTTCTTTGCGATGTCGCGTAGTTTCATCAACTCATCAATAAAATCCGGCAGTATGTGAAGTGATGATGAAAATTTGTAACCATTTAATGTTTGTATTGTATCAACATCTTTCATCAGCAAAGAATATGGATCGATCTTAAATGTCTGGATTATTGAAGGATACAGACTTTTAAAATCCAGCACAATTATGTTTTCATAAATACCGGGAGTTGGTTCAATTACATATCCGCCCGCAGCGTGTTCATTTGTTTGTATGTCTTTCAGATTTGGTGCAGCAAATCCAGCACGATGTAAACGCGGTAAGTAAAAATGATCAAAAGCCGCTGTCATCATTCCAAGCTGATCCATTAACAAACCGGAGATTTGTGCACGACGAACTGACAAGACTATCAATCCTGTTTTGGAAAAAATATCTGTAACAAGAACAGCATCCTGTAAGTTGTATTCTGCAAGCGAAGTTTTATCTTCTTTGAATAACCTGTCGATCTCTTCAATTTTGTTTTCATCGGGAGTAATAGTTTTTCCAACTCCCAAAAGTTCCTGCGCAACGGTTTCAAGTTTAAAATCTTCAAAACTAAAAAACGAAGCACGAAGCATTGTAGGTCCATCAATAACAACTCTGCCGGTAACAGAGATAAAATGCCCGCTTGGTTTTCGCTGTCGTATTGAAACTCTCCCATTAGCACGGGCAATATCTAAACTGATTCCAAGTTCACGGCATTTATTATCAAGGAACAGAAGATCAAAACCAATTACATGCCAGCCAATAATTATATCCGGATCAATTTGCTTAAACCACACAAAGAAATTTGCAAGCAATTCTCTTTCATCATTATAATACGAAATTAGTTCTGAATCACGCTTCGGCTTTTCGCCTATCATAAAAACCTTTTTGTGTTCGCCATTCTTTCCTGTGATGTGAACCGCAATAGAATAAAGCTGATTTGTTTTGGCTCCCGTTTCAATATCGATTGAAGCGATAATAAAACTAGGAGTGATCTCTGCAGGTTCAATATTTGGGTTTATAAATTTTGTTATTGAATCTTTCTTATCTGCAACACCGGTAATCTTCATCTGTGAGTTAATGGATTTCTCCATTAAAAATCTTCTTAAAGAATCGACATCAGACTCATAAGTTGTTTGGTTTGATTGCTGAATTGTTTCGGCAAAAACAGTTAACGCTTTTTGAGTATTAAAATAGAGCGCATCAACAGGTTTGTTATTAAAGTTTTTAAGCTTGGTTTCTTTTCTTAGATAAGTTTTATTTAACGGATTTAACACCGCATCTTTTTCAACAAAGAAAACAGGTTTGTTATTTGTAACAATAATTTCTACGGGACCAAGTTCATCACTTGTCCCAATAAATTTTAGTACATTCTTTCCGCTGTAGTCGCTCCATTCTCCTGTTAGAAGAAAAACATTGGTGGATATTTTTTTATCGGTTTTCATCAAACTTGTTTTATAGTATTAAAAAACAATTCCTGAATTTTAAGAGTGATACTTCCTGGCTTTCCATCATCAACAATCCAATCATCTATTTGAATAATCGGAGTAATTTCTGTTGTAGTTCCCGCTATAAAAAACTCGTCATAGTCTTTTATATTTTTTACTTCAATGTACTCTTCAGAAAAGTCAATATTATTTTCTTTGCAAAGTACAAGAACAACCTTTCGTGTAATTCCGCTTAGAATATAGTTAGATAGTGGGGCAGTATAAACGGTATTATTTTTTACAGCAAAAAAAGTTGTATGTGATCCTTCTGTAATAAAATCATCACGGAATAGTATCGCCTCAAAAGCAATATTTCTAATTGCATTTTGATTAGCCATAACTGAGGGCAATAGTGAAGTTGATTTAATATCACATCTTAACCAGCGCAGATCTTTTTCAAGAATTACTTTTACTCCATCCGTTAATTCTTTGCTGTTATCTTTAATGGATTTTACAAATGCGAAAACATTTGGAGTTAAATTATTTTCATAATTATGTGTACGTGGAAAACTAACTCCTCTGCTAATTTGTAAGTAAACAGAATAATCTGTTTTGATAATATTTATATCTGCAAGTTTTGTGGATATAATTTCTATCTGATGAAAATCAGCAAAAGGTATTTCAAGTTGAGCTAAACTATACTTTAATCTTTCAAGATGATCATCCAAACGAAAAAGTTTTCCTTTGTAAGTTCTTAAAGCCTCATAAACTCCATCTGAAAATAGAAATGCACGATCAAAAGGGGAAATCTTTACTTCATCGTGCGGAATATATTTGTCATTGAAATAAACAATCATTTTTATGTAATTTTTTGGTATGATAAAATAATCAAAAGAAATTTTATTAACGATTTAGAAACATTTAACCATAAGAGAATGAACTTAGAATTCATTAGCGAATATTGCTTAAGTAAAAAGGGCGCTGTTGAAGATTTTCCTTTTGATGAAGATACACTTGTGTTTAAAGTCGGAGGCAAAATGTTTGCACTAATTCCATTAGAAAAAATCCCACTGCAAATAAATCTAAAATGTGATCCTGAAAAAGCGATGGAACTGCGAGAACAATTTGAAGATGTGCAGCCCGGCTGGCATATGAGCAAAACTTATTGGAATACAATTCTTCTTGATGGAAATATTCGCTGGAATGATTTAAAGGATTGGATTGATCACTCTTATGATGAAGTTGTAAAAGGGTTAAAGAAAAGTGAAAGAGATAAATTCAAATAGTAACACATTTGATCACAATCACGGTAGCAGTATTAAATATTGTAATTAAAAAACCAAACGATTAGTTTTTGAATAATAAAAATATAAAAGTTATGAAAAACATTTACATATCTATATTCATTTTTGTCTTTATAATACTAATAGGATTTTCTTCAGCTCAAACAATGCAGAGCAGCAGCTGGTCAGTTAACCAAAGTTTAGCGGGATATTCGCTTGATATAAATGAGGGTGAACGAACAATGACAATCGATATTGATTTTGAAACTCCCTTTATAAAAAAACCGCAAATATTTTTGAGTGTTTCTCAAATAGATTCGGATAAAGGATCAAACTTAAGATATAATGTTGAAGCAATATCAATTTCCAGAGATGGATTTACTTTAAAGGTTAGTACATGGTCAGATTCTAAATTATATTCAATCAGCGGTTACTGGGTGGCAACTGATTAATAACAAGCAAACAATTCTTTCTTCGTAATTTTCGATTAGAAAAGTCGATTCATTCCAAATTTATTTTTATAATTACAAAATCTCCTTTGAATTTCCTTTCACGCAGTTTATTTTGGCGAAAGAAAAATTAACTTTTATCCAATTCGGGATAGTTGTTATATCGGTCTTAAAAGTAAATTGTACGTGTATGAAAAAAATTCTTTTACTCTTTATTCCTATCATAATTTTGGGATGTGAAACTAACCCTCCAACTCAGCCAATTTCATTAAAGGACGGCGAAGTACAAATTGAAATAACTATTTCTGAAGACAATAATATTAGCTCTAACAGAACAGTATTGCTTGAAGATTTTGCAAATGTAAGTTGCACCCCCTGCTTAACATCCAATAAAATTATTCAATCGGTTTTAAATAGTTACGGCAGCAGCCAGGTTGTTTCGGTAAAATTCCCAACTAACTTTCCTTCTCCGGTAGATCCTATGTACTTAACCGCAAAAGAGTTCTGTGATTTTAGAATGACATATTATAATATACTTTTTGCTCCTACACTAATTTTAGATGGAACCACCCGACCAACACCAACAGATTCAAACTCAATTAAACAAGCATTGAATAACAGATTAACGGTATCGTCTGACTTTAATATTGCAGTTACAAAAACAATTGTTAACGGAGGCTTACTTCTAAATGTTGATGTTAAAGTTAAAAATGTAAATGTGGTAAATCAGGATGAATTAATTTTAAGGTGTGCAATTGTAGAATCAGAAGTAGAATATGCTCAACCGCCCGGGTCTAATGGTGAAACAAAATTTTATGATGTACTAAGAGTCCTCTTACCATCAAGCGATGGAATTTCTTTGTCATCTATTGGCAGCTCGCAGACTTATCAATTTGAAAATTCAATTGATACTGTATGGAATATAAATAAATTAGAGGTTGTTGTTTTTTTGCAAAATTTAAGCACTAAAGAAATACAACAAACAGGATCAAGTTTTTAAATTAGTTCATTGTTCTTAATCAATATTATTAATTCAATTTCAGAGGAGAGGTTCGTATGAAAAAATCTATACTATTTTTCCTATCGTGGTTTGCTGCTCTTAGTGTTTTTACTTTTGCGCAGGTGCAATTAAAATTTGTGACGATTAACGGTTATGGCAACAATCTATATATAGATAATGTTACGGTTGGTAATCAGTTTAATTTGGATGCAGCAGTAGGCTCCATCAATAACATTAATTCAGGTACGAGCTATGCGACCTCTACTTCGCCTTTTATTGTCGAGCCCCAGGTATCAATAATAAATATCGGAAAGCAAAATATAACTTCTTCATTTATGGTTACTATGACAGCTGCCCCAGGAGGTTATACAAGTACAAAAACAATTACTTCACTAAACAGTGGTCAATCACAAGTTGTTACTTTTGATAATTTGACAATTACCCCAGGACAGGGATTAGACCTTTCTGTTGAAACTAATCTTACTGGCGACGAGAATCCAGATAATGATGAACTTACACAGTATACGATTTATTTACCAGGAACTTTTAGAACTGTTTTATTAGAAGAATGGACAAGTTCTACATGTGGACCCTGTGCATCAAATAATCCAACAATAGATGCATTTGTGGCGGCAAGATTTGATTCTGTAGTTCCTATAAAATATCATATGAGCTGGCCAGCACCAGGTAATGATCCAATGTATTTGTATAATCCAACACAAGCAAATGATAGAAGAAATTATTATGGTGTCAACTCTGTTCCCAATGTTATAATGGATGGTGTTGTTGATCCATCATATCCATATTCTACTCCCACAAGTTTACCGGGTGCTTTTTATCCGAGAAAAAATGTTGGTACTCCAATAGCAATGTCTGTAACAGATACAAGAATTTCAAACGGGGACAGCGTAAGAGCCGATATTACGGTTCAGGTTTTATCTCCACTTAATCCTGGCGATTATTATTTAAGAGTTCATGCAGTTGAGAGACATATTAAGTATGCTACCGCACCAGGAACAAATGGCGAAAAAGATTTTTATGATGTTTTCAGAAAAGCATATCCAAACTCTTTAGGAACTTCTGTTCCGACAGGAGTAGGCACGTATAATTATACAATTACTTATGCTATAGATAAGGTAGTTTGGGTTGATTCAATGATTTACACTGCAGCATTTGTGCAGAATGATCAGACAAAAGAAGTTTTTAATAGTGCAAAAGGAAGGAATGAAGTTTTAGAAAACTTAATAGTAAATAATCAAAACACAATTATTGAAAAACCAATCGCAGCGGCTGATTTTATTGAACAATCAGGACCAACATCTATTTCTCTAAATACCGATGGTATTAATAGTGTTTTTAGTTATGAATTATTCGAGGGCAGTTTCCCGGCGAATGGATGGACTCTTAAGAATCCAGATGGAGGACTTACATTCAGCCAGTTTACAGGCGCTAATGGACCTTCAATTGGCGGAAACAAATCGGTTAAAATGGATTTTTATAGTTATTCAGCAACTGGTGCTTCGGATACTTTAATAAGCAAAGTATTTAGCGGTGCTGAAGTTACAGATTCAGTAAAATTTAATTACGCGCATGCTAATTATCCTGGATATACAGACAGACTTGTTGTTAAACTTTCTGTTGATGGCGGGTTAACATTCCCGCATACTATTTTTGATAAATCGGGAGCTGCATTAGCGACCGTACCAGCAACCACGAATGCATTTGTTCCAACAGCAAGTCAGTGGGCTACATTCGTTTACTCACTTGAAACTGTTCTACCTGTTGAATTGAAATCATTTACAGCACAAGCTAGTGGAAATAGTGTTAATCTAAATTGGTCAACGGCTACAGAGGTAAATAATCTTGGCTTTGAGATACAGAAAAAAATAGCAGATGAATTTATTGCAATCGGATTTATAAGTGGAAAGGGAACAACAACTGAAACTCAGAATTATTCATTTGCTGATAATGATTTACAAAATGGATCATACACTTATAGATTAAAACAGGTTGATTTGACTGGGTCATTTGAATATTCTGACGAGGTGAATGTGGATGTTATTGGATTACAGTATTTCTCCCTCAATCAGAATTATCCCAATCCTTTCAATCCATCTACAAAGATTGAATTTAATCTTGCATCAGAATCTAAAGTTACATTAAAAGTGTTCAATCTTCTTGGAGAAGAAGTTGCCACATTATTAAATGGTAATCTTGCAAGCGGAAATCACTTTGTTGATTTTAAAGCACAAAATTTGAACAGTGGTGTTTATATATATCGATTGGATGCTGCTGGATTTGATGGCTCAGTTTATACAGATATTAAGAAAATGACATTAATTAAATAAATTATCCATTTGGAGTGGTGTTAAACGCACCACTCCTTTTTTAATAGTAAGATTATATGAAAAAACAAATACTTGGTTTATTAATAATTTTTGCTTTTTCGGCTTCATTGTTTTCGCAGGATATTACATTTGTTCCAAGAGAAACAGAGCTGATAGATACGCTCAATTCTGAAATGATTTTTGAGGTTGATGTTACTAATATTTCTGCGGCTGAACAGACATTATTTATTGTTAGAACAATAAATAACCTGCCAGAAGGATGGTCTTCATCAATATGTTTTGATTCTTGCCTGCCGGGTTGGGTTGATAGTGCAACAACCTCAAGTGAGTATGGAAGCTCACCACTTCAGTCTGGCGAAACAAGGTTAGTTGCTCTGCATATATTTCCCCTTACAAATGTTGGAACCGGATATGCGCAAATGCAGGCTGGAACATTAAGAAATCCAGACATTAGAATTACAGTCGATTTAACTGCAATCGTAAATCCTGTTTCTGTAGAAAATGAAAACACAATAATCACAGATTATTATTTAGCACAAAACTTTCCCAACCCATTTAATCCATCTACAAAAATTAATTATGGATTGAGAAAAACTGGCAATGTTGAGATGACGGTTTACAATATTCTTGGAAATAAAGTTTCCACATTGGTTAACGGAATTAAATCTGCGGGAAATCATGCTGTTTCATTTGATGCCTCTAACCTTAGCAGCGGAATTTACTTCTATAAATTGGTTACTAAGGAATTTACTCAAATAAGAAAAATGTTGCTTTTAAAATGATGTAATCATTTTTTAAAAAATCCCTATGAGAATATTGGAGAAATATATGAAACTACTTTTGTTATTTGCTTTTGTGCTATTTGTTTCTTTTCCTATGGTTGCTCAAAATGAAGAGGATATTACAGGAAGAAAAGCACCTA
Source organism: Ignavibacteriaceae bacterium (assembly GCA_041738675.1). Lineage (GTDB taxonomy): Bacteria > Bacteroidota > Ignavibacteria > Ignavibacteriales > Ignavibacteriaceae > IGN3. The sequence continues at coordinate 81,221 of JBGSPH010000028.1, forward strand.
ACTTTAAACTCGTTAATCTTGATGGGAAATATGTTGAGCTGAATAATGAAACTGGCAACGGACCAATACTTTTAAGTTTTTGGGCAACCTGGTGTAAGCCTTGTTTAGAGGAGATGGTGGAGTACAATAAAATTTATGAGCAATACAAAGATCAGGGATTTAAATTATTTGCTATTTCAACAGATACAGAAAAATCCGTTGCAAAAGTAAAACCTTATGTAAAATCTAAAGGATATAATTTTCCTGTTTTGTTAGATACTAACAGCGAAGCAGCCAGAAAATATTATGCGCAGCAAATGCCATACACGGTTATATTAGATAAATCAGGAAACATTGTTTATTCGCATCTCGGATATATGAAAGGTGATGAACAGAAGGTTGAAAAATTGATTACTGAATTGTTGGAAAAATAATTTGCAAAGTCTTTGGGTAAATTTTGTTCGGAAGACATGGTCATTGTCCCAAAATTATTTCAAATCAAAAAAATGAAAACTTTAAATTACCGTCTTATCTTAATATTTATTTTATTTTCATCAACAAAGATTTTTAGCCAGGCAGATAGCCGCTGGTTTTTATTACCGGATGGTTTGGGCTTACAAAATCAACTTGAATACTCCTATAATGTTGAAAATAAAATAGAGATTCTTGAAAACTGGTTTACACTAGATTATAATAAAAATATTTTTAGTGCTGGACTTAGGTTTGAAGTTTTTCAACCAAATGATCCCGATCCATCCATAAGCAGGGGAAAGGATAGATATGCAGATGTAGCTTATAAATATTTTGCTGTTGATATCGGCGATATTGAAGAGGGGATAAATCTCACTGTCGGTAATTATTATAAACTTTTTGGACGTGGTCTGGTTTTGAAAAGCTATGAAGATAGAAATATCAGAGTCGATAATAATTTACTTGGAGTAAAAGTAGAAGGGAATTATTTAGGATTTTCATTAATAGGATTATCAGGCTCCGCTGCAAATTCAATTAACGAGCGACAGGATATTTTACATGCGGTTGATTTGAGTTATAATGATTTCAGTTTTATTAAACCAGGCGTTACGTACGCAACCAACTTACCTGCCATCGAAGGAATTGCGAATACATCTTTAGCATCATTAAGAGTTCAACCCTCCGTTTGGAATTTTGATGGTTACGCCGAGTATGGAATTAAAAGTAATAATAATATTCAATCACAAACATTTAATAATGATGAATGGAAAATAGGCGAAGCTTTTTACGGCAGCTTAAATTTTTATTATGATGCTTTTTCCATTGTTGGCGAATACAAGTACTATGATAATTATGCCTTTACTTCTAGCGATGGAACAATTTATTATAACACTCCGCCATCATTAAGAAAAGAATATTCATATGTGCTTCTCAATCGCCACCCATCCCCGCTTGATCAATCAAACGAAGAAGGTTATGCTTTAGAAGTAAACTATAATTTTTCAGATGAAACCTCAGTTATTGCTAATTACGGCATTACCCAAACACTCCCGACTAGTTCGTACTATCAGAGAGTGAATGACCTATCACTTCCTATTACAAGGCAATTGGAAGAAGTTTTTTTGCAGGCAACGCACAATTGGAATGAATCATTTACAACTATTGCGGCTTTAGGTTACAATGAAGAACTATCCACCAACACAAAAAACATTACTCCGATTTTAGAAAACAAATTTTACTTTGATGACATTAACACAATAAAATTAGTATTGGAACATCAGCAGACGGAAAATCTTTCTACAGATGAAAAGTACTATGATGATGTTATTAACATTGAGTATTTACGCTCTCCAAATATCAGTGTGGCAATTGTTGCAGAATTTCAAACCAAAGAACCCGAGGCAGGAAACATAGTAAGAAAATTTTGGAGCTTTATTCAGTTTGGGTATAAACTTGGTAATCATACAGATCTAAGTTTGCTTATTGGAACAAGACAAGCGGGCAATATTTGTATCGGTGGAATTTGCAGATATGAACCAGCTTTCCAGGGTGTTGAAATTAAAATGTTGACTAGATTGTAAAATATTTTTATATATTGAAGTAGAAAGTTGTTAGTTGTAAACAATTAAGAAATTAAAATATTTTTAAAAAAAAGGTTGACTTTAACAATATTTTTTAGGACGTTCACATAGTGAAATTTAAAATTATCTTAAATAGGAATGTTTATTAGAGTATTGATACAAAATTTATCAAACCTACAATTCAATTCTTCAGCTCAAATTTTTAAGAAGAGACATGCGAAGTGCTATGCATTTTTATTAATGTATATTGTTCATTAAATAGTTTATTAAGTGTAAAGTTTTATTTTCCAGTTCTTTGAATTTTAGTTACTTAGTATTAGATCGATCGTTTAATTAATTAATTAACCACCATCATCTGTAATCTAATCAAGGAGAGATAATATGAATAGATGGTTTACTCTTTTGTTTTCTCTGTTGCTACTACCGACTCTTGTAGCGGTGGCTCAAACAGGAAAACTCAGTGGAAAAGTTACTGACCTTACTAACGGTGAACCACTTATTGGTGCTAACATTATTGTTGTTGGTACATCACTAGGTGCCGCCACCGATATTAACGGTGAGTATTCTATTTCTAACATTACTTCTGGTACCTATGAGATCAAGTCATCTTATATTGGTTACCAGACTATAACACAAACCAATGTTCGCGTAAGTGCGGGCTTAACAACAGATCTGAACTTCCAACTGCCCGGTGAAGGAATTTCTGTGGGCGAGGTTGTTGTAGTTTCAGAAAGACCCCTCATTAATAAAAGCAACACCAATGCTATCAGAACCACAACAAGCGATGTTATAGAACAATTGTCTATTAAGGATTTTAATAGCCTTTTGACATTAACTCCGGGTGTTGTGGAACAAAATAACAACATTTACATAAGAGGCGGACGTGTTGATGAAGTGGGATACTATTTGGAAGGTACAAATATTACCAACCCCGTATTTGGTGGACGTGGAGTTACAATTGTTCCTGATGCTGTTGAAGAAATCCAGGTTCAAGCCGGTGGTTACACTGCTGAATATGGCGGTGCAAACGCAGGTATCGTTCGTACTCAATTAAAATCTGGTACTTCAGATCTTAAATTCAGCATCGGATATGTTACGGATAATCTAAGCTTCAAAAGCAAAGACGACAGATTTAATGGAGAAAAAACTTTAGGCTCTTATCAATATGGTTATAATGAATTTACAGGTACCATTAGTGGTCCGATTGTTTCTGATAAAGTTAAATTTTTCGGTTTAATTAATTCCACCTGGCAGTTAGATCAAAATCCTTTGCCTTTTGACGGAATTGATGTTGGCGTTGTAACAGATCAGCAATCTACGACACCGGAAACCAATTCTATTGATTTGACTTATCCCGGCGGCCCTACTTATGGCGCTCAAAGACAAGATTATACCGGAACAGGTACATTAACATTTGATTTGAATCCACTTATTTTCAGACTTACAGGTTCTTATACCGACTCTAAAGGCGGAAATGCTGGCGGTGGAAATCTAAATCAATTATTAAATCTCGGAAGACTTCAGATTTTTGAAGCAACAAACTCATCCTTCTCTGCAAAGATGACTCATATTTTAAACCCAACTACTTATTATGAAATAAGCGGCGGCTATACTTATAATTTTCAAGAAAATATGGATCCGCTTTTACGAGACAACTGGCAAGCATACGGCGATAGCGTTGCAAACGCAGAGGTTGGAGCTGTTTGGCAAAGAACTTCAAGAGACATCGAACAGGGAAGAGTTGGCAGATACCAAAGACCAACAACTTACGATGTGCTTGGATTCCAGTTTTTTGCCCCAAATGATGTTAGTGGTGCAACTGCTGCATACAATAAGGCAAAAAGAGAAGTCTTTAATTTTAGCGGCGCGTTTTCAACAGAGATAGATAAAACTCACAATATTAAAGTTGGCGGTGAATTATCTACCTATACAATACGCAGCTACCAATTTTCGGCTGGACGTTCTGCAACCCAATATGCTAATGCTGTATTTCAAAATAGTTTGCTTCCAACGCCATTACCTATAAATGATGTAATGATTTCTTTAACAAACAGTTATGGTTTCGATCATTTTGGTAATGAGGTGGACGGTGAATTTGATGCAAATGCAGGCATTGATGATATAGGTCTTTTAGCCCCCAGAAAACCTTTGTTTGCAGGTGCTTATGTTGAAGATAAAATAACATACAAAGATCTTATCTTAAACCTTGGTTTAAGGTATGATTACATTGATTCAGATAATTTAACCTTAATAGATCCAACACGTCCGGAATCAGCAATTAACTTCCAGACAAATAAAATAGATCCAAAGGGATTGACAAAAACCAATACGTTTAGTGCTGTAAGCCCTCGTCTAGGATTTTCATTTCCAGTAACAGACCAAACTGTTTTTCATGCACAGTACGGTAAATTTGTTCAGCAATCAAGACTAAGAGATATGTATCAGGGTATATATGGTCTTGGTACTCAACTAAGAGGTGGTTTCTTTATCGCAACACCTGTTGGTTTGGATGTAAGACCAACCAGAACCACTCAATATGAAATTGGTTTTACACAACAAATTTCAAGTTTTGCGTCTTTTGATATTACCGGATATTATAAGGACATTCAGGATCAGGTTGAGTTTGATATTCAAAGCACTGCATCCGGTTCACCATATCAGTCATTTAATATTCTTACGAATGGTGACTTTGCTACAACAAAAGGTGTTGAAGTTTCCTTTAATATGAGAAGAGTTGAAAACATTATGGTTAATGCTTCGATAGCCTTCCAGGACGCTCAGGGAACTGGATCAAATCCAAATTCTAAGGCAGGTATCGTTGGTGCTCCATTGGATGGAGTAACAGTATTTAAACCAAATTACATCTCCCCGCTTGATTTCAATAAAGCGATTGCCGGAAACGTTAATTTAGACTACAGATTTCCTGCAGATCATCCATCCTCTGTTCTTCGTGAATTTGGTCTTTCTGCTCTCTTTACTTTTGATAGCGGACATCCATATACTCAGGGAGTAGGAAAAGGAGATAACACAGGTTCTTTAGAGGGTGATAACAGGTTCAGATCTCCGATTGAAGCCTTGAACGCATCCGGAACTCCGTGGGTTAGTCAACTAGATTTAAAGATAGATAAGTCCTTTACCATTGCTGATAAATTACGTTTAAATGTTTATTTATTAGTTATAAATCTTTTAGATGCAACCAACATCACTAACGTATTCTTAAGAACAGGAACACCAACGGATGATGGTTATTTAACAGATCCAGAATTAGGTGGAACATTAAAATCGTATCAAAGAGAAGAATATGAAGCAATGTACAGGGCAATAAACATTGACTATTATCAAGGTTATCAAACAAATGTTGGCTTCTTGTATGGTCCTCCACGCCAACTACGATTAGGATTTCAATTAGAATACTAAAAACGATAGTATATAAAAATAGGAGTTTCAAAATATGAACTATAGAAAAATAAAATACATACTTGTCTTTGCGATAAGTATTTTATTCCTCGTACCCGGACTAAGGGCAGAGGGGGATAAGAAAGATGGACGCAACGCGTTGCCAAAAACAACAGCTGATCAGGTTGCGCTAACATCTTTGAACATAAATAATATTTCCAGTTATTTCTTTAATAATGGAATTTCTGATATATCAGCAGCAGGTAATTCCGGATTAGTTTATCCAAAAGGCAGCGGTAAAACTGCTGCGTTTACTTCTGGTTTACTCTGGGGTGCAAGAGTTGCCGGTGATCCGGATCCAAGAGTTGGTGGAACTGCTTACAGAACCGGTCTTCAACCTGGAAAGGTTTTAGCAGACGGAACTGCTGATGATCCAACCTTATCTGTATATAGAATATACAGAGTAAGAAGAGATGTCTTTCCGGGAGCTGATCCAAATATTGATCTTTCTACAGAAGCTGGGCTGGATGGACTATCCCAGTCTGAAATTAGAACTCAATACGAACTAGACTGGACAGAATGGCCTGCTACTTTGGGCGCACCATATAATGATGTTAATGGTAACGGTATTTATGAACCTGCCACTGATATCCCGGGTGTTCCAGGTGCCGATCAAACTCTCTGGTTTATTACTAATGATTTAAATTCAGGAGCAACCCAATTTTTATATGGACAAAATCCTTTGGGTATAGAATGCCAGGTAACAATCTGGGCATATAATCAGGCAGGTGCTCTTGGAAGTATGTACTTTAGAAAATATAAAGTTATCAACATAACAGACAGAACTGCAAACCCAACTACGTTTGAAAATATGTATTTTTCTATGTGGTCTGATATAGATCTTGGTGATGCAGGTGATGACTATGTAGGTGTTGATACTACTTTAAGTTTACAATTCTGTTACAATGCAAGTGCAACGGATGCAACTTATGCTCCATTGCCTCCCCCTGCAGTTGGTTTTGACTTCTTTCAGGGACCAGTTGTTGATGGAGTTGCAGGAGAAGACATAAATAAGAATGGTGTTGATGATGCTTCTGACTTTGGAATATTTAATAATCAGGTTGTTGGACCCGGTAAAATTAACTTACCAATGACAGCAGCATATTATTTTGCAAATGGTGATCCGAATATTGGTGATCCGCCGCAGAATGATATCGATGGTTCGCGAGAATTTTATAACTTCTTCCAGGGCAAGTTTGGTGTTTCAGGAGCCCCATTTATTGATCTTGCTACCGGTCAGGTAACTACTTATGCTTTAAATGGCGACCCGCAAGCTCGCACAGGCTGGTTAGACGGTATTCAGTTACCACCCGGTGACAGACGTCAGGGTAGTGCATCCGGTCCGTTTAATATGGCACCCGGAGATACTCAGGAAGTAGTAGTGGCTCAAATAGTTGCTGGTGCTATTCAAGGTGTTGATAGACTTTCTGCAATTGGTCTTCTAAAATTCTATGACGCACAGGCACAAGTAGCTTATAATAACTTCTTTGATCTTCCAACAGCTCCTCCTGCTCCGGAAGTTACAGTTACTACTTTAGACAGAGAAATTATACTTGACTGGTCAAAGAATACAGCTAAAGTTGAAGCTACAGAAACGTTTAATGCAAAGGGACATACGTTCCAGGGATATAATATCTATCAATTACCAACTGCATCATCACAAGTATCTGATGGTATTAGAGTTGCCACTTATGATATTATAGACGGAATTGGAAAAATTTCAGATTTGGTTTTTGATGTAAGGACAGGCTCTGTTGTTCTGCTTCCTGTACAGTTTGGTAACGATAGCGGAATAAAGAGATTTATATCAATTACAAATGATGCTGTTAGAGGCGGAGTTCCATTGGTAAATGGAATTAAATATTACTTTGCCGTAACCTCTTATAGCTATAATCCAGATCAGGATGCTGTTCCTAATAATCTGGAAAACCCGATTGCTATTTTTACAATAACCCCTCAAACTCCAAATCCGGGTGTTACTTATGGAGATGAGTCAGGCGGTTCGGTAACAGTAACCCATGAAGGAACTGCAGATGGCGGTCCTACGGTTAGTATTGTTGATCCTGCTGCAACAACAGGACACGATTACGAAGTTTTCTTTACGCAGCGTGAGGAAATAAGAGATGCAAACGGTGATTGGGTACCTTCAGGAACTCCTAGCGGACCAGAAGATATGACCGGAAGTTCAATCTCTATTGCCGGGCTATATGGTCCTAATCCTGCAAGTGGAGTTGAATTAAGTTTTTCATTAGACTTAGTATCAGTAACCAATGCTTGGTGTGATGGAGTTACTCTAACATTTCCTTCAGGAGTTACAATTATAAATGCACCATCTTTTGAAGCAGGCGGCGGTGTTGTTGTGCCTGAAGTTACAGGTAATGTGATTAAAATGGGATTGACCAATGGCGAACTAACACAAAATGGTATATTCCATGGTGGAGAAACCTGGTCTGTATTTATTGCTGCACCTACACTTCCATTAGCTGTTGACTGGATTGTTCATGATGATGGTTATACTGACCCTGCTGGTCCTATCGTTGACGCTTTTGGAACTTTCACAATTACAAACATTGGTTCACTTTCAAGAACAGCTAAATACTGGAACTTGAGAAATGTAACCACAGGTGCTCTCTTATTAGAAAACCAGGGAATTATTGGAGGCGAGAATTTATTCCCTCCACGTGATGATCTTTCTTCTGCACAATTAAGCCCATCAACAAGCGCAGATCCTATTGTTGATGGTTTTCAAATTGGGACAAGTGTAGTTTATGAAGCTCCTATCAATTTCAGTTCAGAGAGACTTACACTGAGCCCAGATGATAGTCCAACTACATTATCTTCAAATTCTACTACAACAAATCTTGATATACAAAACTATACAATATTTGGTGGAACTATTTCTAGTTTTGCTACTGATAACTTTGGAGTTGGTACTACTGATATAGAGCAACTTCAACAGGATTATGAATTGAGATTTACCGGCGTTTATACGGAAACCTCGCCAGGAATTTGGGAAGTTACTAGTGGCGGACAGATGGCGACTGTATTTAGGATGGTAAGTGCAGCTGCATTAGCCACAAACCCGTTAAACCCATCTCCGGGTGTTGCTCAGCCCTTTATGGTAAGAATTCCTTTTGAAGTCTGGAATAAAGATACACAACAACAAGTAAATCTTACTTTTAGAGATCGTCAACGCGATGGTACAGAAAGACCATTCTATACTTGGAATCCAACAAATAGAATGTATGCTATTCTTGTTAATTCGCCTTATGATGCTGTTAATCCAATACAGGTTGATGGTGGTCCAGATGCTTTAAATGCTCTAGCTACCTGGGTGCTTGTATTCTATGGTACAAACTATACACTTAATGATGTTGTAACAGTATCATATGATAACCCGATTCAAATTGGTTTGGATAAATATTTATTCAACACCGCAGGTTCATCCTTCTCTAATGACCTTGCAAAGACACAGGTAGATAAGATTAATGTATTTCCAAATCCATACTATGGTGTAAATACAGAAGAACTTAATAAGTACAACAAATTTGTTACGTTCAGCCATTTACCGGAAAAAGCAACAATTAGAATCTTTAATCTTGCAGGTGTTCACGTAAGAACTATAAATAAGGAGGATATTGATCAATTCCTGAGATGGGATCTTGCCAATAGTGCAGGGTTACCTGTCGCAAGCGGATTGTATCTTGCATATATCGACTTACCTGATTTAGGTGAGACAAAAATCCTTAAAATAGCTATTATTCAGGAACAACAAATTCTTGATAGATTCTAATGAAATCAAGTAAAAAAGTATAGGAGTAAAAATGAAAAATATATTTAGATCATTAATAATAGTTCTTGCCCTCCTGCTTACACTTGATGTATATGCCGGAGGTGGTAACAGAACAGGTACAGGAGGAGCCGCTCAGTTGCTCATTCCTGTAGGCCCACGCGGTATTGCAATGGGCGAAGCAAATCTTGCAATTGGACATGGTATTGAATCAATATTCTGGAATCCTGCTGGTGTAGCCAATATGGGCAATTCTTCTACCAGCGTAATGTTTTCACATATGTCTTATATTGCAGATATAGGAGTGGAATATGGTGCAGTTTCTACAAACTTTGAAGGCTTTGGAGTTCTCTCTTTAAGTCTTAAAAGTCTTTCAATCGGAGATATATTAGTTACAACAACTACTGATCCTGATGGATTGAGTGGGGCAAAATTTGCACCACAAATGTTAACTGCCGGTTTATCCTACTCGCGCGCATTAACAGAAAGAATAGCAGTTGGTATAACAGCTAACCTTATTACCGAAAATCTTGGAGATGCTAGTGCTACGGGATTTGGTTTTAATGTTGGCGTTATTTACAATACACTTGCTGATATCGAAGGATTAAGCATTGGTATTGCAATGAAAAATGTTGGACCACAAATGCAGTATGACGGTTCTGGAATGCTTGTTCTTTCAAGCGTTGAAGACCAGGCTCGTTCACCTCAGTACACTAAAATTGAAGCTGCAAAATTTGATTTACCATCCTCTTTTGAAATGGGTGTTGGTTATAAAGCTGCATTTGATGAACAAAATTATGTTCAACTTGCAGGTGCATTTCTTAACAATAACTTTTCAGAGGATGAATATAAAATTGGAGCTGAGTATGGCTACAATAATCAATTCTTTGCCAGAGTAGGTTATCAAATGTCACCACAACTAGAAACTGATCAATACTTATATGGTCTTACTGCTGGTGCTGGTGTAAATGTTAATCTTGAAGGCATAATGTTAAGAGTAGATTATGCTTATAGATATGCTCAGTATTTTGATGGAAACCATATCTTCGCACTTTCTCTTGGTTTCTAAAAAATAAGTTCCTTGTTTCTATAATCCGTACCGAGAATATCGGTACGGATTTTTTTTGTTCAATTCAAAAAAAACTTAATTGCCCACAAAGTGTTGATATACAAAATCCTTATCTAATAAAATTTCTTTAAACTAAATGTTCAACTACTTGCGGTGGTTAATTTTTTCGTTGAAAGGAACCAATTTGGGGGATAAGAAATGGTGAAAAAACTAACATTGTTTCCTAAATCGAATCGAGGTAATTGATATTTACATTAAGTGATGGAAAAATTCTTTTTAAAATATCTTGGCGGCAGAGCTGCTGAGTTGAAGGAAGAAAAGAACTAATTTTTATCCGTCATTGCGAACGGAGTGAAGCAATCTAATAGATCACTTCGCTTCGCTCGTGATGACAGAAAATAACTATACTGCAGATCTCAAATCTTTTCTTTGATAATACCAACGATAGATTAGTAGTGCAATCGCGGCAGTTAATCCTATTGCTGCAAAATAATACCAGATCATATAAGACTTATCATATGCAGTTAAAAGCTGTGTTGGAGTTAGAGTAGCCGGGTCAGGTGCATATGCTGTTAATAAATATCCGGAAATTCCAAATCCTAATATTGAAGAGAGGAATGAATGAAGATGACTAAAGCCAAGATACAACCCTTCCTCACCTTTTGGTGCCTGCAGTGAAAAATATTCCAGGTAACGAGGTGAAATAAAACATTCTGCTAAACCTTGAACCATTATACCAAAGATCATCATTACGGTAATAGGGTGAGCGCTAAACAACCCAAATATCGAAACAGACTGACCAGTGACAGACTCCAGTAAATTGCTTGATGCCATAAGAAGAGCTGAAACCGGCATTAAAAACATTCCCACTGCCATTGAAGAAACTGCTTTAACATTTCTCATTAAGTGAGTTATGAACATAACAAGAGCCATTACAACAGCAGGGTTAACATTTGCAATCCACTCCGGTGAAGCCTGCTCGCCAACAGTTCTTAAAACATACTTTGGCATTGTTGCATAAAGCTGATGTTGTATAATCCAGAATCCTGTAACAATTAAAATTAATGTAAGTAAACGCATGTTGGTTACTACTTTTACAAATCCAGTCCATACTTCCTTAACTGATTTTCCTTCTCCATCTGAGCTTACATTTTTATAAAATAAAATAACAACCAATAACGCGACAAAACTCATTATTGCAGAAAAGTAATTTATAGCAGTTAATCCTAATTCAATTCTTATAGGATACGCAAAAGTTTTACCTAAGAAAGCACCGACATTTACAATCCCATAAAATATTGAGTAACCCTTTGCTCTTGTTTCAGGAGTGGTTGTTTTGGCGACAGTTCCTGTAATTATAGATTTAATAAACGAACCACCAAACATGAGAACAATTAGAGAGGGAAGCACAACGGCTTTATAGGGAAATGCACCAAGAGAAAAGTATCCTAAAGATAAAAGTGCAAATGCAAGAATAATAGCATTTCTAAATCCAATTTTATCAGCAAAGGCTCCGGTAAATGGAGGGAGAAAATAAAGTCCCGCAGAAAAAACTCCGCCAATCCATGCGGCTTCAATATCATCAAAGCCTACTATACGTGAAAGATAAAGGGTAATTGCAATGAACACACCGTAGTATGCGGCTCTCTCAAAAAGTTCAACTATGTTTGCAGTCCAAAATGCTTTAGGGAATTTCCAACCGGATTTATTAACCGAGTTTTGATCTTCAGGTGTAATTGGAGTACTCAAAGTTTACCTCTCATAAGTTTTAAATTTTGAAGTCCTAAGATAGGGTATAAAACTTTTTTGGCAACTATTTTTCTTTCTTAATAAATTTCATCGAACCGGAATTTATGCAGTATCTTAAACCCGTTGGAGGCGGTCCATCATCAAAAACGTGACCTAGATGCCCATCGCATTTTGCACACATAACTTCTGTTCTTTTCATTCCATAACTACTATCATCCTTGTATATAATTCTAGCGCTGTCAATCGGTTCAAAGTAACTTGGCCAGCCGCAGCCGGAATCAAACTTGGTGTCTGATTCAAAAAGTTCTGTACCGCAAGCGGCACAAATGTAAGTTCCTAATTCGTTATGATCCCAGTATTGCCCTGTAAATGCACGCTCAGTACCTTTTTCACGTAAGATTTTATATTGTTCTGAGGTAAGTTCTTTTTTCCATTCTTCATTGGATTTAATCACTTTATCACTCATATTTTCTCCATTATGTTTTGTGGAATCTGGTTCACTAAGATTTTTTATTTTGGCTAGTGTTGTGGAATCAGCGGGGTTAAAATAAATCCATAAACCAGCTAAGCTGATTATCAACAAAAAAACAATTGCAAGTTTCATCTAAAAATTCCTGTTACTATTTATATTTACTAACAAAATAAACTACATTTTGGTTTCAGAATATTCCTTTAAAAAATCTTATTATCAACACAATAATTTTAGAAAAATCAATTTATTAAAACTTATAAAACAGGAGTTATAATGGAATTAAAAGATGTCATCGAAAAAAGAGTCAGCATCAGAACATTTACAGATGAACCAGTTGCTGTTACTGATATAAAAGAGATTATTAGAAGAGCCGGACTTGCACCAAGCATCAACAACTCACAGCCCTGGAAATTTATTGCGATTACAAACGAACAGATTATTGAGAAAATGGGGAAGATAGTTCAGAAAAAAGTGCTGGAATATTTTCCACACGATAACATTAAAGAAAAGATGATGGCTCAGGCAAAAGTTTTACGATTCTCCTCATTCTTTATGGATGCACCTGTTTTGATCGCTGTAGAGATGAGTCCTTACCAAACTATAGTTGAGGAATTACTGAAAGGACGCGAATTAAGTTTAGAAGATGTAAACAGATTAAGGAACTATCCAAACATACAATCAATTGGAGCAGCCGTAGAAAATTTAATTCTATCAGCATTTGATTTGGGTTATGGCGCTTGCTGGCTCTCAGGACTTTTAATTGCAAGAAGTGAACTTGAAAAATTATTGGGCATTACTTTACCAAACACACTGGCAGCTTGTGTTGCTATAGGAAATCCACGCGAGTTTATTACACAAAGAGATAAAAAAGCTTTTGAAGAGATATTCAAGCTAATTGATTAATGTTTATTCAGTGAAGAAATTGTAGGCGGCAGTAAATAACCGCAAGCCGCCATTCTTCCTATAACAAAGGCTATTGTGGCGGCAACCGCACCAACCAGTGAAAAGTATTTTATACAGATTGCAACCACCATTATAATTCCAACAAACTCAATCGCAGTTCCATAAGTAATTTGTTTTGTGTCATTACCTTTAACTAAAACTGCTCTCTGAAAACTTATCAGAACCGTTAATGCAGGGAAGAAAGACATAATCATTAAAGGTAGTTTTGCAAACTCGGTTAATGATTCTGATAAACCCGATACATCCCTGAACCAAATTTCTGCAAGCGGAGTAAAGGCTATTAACATTAGTGTTCCAGCAACAAACAATGCAAGTTTAATTGCAAATCTTTTCAACTGATTAAAACCTGCCATATTATCTCCGATCAAAGCAACAACAACCTCCTGATATGATAAACCCAATCCTCTAAAAATAAAAACAAATGAAGTTACTACAGGCATCACAGCAAAAGATTCAAGCGGCATTCTGCTTTGTCCGATAAAAAAAGTTACAAATGGCTGAATGCCAAGTGTTAGCAATGATGTGAGTGCAAGCGGATAATAAAATTTTACAATTTCTTTAATAGTTAAATTGCTATGTGTTTCACTTGCCTGCGATTTTAATTTTAGCAGAAATTTCTTAACCATAAGCTTGCTAGCCATTGCCTCGCAGATTACTGCGGTTGATAAAGCACTTGCACCAACAACAACTCCCGGCACATCTGTAAATTTATATAATACAAAGGCAGTTATGCTCATTGAGATTAATCTTATAATTGTACCGTAAGCAACTAATCGGGTTAAATTATTTCGAATTAAAATTCCCTGGTAAAAACGGCGATACCCAATTGCACCGGGCCAGGGGATTAATATCATAACGGCAATATGTGTTAGATAAGAAACTTCTCTTGGTAGACCAATTAAATCTTCTGTTACGAAATAAAATATCGGTGGCAGAATAAAAACTATCATCGCTGCAGTGAGAGATAAACTTAATATGTAATTAAATTTTCTTAACTGTTTAAATGATTGATAATCCTTTACCAGTGCGGTTGATGCACTCATCATCATTATAACCGGAGCTTCTATAATCAAAGCAAGTGAAAATGCTATTCCATATGCAGCAAGGTTAAACTTGGGTTCTGCAAGTCTGGCAATTAATGCAGAAAGATACGGTCCTTCAACAGACATCATTAACCATGTTGCCGCCAAAGGAATCCAAAAGGCTAAAATTGCTTTTTGAGTAAGTTCACGTTTTGTGTTCAAAACATTCAATCAGATTTATTGCCCAAACATAAATATTATTTGTCTAACGTTAGATATTTATTGTTAAATTAATATCGGGAATTGATAATTTTATTTACAGGAGAGACTTATGAAAAAAATCATTTCATTATCAGTATTATCAATCTTTATTTTTTTCTGCATCGGATGCGGAGAAAAACCAGCACCAGAGCTAACCGATCAAATAAAAAATGGATTAAGAAAAGATGCAAAAGAGTTTATGGGATCTCTTAAATCTGTTTTAGTTAAAGAGATGCAAACAAACGGAATTGTGGCGGCCGTTTCGGTTTGTTCTGATACTGCTCAAGTTCTGACAAACAATTATGGTGTTAATAAAGGAATATACATTAAACGAGTGTCTTTAAAATATAGGAATACAAATAACAAACCCGATGAATTCGAAACAAAGGGACTAAAGTATTTTGAAGAATTAAAATCCGGCAACAAGTTAACAGATACAACGGAATATTTTGAAGCTGTTGATGCAGGGGGTATTAAAACCGTACGTCTTATGAAACCAATCATGGTACAAGCACCTTGTTTAGGATGTCATGGAGCCATTGAAAATATTGGACCAGATGTAAAAGAAGTTCTCAATAATAAATATCCGGATGATAAAGCAACTGGTTATCAGATGGATGATCTTCGTGGTGCGGTATCAATTCAGAAAACTTTGTAAAGGGAAAATCAAAATGGTAAAAGAATATCCACGATATGTTGTTCCAAGCATAACTACAATTCAAGATATGCTTTTAAGATCAGCAAAAGTTTATGGTGATAAACTTGCACTTGAAGATCTTGCTGATAATCCGATTTCAAATGTATCATATAAACAGCTGCACGACTATGTGATTCGATTTGGTAAATCACTCTTAGAGATAGGATTAAAAGAAAGAGATCACGTTGCAGTAATAAGTGAAAACCGTGTGCAGTGGTCTATGACTTATTTTACAACGATGTGTTTTAACATGGTTATTGTTCCGATCGATAAAAATTTAAACCATAATGAAATATTAAACATCATACACGAATCCGAAGCTAAGGCAATTGTTTTTTCAGACGGTTACGAAGCGTTAATGAAAGAAAAAAGAGATTCGCTTTTAAATTTGAAATACTATATAAATATGGATTCGAAAGAACATAAGGATGAAATTCTTTCGATGACAAAAATGATTGAAGCTCAATCTGCCTCTATTAAAAAGTTACCAGAAATAAATCCGAATGACATGGCCGAAATTATTTTTACATCCGGTTCGCTCGGCAGAGCAAAAGGTGTTATGTTAACCCAGAAAAACATTGCATCTAATCTTATGGCAATGACGAGTATGATTCAGATTGTGCCAGAAGACAGATTTCTCTCCGTTCTCCCAATACATCACAAATACGAATGTACATGCGGATTACTTTGTCCTTTATACGCTGGCGGATCGGCACATTATGCGCGTTCATTAAAAACAGTTGTGGATGATTTGCAGAAAGTAAAAGCAACGATTCTACTCGGTGTGCCGCTTCTTTATGATAAAATGTTTAAGAAAATTTATAAGGGGATTCAGGAAGACAAATTAAAATCTATAATAGTTCCTCCGCTCATCTCACTCACAAATATTTTCGAATCAGTTGGATGGAAAAGTTCTAAGAAACTAATCTTTAAAGAACTTCATCACAAATTTGGCGGACATATAAGATTGTTTATTGCCGGCGGCGCTGCTCCTGATCCAAAAGTTGCAAAAGGTTTGCGAGAGCTTGGATTTAATTTTGTACAAGGTTATGGTCTTACAGAAACATCACCTATTGCCGCACTAAATCGTTTGTATAGTTTTAAAGATAATGCGGCAGGCTTACCGTTACCTGGACTTGAAATTAAAATCAATAATCCAAATGAAGATGGAGTTGGTGAAATATATATAAAAGGGGATAGCGTAATGCTTGGCTATTATAAAAATCAAAAACTTACCGAGGAAGCTTTTGACAATGGGTATTTTAAAACGGGAGATGTTGGATTTTTTGATGCCGATCAATTTTTGCACATAAACGGAAGGCAGAAAAATGTAATAATTTCTAAAAGCGGTGAAAATGTTTTTCCAGAAGAGATCGAAGATATTTTAAATAGAAATCCTTTTGTGCAAGAAAGCATGGTATATGGTGAGCAGGATGAAAAGCACACAGAAATAATTGCTGTACAAATTGTAACTGATGCCGAGGCGTTTATTGAGTACTCAGAAAAAAATAAAGTTAAGATTACTCCGGAACTTGTTAACGATATAATTGCAGAAGCAGTTAAAGAAACAAATAAAGAATTACCCGCTTTTAAACAGATAAGAAAATTTTATGTTCGTGATAGTGAGTTTGAAAAAACTACAACTCAAAAGATTAAAAGATACCTTGTTAAAAATGTTAACTAAAGATTAATGTACACAAACATCTGTCCAAACTGCGGAGAGAAATCCGAAGGCAATATAAAAGATTGCCCAAGCTGTGGATTTGCTAAAGCAGAAATTGTAAACAAGAACAGCATTACAAAAAGTATTAATGATTCACTTGTTAACAAGTTAAGTTTTCTGGATTACCCGCAGCTCTATGTTACAATCATTTTTCGGTTAGTAATTATACTTATAACCATATTTCTTATACCAGATTTCATTGGTAACAGCGAATTTTTCTGGATGATTGTAGGGATATTTTCTGTTTATGGTTTTATAAAAGAAATTGCTAAAACTTATCGTAAGTTTATTCCAGTTTATAAGATCAGTAAATTAATCTTGTTTGCCTACTTTGGGGCCGGAATTGGTAATCTTATTTCACACGCAGGCAAATTGGTTTACTTTAGATTTAGTTATTACTTTAATTTGGAATTTTTGTATGAGCAATTATCAATTGGAAACTCCATGATAGTATTAGGTGCTGTTGCAGGAATAGGATTTATGATCATTACAAACAGTTTTTATGATGAATTTAAAGTGAAAGATTACAGTTCAGAAAATGAATATTAACTTTTGTTTTAATTATAAACTCATCTTACGCAGAGGTTAATAAATAATTGTTTAAATCGTAAAGCAGACTTAAGTCTGCTTTACGGATTTAGAATAAAAACTAGTTTTGTACGTAAAGTGAATTATAAATTGAAATCAAATTGCAGAACTGGAATTACATGAAAAGGGTAATCAAGATCATCAATTTGAGCAATCCAATTAAACTTTGCTCCTAAAAGTATTCTTCCAGTATCACCAAAGTTAAAATATAATCCCGGAGTTATATCGATTATTCCAGCAGTTGCCTCACCTCTATTGTCATCAGTTATGTAAACATCCCCATAATACAATGGATTATGATAAACTTCATCTTCTGGTGTAAAGTTAACTAACGATTGAGCTCTGTATCCAGCATTCAAGAAAATATTAAATAACCAATCCCTATTAAATGAATTTATGGTAATAGCAATAAAGGGATTGTAATGAGTTTTACTTGAGATATCATTGTAATCAGTAACATAGGTAGAAGTGCCGGCTGAACCAGTCTTTGTAACTGAAACAATTGTGTAAGCATTATAGGGTATTTCCTGGATGCTTAAACCAAAATCAAATCTGAATGCAGCATCTTTACCCGAGCCCATTAAACCTAGTCCAAACAACCCGCCCCAAATGGATTTTTGTTTTACTATTGAATAATTACCGCCCACAAAAAGTGCAAAAGCTTTTGATATCTTAAAATCAATATCTAAAGAGGTAGTTACATCGGGTGTGTACCAGGTAAAATTCTTTCCTTCAAATGGGTATTTATTAGCGCCAGGAGTTTCCTGGAAATAAAATGTTCCATCGTTGTTAAATACAGTATCTACTTGAAATACGCCTTGTGAATTTACCAGCGTATGCTGATCGATTTTTCCGGTAAGAGTATTCTTTGTATTAAAAGCTATTCTTGGTGAAATGGTGACACTGGATTCAGAACTATCGGTTATATGAACAGGTGAACTATTAATTGGCCCGTAAACTTCAACCTCCTGCAAATATATTTTTGTAATAGTGGTTGAAGGCGCACAGCTTATTAATGTGAAAATAAATAAAGTTAAAAATTCAATTGAGAGCATTATTTTTTTCATATCATACCTCAGTAAAATAATTTCTGCACTACAAAATAAATAAATATGTAATTAACATTTTCAACTTCTAAAAATTATATGCAAAACCAACCCAGGGAGCGAATGGCCAGCCCTCAGTTTCTTCGTTCACTCCAAAGAGACCCAGGTCAGCGGATAGATTATCCCCAAAGAATCGCAATCCAAATGAATAGATTATACTTGCATCCCCAGTCCCAACTGATATATAATTTTCGCTTATCAACTTAATGCTGTTGGATAATTGGACATCACCACCCAAGATAATCAAGCCGGTAAGGTCACCATTACTATCCCCGGAAATATTCGAACCGTAACCAATTGTTAATCCTGCTGGCTGAGTACCAAGTGTAATTACACCGTACCCCAAAATAACGTCATCAACTTCTTCAGGAATGTTTATATATAATATTCCACCAGAAGCACAAAGATTATCAGTATTAAAAAACCTTACTTTGGGCGCAATAAAAATAATCTGATCTGATGCCCCGGGAACGATTGACATTCCGCCGCTTATCATTAGAAAATCAGTTGCTGATATTGAGAAAAACGGAAATAGAAGTTCGTAAATTGAAAAATATCCGCTGCCGGCTTTCGGAGTTCTTGCGGTTGATGAAAAAAATAATCGTGAACCGCTGGGATCAAATCGAATATATTTCCCATCTTGAATTTCACCTTTTAAATACTCGGTTTCTTTAATCAGTTCCGGTTTTAATTCTACAACAAGTCCTGCAGTCGATTTGAATATTATTAAACTATCAGATTGCTCAAGTATTTTACCAATTAAAACCGAGTTATCTCTTAGGGTAATCTTAGCAATTTTTAATGTATCCTGTTCACTAAACACGACTGAATGCTGTTCTAGTTGAGCATATAGAAAATTTATTTGCATCAAAACTTGAATTAGTGTAAATGATATTATCTTTTTCATAACGTAACTCAGATTTTTAGAATTGGGCATCCCCCAATTAAGTAATTAGATGCCCAAATATTTAAATAATTACTTCATTAGCATCATCTTCTTTGTTTCAACAAAGGTATTGGTTCTTAAAGTATAAATGTAAATGCCACTTGCAAACGATGAGGCATCAAACACTACAGAATAATTTCCGGGTACTCTTGTTTCATTTACCAGAGTTGCAACTTCATTGCCAAGTATATCATAAACCCTCATTTCAACATTTCCCGCTTCTGGAATTGAGTAGTTAATTGTTGTAGCAGGATTAAAAGGGTTTGGATAATTCTGTTCGAGTGCAAACTCAACAGGAGTTATTATAAAATCCTCTTCGCTATCTTTAGTTATGATAATTCGGTTATGCATTACGATTGCGCCCTGGATTTTTTGCGGTGTAAGATTATCGTATACAATTTTGTCATCGTCATTCTTATCCCAGATAACAATTCTTAGTTTATCCGGTTGATCATATGCAACCAGCATATAACCATAATTTTCCTGGTTATTTATTTTACCTGTTCCAGTTAATGTTGCTGTCTTATTATCTAACAAAAGCCATTCACACTCATTACTCTTGAAAGTTAAATTAGCCTGTGGATATCGGATAGTTACTTTACCAAATGGTTGATACATCAAACCCCGATCAATCATATGGAATTCAAAAAATAGTTTATCACAAAATGCTTTGTTAAGCTGATATGATCCCTGTGAAGAATTCATCCACCCGGCGCCAATGACTGTACTTCTTGCACTTTGGTTTCCAACATTCAAAACCCTCCCAAGAGTTTTAGGTTGTATGAAATTATTCTGACTCAGTACATATTCAGATAATGCCTGGAATTCCGTTTCCCCGACAAGAATGTTTACATTTGAAGGAACGATCCCGATGAAAGCAAGTATTCCTAATACCATTTCATTTGCGGTAACTGAATAGGTTGCAGTTGGATCGATCGGCATTCCATTTATCTTAACAGAAACAAGTCTTTCTTCTGCAGGTTTAGTTCCGTCATAAGTATATTCCATACCGGAAACTTGAATCAAAAATTCATCGTTTAATTCGATTTCAGAAAGCCCGAATGTAAGTCCTGAAAGAATATCCATTCCAGTTAATTCGAATGTTGCAAGCTGGAAGCCAAGCGTGTTTGTCGTATTGAATCCATAACCATTAACTCTGAAAAGATCTCCTAGAGTAAAAGTTCCTTCCCATAAAGGAAGAGCTATTGAACCGCCGGCCTGCAATGCGATATCGGTTGATGTATAGGCACGGAAAGCATCAGCGACTAAATTTCCGGCAGGAGTATCGTGTGCACCAAGTGTTAAAAGATCTCTTGCTTCTTCCTCAAAGAAAGAGGCAGCATAACCAAACGGCTGAGTAAAAAATGGGGTTGCATAAGTTGATTCTATATCAACGATCATATCATCGACCATAGACTGTACTATTGGCTCTTGTGGAATGTTTTCATCAATTGGTATTAGATCATAATCAAGCAGAGTAACATTGGTTCCATCAACTTGCAAAATCATTTTACCAACATTCATATAGTTAGATCTTGCCTGAACAATCCAAGTTGTGCCTGTTACTGGATCAGGCAGCGCAATGGGCTCTTCAAACTTGTAATGATCGTGTCCTCCCACTATTACATTAATTCCCGGAACATACTCCTCAACTAATTGATCGTAGGCAATACCGAGATGTGAAAGTAAAATAACTACATCGCAATTTTCCACTGTCCTTAAATGATTGACCATATTTCCTGCAATTGTGACAAAATCATCAATTACAAATGCAGGAGAAGGATTTGATAATAAATTTGTAGCTGGAGTTGTTAATCCAAAAATTCCAACTTTTACATCTCCAAACTCCTTTATTGTATATTCATCAATATAGCTTTCTAATGCAGAGATTGTTGCATCAGAAAAATCTACATTCGCGGTTAAAAGTGGAAAAGCGTCTGCCGGATAGGGAAAGACATAAGATATTGATCCCAATAAAGCTTCTGGTCCTAAATCAAACTCATGATTACCAAGCGTCATAGCATCAACACCAAGAGCATCGAGAATTTGCAGTTCGGGTACCTGAAAATATCTATTAAAGAATACATCACCGATGGAGATATCACCGGCATGTAGAAACAAAACGTTTGGTTCTGTCATTTTTGTCATTCCAACTAAAGAAGCAACTCTTGATACACCACCAAGTGTTCCCTTAAGGTTTGCATCTCTTGGTCCGATTGCCTCAAGGGTGGAATGTGAATCATTGACATGTAGTATCGTCAAGGTTTCTGGCTGTGAAAAAATTATTGAAGTAAAAAACAGGAAGGCAGCAAAAGTATAAAGTAGGGTTTTCATTTTAGCACTCCTTTATTTGTTAAAGCTTAAAAAATTACGATAGTAATTTGGCTCTATCTCTAATTGGAGTTGTCATGAAATTGTCAAAAATTATTTGAGTGTCTGATTAGTTGTGAATTAAAAAATATGACCGAAGTTGAAATAAATTCCTGTCGTTTCATCTCCAAAACCAACATCAAATCTTACAATAAAGTTATCCATATAAAATCTTAAGCCTAAAACCAGATTAACTATCCAACCAGATAATTGCGGAGCCCAAAAATCATAATCCGTTGTAGAACCACTACAGCCAACATCTAATCCTGCGATTCCACCAAATCTCCACCAGATTGGAAAACGGATTTCATTATTGATTACAAGAGTAGATGCAGATAGATATCTGTCTTGCTGCAAACCTCTTAATGTGTTGTTACCACCGATTGGAAGCAGCAGTTGTATCGGCACATCATCTGGAAAAATTACTTGACCAAGTAATCTGGAGGCAAAAATAATTTGAGTTTTAAATAAAGATGAATAGCTTTGAAAAGTCAGACCAAGTTTTAAGTAATATTCATTGTTTAATGAAATTCTTGGAGCGTAATCTGCATCAATTTGTAATACTGTCCCCTTATCCGCGTTAATAAACTTTTTTCTGGTATCCCATCTAATAGTTGCAAGTATAGAAAATGTTTTAATAAATCTATTATTAAAGTCATTGTCAGTATTTATAAGTTCGCCGTAAAGATCAAAGTTATAACTGCTGATAGTTTTATATTTTAATCCCAAGCCAGCAACTAATGTTTTATAAAATCCTTTACTTAAGATTGCAGATATTTCAAAGGGTTCGCGTGTGTAAGTTTCGTAATCAACTAAAGTGTCTTGGTCATAAAAATATTCTACTCCGTAATATCTGTAGTTAATCCATTTGTCGTAGTCAACAATTAAATCCAAAGCAAACGGATATTCCATACCCTGTCTTCTTTGCATATCCATAACAGAAAACACAAAACGATACCATCTTTTGCCTTTTGTACTATTGTAAAGTATTAAATCAAAACTTTCATTTAATCTAAACTGGTTTAATAGAAATGCTTTAGCCCCATAGCCAAAACCGGCATCTGAGTCGTAGTTTATAATTGGAAATATTTCAGTCTCAGAACTATTTGTGGAATCTTGCTGCGCATTTATTATAATTGATGAAAGGAAGAAGAAAAGTATAAATCCCGACAAAAGTTTTAATGAAAAAAGGCTTAATCTAGTGGTTTTCATAAACACATTGGTTTTTAATGAAAACTTAATTAGAAGCAGCTATCCGGTTGTCATGAAATTGTAAAAATAATTGGGCTTGTAATATTTTACTGCTGTTTGAGTTGATTCATTGATAATTAATCAACAAATCTTGCAAATAACCGTTTTATTAAATTTGGATTCTTATCAGTCTCTTTACTTAACAGGATTGGGTGTTTAAATCCTTTAGGATAATAACGCCAGTGAATTTTGGAATACATATTAGCACATTTTTTTGTATGATTTATCATATACTCAATTGGATCGGGTTCACTGTTGTTAATTAAGTAAAGTTCAATTTCCCAGATTACCTCTCCAAAAATTTCTCTAAGCTTCTCTATATCATCATTTATATTTAATAGAAACTCGACAATAAATCTATTGTTATCCGCAATTCCAATTCGTGCCACGGATGCTGGATCGGAGCCATACTTTAATTCAAAATAGCGGCTCTGTAAATCTACTTTGCCGGGCTGCCATTGCCAGTTTAAATAACTCATAATAAAATTTATTTAATAATTTATGCTTATAAAAATATACTATTTTATTTACTTCTGAAATTTATATCCAACCTTATGAACTGTTAAAAGGTGTTTTGGGTTTGCCGGGTCATCTTCAATTTTCTTTCGGAGTGATAAGATATAATTATCTACAGTTCTTGTTGTTGGGTAAGAGTCATATCCCCAAACTTCATCCAGAAATTTATCGCGTGAAATTACCTGACCTTCATGATCGATAAAGTAGTGAAGAATTCTATACTCCGTTGAGGAAAGTTTAACAGGAATTAATTCTTTATACATTTCCTGTTTTTTAAAGTCTATGTTCAAATTTGCAAAAGCAACTTGTTCAATATCGCCGGGCTCATAAGTACTTCGTCTTATTAATGCTTTTACACGGGCAATCAGTTCTCTAATACTGAATGGCTTAGTTACATAATCATCAGCACCGATTTCAAGGCCAAGTATTTTATCAATTTCCTCTTTTCTGCTTGTTACCATAATAATTGGAGTTTTTACTCCGTCACTTCTTAGGTCTTTACAAATCTCAATTCCATCCTTACCGGGCAGAATTAAATCCAGAACTATCAAATCAAAATTGTCTTTGCTTGCAATTTCAAATCCTTTAGTACCAGTGTCCGCTTCAATAACGGAATATCCTTCTGCCGTGAATGTCTCATTTAAGCCGGTTCTAATTGCAGGATCGTCTTCAATGATTAATATTTTCTTCACTGTTGCCCTCCTTCATTGTTAGATATAATCGGGAAGCAGAGTGTAAAAACGCTGCCTTCTCCCGGAATACTATCAATTAAAATTTTTCCTTTGTGCTCTTCAACGATATGTTTTACTATAGGTAATCCCAAACCTGTCCCCTCAATTTTTCTTAATTTAGCAATTTTTGATCTAAAGAAGGGATCAAATATTTTATTGATATCAGAAGGATCTATTCCTATTCCATTATCTTTAACTCTGACACAGACAAAATTATTTTCATAAAATGTGGATATAACTATTTCCTTCTTATTAGTTGAAAACCGTATGGCATTAGAAATAAGATTTTCAACTGCTTCTGTAATTGCATCGGCGTCGCCGTAAATCAGATCATTAAAATCATCAATCTCAGTATTAAGATTAAAGCCTTTCATTTTTAGTGTGTATTGCATCAGCTCGATTACATTTTTTACAATTTTATTAAAATGAACTTCTCGAAAAGAATATTCTTTAACACCTTTTTCAATTTTAGAAAAATCAAGTACGTTATTTATTAAACGTGTTAATCGATCCGTTTCACCTTCAATTATTTCAAGATGGCCTTTTGATTTTTCAGACAAATCCTTCTCCTTTTTCTGCAGCATTTCAGCAAAAATTTTAATGGAGGTTAATGGCGTTTTTAATTCGTGAGAAACACTAGATACGAACATAGATTTTTGTTTATTTAATTCTTCAAGCCTTTCTGATTCAAGCTTTTCTCTTATCAATTGTTCTTGAAGACTTATTCTTTCGATCGTTGAACCTGCATTTATTCCGATATCTTTTAATAGATCAACATCCTCCATAGTAAATCGAGAACCAGATTTTTTATTACCGAGAATAATAAATCCAAACAGCTCATCATTTACAGATTTTATCGGCACAACAAGATTTATGTTCCATCTAACTAAAGTATTCTGAAAAAGAGTTGATATAACAGCCTCATTTTCGACTTTACTTTGAACAGCGGCAACCTCAAACCATTTTCTTTCTAAGGTTTCTTTTTTTATTCTTAAACTCTTCCTTGCAATCTGATCAAAATTTCTGTGATGTGATATGATTAATTTTCCTGTCCGGTGATTAAATCTGCTGAAAGCAATTTTCTCTACAGGGATAATATTATCAATTTCTGTAACTAAATAATTTCCTAATGAATCAACATCATTAAAATTTTTTATCGTACTTGAAAACTTGGTTAATTCTTTTCTGAAATTATACCTAATCCTAAAAAACTTTTTATCAACAAACCTTTGTACAAAGGTTTTTAACGGCTGGAAAAAAAGCGCTAAAACTATTGCTGCAATTGCAGAAACAATAGACTGATCAGATGAATGAAAATAGGAAACAAATATTCCGAGTGTTGCAGAGTATATTACAATGAATATTGAGATTACAATTGCATAAACAATACTTCTGTTTAATATCTCATCAATGTTAAGCAGGTGATATTTTATAATTGAAATTGCAAATGTGATTGGGATTGAGCATTGAAGAATTATAATGAGCTCTTCTGCTATTAATGATTTTCCAATCAGCAGTATTGGAATTACCCAAAGTAAAATAAAACTTAATGGACCAATGATAAAACCAAATAGAACCCATTTTAGTTGATTCTTTTCAACGTCACCTTTTTCTTTAAGAAATGCTGAGATGAAAAATGAGATTGACAAAATAACGCCAGTAATTAAATAAATTCTGGTCAGATTGAAATAATTTAAGTAGCTGTCAATTGCCGGATCAGTGTTTAACGTGATTGCACTGGAAAAAGAATAAATGTTAAGTATGGATAATGAAACTCCTGCAAGGTAAAAGAAGATTAATAATTTTTTCCACTTAATTGAATAATCTCTGGGAAATAATAATGTAAAATGGAAAAACAAAGCAGGAGTAGCTGTGTATACAATATGGAGGATATTTCTAAAAAAATGCTTTGATATAAAAGAAAAGACGTTAAGGTTAGCCCAGGTAAAACAAATCATCAACGTGATGCATATACTTGCCCAATGAAATATACGGGCAGCGGGTAGTAGGGGCTTTTTAACTAAAACGAATAAAGCAATTAAAAAAAATAATATGGCAACCAGTGTTGTACTTATTAAATAATAGTGCGTGTAATACCGTGTTAGTCTAACATGAAAAGTATTGAAACCGCTTTTTGTTATTATGCCAATTGATACAATGTCGCTGATATTTTTTTTGTCAGTTATAAACTCTGCTTTTTCAGCTGATGTAATTTTAGATTCATCAATAGAAATTAATTTGTTGCCATTTTCAATGTCATATAAATTATTTTCAGAAATAATTATTGTTAACAAAGAATCCTGACCGGAAAGCTCGAAGGGAAGGCTTGCTTTTTGGCTTACACTAATTATTCCTCCAATACATAGCAGAAATAAAAATGCATCAAAAAAAAGAATATATTTTACCTTAACACTCGCCTCAAACATCAAAACCTCTATAAATTAAATTTGAGATTCGAGCAATTAACCAAAGACTTCCTAAAACTAATTCTTTTTATTTTGTAAAGAAATGAAATGATGAAAATAATTTGATTGGATGAAGGATAAATAAATAAAGGGACCCGATCAGGAGTCCCTCTAAGAGTTAGATTTTTAAACTACTTTTCTTGAACTAACAAATTTGTTATAAAGCAATAAACCAATAATCGTAACAACGCCAATCATACTAAATATAATCCAGAGAGTAGCTGGTTGATTTAAATTATCAACAAAGTGAACATAGAGAAATGCTCCAAGCAAAGCGCCAACACTGCTTCCGATTACACCATAAAGAAACGAATAACCAAGGTACAAAGCTTTTTTATCTTCTGGAGCAATCAATCCAACATAACTTATAAACTTTGGATGTGCTGTCATTTCTCCGATTGAGAAAATTGTAATACCAAGCATAAAGACCCAAATGTTTGTATTGATTGCTAATATTGCCATTCCAATTGTACCCATTGCAATTCCGGCAATCATAGTTGGCAAGGCCTTTGTCTTTTTAACAATGTTAGAAACAATAAGTTGCAAGAAAATAATAGTTCCCGCATTAATTACCGTTACATGCTCAACATCAAATTTCCAATTCATATTAATTCCGATGCCGCCAAGAGCACCATTAACGAAATTGTTTAATGGAGTAGCATCAACATATTTTTGTACGTACCACAAAACCGAATCAAACATCTGAAAGTATAGAATCCAAAAACCAGAATAAATAACAATTAATCCTATAAATTTAAAATCAGTTAAAACCATTATAGCACCTTTTAAAACTTCACCAAGAGTTTTTGTGCTTTCAGGTCTTTTGGGTTCTTTGTAAATAAAAAACGTTGGGATAAGCATAGATGCCGTTGCTATTGCAGATGCCATCATTACATATTCCCAGCCAAAAGTGTTTTTAATATAAGGGACAAGAATTAGCGGAAACAAAAATGCCCCAAGATTTATTGACCAATAAAAAATTCCAAATCCAAGTGTACTGTTACTTTCATTTGTAGATCTTGCAATTGTACCCGATATCATTGGTTTAAAAGCGCCGGCACCAATTGCCATTATAATTAAACTGCCAAACACCATTGCGTATTCTGTGGTTTGACTAGTAAGAAAATATCCAAATCCTAAAAAGACAAATGCAAATGTTAAAATTCTTTTGTAACCAAACCTATCACCAATTGCACCGGAAAGAATAGGAAGAATATAAAGCATTGGTTGGATGACACTCTTAATTACGCCGACGCTTTCTTTTGTATAGCTAAGTTGGTCAGTCATATATACAGAAAGTATACTCATCATCCCATAATAGGAGCCTCGTTCAAAGAACTCCATAAATATTACAACCCAGTAATTAAGAGGAAAGGATTTGAATCCTGTTTTTGATTCTGGTTGATCGCTCATCTGTTGTCCTTATTATTTTCCAGATTATTGAATTTGTTGAAAGCAAAACTAATGAAAAAGTGAGATAAGATATAATAAAGAAGGCACGATTTCTCGTGCCTGAAGAAAGCCCATCCAAATCTTCCCTAAGGGAAGACTTAAGAAATTTATTTCATAAGAAGCATCTTACGTGTTTGTACAAAACTGCCGGATTTAATTGTATATAAATAAACTCCGCTAGACAATTTTGAAGCATCAAAGAAAACTTCATAGTTTCCAGGAGCTTGTTCTTCGTTCACTAAAGAAGCAATTTCACTTCCAAGTAAATCAAAAACTTTTAACTCAACAGTACCTTTTTCTTTTATAGAATAATTAATCTTAGTTGTTGGATTAAATGGATTTGGATAGTTCTGTTCTAAAGCAAATTCAGCAACAGCTCCATAAACGACTTCGACAATATTAGAATACTCATATGAGCCATCAAAATCAATTTGCTTTAATCTGTAGTAAGATATACCTGTAATTGGATTCTGATCAGCAAAAGAATAAGTGTGAACTTCTGTTGATGTACCATTGCCGCTTACAAATCCAATACCTTCCCAATTAGAATTTTCTAGAGCCCCTTCCTTTAGGGAAGGGGTTGGGGATAGGCTTCTTTGTATTTCAAAACCAGAGTTATTTAATTCAGTAGCGGTAATCCAATTTAAACTTACAGAGTTATTAACAATAGAACTTGTAAACGAAACAAGCTCAACGGGAATCACACCACTGTAAACAGAAACCTTCACATTATCAACATACCAGCCATCTTGCTGTACAGAGCCATCTGAACGGAAGTAAAATCTTATTGTAACTTGTTGTTCTGCATAGGCTGAAATATCAATTGATTCGTGTACCCAGGTAGATTGTGTTCCATCGTATAAAGGCTCGCCAGTTGGTTGGAATGATCCTGTTCCAGGATTGGTGTATTGTCCTGTTAATGAAATCCAGTTTGTTCCATTATTAGTTGATAACTGAATTTGTCCGTAATCCCAATCAGTTTCAATAGCCCATTGAGTATCAAACTCAAGGATAGCACCAAGTATGTTTGTTAATCCAATCTGGTTATTGTATCGAAGTGATGATGCAGCATTAGCTAAATAATTTCCACCGGGAGAATCTGTAAAAGAAGATGGTGCCGAAACATATTTTGCAGTTGTAGTATTCCATCCGCCTGTTGATGTCCAGTTGGTTATATTGTTCGCTTCGTCATACATTGCAACACTAAGTGGTGCAACAAAGAATTGATAAAAAGTTGGAGGAGGAGTGCTGCCCGGAGGATTAAATCCGCCGCCGCCAATTGGTAAAGTTTTTACAATTGATGAATTTGCATCCTGCGCTGCAATGTAATATTGGCAAACGGTTCCAAGCGGTAATGCGGGAATATTAAATGTATAATTTGCGCTTTCAGTAGTTGTGCCTGTTACTTCAATAAAGTTTCCAAATGTTCCTGTTGATGTTCTTGTTCTATAATATAATCTTGGTGCAAGTGAACCTGTTCCTATTGTTAATCCAGAAGAAACAAAAGCTGTGGTAACTATAGGTTCAGATGCAGTCATTGAAGCAATTGGAGTATGCTGAATATCAAGATTAAGATTTAGTGATAATGTTGCTAAAGTTGAAATTGCAAGTTTAGACATCTTTAAAAAATAAGGTTGATTATAATAAGACAGATTATCATTTACAGTATGATATTGTGGGTGAAAATCATTATCGTCTTCAATCAATAAAATTGCGCTATAACCCTGATCCAAAAATGATTGATGATCGCTGTAAGGCTGAGCAGGAACAACATCAAGATCAAGATTAATTCCGTAAACAAGATTCATTTCAAGCATTTTGTCTTTTAGTGCAGTTGTATTTGCAATAGAGCTTGTATGAACATCAGCATTGCCATCATTATTACCGTCATAAGCAATCATATCCATATTGATAACACCAAGAATTGAATCGCCATTAGCAGCAGCCTGAGTTGCATAATAATCACTGCCGACTAAACCTTGTTCCTCTTCATCCCACAAAGCAAAAACAATTGTGTATGGAAAAGTATATTCTGAAAAAATTCTTGCTGCTTCAATTACGGCTGCTGTGCCGCTGCCATTATCATCCGCTCCGGGAGCTATTGTCCCGATCGGCATATCATCAAAGTGGGCACAAATAACAAATTTTTTATTTGGAAATTCTGTTCCTGGTTGTACGCCCAAAACATTTTTTCCTGTTGTGCTGAACGATTGGATCGTTGTAGTCAATCCATAATTCTGCAGCTTTTGTTTGATGTATGTTTCTGCCAGAGCATTGCCCGGTTGCAGTTTATGTCTCGAGAGTATCGTTTGTGAGGTTCCATTAATAATTGTTGGTATAGCACCAGACAATTCGCTAACAAATTTTATCAGTGAATCCTGATTAACAGAATTTATTATTTGTTGAACTACAGGCGATTGAGGAAGTACATTTGTCTGCAGAATGAAAATTGAGATAATAAATAACAGTAAACTTTTTTTCATAGCAGTATCCTAAGTTGGTAAAATGATTAGTTGATAATTTATTTATAAGTGAGAATTGGCAACAATTAACCAAGTAAAAATTAAAGTATAATTAAGTGCAAAAATTATGCTAAACACAGTGTTGTTTTAATTGTAATAAAATGAAGTATATAGACAAAATAAGCGTATCATTCTACTTAAAATTCTCATTTAAGGTAAGAATGTAAGCACTATCTTTCTCGATAATTAAAAGGCAATTAAACTCTTAACTAGAGTAACAATTTCTTTTTCAACTTCTTTTCCTCTATTTCTGCCGTACCAAAGATGAAGCTCTTTATTGATTTCTGATTTTTCAACACTCTCATTTTTTAGTTTTGAATACAGGTTTTGCGCTTCAACGGGACGTGGACCCCAGCTAAAAAGTTCGTTATCGTTTTCATCAAACACAATTAGTTTTGGGATCGATCTACTGCCATTGGTTAAATGTATATCCATAAACTCAAGGTTGGAATCACGCAGCACTATTTTAAAAACAATATTGTTATTTAATTTTGCAAGCTTTGCAACTACAGGTAAGTTTTGTGCCGAATCACCGCACCACGATTCTGTAATTACAATCCATTTCTGTGGGCTGTTTATTTTTGAAAATATTTGTTTTGTTTCATCTGTTGGGATAAAGGTTTTTTCAAGTCTGGAAGATCTTTGAAAATTTAATTTCCTGTAATCATAAAAAGCTTTATCATAATCATTTAATGTATTAATATCTGACACACTGATTTGTTTCGTGAACCCATCCATAAACTCGTTATAGGTTAAAACTCTGTTGATAATTGAAGAATTTATTTCCGGCATTGATATTGAGCTTTCTTTTTGTTTGCTGTTAGAAGCATGGGAAACAAAAAGGATTCTGTCTTTTACAAGAATTACCCTAAATCAAACTAAGTAATAGTGAACTTTTTTTAACAAATTTAAATTGTATTTTTGCAACGAATCAATTTTTATGGAAAAGCAATGACAACTGAAATAAAATATTTTACACCTGCTGATGCACGCAAAACTTTACCGCTAGTAAAAAATATTGTAAGAGATATTTTGCAGACGACCAGAGAAATGCGTTTGATTGCTGAAGAAGTTAATAATGGAATCGAAGATGATATCAGAATAAAAAAATTAGCTAATGATGTAAACGGTTTTCTTTCCGAACTTGAAGAAATTGGATGCTATTACAAAGACACAAAATTCCAGATTGGTCTGGTAGATTTTCCTGCAATGATTGAGGATGAAGAAGTTTATTTATGCTGGAGAAGCGATGAAGCAGATATATTATATTATCACGAAATGGATGAAGGATATTCGGGCAGAAAATTAATTCCACCCCAATATTTTGATGAAAGCTAAATTGTGTTTACCACTCTAAATCAAAATTAACTTTTGTTTCTATAGTTTTCTCTGAGTTTTGATCCGCGATTTTGTAAATCAGCGTATACACTCCTGCTTTGTATGTTGAATCAAGATTAAACTGAGCTTCTAAAGCTATATCATTAATTGGTTCTGTATTTTCATCTTTTTGCACAAA
Source organism: Ignavibacteriaceae bacterium (assembly GCA_041738675.1). GTDB lineage: Bacteria > Bacteroidota > Ignavibacteria > Ignavibacteriales > Ignavibacteriaceae > IGN3. Next base: position 113,916 of record JBGSPH010000028.1, read on the forward strand.
CTTAAAAATTGATTTTCTTATAGTGCTATCCGGTTTTAAAAGATCAATCTCATAGGCAACTGCGGCTGTGTAATAAGCATCCTTTTCAATTTGCACAAATCCTTTAACGCGTACTGTTGAATTAACTTCTGCAATGCCATCCCCAATATCAAAAACAAAACCCTCTGAGCTAAATGATTCAAACTTAACATCCTTTTTACTGCAAGCCACAATTACAAATAAACAAATAATTACTAAAAATACTTTTTTCATTTGTCGCCTTCTCTTAGTGAAACTTTGTGTTCTTAGTGTCTAAGTGGTAAAAAAGATCTTTATCACTAAGACAATTAGTACACTTAGATAGATTAACTATTCCTCTTTTGAAAATCACCCATAAATGCTACAAGCGCTTCAACACCTTTTGTTGGGAAAGCATTATAGATTGATGCACGTAATCCGCCAACAGAGCGATGACCCTTTAATCCACTAAATCCGGCTTTTGTTGCTTCATCAATAAGTTTCTTTTCTAATTCTGGTGTTGCAAGATTAAATGTAATATTCATCAATGAGCGTGATTCTTTTTCAGCGTGTCCTTTATAAAATCCATTGCTGTTATCAATTGCATCATAAAGAAGTTTTGCTTTTGCTTTATTGATTTCGTACATCTTATCAAGTCCGCCTAAGCCTAACAAATACTTGGTAACAAGTTTTATTATATAAATACCAAATGTATTTGGTGTATTGTACATCGAATCATTTTCAGCTTGGATTTTATAGTTAAGCATTGTATGAAGCGAATCTTGACTTCTCTCAAGCATATCTTTTCTGATTATAACTAGCACAACGCCCGATGGTCCAATATTTTTCTGAGCACCGGCATAAATCATTGCATACTTATTTACATCAATAGGTTTGTGAAGAATATCAGAAGAAGCATCACAAATAAGCGGAACATTACCAACTTCCGGTTCGCTCATCCATTGTGTTCCGTAAATCGTGTTGTTTGATGTAAAGTGAACATAAGCAGCATCAGGATCAAGTTTCAATTCACTTTGCTTTGGAATACGTTTGAAAAATTTATTTTCTCCTTCTCCCTCTTCGGTTGTTGCTGCAACGTTTACAGTTCCAACTCGTTTTGCTTCTTTAATAGCTTTCTTGGACCAGCTTCCAGTTGAAATATAATCTGCTTTATTCTTTGGCGGCATGAAGTTTAACGGAACCATTGAAAACTGCAGACTTGCGCCACCCTGTAAAAATAAAATTTCATAATTATCAGGAACATTTAACAATTTTTTTATTCCTGCTTTTGCATCAGCAAGAATTGCATCAAAAGTCTTTGAACGGTGAGAAATTTCCAGGATAGACATTCCCACACCCGGCAGAGCGAAAAATTCTTTTTGTGCTTCAAGTAAAACTTCTTCCGGTAAAATTGCAGGACCAGCACTGAAGTTATAAATTCTTTTTTCCATGATATTTTCCCTTTAAGTTTATTTTTTTTGTTTTTCTTTGTGACTCAGCGTCTCTGCGGTAAAGTCTTTCTCACCACAGAGGCACAGAGATTTAAATTAAATGCGTTAACAATCCATCTCTAAGTTTAGGTTCAAACCAGGTTGATTTTGGCGGCATAATTTCTCCAGCATCGGAAATATTCATTAAGTCATCAAGCCCAACAGGATAAAGTGAAAATGCAACAGCAGCCTTACCTGAATCAACAAGCTTTTCAAGTTCTTTCGTACCGCGTATTCCACCAATAAAATCTATTCTAGTATTTGTGCGTGGATCATCGATACCAAGAACAGGATTTAATAAAAAGTTTTGCAGAATACTTACGTCGAGTTTTTCTCCAACAGATTTTTCTAATGACAAACTTGCAAAAACAGAATCTCTTGGTTTAAGCACAAACCATTCTTTATCCATGTACATGCTAAAAGTATTTTTTGTTTTTGGTTCTTTGTCCGTTGTTGGAATGATCGTAAACTTATCTGCTACCGAATCCATAAAATCTGCTTTACTCAATCCGTTTAAATCAAACACAACACGATTGTAAGGAAGAATCTTTAACTGATCTTCCGGAAAAAGAACAGCAATAAAATAATTGTACTCTTCACTTCCGGTATGGTGAGGATTAGCTTTCATCTTTTCTTCTTTTGCGCGGCTCGCACTTTTTGCACGATGATGTCCATCAGCAATATAAAGTTTATTAATCTTTGCAAATTCATTTTCAATTGCTTCATAGTATTCGTTTGGCATAATCCAAACTGTATGCTGAATTCCATCCGGTGCAGTAAAATCATACTCAGGAGTTACGTCTTTAATAGTTTTATCCACAAGCTCGTTAACAGTTTTAACTCCACGATAAGTTAAAAACACAACTCCTGTGTGTGCTTCAGTTGTGATAATATGATTTGTACGATCATCTTCTTTTACTTTGCGTGTTTTTTCGTGTTTTAAAATTATATCATTATCATAATCATCAACAGAAAAAGTTGCACAGATTCCTGTTTGTTCTCTTCCATCCATAATTAATCTGTAAAGATAGAGGTGAGGTTTTTCATCAACGTTTAAAGGAGCATTTTCAATTATCTTATTAAGATTTTCTTTTGCTTTAAGATATACTTCTTTTGAGTAACTGTCTTTTACTTCGGGCAAATCAATTTCTGATCGCGTGATGTGCAGATAACTTAGTGGATTTCCTTCTACCGCTTGCTTAGCTTCCTCGCGATTAACAACATCATAAGGAACACTGGCAACTAATTCTGATTTTTCTTTTGTAGGTCTAAGTGCTTTAAAGGGTCTGATAACAGCCATAAAATCAATCTCCGTTTTTAGAAAAGATTATTAAAATTCTGCTTCTCAAAAATCCACAAAATTAACGTAATAAGCCAACAAAATAGTTGAACTTTGAGAACAATAATATTATTTGGCTGCAAAATCACAGAGACACGAATAATTTTTTTATCTTTACAGTCGATTAATAAAATTATTGAAAAATGGCTGAAGAAAATAAAAAACCACGTAGAAAACCCGGACAGGAAAAAGAAGAAATTGTTGGTAAAGTAGAATATCATAAAGAAGTATTTTCACCTATTCTTAACAATAAAAGAGATATTGTTGTTTGGCTGCCAATCGGATATAATCCGCAAAGAAATCCGAACAAGAAATATCCTGTTCTTTACATGCATGATGGACAGAATATTATGGATCCCAAAACTGCTTTTGTGGGAAAAGACTGGCGTGTTGATGAAACTGTAATGAAGCTCATCAAACAGAAAAAGATTAAAGAAATTATTATTGTGGGTATTTATAACTCGGCGGACAGACTTGATGAATATAGCTGGACCGAAAAAGGACAAAATTATTTAAAGTTTATGGTTACAGAGTTAAAACCATTTATCGATTCCAAATACAAAACTTTATCGGATAAAGAGAACACAGCAATTATGGGTTCGTCTATGGGTGGACTGATTTCATTCTACGCTGGCTGGCATTATTCGGATGTTTTTTCTATGGCAGGCTGTATGTCCAGTTCATTTTATTACAATAATGACAGAAGTATTAAACAGGTTGAAGAATATACTGGACATAAAAAGCACGTTAAGTTTTATATCGATCACGGTGAAGACGGCTCAACGCGTGGACAACGAATGTTTGTAGAACTTTCTAAAAAAGGTTATGTGATTGGACAAGATCTCGATTATTTTTACGCCCCAGGTGCCGGGCATAATGAAAAGGAATGGGCTGCAAGATTGGAAAGACCGTTGCTCTTTTTCTTTAAAAACAAATAGTTCCACATCATATTTGCGCGGAGTCTTCTGCCATAGGCATCCCTTCGGGAGACTGAAGCAATCTGTTTTATTGATGAATTGTTTCATTGTTCGATTGTTAAATTGCTTTTTGATGTCACTCTGAGTCCCGATAAATCGGGATAAACTCCGTCGAAGAGTGAAAATTATATATAAAATGTTTATGAAAGTTTTATGAAAAATTATTTTTTACTTTTTTTTGTCTTTGCATTTATTAGTTGCTCATCCAATGAACTTGTAAACCTAAGAACAGCAAAGGATGCTGTTAAGGATTATTATGAATCAGGCAAGTATGATGAAGAAATGAATGACGTTATAAAAGATGCAAAAGAAAAATTTGATAAAGTTGAAGTAAAAAATAATTCAGTTGTAATTTTTGATGTTGATGAAACAGCATTAAATAATTACGGCTTAGCAAAGCTTATGGATTTTGGTTATGTGTATGATCTAAACAAAAAATGGAATGAAGAATTAAAAGCTCCGGCAATTAAGCAAACACAGGATCTTTACTTTTATCTTCTCAACAACGGATTTAAAGTAATTTTCCTCACTGGCAGAAATTCAAATGAGTATGATGTTACATATAAAAATCTAATTCAGGCTGGCTACTCTGGATTTGATACTTTAATAACTCAAAGCAAAGATGATCAAAACCTAAAAGCTCAGGAATTTAAAAGTAAAGTCCGTACCGAACTCACAAACAAAGGCTACGAAATTATTGGAACCGTTGGTGATCAATGGACTGACTTAAATGGACCTTATTCTGGAATACAAATCAAAATCCCAAATTATCTTTATGAAATAAAGTAATTGATAATTCTTCGAAAAATAATTCGCCATTTTAATTCTTAAACTCTTCCTGTCTATTTTTCTTATATTTAGAATGTTCATAAACAGATAATTCTAATAATTGAAATCATTCGTTCAAATACTTTTAATGCTTTTTTTAATAAGCAATTTGATTTTACCTCAAGAACAACAAATTGAGAACGAGTTTGGTTATCCTTTAATCACAAATTACACTCCCAAAGATTACTCAGCCAACGTACAAAACTGGTCTATCATACAGGATAAAAATGGTATAATGTACTTTGGCAATGTTTCGGGAGTATTAGAATATGATGGAGTGAAGTGGCGATTAATTGAAGTTCCAAATAATATTGTAAGATGTTTAGCGATTGATTCTGAAGGTGTAATTTATGTTGGCGGAATAAATGAAATTGGATATCTGACTCCTGATAAAAAGGGAAAGCTAGTTTATTCATCGCTAAATAAAATAGTATCAAACGATAATCCGGATTTTGGTGATATATGGAAAATAGTTATCCATAAAGAAGGATTATACTTTCAAACATTTTCTACACTTTACTTACTTGAATCAGCTAAAAATAATTCTCTGTCTTTCAATGAAAATATAACCCATACACCATCAGTTGAAAAATGGACGACAAGAACAAGGATGAATCCGATCCATTCGATTGGAGATAGAATATTTATTCATGAAAGAAATATTGGATTGCAGGAATTAGTTGATGGAAAATTAGTAATGCTTCCTGGTGGTGAAGAATTTGCTCAGGATTTAATTTGCATAATTCTTCCATACTCTTCAGAAAAATTATTAATAGGTTCATTACGTAAGGGTTTATATTTATTTGATGGAGACAAGTTTGAAAAATTTAATAACGAAGCGGATAATTTTTTACTGGAAAACAGATTGTATTTTCAAGGGGCGATACTTGGTGATGGAACTTTTGCGCTGGGCACACAATTAGGTGGAATCGCTGTTGTAGATAAAAACGGCAAACTTAAAAGAATTATTGATAAAAAAATCGGGCTGAATAATAATACTATTTGGAATCTGTTTTGTGATTATGAAGGTAATCTTTGGGCGGCATTAGATAATGGGATATCGAAAATACTTTATCCATCCTCAGTACAAATTATAGATGAACGATTAGGTTTTGAAGGATCAATTCAAGCCATTAAGGTTTATAACAATAATTTATATGTAGCTACTAGTTCAGGGCTTTTTTATTTACAGCTAACAACTTCTAATAAAAATTTTCTTCCCGTAAAAAGTGTTTCTGTACAATCATGGGATTTTTTACCCGTACAGAATAAATTATTAGTAGCCACTAATGACGGTGTTTTCGAAATTGTAAATAATACTGCAAATATAATCGATGTAAATCTGCGTTATGCTTATAGTTTCCACAGATCACAAAAAGACACTTCAATTATTTTTGTAGGATTGCACAATGGATTAGCAATTCTTAAGCTGATAAATAATAAACTTAAATACATAGGAAATGTTGCAAATATAAATCAGGGTATTTTAAGTATTGAAGAAGATGAGCAGGGAAATTTATGGTGCAGCGAGATATCGGGCAAAATAATTTACATTAAAACCCCGTTTGTTAAAACTGATTTAACTTCTTATTGGCAGGAAAAAATAAGTGACAAAGAATTATTAGTTTCAGGATATAAAATATTTAAGCATCTGGATAAAATATATTTTTACAATCGCAGCGGCATTTTTGATTATGATTATAAAAATAAAAAAATAATTCAGTCAAATATTTTTAACAACTTTATTAAAGATAAATCTTATCAGTATTTAAATATTTTTTCTGATGAACAGAATAATATATGGGCAGTTTGTTTACAGGACAGAAAGGCATCAATCTTAGAAATTGATGTGCAGACAAAAAAAGTTAAATCACATAGTTTATTTCAACTTTTTAATAATAACATCACCTCAGATTTTTTAACATCAAGACTTTATATTCAGCAGAATAAAAACAATCAAACAATCTGGTTGGGCGCAACAAATATACTTGCAAAATATAATTCAACCTCAAACTTAAATTCTACTGTTAATCAAATTGTTAAACCATCAATAAGAAGAGTATTATTTGATGAAAACAATGCTGTATTTGAGGGTCACAAAATAGCAAATCATAGCAGCGACGAAAATTTGATTGAGATTGAATACGGATTTAATTCAATAATATTCGAGTACTCGTTAGCCTCTTTTATAAATGAAGCCGATAACGATTACCAGTATTTATTAGATGGATTTGATAAAGATTGGAGTGCTTGGAGCAGCACAGCAAAAAAAGAATATACAAACTTGTCCGGAGGTAATTACACTTTTAAGATTAGAGGAAGAAATACATTTGGGCTTGTTAGTGATGTTGCTGTTTATAACTTCAAAGTTTTACCGCCTTGGTATAAAACCTGGTGGGCAAACTTGATAGGGTTTGTTATTGTTTTATTGTTTATAAACTATGTTATAAGATTTAGAGTTAGCTATTTAAAGAACAAAAATATTGTTCTGGAAAAAATGGTTAATGAACGAACTGCAAAGATTAATGAACAAAAGGAAGTTTTAGAAAAACAAGCGCAAAAATTACTTGAACTTGACCAAATCAAATCAAACTTCTTTGCAAATATTTCTCACGAATTTAGAACCCCGCTTACATTGATAAAAGGACAATTAGAAAATGTTTTGGGTCTGGTTAAAGAGGAATCAATAAAGAAAAAAATTAATATAGCATTCAATAATTCTAATCGACTCAATCGTTTAATCAACCAAATCCTGGATTTATCTAAAATGGAATCCGGAAAGATAAAGTTGGAACTTCAGGAAATAGATATTATTCAGATGTTAAAAACAAGAATCGCATCATTTGAATCGTTAGCAGATAAAAATAAAATTTCTATTTCATTAGATAATAAAATCGAAAAATGTTTTTTAAATGTTGATAAGGAGAGAATAGAAGAAGTAGTTGATAATCTTTTATCAAATGCATTAAAATTTACAGGGCAGGATGGAGGTATCAGTATATCATTTGATATCGAGAAAGCAGAGTTTATGAATAATGCCGTTATATCAATTTCTGATACAGGAATTGGGATATCCGAAGAAAAACTTAACTCTATTTTTGATAGATTTTTTCAAGCGGATAATTCATCAACAAAACAATTTGAAGGAAGTGGGTTAGGACTTGCAATTGTAAAAGAGTTAATAGAACTACACGGAGGTTCAATATCAGTTGAAAGTAAACTTAATGTTGGAACAACTTTTAAAATTTTTCTTCCAATTGATGAATCTGAAAATGTATCACCTGATATTCAAAAATCATTAGATATTGAAAGTATAAAAAATGATAGTGACAAACCATTAATTCTTGTAGTTGAAGATAATTATGATGTGAGAAATTATATCAAAGAAAATCTTGAACAATATTATAGAATTGAAGAAGCAGTAAACGGTGAAGAAGGAATTTTAAAAGCGATTGAAAAAATTCCTGAGTTAATAATTACTGATGTTATGATGCCTAAAGTTGATGGATTTCAACTATGCACAAATTTAAAAAATGATCATAGAACCAGTCACATTCCAATCATTATTTTAACTGCAAAAGCTGATAAGGAAAATAAACTCAGTGGTTTGTTATTAGGTGCAGATGAATTTCTCGCAAAGCCATTCAGTCCGCGTGAGTTGGAAATCCGTGTTGGAAATCTTATCCACATAAGACAACTTCTTAGAGAAAAGTATAAAGAAATATCAGTAATCAAATCTGAAGATGTAAAAGCTAATCCAATAGACAAAGAATTTTTGGATAAAGTTTTTAATCAAATAAAGGATCATCTGGAAGATCAGCAATTTAGCGTACAAAAATTAGCTGATGATTTGACAATGAGCGTTTCTCAACTGAATAGAAAACTAAATGCGCTCATAAATCAATCAGCAGGTAAACTAATTCGTGCAACAAAACTTGATTACGCTGCAAAACTTTTAGAAAAAAATGCAGGCAATATAACTGAAATTGCCTACAGGGTTGGATTTGCGGACGTCTCAAGTTTTACAAATAGTTTTAAGGAAAAGTTCGGAATCTCACCATCAGAGTATCTTAAAAAGAATTATTAAACTGCTGTTTTGATCTAAAATCAATCTCTGCACAAAAATCTCAAGTAATTGCTCAATCATACTAACAGCCTCTTAAGTATATATTCCTAGGTTTGCATTAACAAATTTTAAGAGGCTTATGCTATGAAAAGAAATTTTACTGTTTTTTCGTTGATTTTGTTAATATCGATTTTCTCAATACAATTATCAGCACAAACAACCTATGAAATTATTGATATTGGTCAAGGTGGTGTAAGTGCAGTATCTAAAAATGGTCAATATGTTTGTGGAATGAACTATCCAAATCCAGCATTTATCTGGAACGAAATAACAGGAATAGTTTATTTAAACACAATGGAATTTTCTGAAGCTTATGATGTTTCCAATAACGGAAAAGTCGTAGGTAGATTTTATGACCAAACATTACCAGCACCTGGTGGTAACCCAACTCTAAGAGCAGGTTTCTGGGAAAACGGAAACTGGAACGCTTTGGCAGGACTAACGGGTTTAGTGCCTTTAGATGAATTAAGTTTTACTCATGCTTACGGAATTTCAGCAGATGGTACAACTATTTGTGGAATGCAATGGCATCCTAACTGGACAGTGGAAGCTGTTTCATGGAATAACGGAAATATAGTTGGTTTGACACAAACATATGGTAGAAATAGTCGTGCAAACGCTGTATCATCAAATGGATCAATAATCGCTGGGTGGAATGCTGGACCCGACGGAATACCAGATAGAACAGCTTTTTATTGGGATCCTACTCCACATTATATGGGTGGGTTTGATCAGACATATCCTGTTGGTGAATCAAGAGGAATAAATTTAGACGGTAGCGTAATTGTTGGTACCTCAATTTGGCCATTTATCTGGACTGCAGCAACAGGAATGCAGCATATTCTTGCAGACTCTTCTGATTATGATCAAGGGGCTGGTCAAGGAATTTCGGATGATGGAACAATCGTTGGATGGGTTGATCCGGTTGGTGGTGGTTTTAATTATACGGGCTTTATTAAAAAATCCGGTTGGTCGGATATAGTTTATCTATCAACTTATATTGCCGATAGCCTTGGAATTACGGGTTATGCTGGTTGGGATTTTACATTTGGGCAATCAATCTCTGCTGATGGTAAAATTATTGGAATGACAGCGTACACACCTTTGGGAGAACCAAGAGCACTTTTGTTAAGAACTAACGAACCTGTTCCTGTGGAATTAATTTCTTTTACTGCTTCAGCAAACAATTCAATTGTAAATCTTAACTGGAGCACCGCAACAGAGCTAAACAATTCAGGTTTTGAAATTCAAAGAAAAGATGAAACTTCCGCTTGGAAGTCAATTGGATTTATTATAGGATTTGGAACAACAACAACTCAAAATAATTATAGTTACACAGATCAAAATCCTTTCGTTGGAAATAACACATATAGATTAAAACAAATCGACTATGATGGTACCTTTGAGTACTCACAAGAAGTAGAAGTGGAACTTGTTCCTTCCGAATATGTTTTACAGCAGAACTATCCAAATCCTTTTAATCCAAAAACTACAATAAACTTTAACATTCCCAAGGAAGATTTTGTGAACGTAACAATTTTTAATTCACTTGGAGAAAAAGTTGCAACATTATTAGATGGAATGATGAGTACTGGCTCCCATTCGTTAACGTTTGATGCAAATGGATTTGCAAGCGGTTTATATATCCTTAAGCTGTCATCCGGTAATTATTCAAATACGATTAAGATGAACCTGATGAAATAATTTCTAATATAAATCAATAGATAATGTTAAATAAAAAAAGAGTTAATTATGAATAAGAACCTTATAAATTTTTTACTGATTTTAGTATTCAGCCTTCTTTCAGTTAAATTATCAGCACAAACCACTGCACAATTTATTAATCTAGGTTATGGCGGTGCTGCAAAAGTTTCTAATAATGGAGTATATGTCTGTGGTAATAACTACCCTGCACCAGGTTTTTTATGGTCAGAATCAATAGGAAGAGTTAACATTGGTTCTGGTTATACAGAGGCGTTTGGTGTTTCTAACAATGGAATAGTTGCAGGATCATATTTAGACCCCAATCTTTTAGATCCAAACGGTTCCCCAACAATGAGAGCTGGTTATTTTGATCATAATCAGTGGAATCCTTTGCCAGGTTATTCTGCTTATCCGATTCTGGATTCGATGTCATTTACACACGGGTATGGGATTAGTGAAGATGGATCAATAATAGTTGGAATGCAATGGGTTCCAGGATATAAAGCAGAGGCAGTATACTGGGATAGTCAAAGAGATATTCATTTACTCGGAAGAACTGGTGGCAGCAGCAGCCGAGCAAATGACGTTGCTGTAACTGACAGTGGTTTTATAATCGCTGGTTGGGATGGTTTAGCAAATGGTCCGGGAAGACGAGCTTTTTATTGGGATCCAACTCCTCACTTTATGGGAGGGTACGAGCCTACATATCCTGATGGACAATGCGAGGGTTTAAATTCTGATGGAAGTAAAATAGTTGGCGGTTCAGTGGGAGCGCCATTTATTTGGTCTCAAGCGACTGGAATGGATTGGATAACAACCGATTATCTTAATTATGCAAGTTATGCAAAAGACATTTCTGATAATGACATCGTAGTTGGTTATGTTAGTCTTGGCGTGGGCAATTTTAACGCCTTTATAAAGAGACCAGAATGGAATGATATATTGTTTCTCAAGGATTATATGATTGATAGTTTAGGTATCAATGAAGTTTCGGATTGGCTTTATTCCTTTGCAAACTCAATTTCTGCAGATGGATCAACAATTGTTGGCACCGCTTATCCTGTATCAGGAGGTCCAATTGCATATATACTTAAGTTTGACAACCCTGTGCCTGTTGAGCTAACCTCATTTACTGCCGCTTTTGAAAATAATAAAGTAACACTTGGCTGGACAACAAGCAGTGAGTTAAATAATCAAGGCTTTGATATTGAACGTAAAACTCAGAATTCACAATGGAATAAAGTAGGATTTGTTAACGGAAGTGGTACTACAACCGAAACAAATTCGTATCAATTTAAAGATAATTCTATCTCATCTAATAAATACTATTACAGACTTAAACAAGTTGATTTCGACGGAACATTTGAATATTCAAATACTGTTGAGGTTGATATAAATACAGTTGCAGAATTTTCATTAAATCAGAATTATCCAAATCCGTTTAATCCATCTACAAAAATTTCTTTTACTCTTCCACAAAGCACAAATGTGAAGTTATCTGTATTCAATTTGCTTGGTGAAAAAGTTGCTGAACTGGTAAATGAATTTAAAAGTTCAGGTTTTTATGAGGTCGATTTTAATGGAAGTGATTTAACAAGCGGCATGTATTTGTACCGTTTAGAAGCAGGTGAATTTGTTACAACAAGAAAAATGACATTAATTAAATAATCTAACCAACTCTAATTCAATAATTATTAGGAGAATCCTATGTGTAAAAAATTGACTTTTTTCATCGCGGTTGTTATGATGTTTGTTGCTGATTATAGCATTCAGGCACAGACAACAGCCTACACTTTCAACGGTGATTTTTATAAATACGGAACAGTAGATTTAAGTACCGGTGCATTTACATCCTTAGATTTCTTTCCTCCCGGAGGCAACTATCAACCAGTAACTGGTGATAATCTTGGAACAGATGAGCAATATGCAATAATGACTAACAATTCATTCACAACTTTTTACTTATGGAACATCAACTTTAGTACATTAAGTGGAGATAGCATTGGAGTTGTGGGAACATTTGCGGCAGGGCAAACAGCAGTAAAG
>JBGSPH010000039.1:0-47235 GCA_041738675.1 Ignavibacteriaceae bacterium
CGGCGATGTTAATGGTGATGGTTATTCTGATGTAGTATTTGGCGGTAATGGTGAAGCCCATATTTGTTTTGGAGGGGCAGTTCCCAATAATAATCCGGACATAACTTTTGCCGGGGAAACAAGTTTTGATGCGTTTGGAAATGCTGTTGCCGGGGCGGGAGATATAAATGGAGACGGCTATGATGATATTATAATTGGAGCCTTTGTAAATGATGCCGGCGGAACAGATGCAGGAAGGGCTTATGTTTACTTTGGAGGCGAGCAAATGGATAATATTAAAGATGCTATACTTACAGGAACTGCCGCAGGTGATTGGTTTGGAATTTCTGTTTCATCTGCAGGGGATGTGAATGGTGATGGCTATGCAGATTTAATTGTTGGTGCGCCTAGAAATGATACCAATGGAAGCAATGCCGGAAGAGCTTACATGTATACTAATACTTTAACAGGTCGTGATATTCCCGATGAATTATTTACCGGCGAAGCTGAGGGAAATTGGTTTGGGTGGGCAGTATCGGGGGCGGGAGATGTAAATGGAGATGGATATCCTGATGTGATTGTGGGCGCTATACAGGAAGGATTGCTTGGCAGAGCATACATATACTTAGGTGGTCCTGGTATGGATAATATAGCAGATATTATTCTAATCGGTGCTGCGGCTAATGATCAATTTGGCTACTCAGTTTCTGGTGCAGGCGATGTAAATGATGATGGATATGATGATGTTCTTGTTGGTGCCCGGTTTAATGATGATGGTGGAAGCAATGCAGGCAGCGCATATATTTTTTATGGTGGGATATCTATGAACAATATAGCAGACGTTACATTAACCGGAGCAGGTGTTGATGATTATTTCGGGTCTTCTGTTTCCTCTGCCGGAGATGTTAATGGCGATGGATATGATGATGTAATTGTTGGTGCTCCTGGCCATGATTATGGAGGACCAGAAACCGGGAGGGCGTATATTTATTTTGGCGGCGCTAATATGAATAATAGTGCAGATGTAAGATTATGGGGTCAGGCTGACGAGGATAATTTTGGGTCTTCTGTTGCTACTGCCGGTGATGTAAACGGTGATGGATTTGATGATGTGATCGTGGGGTCACCAAAAAATGATCTTGGCGGAACAGATGCTGGTAGAGCATACATTTATTTTGGTCGTGCAATTATGAACCCTAATTATTCCTTAGCAGATATTACGCTAACAGGTGCTGGAGCCAATGATAATTTTGGTAATTCAGTCTCTAGTGCAGGAGATGTAAATGGTGATGGATTTGATGATGTGATCGTGGGCGCTAGGTATGCTGGAACTAACGGAGGGGCTTACATATATTTTGGCGGATTATCTATGAACAACACAGCTGATGTAGTTTTAACTGGTAAAACAGAGAGCTATTCGTTTGGTTATTCAGTATCCACAGCGGGGGATATAAATGGCGATGGTTATTCTGATGTAATTATAAGTGCCCCATCTACAATTATGGGGGGCTCTAGTCCTGGCTATGCATACATTTATTTTGGTGGAATAAGTATAAATAACACCGAAGAAATAGTACTGACTGGTGTTGCTTCTGGTAATTGGTTTGGTTATTCAGTGAGCGTCGCAGGAGATATTAATGGTGATGGGTATTCGGATTTGATTATTGGAGAACCTTTCAATAATGCCGGTGGAAGTAATGCTGGTAGAGCATATTTATATTTATCTTCTCCGCCACCAGTAAAACCAAGAACTATGTCAGTAAAGGATGTTCCTTTTGATCAGGGTGGAAAAGTTTATTTGAATTTTGTTAGAAGCGCTTATGATGCTTTAAATGAAAGTAACATTGTTACTGAGTATGTTGTAGAAATGAGTACACCACCGGGAGTAAATGGTTTCTCCTGGTCGCAGGTTGGTTCTGTTCAGCCAATGCAGAATGTTTATTACACATTTATAGCAAACACGCCAAACGATTCTATGACAAACAACAGCGGAACATATTACTTCCGCATTACCGCAAGAACACCAAACCCAAACCAATACTGGAGATCAAACATAATCTACGGACACAGCGTAGATAACCTTGCACCAGTTGCCCCATTTAACTTCTATGCAAACTTAAACGGCAGCAATGTAAACCTTGGCTGGAAGGCTAACACAGAAGCTGACTTTAGAAATTATAACATTTATAGAAGCGATACTCCCGCTATAGAAGAGCTTACACTTATCGGAACAACAACAGATACAATATTTGTTGATAATTCGCCACTTTCAGGAACTGCTTACTACTACATTCAGGCTTTTGATATTCACGATAACGGAAGTCCGCTTAGTGCAGATAGTATAGAAGCAATACTCTCGGCTAACATCAGGATATTCCTTGAAGGAAGCTATGTCGGAGGACAGATGAACACATTCCTTAACTCATCTAATTTGATTCCCCTTACACAGCCATATAACACAAGTCCCTGGAACTACACCGGAATAGAAAGCGTAGCTTCAATCCCTCAAAACATTGTTGATTGGGTTCTTGTTGAACTAAGAAGCAGCGAAACAACAGTAGTTGAAACAAGAGCAGCATTCCTTAAGAATGATGGAAGATTGGTAGATCTTGATGGAACAAGCAACATAAAGTTTCCATCAACACCAGAAGGCGAATACTATGTTGTAATAAAACACAGGAACCATTTACCAGTAATGACAGCAAACAAAGTCGGAATTAACTTCAGTCCAACATTGTACGATATGCGAACAGATTTAACAAAAGCTTACGGCACAAACGCATTAAAGAGCTTAGGCGGCGGATACTTCGGAATCTTTACCGCAGATACAGACGGAAGTGGAACAGTTAACGCCGCAGATAGAAGCAATGCGTGGAACCAACGTAATCTTTCCGGTTACTACGGAACTGATGTGGACTTAAGCGGCACAGTAAACGCAGCAGACAGAAGTGCTGTTTGGAACAACAGGAACACAACTACTCAGGTTCCGACTTTAACCGATAAACTATCAACAGTAAACACATCAGGAGTAAATGAAAATGAATAAGATATTTTTAATTCTATTATTACTTGGCAGTTTAACCTTTGCGCAGGTAAGTGCAGACCTAACAATTGAGAATCAGCAGGTAGTAGGAACAGACTTCTTGTTTGATATATATCTGACAAGAACAGGAACGAATGATCTTTATCTTGGTAATGCTGATTTTGCGTTATACTTTGAATCAGGTTTTTTTACTAATCCGCAGATATTTGTGGAAGGCGATGAATCGCCCGGTTTTTGTAATTTTGTTCCAACCACACAATCTGTTCTAAATAATTTTGCTACTCAGGATTTGTATTACAACAACACTGCGGTAGAAATTATTGATGGCAATCTGCTCGTAATAAATATCAATGGTCCCACACCATCAACCCAAACGAACTTTAATACCCGTGTTGCAAAGATTGATAACGCGACACTAACACATCGGTTGGGAAGATTCAGAGTAAGCGGTGTATCAAACCCTGCCGGGTTTATGGGATTAGAGTGGAAGACCGCCGGTCCTGGTGTATATACCATTGTTTTCTCACTAGAGTCAGTTTCTCCATTTCTGTCGCTTGAAGCAAATATTAATGCTGTTGATCCCGGCAATGAACCGTTACCGGTCGAGCTTACATCTTTTATTGCCGCAGTAAAAAATAATTCTGTAACTCTTAAATGGAATACAGCCACGGAAATAAATAACTATGGATTTGAAATAGAACGCTGTGTGCTAAGCGCTGAGTGCCAAGAATGGAACAGGATTGGTTTTGTTTCCGGTAATGGTAATTCTAACTCTACAAAAGAATACAGTTTTAAGGATAATAATTTGTTTGGAGGAGGAAGCAAGTTTAGCTACAGGCTAAAGCAAATTGATAATAATGGACAATTTGAATATTCTGATATCGTTGAAGTGGAAGTTGTTCCAACACAGTTTGAGTTAAGTCAAAATTATCCCAACCCATTTAACCCAAGTACAAAAATTAGGTTTTCTTTACCCATTCAAACCCTATTAAAAATAAACATCTACAATATGCTTGGGGAGCTGGTTAAAACTGTTTCAGAAGGAATGTATGAATCGGGATATTATAATATCACCTTTGATGCATCAGGATTATCCAGCGGTACTTATATCTATAGATTAGAAAGCGATAGATTTGTTGAGACTAAAAAAATGATCCTTTTAAAATAATATTCACATTTATTTTTTCGGCTAATCAAAATTAGATTAGCCGGAATTATTCTTCATCCATCTTGTCGTTATTCATGCCCAAAACATTCTACAAATATTTCTTCCCTTTATTGTTTTGCTAATCTACAGTTACTAATTTATTAAAGTAATCTTTCTGAGATTATATTCTCTATATCAGAATGGTAAGTTTATCAAACCATCGAAAGGATTTAAGATGCGCTGGAAAGGGAGAAAAGAAAGTTCAAATGTTGAAGACAGACGTGGTATGTCACCAAAAGGTAAAGGTATGGTCGGCGGTGGCATTGGAACAATTGCAATTGTACTTGTTGTACTTCTACTTGGCGGCGATCCAACTTCAATACTTCAGAATGTTCAATTAGATAATCAAACTACAAATACAAATTATACCGAATCTGCACAGGATAAAGAACTTGCACAGTTTGTGGGTGTTGTGCTTGCAGAAACTGAAAATGTTTGGCATGCAATTTTTAAAAAAGCGGGTTCAACATATCGCGAACCAAAACTTGTATTGTTCAGCGGAAAAGTTGAATCAGCTTGCGGAGTAGCGGGTGCTTCTACCGGTCCTTTTTATTGTCCCGGTGATGAGAAACTTTATATCGATTTAAGTTTTTTTGAAGAACTGCAAAAACGTTTTAAAGCTCCGGGTGATTTTGCAATGGCTTATGTAATTGCTCACGAAGTTGGTCATCATATACAAAATTTAACTGGCGTAATGGATAAGATGAATGAACTTCGTTCACAAGTAAGCAAGGAAGAATACAATCAGTATTCTGTAAGAGTAGAATTACAAGCTGATTTTTACGCTGGCATCTGGGCACACTATACAGAGCAGCAAAATCTTCTTGAAAGCGGTGATCTTGAAGAAGCATTAAATGCAGCAAGCGCAGTTGGTGATGACAATATTCAAAAGCAGGCCCAAGGTTATGTTGTTCCCGAATCATTTACACATGGGACTTCTGCTCAAAGAAAAAAATGGTTTTATAAAGGATTTACATCGGGAGATATTAGACAGGGAGATACTTTTGCAGCAAGAGATCTTTAAAGACGGCAAGTATAATTTTCAATCATCATCATAAGAGGTAATAATGGAACCCTTAAAAAAATTTTCACCGGCGTTTTATGGAGTAATTGTTATTTTATTTTTTCTGCCTTTTGTAAATCTTTCCTGCGGCGGTCAAACAATTATGAGCGTAACAGGTTTTCAACTTATCACCGGAACAGAAGTAAGCCCAACGGGAATGTTTGGAGGTGAGATGAGTTCTACAGATGAACTTAGTACAGATCAAAAGAAAGAGATCGAATCGCAACCATTAGCCCTTTTTGCATTCATAGCCGCAATTATTGGTTTAATTATCAGCTTCTTTAAAATGAGGATCCCCGCACTAGCTAACATTGTTGTTTCAATTGCTGGCGTAGTGTTTTTGCTTTTACTCAAGGTTAGTCTTGATGGTGATGCTGATTTAAATGTCAGCGGACAAAATGTTATAACACTTGATTATCAATTTGCATATTGGTTCTCAATTATTCTATTTATAGCAGGTGCAGTTGTACACTGGAAAATATTTACAGACGAAGGTCCCGCTAAAGTAAATGTTTTGAGCTAAATATATTTTCAAGTGTTTAATTTTATTAATCCCGAATAACCTTCGGGATTTCTTTTGTGAGACAATCAATCATATTTTTGAAATATTAAACTGTAATCCGTTTTTATTGCCGAATAAAAGAAAAGGAGATTTATGGAAGCCTTAGAAAATATTCTTACACAAATCAGTGATTTACTATGGGGTTATCCGCTTATCATACTTCTCTTTGGAACGCATGTCTTTTTAACATTTCGACTCAAAATCATTCAACGCTTTATCGGTAAAGCTATAAAAATTTCCTTACGCAGAGACAAAGAAGGCAAAGGAGATATAAGTCAGTTTGGTGCTTTAACCACAGCACTTGCCGCAACTATTGGAACAGGAAATATTGTAGGTGTTTCAACTGCAGTTGCTGCTGGCGGACCGGGCGCTGTTTTGTGGATGTGGCTAACAGGCGTGTTTGGAATTGCAACAAAGTACAGTGAAGCATTGCTATCCGTAAAGTACAGAGTTAAAATGCCCGACGGTTCGATGGCTGGCGGGCCGATGTATGTTCTTGAACATGGACTAAATATGAAATGGCTTGCGGTTTTGTTTGCGGCTTTCACTTCTGTTACTGCTTTTGGGATTGGAAATATGGTGCAGGCAAATTCTATCTCAACTTTAGTTAATGAGGCTTTTCAGGTTCCGATGTGGATTACTGGATTAATTTTAGCAACGCTAACTGCTTTTGTAATTATTGGCGGAATAAAATCTATTGCAAAAGTTTGCGAGCGGCTCGTTCCTTTTATGGCAATTACTTATGTGCTTGGCTGTTTAATAGTTCTTGGAATGAATATTCAGGGAATTCCTGATACTGTTATGCTGATACTTAATAGTGCTTTTAGCGGTCATGCAGTTGTTGGCGGATTTCTTGGTGCGGGAATGAAAGAAGCAATAAGGTTTGGAATTGCACGCGGACTTTTTTCAAATGAATCGGGTTTGGGAAGTGCACCAATAGTTGCAGCCGCAGCACAAACAAAAAATCCTGTTCGCCAGGCATTGGTTTCATCAACAGGAACATTTTGGGATACTGTAGTTGTGTGTGCAATAACCGGATTAGTAATTGTAAATTCAGGTGAGTGGATGAAAGGGTTAACCGGTGCAGCATTAACAAAACAAGCATTCAGTGATTTTCATATTATCGGTCCAATTGTATTAACACTTGGATTGTTAACTTTTGTTTTTTCTACTATTCTGGGCTGGTCTTATTATGGAGAGAAAGCAGCAGAATATCTTTTCGGAAATAAAGTTGTAAAACCATACCGCTACCTTTGGGTAATTTTTGTGATGATCGGTTCAGTTATGTCTTTAAATGTTGTATGGGCTTTTGCTGATATCACAAATGCACTTATGGCTGTTCCAAATCTTGTTTCATTACTTTTATTAAGTAGAGTAATTGCAAGTGAAACAAAAAAATATCTCTGGGAAGATAAACTTGATGCAGAAGGAGAATAATAGATGTTAAACCAGTTCGTGCCAGCGAACAGGATGACAATTGCGAGATCGAACTTAATATCTATAGCAGCATTCTAGTTTTAATTGTTTCAGGAATTGCTTTTAGTTCTTTCATTATTTCTTCAGAATTGTTTTTCTGATCGATATCGATAATAACATAGCCTATGTGTGCATCTGTCTGTAAGTATTGGGATGCTATGTTAAGTTTTCGTGAGGTGAACACTTTGGTTATTTTATTTAACACACCGGGCTGATTTTTATGGATGTGGAGATATCTTTGCTTATTAAGGTTTGGTGTTAGTGCAACTTCAACAAAATTTGTAGCGCCAATTGTTGTTCCAACATCACAATATTTAACAAGCTTTTCAGAAACTTCAAGTGCTATGTTTGCTTGTGCCTCCGATGTGCTTCCGCCAATATGCGGAGTTAAAATTACATTCGGAAATTTTTGCAAAAAGTTTTTAAAAGAATCTTTATAAGAGCTTGGCTCTTCAGGAAAAACATCAATTGCCGCCCCAGCTAAATGATTTTCTTCCAACGATTTTGCAAGATCATCAATTGCAACAACAGAACCTCTTGATGCATTAATTAAATACGATCCTTTCTTCATCAAACTTAAATCTGCATAGCTGATCATATTTTTTGTAAGATCAGTTTCTGGAACGTGAAGCGTAACAATATCAGATAGAGAAAGAAGTTCCTGTAAACTGGAACAAGATTTTGCATTTCCAAGATTTAACTTCTTTTCAATATCAAAGTAGTAAACATTCATTCCCAAAGATTCAGCAAGAATAGAAACCTGCGAGCCAATGTGTCCATATCCAATAATTCCTAAATTTTTTCCTCTAACTTCATAAGAGTTTGAAGCATCTTTGAGCCAGATACCATTGTGCGCGGCAAAGTTTTTTTCCGGAATTCCGCGTATGAGAAAAATACATTCAGCAATTACAAGCTCCGCAACAGAACGAGTGTTAGAAAACGGCGCATTAAAAACAGGGATACCACATAGCTTTGCAGAAAATAAATCAACCTGATTTGTACCGATGCTATAGCAGCCAATTGCAATAAGTTTTTTTGCGTGCTTTAAAATGTCGCTTGTAATATTTGTTTTAGATCGTATCCCCAGTAAGTGTACATCCTTAATCTGTTCAATTAGCTCTGATTTATTTGGGGAGCCTCTGTGATACTCAATATTATTGTATCCGTTTTCATCAAATAGCTGCAATGCGTTATTGTGTAATTCTTCAAGTAAAAGGATTTTTATTTTTTCTTTTGCAAGCGATAAAGATTTTTTTGTATTCGGCATATTATTGTTTATTTAAATAATGATATTCGAGTATTTAAAAGTTTAAATCCTAACATAATAGAAAGATTAATAACAAGTTAAGTAAAAATGTTTTGCAGGAATAATATAGTTTACTTCGGTAACAAGTTATTATTATCTATTACTATATATCATTTTACTTATAGTGTTGTACAACCATGCAAGAAAAACCCCAAAGAAGAATCCATAAACAAAAGCCCAGAAAAATCCGATAATTGCACCAAGCCAGGTAAAGGTGTACCCAAAAAAGAAAGAAGAAAACTTAGAAAAAAAGTCTCCCTGTGAATCAATAAATAATAGCCAGAAATTTCCTAAAAGGAATGATAAACCAAGCATTAAGCCTAGTGCTAGTCCGAATGCTCTTCTACGTAAATCCATCTAACTCCTAAAATATTTTATACAATTTAGTTATAATTTATTTTTCTTCTCAATCTCTTCAACTTTATTTCTTCTATGATCCATCACACCAATCATCAAACCAGCAGTTACAACAACGGCGCCAAGAATCTGGTAAATAGTTACGTCTTTACCAAACAATAGCATTACAAATGGTAAAAACGCCAACCAAAGGTTTGTGTAAGGAACCCAAAAATGCGCAGAAAATTTTGAAAGTTTAAAAAATCCAAAACTATAAATATATCCTGTTAATCCTGCGGCTATCACAAAAAGTATTGGTAGCCAGTTATTTGGTATTATGCTTCCATCAAACAAAGAAAAGAACTGATGATATTCTGTTGCTTTTATAATCTCTTTAATTTTCAATTCTTCATTTTCAGAGACTTCAGATTTTAAAACATAATTATTATCTGATTTTGTATAGTAGTTAAGCAAATATTCTTTTTTGTTTTCATCAACTTTCTTTAACACTCTTGTTTCAAATTTTGTAGAGCTTACACTATCCGGCATATTTGCATTCATCATATTGCCGATAATAGGTATTATAAAAATTGCTGATGAAATAAAAATCATTTTCCAGATTTCTCTCCACAATACAAGTGCATTCGGTCCAACGCCAGGCAGTGCAGTTTGAACGGTTTTATTATTTAATACCTGTTGTGAAAGTAAACATCCATTAATGATTAAAATCCAGATAATTGCATTTAGATCAAGAGCATTATGACTATCTTGTGCAAAACCTAATAACCATGGAATGTGAGGAGTCGCGAGTCCGGCAATTACCAAAGAGATTCCAATCCAATGCTCTTTACGGATCGGTGCATTAAACATCATCTTACCAAAAAAAGGAAGAAAAGCAAGATAGACATTTACGTAAGGAGCAAAAATGTGTGGCGAATAATTCCTAGGCAGATAAAAGAAACCAATGTTTTCTATTACCCCAGTAAATGCACAAACGATAATGGTAGATAATGAAAGATATCCCGGCCACAAATATTTTGCTTTTTTGCCGCGGATGAGTTCAATAATAACTGCAATTACAGCCCATAAAAGTTTTGAAATTTCTCTCCACCATGTCATTACACCCGCAGATATATCAACCTTATCTCCGCCAGTATACTTAGGCTGATTTGCCATCCAGTTTAAAACATACTGCCCGCCAAGTCCGCCATTTATTATGGAAAGCCATAGAATCAGTATAATCCATTCCACAGAAGAGGTCTCTCTTTTTAGTTTTTATTTTCTCTACATCGACGTGCAAAGTTAAAGAAATAATTTTTGTAATTCAGTTTCTAACCTATAACTTCGTGCCGTTAAAATATTTTATTTAATAAAACTAAAATTATTTATGCAAAAACGAGTAGCCTTTCTATCAACAGACAACCTTGAAAACTTTTTTACCTATGATAAACTTTTAATTGAACCAATGAAAAATATTGGCTGGATAGCCGAAGAAATATCCTGGCGAAAAGAAAATGTAAACTGGAGTGATTATGATTCCGTTATTGTTAGATCAACGTGGGATTACCAAAATGATTCTGAAAAGTTTATTAGTGTTTTAGAAAAGATTAATAATGTTTCTCACCTGGAAAATGACCTTGATTTGATGAAGTGGAACATGAATAAAAATTATCTCTTTGGTCTTGGACAGAAAGGTGTAAAAATAGTTGACACGATTTGGGAGAAAAGTTTTAACATAAATTTGGCGGACGAATATTTTGAAAAACTTAATACGGATGAGATAATTATAAAACCAAACATTAGCGCAAATGCTGATAACACTTTCAGATTAACAAGAGAAAAATTAAATAAAAACCTTGGACAGTTAGAAAAAATATTTGCATCAAGAGAGTTTATGGTTCAACCGTTTTTAAAAAACATCATTGATGAAGGCGAATATTCTTTATTCTTTTTTAATGGAAAGTTCAGTCATTCAGTTTTGAAGAAACCAAAAGAAAATGATTTCCGCGTTCAGGAAGAACATGGAGGAAATATTCAGCCATTCAAAGTATCCTCTGAATTAATATTAATTGCAGAAAACATCATAAAAAAACTTTCCACTATTCCGCTTTATGGCAGAGTTGATTTAGTTAGAACAAAAGAAAATGAATTTGCTTTAATTGAACTGGAACTTATCGAACCATCGCTTTATCTAAATAAGGATAACAAATCTCCGTTTAGATTTGTTAAGGCTTTTGAAGAAAAGTTGACCGGATTTGCCGTGTAAATTTTTCCAATCAAACTTACTTAGACGATTTATGACGCTAGAAATGTCGTACCTATGTTTCGATTAAATGATTTTTGAATAATATTAAGATCACTTAATTATTGTATTTATGGTACTTAAATTGGGAGTTAAGGCTTAACATTAAAGGCCCCAAAATGATTAAGTACTTTTTAAAATTATTTCTTACTGTCATTTCAGTACCATCTTTAATTTTTTCTCAAACCACTTACTACGTTTCCGAATCAGGAAACAACAGCAACAACGGTCTAACTCCTCAAAATGCATTTGCAACTTTGCAATATGCTGCATATTTAGTTTCGGCAGGCGATTCAGTTTTGGTTCTTGAAGGAAACTACGTTGGGTTTGATATTCGGGCAAATGGAACTCAAAGTCACCCAATTGTATTTAAAGCAATCGAGAGTAATATTGTTATTGATGTTCGAAACACAGTCACACCTGATGGGATCAATATTGAAAATGCTGAATGGATTGTAATTGACGGTTTTGAAGTGACCGATCAACCAAGAGCAGGAATAAGAATTGTTCTTTCGGATTTCGTCATAATCAGAAATAGCAATTGCCACAACAACTATCGCTGGGGAATATTCACCGGATTCACAGATGATATTACAATTGAGAATAATTCCTGTTCTTATAGTGAAGATGAGCATGGTATTTATCTTTCCAACAGCAGTGACCGGGCAATCATCAGGAATAATCATTCATTCAATAATAACGGATGCGGGATCCATATGAACGGTGATATTTCAATGGGCGGAGATGGAATCATCAGCAATGCAGTGGTTGAAGGAAATATTATTCACGATAACGGTTATGGTGGTGGATCTGCTATAAATATGGATGGAGTTCAGGATTCCAAAATTTTTAACAACCTGATTTATAATAATCACGCAACCGGAATTGCGATGTATCAAATCGACGGTGGTGATGCATCAAAGAATAATAAAGTATTTAATAACACAGTTATTCATCCAAATGATGGCAGATGGGCTGTTTTAATTGTGAATGGTTCAACAGGAAACACTTTGTACAATAATATATTAATAAATAATCACAGTTTTAGAGGAAGCATCTGTTTGGATGAAGAATCAAAACAAGGATTTGTTAGTGATTATAATCTTGTTGTAAATCGTTTGAGTGATGATGATGGAAATTCAAATATGACTTTGAGTCAATGGCAATCAATGGGATATGATCTCCATTCAATGATCGCCGATCCAGGAATCCAGATATTCGTTAATTACCCAAACAATAATTTTTATCTTTTGCAGAATGCACAAGCAGTGGATGCTGGTACAAATTTAGTTCTTCCAACAGTGTTTGAAGATCTAGATAATGTTACTCGTCCACAAGGAAGTGGTTTTGATATTGGATGTTATGAATTCTCAGGAACAACCGAAGTTGCCGAAGAAAATGTTCCTCAGTCATTTCACTTATTTCAGAATTATCCTAATCCATTCAACCCAACTACCAAGATCAAGTATCAAGTATCCAGTATCTCGCAAGTAAGCTTAAGAGTATTTGATGTCTTAGGAAATGAAGTTGCTACATTAGTTGATGAATACAAATCTGTTGGAAATTATGAGGTTGTTTTCAACTTCGCGGGTTTATCAAGCGGAGTGTACTTCTATCGGCTGCAAGCGGGGGGTTTTAGTCAGACAAAATCTATGTTGCTAATTAAGTAGGAATAATGAAAATGAAAACATCATATTATTTTTTTCTTTTAGGAATTACTTTATTGCTCAATAATCAGTCAGCAAATGCAACTGAATTCATTGTGAGTAATTCAACAGAATTACAAAACGCTATTAACAATGTTCAAGGCGGAGATACAATTACACTTTTGAGTGGTTCGTATGGTAATCTTTCAATCTCGGGAAAAAATAATAGTTCCGCAGTAACGATAAGTGCGAATGCCGGAGCCAACGTCGTTTTTACAAGTATCAACTTCAATAACAGCAACTACTGGAATTTAGTTGGAGTTAATATTAAACCACGCTATACCAGCGGTGCCGATGGAAAAAATGCTGTCAACTTAGATGGCAGTTATCTTACCATCAAAAATTGTATTATTAATTATTCAGATGATATCACCGGCTGGACAGAAACGGAGTGGCTGGCGCTTACTGGCAATGGTATTTCAATGGAGGGAACTAATATAAATGTGTTAAATAATTCAATAACTGCCGTCGATCATGGAATTGGAAGCGATGCATCAAATTCATTAATATCAGGAAACATCATTTCTGATTTTCGTGGCGATGGAATTCGTGGATTAGGTGATGATGTAGTATATGAATACAACACAATAAAGAATTCTTACGATGTTGATGATAATCACGATGATGGATTTCAATCATGGTCAGTCGGTTCCGATGGTGTTGGAACTGGAGTTGTAAAAAATATTGTTCTTCGCGGAAACACGATAATCAACTACGAAGATGAAAACCAACCATACAAAGGTAATATGCAAGGAGTTGGTCTGTTCGACGGAATGTTTGAGAACTGGTTAGTTGAAAATAATCTGATAATAACAGATCACTGGCATGGAATCTCATTCTATGGAGCTATTAATTGTACTATAATAAATAATACTGTTGTCGATAATGATTTAACTCCCTCACCTGATCCATGGATTATGGTTACTGATCATAAAAACGGAACGCCTTCATCAGGAGTAATTGTTCGAAATAATATTTCTACAGATTTTTCCTTTTCAGGTGGAGTGACTTACGATCATAATAT
Organism: Ignavibacteriaceae bacterium; assembly: GCA_041738675.1. Taxonomy (GTDB): domain Bacteria; phylum Bacteroidota; class Ignavibacteria; order Ignavibacteriales; family Ignavibacteriaceae; genus IGN3. Next base: position 14,005 of record JBGSPH010000039.1, read on the forward strand.
AGAAATTACAATGAGCCAGGCATCAAACTACTTTGTTAATCCATCCGGAGGTGTCGGGAATTATCATTTAAATGAAACAAGTCCCGCAATAGATGCAGGCAGTGGTGTTAATGCACCGACTATTGATAAAGATGGTATAGCTCGTCCACAAGGAAATGGTATTGATATCGGTGCTTATGAATTTACATCTTCAACTTCTGTGGATGAGGAAACACTTCCTAATGATTTTATTTTGTTTCAGAATTATCCTAATCCATTTAATCCTAGTACAAAAATTAGTTGGCAGTCTCCTGTCGGTAGTTGGCAAATATTAAAAGTATTTGATGTTCTTGGTAACGAAGTTGCAACAGTTGTTAACGAATACAGAAATGCCGGAAGTTACGAAGTTGATTTTAATCTGGGGCATAGCATCAAAAATCCGGTATCGGGAATATATTTTTATCAACTAGTTCTTGGAAATTTTAATCAGACAAAAAAAATGTTGTTACTCAAATAGTAAAATCACCAGTACTTTTTTATGCTCTAATTAAATATTGAGGGATATCTGTAGAAATAAACTGATTTATTACTTGATAAAAACTGCACTTAAAAATTGAATTAAAACTTCTCTCTGATAAATTTAAAATACTTATATAGTATTGCTATTTTACCATCAAAGATTATTTTACTCTTTCAGATTTATAAAACAACGGAATTTATTTTTAGACATGGTTACAATAGTTGATTACGGCGATGTTTGCATCAATGAAGTTGCAGCATCGATAAGTAAAATTACAAATGATTATAAAGTATCAAAAAACGAATTGGATATTTGCAGTGCTGATAAAATTATATTTGCCGGCTGCGGAAGCGCCTTATCAGTAATGAAAAAAATTCAACTTCTTAATTTGTACTCAATATTGCGTGTGGTTAAAAAACCTATGCTGGGAATAGGGCTTGGGATGCAGTTAATGGCGGACTATTCCACTGAGGGAAATTTTTCCTGTCTTGGTTTTTTTCCAGGAACAGCAATAAAGTTTGAAGATACGGTTGATGAATCTTCTTATAAGGGAATGCACAGGGTAAAATTTTGCAAGCACAGTATTTTGTTTAAGGGAATAGAGGACAACACAGAATTCTTTTTTAACAATTCATATTATTTACCCAAAAGTGATATTTCCACATCAACTAGTACAAATGCAATTAATTTTTGTTCTTCAATTGAAAATGAAAATGCATATGGCGTTCAATTTCATCCCGAAATGTCTGGTGAAGCAGGATTAACTTTACTAAAAAACTTTTTAGAGCTGTGATTGATGGATAAAGAAAAAAACACAAATTCAATTTTTGAAACCGAAATAATTGTTCGTCCTGATGATATTGATATGAACAATCACGTTCATAATTCTAAATATCTTGATTACATACAGACAGCAAGATTTATACAGATGCGGGATAATTATAAAGCTCCAATGGAAGAATATATTAGCAAAGGATTAAACTGGTTTGCAAGTGAAGTTCATCTTAAATATAAACGTGAATTAAAATTTGGTGACATTGCTTTAGTAAAAACACAAGTTGGAGATTGGAGCGGTGCCCAGGTTACAATTAATGTTTGGGTTTATAATAAAGCTACAAATAAAATTTGTGTGGAAGGCAAAATGCTTTACACTCTTGTATCGCTTTCTTCCGGCCGACCAACAAGAATTCCTGATGAGCTTATTGAGAGACATAGGATATAATAAAGAAATCGTAAATGAAAGATTCAAGTTTTATTTTTAGGTTGAGGATTTTTCTTCTGTCAATGGCAATATTGTTAACAGGTTGCCATTCATTCTTTGAAGTGCCGAAGGATGATTATAATAAGCTTGAAGCTATGAATGATATAAAAGTAGTTTATAAGAATGGAAAAGAATTTGTAGTTGAAAAAGATGATACCACTAATGTTAAAATAGTTGGGGATTCTTTAATTGTGTATCAAGGTACAAATACAAAATCTATCGGGATGAATGAGGTTGAAAAAATCAGAGAATCCAGATTTGATTTGGGCGGAACAATAACGCTAACATTAATTGGACTTACTATTTTAGTTATCGTGTTCTTTTCAAATTATTCGCCAGGAGGCTAGATTAAATTTTCCCCTTTGATAAAAAATATCCTAAAAAAATCCCATCTGTTCTCTAAAGCTTTCATAAACTCTATCGTACTTTGGCAATGCGCCTTCAAACTGACAAATCTCAGCGGCAAAATCATTTGCAAGTTTATTAATGTATGGAATTTCTAATCCGTGTAAATAACCTACACAAAGTATTGCAGCAAAAGCATCTCCGGCGCCTGTTGTATCAACAACTTTTACATCATCAATAGAATGATTGTATCTTTTTCCATTTTCAAAAATTGATGAGCCTTCTTTACCGCGTGTAACCGCAATCATTTTTATGTTAAACTTTTCCATAAGTTCATAAGCAACTCGTTCTGTAGAATATTCAATCTGCACAAAAAAATCATTTAGAATATGCATTTCATCATAATTAACTTTTACAAAATCAGCAGCTTCAAGCGATGTCTTAAGAATTTCTTCATCATAAAAATTCTGGCGGAGGTTTAGATCAGCAAAATATTTAAATCCACGATTAAAAAATGATTGAATTGTACTTCGGGAAATATCAGATCGTTGTGCAAGTGTTCCAAAGTAAAGACAATCAGTGTCTGCAGTAATCAAATTATTATTTTCGTCATTTAATTCTATAAAATCGTAAGCGCAATCCGGTTCTATTTTAAATTTTGGATTGTTGGAATCATCTAAAGTTACCAAAGCCATTCCTGTTGGATGAAGATTATCATGCTGGATAAAATCAAAAGACAAACCTGAATGTTTAAGGTCGTTAATAGCTTTGTTGCCAAGAACATCTTTGCCAACGCGACTAATAATATTTCCGTTGTCTGTTAATTTTTTAACGTGATAGATAAAATTAAGCGGGGCACCGCCAAGTCGTTTGTGGTTCGGATAAATATCAAAAAGAATTTCTCCGATAGAAGTTATATTCATAAGACGGGAATTATTGTTCCTAATATTTTGTTAAAAGACTATCAATAATATGAAAAGGTTATGAAACTTTATCAACTAAAAACGTCACAAAAATTACCAATATCTTTAGAAACTGCCTGGAAATTTTTTTCAAATCCGGCAAATTTATCTAAAATCACTCCGCCCTGGCTAAACTTTGAGGTTAGAACAGAGTTGCCGGAGAAAATGTATGCTGGAATGATCATCACATATTTCGTTCGTCCTTTATTAAATATTCCACAAACATGGGTTACAGAAATAACTCATGTTAGCGAACCAAACTATTTTGTAGATGAACAAAGGTTTGGTCCGTACAAAATGTGGCACCATCAGCATATCTTTACAAGTGTAGAGGATGGCGGAGTAATGATGGAAGACATTGTAAGCTACGTTGTTCCGTTTGGATTTTTAGGACAGATAATTAACACGCTTGTAATATCAAAAAAGATAAATGAGATTTTTAATTATAGAAAAGAAGTTTTGATTAAAATGTTTGGATAAAATCATTAAATTAGTCATCATACTGACTCAATTAACGTTAATTGAGTCAGTATAATGACCGAATTGCCAAAGTCTATTCCACTTTTTCCATTTCTTCTTGTTTTGCCTCTTCCATTTGCTGCCATGGGTTTGTATCAGTATTCCAGGTTTCAACTTTTATTTTCATAGAACCATCTTGCTGTTCCTCCCAGATTGTGAGATACTTTCCATTGTCTGCCCACTCAGGCATATCAGGTCCGGACATTTTCATATCATAATTTCCAATTTCAATGGCAAGATTTCCTTGCACAATTATATCGGTAATTGAAAGTACAAAGTGTGTTGTTTTCCAGCCTGATTGTGCCTGCATTTCGCTAAGCTCTCTGACTTTAGCAATTCCCTTTACAGTTGGCTGGTAACTAGGCATAGAAATAATATCATCAGTGTACATAGATAACATTTTGTCCATGTCGTTATCAATCATTGCTTGTGTGAAAACCTTATTCATTTCCTCGATCTTTGCCTTAACTTTTTCCACATCCTGCGCAAATATGTTTGAAGAAATAATAATAAGAACAACGAAGAGTGAAAATAGTTTATTCATAGAGCCTCCTTTTAATGGTTTAAGATAATGGTATTTGAACACGGTTTAATCTAAAAAGGATGATCTTTGTTTACAACAAAATTTTTATAATTTCTTGAGTATGCTAATTCTAATTTTTACCTTAAGAATGAAATAATTATGAATTCTTACAAAATGCAAAGAACCGACTACTCTAAAATTGCTGCAACTTATAATAAACGATATGTTGAAAATTACCTTACCGATATTGAATCAAATTTAAAGAGCATCATCAAATCAAATGGATACAAAACTATTTTGGAAGCCGGATGCGGAACAGGAAGATGGATTAGTTCGCTTAAAGAAGTGAGCAACAAAGTTTTCGGATTAGATTATTCTTTTAATATGATGAAAATTGCAAAATCTGGTAAATTACATCTTAACTTTGTTAATGCTGATGCGGTTCAGGTTCCATTTAAAGATAATTTTTTTGATTTGATATTTTGTGTAAACGCGATTCATCATTTTCCGGATAAAGAAAATTTTATAGCAGAGTGCAAGCGCACATTAACAAGCAATGGAACGATTGCTGTTTTTGGTGTTGATCCGCATATTGATAAAGACTGGTATGTATATGATTACTTTGATTCGGTTTATGAAAATGATTTGAAAAGATTCCTTTCGTTAGAATCATTAAAAAAAATATTAACAATAGAAAGGTTTGCCGATATTGAAATTAAAGTTGTTGAAAAAGTACATCACCAAATGATAGGTAATGAAGTTTTGAATGATCCTTTTTTAAATAAACACCACAGTTCTCAACTTGCAAATTTATCTGATGAAGAATATCAAAAAGGAATTGATAAGATTAAAAAGCAAATAGAAAAAGATTCCGGAACAGTTTTTACAACCTCGGTTATTTTCTATCTTGTAAGTGCAAAGAAAAATTAGCGGAGAATAAAATGCCAATATTAATTAGCAATCCAACAATTATTGAAGCGGCAGGAAATAAACCTAAAATAATTGAAGAATATTTTGGAAGAGTTAACTCAAAAACCGAAGCGGTTAGCATCGCAAAAATGACAAGTCCGCAAGGATGGGTTGAACCGGGTCAGAGACCTGAGTTTGATGAATACACAGTTGTGATTAAAGGAATCTTACAAGTTAAAACAGAAAAAGAAGTAATTGATATAAAAGCAGGCTCTGCTATCTTAACTAAAAAAGGCGAGTGGATACAATACAGCACACCTTACGAAGAAACTGTAGAATATATTGCTGTTTGCTTGCCGGCGTTTTCTCCGGAAACTGTTAAGAGGGACGAATAAAGCAGTTCAATTTTCTGATATAAATTATGACTAGATCAAGATTATCAACAATTGAATTTAAACTTTAAAATGAAAAAAGTTTTATCAAACTTCGTCTTTATCAATCTCGTTATGATCATTTTTTCTTTGCCCTTGTTTGCACAAGATAACTTCGCAAAGGATTTTAATTTATTATTTCCCAGTGCCGAGATTATAAAAAATATTGAAGTGCCACCCTTTGTAATAAATGGTGAGGTTACTTCTGGAACTGTTGTTGGGTTCGTCTATAAAATCAGTATAAAGATTTTGATTAAAAATCCTTCTGCAACAAATAAAACATTAATGATTACCACAAGAACTCCTGATGGGGTCGAACATTTTTGCGAGTTTAATTCTGAAAGAATCACTTTAGAGACTGATAAGTTTTATAGTTTTTCTTACGATGTTACAACTAAATATAAAGGTAATGCCCAGATATTTACCTCTGAAGAAGAAAGTTCAGTTCATCTAAAATAAAATCCTACTTCTCACAATTAAGAACAGCCATGCTTTCCCTTCTTTGATTTGAAAAGAATGAACCAATTTGCCTTCTTTTATGTTTGTTTTTTCAAGCTAGCGCAAGAATCTTTATGGAATATTATTTGACTATAACAAGTGACAATAAAAAGAAGGCTTCTTACCAATGTTCGAATTTAAGTTTACCGAAGAACAAATCATGCTCCGTGAAATGGTTCGTGATTTCACCAATAATGAAATTAAACCTATCGCGGCCAAGATTGATGAAGAAGCAAAAATTCCTACAGAACTTATCACAAAAATGGCTGAGCTTGGTTTTTTAGGAATATCTTTTCCCGAAGAATATGGCGGCGGCGGATTTGGTGAAGTTGGTTATTGCATTATGCAGGAAGAAATAGCACGTGGATGCATGAGTACTGCAACATTTATTGGAGCTCATCAATCTATAGGAACTAATGCAATTTTTAACGGCGCAAGTGAAGAACAAAAAAAGAAATTTATTCCACCTCTTGCTTCGGGTGAAAAGATTGCGGCATTTGGATTAACTGAAGCACAAGCCGGTTCAGATTCTTTTCATTTAAAAACAAAAGCAGATTTAGTTGGTGATGAGTGGATTATTAATGGTGAAAAACTCTGGATAACAAACGGAGGTATAGCAGATTTTATTTCTTTGTTTGCAAGAACTGAAAAAGGAATTAGTCTTTTTGCTGTGGATACAAATGTTCCGGGATTTAAGGTTGGTCCGCCTGAAAAGAAAATGGGAATTAAAGGAAGCGTAACAAATCCATTAAGTTTTGAAAATGTACACATACCAAAAGAAAACTTAATCGGCACAGACGGCAGAGGATTTATTTACGCTATGAAAACTTTGGATGCCGGCAGACTTGGACTTGGCGCTGCATGTATGGGTGTTTCAAAAGAACTACTTGAGCTTTCTGCAAAGTATGCAAAAGAACGCATTCAGTTTGATCATCCGATAGCACATTTTCAAGCAATACAATTTATGCTTGCAGAGATAGCTGTTATGATTTACAATATGGAATCAATTGTTTATCGCACTGCTGTTGATTATGATTTGCATAAAGACATATCAAGGCAATCTGCGATAGTAAAATATTACTGCTCTGAATCTTTAGATAAGATTGTTGATTTTGCAGTTCAAATACATGGTGGAATGGGCTATTCACAGGAACTACCCATCGAAAGATTTTATAGAGATTCACGCATTAACAGAATCTTTGAAGGAACGAATGAAATTCAAAAGGGAATTATTGCAAGAGATATCCTTAAGAAAAATGGAAAAGTTTAATCCAACGAATTAATTGGAGAAGGAAAAAATGCCAGTAAAAAAATCAATTAAAAAACCGATTGCTGCCAAAGCAAAATCCAAACCGGTAAAACTTTTTTATTATCGAATCTTTTTTGATGATAATGAAAAGAAAAACTATATGAAGAGTACCCTTACACATAAACAAGTAGAAAAATATTTAAAGGTTTATGAAAAAACTCATCAGAAATTTTTAAATGCAGAGTTTGTTGACTACTTACAGAAATATGATAAAAAAACAGAGATGATTGAAATAAGCGATATCTCGTATTAGTAATGCTGTCTTAGTCGCTTTATATTCCCGGCGGATTGTTTGTTGCCTCCTTCAATTTTGCCGGGAATTTTTATTTTTAATAATTCACTTCACACTCTTTCCCATTATCCCTAATTTTGAATTGCAATTTTTATAATGTTTCTATTAATTATCTAAGGAACAGGTTATGAAATCATTTATATCTCTTCTCGCATTTTTAATTATTTTGTTTGCATCCATTATTAAACCACAAGAAAAAAACAAAGGTGTTTTTGTAGAGCCAAAACCAGGATTCTATCAGGAAATTAAAAAGGGAATTGATGAATTCAACAGTCCTACTAAAGAAAAAAAGAGAAGCTTTAAACTGGATTTTACAGGGATGAACTATCCCCAATCAAAAGAAGAATTTAAATATTACTGGCACAACGATCCGGTTTCACAAGGTCAAACAGGAACCTGCTGGTCGTTTTCAACTACTTCATTTTTTGAATCTGAAGTTTATCGTTTAACGGGAAAGCAAGTTAGTATTTCTCCAATTTATACTGCTTATTGGGAGTATGTTGAAAAAGTTAAAGAGTTTATTGGCACACGCGGCAAATCGATTGTTGAAGAAGGCTCGGAAGCAAATGCTGTTACTAGAATTTATAAAATGTACGGCGCTGTTCCTGCAGATGTTTGTACTGGATTATTACCTGGTCAAGTGTATCACGATCATAGTGAAATGGTAAAAGAAATTCAGACTTATCTGCAAAATGTTAAAACAATTAATGCCTGGAATGAAGATGAAGTTGTTTCAGTTACAAAATCAATTCTAAATCATTATCTGGGAACACCACCCACAGAAGTAGTTATTGATGGCAAGAAATATTCTCCCAAAGAGTATTTATCAAATTATTTAAAACTTAACACTGATGATTATGTTGATGTTCTTTCGTATATGCAGCAGCCTTACTGGCAGCAAGTTGAGTACGAAGTACCTGATAACTGGTGGCATAACAAAGATTATTATAACGTACCGCTTGACGATTTTATGAAAGTGTTAAAGAATGCTATTAAAAATGGCTACACACTTGCAATCGGTGGTGATGTTAGTGAAGCCGGTTATGATAGCTGGACAAAGTGCGCAGTTGTTCCAACGTTTGATATTCCTTCTGAGTACATAGATGAAAATTCAAGACAATTCCGTTTTAGTAATGAAACAACAACTGATGATCATGGAATTCATTTGATCGGGTATGAAGAATTAGACGGCAAAACCTGGTTCTTGATTAAAGATTCCGGCGCCGGCTCACACAATACCGGAGATAAAGGTTATTACTTCTATCACGAAGATTATGTAAAGTTAAAGATTATGGATTTTATGGTTCATAAAGATATGTTCAAGGATTATTTCTCAAAGTTTAACAAGTAGTCTAAGTCAATGGCACACTGATCGTTATGATTTTTTATGATATACGCTGATCTTAATTAATCTTAATCATCATAAAAATCATTGTACTATTTTTTATAAAATATTTACTGCGACACACTTATGTACGATTTTATCTTCAAACCCTTCAATGAAATGACAGAAGACGACTATAAAACAGTCGGATTCAAATCAGGATTAGAAATTCATCAACAACTGCTTACTGAGAAAAAACTTTTCTGCCGATGTCCTGCCGGAAAGTACACAAGAGAATTTGATGCAGAAATTCTGCGTCATATGCGTCCCACTCTATCTGAAATGGGAGTTTATGATGGCACAGCATTGATGGAATTTAAAACAAAGAAGAATATTATCTATCACATCAAACGAGAAACCGTTTGTACTTACGAAATGGATGACACTCCGCCGTTTTTAATTAATGAAGATGCACTTGAGATAGCAATCGGAATTGGAATGTTGTACAACTGCAATGTTGTAGATGAAATTCACATTGCACGTAAACAATATTTGGATGGAAGTATTCCAACAGGATTTCAACGCACAGCAATTTATGCACTTGATGGTTGGATTCCTTACAAAGATAGAAAAGTTAAAATTGTTCAGATGTCGATTGAAGAGGATTCGTGCAGAGAAGTTTCTGATATTGGTCATGATAGAGTTTATCTAACAGACAGACTTGGAATGCCGCTTATCGAAACGGTGACAGAACCGGTAATGCGCACCCCACAAGAAGTTGCAGAAGTTGCATGGCAATGCAGTAAACTTGTAAGAAGCACACAAAAAGTTCGCCGTGGAATGGGAGCTGCTCGCGAAGATGTAAATGTTAGTGTTGAAGGTGGAACTCGTGTTGAGATAAAAGGTGTTCCTCAGATTACATTGATTCCGCTTCTTACTTATAATGAAGCAATGAGACAATGGAATCTTTTACGATTGAGAGAAGAATTAAAGAAACGAGGAATCACACCCGAAACTTTTAAAGCAGAATCTTATGACATAACTAAACTATTAAAGAAAGTTCATTACGCACCACTTAAAAATGCTGCTGATTCCGGAATGAAATTAAGTACGGTTGTCCTAAAAGGTTTTAAAGATTTGCTTCACTGGCAAACACAAACAGATACATATTTCTCAAAGGAAATTTCTGATCGTGTAAGAGTTATTGCCTGCTTAACCACTATTCCAAACATTATTCATTCGGATAGCAAGAGCGATACAATAACTTCTGCAGATTGGCAGAAAGTTAAAAAACATACTAACGCAACAGATAACGATACGATGATTATTGTTTGGGGAAGTGAAGATGATGTTAAAATGGCTGTTAATGAAATTATCATTCGTGCTAAAGGAGCAACAATAGGAATCCCATCTGAAACACGACAAGCAATGAGTGATGGAACAAACGGTTTTGAACGCATTCTTCCCGGTGCGGATAGAATGTACCCAGATACAGATCTTCCGCCGAAAAAAATTACTAAAGAAAAAATTGAACAGATAAAATCATGGTTACCCGAACAATTCTGGAAAAGAATTGAATGGTACATCAAACTTGGTATTCCTAAAGACACGATTGAAGAACTTTCAGTCTCTAAATATGCAGAGCTTTTTAAGAAAGCTGTAAACGATTGGAAAATAAATCCAACTACGGTTGCAGTATTTTTAATTCAATATCCCAAGAGATTAAAAAAGCACGGGGTTACAACGGAGTGGCTTAACGAAAGTATGTTTGAAGAAATTCTTAAATCATATGCAGAAGGAAAAATTCCGAAAGATGCTTTGCTTACAACATTAAAAACAGTCGCAGAGCTCGGCGTTTTTACGGAAGAAGTAATTCAAATTCCTGCAAATGAAAAAGAAGTTGATGAAATTATTAATATTGCCAAATCAGAATGCGATAAGATGACAATTTATAATCAGGGAAGTAAGAATATTTTGTTGATGGGATTGATCATGAAAAAACTTCGCGGCAGAATTTCAGCAAAAGTTATTGCGGATAAAATTGGTTTTGCGAAAGGAGTTAAATAATGTCATCCATTAATAATGAAGATTATAAAGGTTATCGTGGAGTTGCACTAAACACTCTGCAAAAATTTAAAACACCAATCTGGAGTGATGTAGAAATTCTTACAGACGAAGGAAGTTTTAAAGGATTAATTTTACCCCGCTCTGAAACTGCGGATGAATTTCACATCGTTCTTAAAATGCCGATTGGTTATAACATTGGCATTGCTGCAGAAAAAATAAAAGACATAAAAATCTTTGGAAGACGCGAAGCAAAATATAAAATTCCCGAGAAGGATTTTCCTTACGATCCTAAAAAGCCACGTGTTAAACTTTTAGGAACAGGAGGAACAATTGCATCCCGTTTAGATTATAGAACCGGGGCTGTTATTCCGGCATTTTCTCCGGGAGAACTTTACGGATCTGTGCCGGAGCTTGCAGATTATTGCAACCTCGAAACTGAAAAACTTTACGGAGAATTCAGTGAGAACATCGGACCAAAGCATTGGAAGGGTGTAGCGGAAGCAATTGGAAAAGAAATTGAAAGCGGAGTGCAGGGAATTGTTATTGGACATGGAACTGATATAATGCATCATACCGCTGCAGCACTATCTTTCATGGTTCAAAACACTCCGGTACCGATTGTTATGGTTGGTTCACAACGTTCAAGTGATCGCCCATCTTCTGATGCAGCATCAAATCTAATTCACGCAGTTAAGTCTGCCACCGAAAGTGATATCGCTGAAGTAATGGTTTGCATGTTTGGTCCAACATCTGATATGTATGGTTTACTTCATCGAGGAACACGAGTAAGAAAAATGCACTCAAGTTATCGTTCTACTTTTAGAACTATTGGTGATATTCCAATCGCAATGGTTAGTCATGAAAAAATCACTCCGCTGCGTGAAGATTATAAAAGAAGAAGAGATGATAAAGAGGTAATAATCAATCCTGTGTTTGAAGAAAAAGTTTCAATTGTTTACTACTATCCAAATATGCAGCCGGATATCATTGATTCATTAGTTGATAATGGTTACAAAGGGATTGTAATTGCAGGTACGGGACTTGGGCATGTGAATAAACCAATGTATCCTGCATTAAAAAGAGCAAGAGAAAAAAATGTTGCTGTTTATATGACGGTACAGACTCTTTGGGGTTATGTTCAAATGTATGTTTATGATACCGGAAGAGACATGATGGAGCTTGGTGTTGTGCCTGCTGCCAATATGCTGCCGGAAGTTGCTTATGTAAAATTAGGCTGGGCACTGGGACAAACAACTGATTTAGAAAAAGTAAAAGAAATAATGTTAACTCCAATTGCAGGAGAAATTACAGAACGCGAACCAAGCAATGGTTATTTAATTTATCAAGGCGGCTTGCCTGAGGTTGAAGAGTTTATAAAGCAGTATAGAAAGTAGATTCTGGAAGGTTGACATTGCAATGGCGATTGTTATCTTATAATCGCTTATAATATTTGTTTAGTAATCCACCATTTTAAAAGGGAATAAAATGAACCGGTTTACAATAGTTTTTTTGCTTGTAGTATTATTTAGTACAAGCTCCTTACCACAATCTCCACACAAATACAGCGATATATTTTTTCTTGACGATCACAACGGCTGGATTTTAAGCACCAACGGGTACTTGTGGAAAACAACAAATTCAGGTACAGATTGGATTAGAATCTATGATTCGCGAATAGACACATCCGGAAAAATTACTTTTGTTGATGAACAAAATGGCTGGCTTAGTTTGAGGAATACTCTTCTTCGTTCAAGTAATGGTGGATTAAATTGGGTACAAGAATATGAATTTCCCTTAGCCTTTTACGGGTATGATATTGAATTTGCAAATGATTCAATTGGTTTTGCTGACGATAGTGGTCGTTTATATAAAAGTGTTGATCAAGGGCAGAATTGGGAATTGGTAACTGATACCTTAGGACAAATATACGATATCTCTTTTTATAAAGATTCAATCGGATATTTATGTTTTACAAATTCTAGTCCCTGGGGCATAACACAGATTCGTTACATTTATAAAACGACTGATCAAGGAGAAACTTGGATCCGTTCTTATTTTGAAGGGGGTGGTTTAAACGAGTCTGTGTATTATGATAAAATATGTGTTATTAATAGTACTGATTGCATAATTGGCGCTTTTGGAGAAGATATGTTTGGCGGTTCTTCCTCACTTATCAAAACTATTGATAGCGGGACCACTTGGGAATTGCTATCTGATTTTGGAGTTTTAGACCTTGCTTTTGTTTCACCCCAAAAGGGATGGGCAATAAATGGATATAGTATCGTAAAGACAACAGATGGCGGTTTGTTGTGGGATACTCTCCAAACATTTGCTACATGGGATGATGTATTTACAAACTTCGAGTTTTTTAATCCCAATATTTCGTATGGAATAAATCAGAATCATATTTATCGGACAATTGATGGATGGGTCACATATTCAATTGTGGATTCAATAGTAACGGGAATTAATGAACAACAAATTACAGCAAGAGAATTTATTCTAGAACAAAATTATCCTAATCCATTCAATCCAAGTACACAGATCAGTTGGCAGTCACCAATCAGCAGTTGGCAATCAATCAAACTGTATGATGCTATTGGAAGAGAAATTGAAACCATAGCTGAAGGATTTTATGAAGCAGGTATTCATTCTATATCCTACAGCGTAAATGCTACACTTCCAAGCGGGATATATTTTTATCAACTTAAAGCGGGCAATTTTGTTCAAACCAAAAAAATGATGCTTATAAAATAGAAATCAATTTCTTAGCGTCTTTGCGTGAAATTTTTTTTGTTTCTCGTAAAGACGCCAAGACGCAAAATCAGAACTACATCTCTTTAAAAGTCACACCAGCGGGCAATTCAAATATTTTAGAATCTACACCGCCATCCTGAATTTTAGTTGCTTCGATAACGAAATCCGCTCCGCCCATTTTAGTTGTGGATTTTATAAGGATGTTATTCCACGTCCAACTAACCATTGGAGCGCCGCCAAACTCTGCACTGAATTTTTTGCATTCTTTTCCGGCAACAGTCTCGGTTCCCAGATCTTTTACTTTATAACGCTCTATTGTTCTTGGATCAGCTTTTGAGAAATCAGTACTAGCTGGTGCATACCATGCTTTTTTAGTTCCTTCAGTTTTCCCTTCTTCGTATGTGTAGCTGAATCCATCTTTTCTAATATCAATAGATTTTGTTTTAGCAATTCCTAAATCAATAGAGGTAATGGAAACTTCTTTTGCGCCGTAATCATCGAAGTATAGTTCTTGTTTAGTATTCATTGGCGCATCGTAAAAAATTACGCCGGATTTAACTCCATATCTTTGGCTAACAACCGGTTTTGGAGCTTCTTGAGTAGTAACGGTTTGCTGATCTGCGTTTTCAACTTTCTGTTCTTCTGTTTTAGAACAAGAAATTATAAAAGTAAGAGCAAATAAAACGAACAATAATTTTTTCATAGTGTAACCCGAGCCTCTCCTGATTATTTGTAATTAGTTATTTATAAGATCGTTAAATCAAAACTGATTAATTCTTTCTCTGTAGCTTTGCGTCTCTGCGTGAAATGATTTTTGTTTCTCGCTCCCAAAGGGATGGCTATGCCAAAAGGCGCTAAGACGCAAAATAAAAGCTTAACCTCTTGTTAAATGCCTGTACTTTATTCTATGCGGCTGATCTGCTGCTATGCCTAATCTTTCTTTTCTCTTTTCTTCGTACTCGGAATAGTTTCCATCAAACCAAACGACTTTGCTTTCATCTTCAAATGCTAAAATGTGTGTTGCTATTCTATCTAAAAACCATCTATCGTGACTTATTACCAAAACACATCCCGCAAATTTTTCTATTCCTTCTTCAAGTGCTCGCAAAGTGTTTACATCAAGATCGTTTGTTGGCTCATCAAGAAGAATAACATTTGCACCTTGCTTTAACATCATTGCAAGATGCACGCGGTTTCTTTCTCCGCCTGAAAGCATACTTACTTTTTTCTGTTGGTCTGCACCGGAGAAATTAAACTGCGCAACATAAGCACGCGAGTTTACCTGCCTGCTGCCAAGCATTATTGTATCTTCGCCGTTAGATATTAATTCCCAGATACTCTTTTCCGGATTCAATGCATCTCTCGATTGATCTACATAAGACAACTTTACAGTTGAACCAATTTTAATATTTCCGCTATCTGGTTTTTCTGTTCCTGTAATCATCCTGAACAAAGTTGTTTTACCTGCACCGTTAGCTCCGATAATTCCAACAACTGCTCCGGGTGGAATTGAAAATGTAAGATCATCAATTAAAATGTTATCGCCGTAAGCTTTGCTAAGTTTTTCTGTTTCGATTACAATATCGCCAAGACGCTCTGCAACAGGAATATAAAGCTCAAGATCTTTTTGTCCTTTTTCTTTTTCTTCCTTAAGAAGATTTTCATACGAAGTTATTCTTGATTGCGATTTTGCGTGACGAGCCTTAGGACTCATTCTAATCCATTCAAGTTCACGTTGTAAAGTTTTTTGTCTGTCTGTTTCACGTTTTTCTTCAACGCGCAGTCTTTCCTGTTTCTGCTCAAGCCACGAGGAGTAATTTCCTTTCCACGGAATTCCTTCCCCGCGGTCAAGTTCAAGTATCCACCCGGCAACGTTATCAAGAAAATATCTATCGTGTGTTACCGCTATAACTGTTCCCTCATACTTTTGCAGATGATGTTCTAACCACGCAACTGTTTCAGCATCAAGATGATTGGTTGGTTCATCGAGTAAAAGAATATCAGGCTTTTGAAGAAGCAATCTGCAAAGCGCAACACGTCTTCTTTCCCCGCCGGAAAGAATTTTGCACAAAGTATCTGAAGGCGGACATCGCAAAGCATCCATCGCCATTTCAAGTCGTGCATCAAGATCCCATCCGCCCATTGCTTCAAGTTTTTCCTGAACTTCACCTTGACGTTCAAGAAGCTTTGTCATTTCATCATCATCCATCGGCTCTGCAAACTTTGCATTTATTTCATCGTACTCTCTAAGCAAATCAACAATTGATTGGACACCTTCCTGCACAATTTCTCTTACAGTTTTAGTTTCATCAACGTGCGGTTCCTGTTCAAGGTAGCCGATTGTAAAACCGGGAGACACAACTGTTTCTCCGTTTATGTTCTTATCAACTCCGGCAAGAATTTTTAGCAGTGATGATTTACCTGATCCGTTTAAACCGATAACACCAATCTTTGCACCGTAGAAGTACGATAGGTAAATATCTTTTAGTATAGGTTTGTTATTATAGAATTTGCTTACTCCAACCATAGAGTAAATAATTTTGTTTACTTCTGCGCTCATTTATGCTCCTTAATGTGTGGTACACCTTTAAGGTGTGCTACACTTTTCTTTCTTTTGTTTATGTGATATGTAAAAATAAGGAAAGGGATTGTAATGTCATTCCCGCGCAGGCGGGAATCTCTTAAGTTATACGTGAATGTTGCTACTTAGTTTTGCGAGATTATTGTATTGTTTGAATATTGTTGCCACAATGTAACAGCAACAGTTAAAACTATCTTTAATTAATTTAATTGTTTCAGTTTTTTGTAAAGGTCTATTAAATGAAAAACTGATATGTCAATTATTGGTTCGTACATAAATGCATTAACATGAATATTTTCTGGAGTCATTAAATTAACCCGCTCTAAAATTGTTAAGGTGGGTTTATCATTATTTATCTTTTTAAAATGACTCAATAATACAGAAGTTTGTTTTGAAATAATTACTAAAGCACCCGCATTTGGAATTTTGCTAATCATATATTCTTCGGCTTTAAGTCGAATCGCTAGGGATAGGGCTATTTTGTTCTCAAGCAATATTTCGTTTATAGGATTTTCTTGTTCTATTAAATCGGCAGTTTCATAAATTAAATCTTTTATTGTTTTTGCTCCAAAGGTTATGCTTTGATTTGCTGTTGAAGGAAAACAACTATTTATGAGATTTAGTATATCTAAGCATTTAATGGAGTTTGTATCAGCCTTTAAGTGAAGGCAAGAAGTAAGTAGTTTGTAATTAAGGCTTGTGCTGTCTTCGGTATATTCAATAATATTTCTTATAAACGGAATGATGCTAATGAATATTTTCGCACTCGAAATGTTTTGTTTGAAATTGCTGAATACATCTTTTCTATATCTGCCCTCAAATAAGATAATTTCTCTTTGATCAGTTTTTGTGACCATAAATGCCGCGTTCCAATTTAATGAAAGCCTTGAAGCAACTGTTCTATAAAAATCGAAATTGTGGGTAAGTATTAATAGTCTAAAATACTTACTGAGATGCAATTCTTTTATGTATTCAACAATAGCATACTTGTTTTTATAGTCAAATGAATCGGCAATATCATCTAGCACTAAAAGGGTCTTTCGATTTAATTGTTTTCTTGACTCAATGTCAAAAAGTAATTGAAGAATATAGAATGCTCTTTGTTCGCCTTTACTTAGTATAGAAAGTAGAGTGCCTTTGTCTTTTATTACAGGGGTTTCGTTAGGATCTTTATATTCAAATTCAAGGTTAGCTGTTACTTCTTTTAGTACAACATCTTCTTGATTAACTAGTTTAATTTCAAATGGAACATAAAATCTTTCATTGAATGTTTTAATAATCTCTGCCCAAATTGCAAATTCCTTTTTAGCTTCCTCAATAATAATTTCAATTTCTTTCTTTCTGCTTTTATAAAACTTTGTTAATTCAATTGTTTCCTCTTTTAATAGAGAAACATAGTTCAACCATACTTTCTTTCTGAATTCTTCATATTTCTCAAGTTCGATGAGTAAAAGATTGTCTTTCTGAATGGCGTTTTTAAATGACCTTAGTTCGGAATTATTTCCAATTGCAATGTCAACTTGGTCAAAAGATTTTTTCAATTTTTCATCATTTACAATACTAGTAATTTCATTTTGGAGTAATTGACTTAATTCTTCTGCCGATTTGATCTCGGCATTATCACTTAGAACAAATTTGTGGCCAGCATCAAAATAAGAATTATCTTTAGTTGACTTTAAGAGTTCATTTGCTTGATAAGTGCCAAATGAGTTCTCGGAACCTTTAAAGAATTTTGATTTACTTAATAATTCATTATAATTTCTAATGTATTGAGATAAAAACGATTGATTCTTTTCTAAAAATTTTTTTACGTTTCCTTTTTTGTCAAAAATATCGTTGTAACGAAATTCATAAGTTACAGGTTTTGTAAGGAGTGTTTTCGATATTCCTAAAAGTAGTTCCCAAAAAGTATCCCTTGGTGTTTGACTATAAGTATTGATAAATTCAGATTCACAGTCTGTACTTTGAGAGACTTGTTTTAATTTCTTTATGTATTCAGTCTTCTGAGTTTCTAATTCTGAGTATATCTTATCATAACTTTTTTTTAGTTCTTTACTCGCGATAAACGAACTTATCTTTGTTGAAGCATCATAATTATTATCTTCTGCATTTACTACTAAAATTGACTCGTTAGGAATAGGATTCCCATCCATAAGTATTTGATAAGTAGTCACTCTATTGCCATAAACTCTATCACCAGGCATTAATTTAGCTTCATTTTTTGATATTAGATCTAATGTCTTTGCAAAGGAGGTTTTCATTGTACCATTTGGAGCATAAATGAGGAATGAATTAGTGTTTAATTGCCCGAAACTGAATTTGTGGCCAAGTTTACCAATTCCAAAACAGTTCTGTAGTTGTATTTCAATAGTGTTCATTGTTATGTAAAGTTTTTATGACTGTAACATTGGCCCGTGACAAATATTAAATAATAAGCATCGCACACACTCAACTAAATGCAATGCTGCACACAAACATTCAAAAACAAAAAACTTGTGGTAGGGAAAAAAAGAAAAGAAAAACCTGCCGCATAAAATCAACAACAAAATCATCAGCACAAAATGGAGACAAATAAAAACCAACCAGGAAAACACACTTGCCATTTTTAATCCACCAACAAGCTACCCTCTTTTTCCAGTAATTGTGTATAGAGAGAAGCAATTTGCTGTACAAAATTAGATTTATAATTTACAATGCACAATAAGGAATGTAGAATTAAGAATTTAGAATTGAAGTCTTCAGTCCCCAAGGGGCAGTCGGCAATTTTTATTTTGTTTTTATTTTTAACTCGATGGCTTCTTTAACAAGCTCAAGGTTTTGTTTATCGTTCATCAAAAAAGTTAAAGCTGTAGATTTACCAACTTTTTTACTTCCTTTTATTTTCCTATCAAGTGTTTTTGAAATGGCGAGCTTTGTAAAAGACTGCACTGTTTTTTCACTTAAATAAAAAGTGATCATGAATGCATTAGGAATAACAGTAAGCCAGAAAATTGTTTTTGTTTTGTGTGTAACTTTTAACAGCCAGCTTTTGCCGTCGTTGTAGTATCTCCATTCTTCATTTAATTCGGGATGATTTGTGTGGATGTAGTGAAAGATGGATTGCCAAAATGTTTTCGATTTTTTGATGTGTAAAAAAATAACCTCTTCGGTGGGGTAAATGTTTTTATCAGTTAATACTAGCTCTTCCATTTTTCACTTTCGGATATTTTTGATAAGTAAAAATAAACAATTAACAATTAAAGTCGATGTCTCAGTTGGAAGCTGGAAATTTGGAAGTGTGTAATGACAATAACAACAAGGTCACACTTCGACTTCGCTCAGTGTGACAAAGGAAGTAAAAAGAGATTCCCGCTTGCGCGGGAATGACATAAAGAAAAGCTTGCTACTTTACTTTTGCAGCTTCAGTAATTAGTTTTTCTAAAACTTTTATATCAACACCATCAAGCTTATTGATATACAAGCAGCCAACTCCGGTTTTGTGCTTGCCAAGTTTTTTTAGTTCTGCATCATACTTCTTAATATCTAAAACAAGATGTAATGAAAAATTAGCCTTGCGAGGAGAGAATCCAATTTTAAACCAGTCAACTTCTCTGCCTGTAGCAGGACTTTTATATCTTTTAATCCCAAAGCCAATCATTGAGCTGCCCCACATTTTAGGTTTTTCCTTTGTCGCTTTTTGCATCAGCTTAAGTATAATAAAGCTGTCCTTACGTTTTTGTTCATCTTTAATGAAGTTGATGAAGTCCTCTACGCTTGAGTCTGTTTCTTTTGTTTTTATTACTGCTAGTTTGCCCATTGTGTTATCTCTAATTTACTTATGATTTGTTGTAATAGATTCCGGATCAAGTCCGGAATGACAGCGAACTTGTTTTTACTTCAATCTTACCAATTTACCTTTACGTTTTACAACGTTTTTATAATCCCATTGTATGCCTTTAGATTTTTTTAACCAGCGTTTAAGATCTTTAACTTTAATCTGTTCAGCTAAAGTATAAATAATAGAAGCATCTTTAAATTTTCCTGTGCCGGGTTTTAATTTTTCTTCTTCAAAACTTTCACCGCTCCAAAACATCAGGCGAATTCCTGCATTCTGTTTACTGTATCCAACAACCGGGTTACTATCTAAAAACCACACAGGATGAGCATGCCAAATTTTACTTTCTGCTTCAGGTAACCCGCTATCAATTTCTGCTGCAAGAATATTGCAAATCTTTTTTTCTTCAGGAGATTGTTTGATGTTATATGCTTTTATTTCTTTGTTCATAAATATCCTTTGTTCATTTGTAGATTCCCGCTTTCGCGGGAATGACAACTAAGAAATTAAACCTTTAGAACCCCACGGAAACCTCTTGCGGCATAGTAAGAATCTGCTCCGTTGTGGTAAACAAAAACAGTATTGTAACGGCGATCGCAAAAGATAGCTCCGCCGAGTTTTCTGATATCATCCGGTGTTTTAACCCAGCTTGATGTTTTAAGATCGAAGTCACCAAGTTTTTGAAGTTCGCGGTATTGTTCTTCAGTTAAAAGTTCTATTCCCATCGCAGCGGCAACATCAGCAGCGTTATCTTTTGGTTTGTTTTCTTTTCTTGCATCAAGTGCTGCGCGATCGTAACAAAGACTTCTGCGTCCGGCAGGGCTTTCCGCTGAGCAATCATAAAAAATGTATTCGCCCGTTTTCGTATCGTAGCCAACGACATCCGGTTCACCGCCGGTTCTTTCCATTTCATTTAGTGACCAGAATTTTCCAGAATGCTTTTTCAGATTACCCGCAACGTTTTTCCATTCAATACCTTTGTGTCGGTTAGTGTCTTTTTCAAAGCTGGTTTTTAGCGTGGTAATTAGTTTATCAATTTGTTCCCGTGATAAAATATTTTTTTTGTTTAAAGTTTTACTCATAGTTTTTGCCTCATTTTTATTTGTGCACTTAATATACAATGGCAGAATAATATTTCAAGTGATTACAGACCGGCTTAATGAAAAATGGATTCCCGCTATTGCGAGAATGACAAATGAAAAAAAAGGCGATTTATTAAATCGCCTTTTTTGAAATATTATGTAAAGATGTTTTAGAACTATTTAAGCAGCGTCATCTTTTTTGTATCTGTAAAACTACCGGCTTGTATTGTGTAAAAATAAATACCGCTTGTTAATGAAGATGCATTAAAGTTGATTTCATAATTTCCAGCAGGTTTGTTTTCATTAACAAGTGTTGCAACTTCGTTTCCAAGTATATCATAAACTTTTAAAATCACTCGAGACCCTTCGTCCCTCGACTCCGCTCGGGATAACGCGCTCAGGGTGACATTTGGGATTGTGTATTTTATAGTTGTGCTTGGATTAAATGGATTTGGATAGCTCTGTTCTAAAGAAAATGTTTGCGGTAAACTTAAATCAACCTCAACTTCGTTTGAGTATGTAAATGATCCATCAAAATCTATTTGCTTTAAGCGATAAAAATATTTTCCAGTTGATAAACTATTGTCTGCAAATGAATAAGAGTTTGGTTGTGAAGTTGTTCCATTACCATTTACAAAACCGATTCTTTCCCAATCCGTCATACTTCGACTTCGCTCAGTATGACTTGAACGTTGAATTTCGAACCCGGAATTGTTAAGCTCTGTTGCTGTACTCCAGCTTAACTCAACTGAATTGCCTAAAATATTTGCAGAGAAAGAAACAAGTTCAACAGGAATAATTGAATTACTGACCTGCCCCCAAAAAAGTAATCCTCAAAAACTATACGTTGGGCTTAAGGGAGCGACCGGCGTCGGGAAAATAGTGCGCTGTGATATTGACGGAAGTAATCAGGAAGATGTAGCTACAGATTTAATAAGCATAGCAGACATTGAGCTTGATTTAACAAATAGAAAAATCTATTGGGCTCAAGACACATGGGATGATGATAAAATTAATAAAGCTGATATGGATGGATTAAATTCATCAATCGAAACTTTATATTCCTCCTCAACTACAAATCGAGACTTATGAGGAATTGCGTTGGATGTTGATGCACACCGAATATGGTATACTGAAAGGGGCGGTACTTGTTACTCAAGCTACATTAAAAGTATGAGTATGAATGGCGGAGTAACAACCACAATTGTTAACCCTGTTTGCAATCCGCACGATGTAGAATATTTTGACGGAAAAATTTATTGGTTTAGTGATGATGAGTTAAAGAAAGCAGATGCCGATGGAAATAATATCATAACTATTATTTCACCAGTAAAAGCTGATGGACTGGCTATTGACGCAACTAATAATAGAATTTATTGGGTTGATTACAGCTACAATTATGTTCGATGCGTAAATATAGATGGTACCGGTGAACAGGTTATCTCAACAGGACACCACACATTGTCAATGATCGATACAGACTACAATCCTGCTATAGTAAATCTTGAAAATGAAACTAATTCTGATTTTTCTTTTAATTTATATCAAAATTACCCAAATCCACTTAATCCAAGCACCACAATCAGTTGGCAGTCGCCCATAGGCGGTCATCAAACAATAAAATTATATGATGTACTTGGAAAGGAAATAGAAACAGTAGTAGATGGTTATTATGAAGCTGGTTGGCATTCTAAATTGTACATTGTTAATTCTGCATTACCAAGCGGCGTTTATTTCTATCAGTTGAAAGCAGATGGTTACATTGATACTAAAAAAATGATATTACTTAAGTGATAAATGACTTTTCATTAATTATCCGAAAGGGTATAACGATGAAACAAAATATCCTACTTTTCATTTTTATTGGCTTCTGTTTGTCTTTTACTCAAATCGTTAATGCGCAGAGTATAATTAAAGATGATTTTCTTGTGAATGATGATGATGGTACTGCACATCAAAATTACCCATCAATCTCAATGGATGCGGCGGGTAATTTCATAATTGTATGGCGGGATTTTAGGAATGGCAATGGGGATATTTACTATCAAAGATACAACAACGTAGGTACGGCTTTAGAAGTTAATAAAAAAGTAAACGATGATACTGAAAGCGCATCCCAGGGCTATACTTCAATCTCAATGGATGGAGCGGGCAATTATGTTATTGTGTGGGATGATGACAGGTACACTAATTATGATACCGATATCTATTATCAAAGATATACCAGCACTGGAGCAGCTTTAGGGGTAAACACAAAAGTTAACCATGATATTGATAGTGTTAAGCAATGGGATCCAACAATTGCAATGGATATAACAGGTAATTATGTTGTTGTCTGGGTTGATGAAAGAAATGGCAATAGTGATATATATTTACAAAGATTCACAAGCACAGGCGCAGCTTTAGGAGTTAATACTAAAGTAAACGATGATGGCATTAATGCTGATCAGGTTTCTCCATCAATTTCAATGGATGCTTTAGGCAATTTTGTTATAACCTGGCAAGATTTCAGGAATTCCAATTGGGATGTTTATTATCAAAGATATACCGATACAGGCACAGGGCTGGGGACCAATACTAAAGTAAATGATGATGTAAATGAATTCCAATATTATCCTTCTATATCAATGGATGCGTCTGGTAATTTTATTATCGTCTGGCAGGATTTTAGGAATGCCAACTGGGACATTTATTTTCAAAGATACACCGATACAGGTACTACTTTAGGAGTGAATACAAAAGTTAACGATGACGCTGGCAGTGCTTATCAAAAGATTCCATCGATTTATCTAAACATTGCGGGTGATTTTGTGATTGTGTGGATGGACTATCGATATGGACAAACTAACCCTGATATTATCGGTCAAAGGTATTTTTCAACTGGTAACCCCGATGGCTCAAATTATCGTATTGTTGCTGATGGGCCTAATAACGGTGAATCATCACCGGTAGTATGTGGAAATAATAACAGTATATTTTTTTCTTGGGAAGATAACAGAAGATCAAATGATTGGGATATCTATTCAAAAATAGTCGGCTGGAACTGGAATGGAGTAACAGATGTCTTAGAAGAAGAGAATATTATCCCGAAGAATTATTCACTTTACCAAAACTATCCCAATCCATTTAATCCAAACACTAAAATCAGTTGGCAGTCGCCAGTAGGCAGTTGGCAAACCATTAAATTATTTGATGTATTAGGAAGAGAATTAGAAACTATCATTGAAGGTTATTATGAAGCTGGTTCTCATTCTACATTGTACACTGTAAATTCTACATTGCCAAGTGGAGTTTATTTCTATCAATTAAAAGCAGGAAATTTTGTTCAAACTAAAAAAATGATGTATCTAAAATAATATTGTAGCTATTGCATTACTTTATAAAACTAAGTGAATTTAAAATTAGCTGTTCGTTATTTGCGAAATGTAAATAGTAGACAAATTTTAATATTATTTTTCTTGACATTAACTATTGAAAAGATTTTATTTAAAAAGAAATTATTCCAATAGTTGACCACTGGACCTTTTAGGGTAACTAGTTGTCGTAATTATATTTTCATTCATATCTCTTACCCCCTAAGGCGCAGCGATGATGTATATGCTGTGCAGAAACATATTGTCTTCCAAAGTAGATTAATAATTTTTAAACATTTCAGGAGAGAGTCATGAAAAAGTTATTTGTTACACTTGTCATTTCAATTTTACTTCAACTTAATATTCATTCACAATCCGATGGTTGGTTTTGGGTAAACCCACTACCACAAGGAAATTCCCTGAGTGATATTAAAATAACAGCAAATCTTAGTGCCGCGGTAGGTTATGCAGGTACAATAATAACCAACAACGGCAGTGGTTGGCAGATAAGGGATGGAGGATATACAGATAGATTGTTTTCAGTTAGTATCATAGGAAATAATATTTGGGCAACGGGGTTAGACGGGACCATTCTGCATTGCAGTGATGGAAGTGGAACATCTTGGGAAACGCAAACGAGTGGAGTAGATAAACAATTACGTTCAGTATTCTTTTTGAATGATAATCTTGGATGGTGCGTAGGTTTAAATGAGACAATATTACGGACCACTAATGGCGGAAATGATTGGGACATTATATATACAGGTGGGACACAAGCTTACACTGAAGTTATTTTTTTGGATGAAAACAATGGATGGCTTTCTGGTACAGCCGGAAATAATGGTGTCATTAAGTACACTACAGATGGAGGGAGTACTTGGCGCAATTCTATTATACCTGCATCTCGTATGAATTCTATTCATTTTTCAGATTTAAATTTTGGATGTGCAGTTGGTGATGGGGGAAAAATATTTAAAACTACAAATGGCGGTTCTGATTGGGCATTAGCCGTTTCAAATACTACTTCTGATTTACAGAGTGTTTATTTAGTCAGTTCCGGTAATGGTTGGGCAGTTGGGAAAGATGGTACTATAATTACTACTACAGACTGGGCAGCAAACTGGAGCTCTCAAACCTCAGGGACTACTGAAAACCTTAACGCAATTGATAATGGTTGGGTTGTTGGGGACGCAGGTAAGATATTGTACACATCAAATGCGGGTGCTACCTGGGAACAAGATTGCACAGGGTTCACTGATAATTTATTAAGCCTGGACTTTGTAACTGACGATATTGGGTATGCGACAGGAGTAGATGGAAAAATTTATCGTACAACAGACGGAGGTTTAACTTGGCCATTACTTCCAACTAGTATAACCGTGGGTTTAGGTAAAGTTCAGTTTATAAATCTAGATACTGGTTGGGTTGCTTCTTCTCATTATATTTATCGTACAACAAACGGGGGTTCGAGTTGGGAACAGCAACTCTATTTGCCTCAACCTAATGAAGTAATTTTTGATGTAGAGTTTGTTAAAGGCCTGCCCGGTGAACCAGTGTTTGGTTTTGCTTGCGGCGGATTGGCTGGTTTCTGGAAAAGTACAAATGGGGGTGAAACTTGGAGTGGAGGATATGCTTGTACTAATGGTAACTTCCTTGGATGTAGTTTTGTAGATAAAAATAACGGATGGCTTGTTGGGGCACCAAGCACTGTTAATACTATTACAATAATGCACACCACAGATGGCGGGGGCACATTTGTAGAGCAGACTAATCCTATAATAGAACCCTATATGCGGGATGTTTGTTTTGTCACAGATCAGAGGGGACTTGCAGTCGGGAATAATGGAAAAACTTTATATACGAGCGATGGTGGAGCAAACTGGGAGGAAAGACCCAATGGCAGTAATGTTTGGCAGGAAGTTTTTCTTTCTGAAACCGGAAAAGCCTGGACCGTTGGATTTTATGGATCAATAGCCCATTCTGAGGACTGGGGCTATACTTGGCAGGTGCAAAAAAGTGGTGTATATGAAACTCTGAATGGGATTGATTTTATAAATGATGATGAAGGATGGATTGTTGGTAATAACGGTACAATTCTTCATACAACAAACGGCGGTGTAACGTTTATTGAAGAAGAACAGATTAATAAAATACCAACAACGTATTTTATAAGTAATAATTTCCCAAATCCTTTTAATCCAAGCACAAAATTTCAATACTCGATTCCGCAATCAACTAAAGTTCAAATTAAGATATTTGATATGCTCGGTAACGAAATAGAAACATTAATTAATGAAGAAAAATCGGTTGGTACTTACGAGCTAAACTGGAATGCCACTGATCTACCTAGCGGAGTTTATTTCTATCAAATTAATGCTGGAGAATTTATTCAAACAAAAAAAATGATTTTAATTAAATAGCTTTATAAAAATATTTCTTGGAGGATCTATGAAGACTATATTGGAACTCATAGTATTTCTCGTACTTTTTCTGTTGGTGACAAACCACCCACAAGTTGAAAGTCAACTCAATTCAGATTTAGAGATTGGTCTATCTCCCAACCAAATCATTCCATCCAATGCAAGTGATGAAATAAAAAAAATGAATAAGAAAATGCTTGCTGATGGTTATTTAATAAACGAGTATATTCGGCAGGATTGGAATGGTTCAAATTGGGTTAATTCCATAATGGAAACATACACTTATGATAACACCGAAAGGCTTATTGAATTATTGAAGCAATTGTGGGAAAATAACTTATGGGAAAATCATTCAAGAACTAACTATTTATATACAGAAAACAATTTGGTTGACACGGTCACATATCAGGACTGGTATGAGAATAACTGGTTAAATGACTTTAGGTACGTTTTCTCTTATGGACCAAGGGTGCGTTCTTTTGCTATTAATTCAGTTGGCAATGTCTTTGCCGGAACTTATGGAGGAGGCGTATTTTTCTCAACAGACAATGGAGCCAATTGGACACAAATAAACAATGGATTAACTAATAATCTCATCAATTCCCTTGCAATCAACTCAATGAATTATGTCTTTGCTGGTACTTATGGAGACGGCGTTTTTCTTTCAACAGACGATGGAGCGAACTGGACACAGATTAATAGTGGATTGACGGGTGATATTGTCAATTGTCTTGAAATAAATTCAAACAATAATGTTTTTGCCGGAACCGACATAGGAGTATTCCTTTCCACCGATAATGGAGAAAACTGGGCACTAATAAGTAATATTTATGATTTTAGTAATATTAGTTCTATTGCTATTAATTCAAACGATCATGTTTTTGCTGGGACCAATAACGATGGAGTGTTTTTAACAACAGACAATGGCACAATCTGGACACATCTATATAATGGATTGACTAATGATAATGTCCAGTCTCTTGCAATCAATTCAAGTAATGATGTTTTTGCCGGAACTTATGGAGGAGGAGTATTCCTCTTACCAAATAATGGAACAAATTGGACACAAATAAACAATGAATTTACTAATGATGTTGTCAATTGTATTGCAACCAATTCAAGTGATGATTTATTTGCCGGAACTTCGGGGGGGGGAGTATTTCGTTCAACTAACAATGGGGCAATGTGGTCCCAATTACATAATGGTTTAACTAATCAGTATATCAATTCACTTGCTATCAATTCAAGTGATGATGTTTTTGCCGGAACTTCCGGGGGAGGAATATTTCTTTCAACAGATAATGGGTTTAGCTGGTCACAAATAAATAGCGGACTAGCTAATGCTCAAAGTAATTTACCAACTGGAGTATTAAACCAAAGCTGGGACATGTTAGAATATCTCTGGTATAGTACAAACCTTATAAGATATTTCTACGATTCTAATGAGAATCTGATCTTAAGGTTATATGGATTAAGATTTCTTGACACTCGGCATTTACTGAGTTACGATCCTAATAACAATCTTATAGAAGAACTTTATCAACTTATGTCTGCCGGGAATTGGATGAACAGAGACATTTGGACCCATTTATATGATGGTCAAAATAATCGAACCTCAACCCTAAGACAACATTGGGAAAACAATATGTGGGTAGACTGGGCACTTGTTGAGAACACTTACAATTTAAATAACAACTTAATCGAATCAGTTACTAAGGGATGGGATGGCTCATCCTGGGTTAATTCTATGAAATCTACACTAACCTATGATGTAAACAATAATTTAACGGTGGGTCTAATTGAAATATGGCAAGAGGGAAATTGGGTGAATTATTATAAGTATGAATATACGTATGATGGAACCGCATTATGCAAAACAAATAATGTTCAAGCAAACCTGATTGAAGAAATACGCCAACTGTGGAATGGAGCAGAATGGGTAAATTCGCAAAAACAAACTTATGCTTATGTTCCAACGACAATTGAGGGAACCGGATTAACTGTTACAGACTATTCACTTGCTCAAAACTTTCCCAATCCATTTAATCCAGGCACAAAAATTAGTTGGCAAGTGCCAGTAGGCAGTCATCAAACAATAAAGCTTTTTGATGTATTAGGGAGAGAAATAGAAACAATAGTTGAAGGATATTATGATGCCGGAAATCATTCTACATTTTACATTGTAAATTCTACATTGCCAAGCGGAGTGTATTTCTATCAGCTTAAGGCTGGCGAATTTTTTCAAACAAAAAAAATGATCTTTTTAAAATAATGTGATGATGATTATTCTTTAATTAAATAAAGCAGATTGTCTTCAACTTTATAATACATAGGTGCAATCATTACTTTTGGATAACGAGATCGAAGTCTTGATGTTTCACTAAGTATAAAATCTATTTCGTTATTTATTTCAAACATCGGAGCGTAATTATTAAAATGCTCCTCGGCTTGTTCAACTGTCCAGCCGCCATTTTCTGAAAGTTTGTTAATAAATTGAGTTTTTTTAGAAATCAGGTTTACCATACTACAGTTACTATGCGCAATAAGTGCAATGTGTTTTACTTCGCCCACAGAAATAGCAAACGAAACCTTAAACTCGCTGTATCGAAGATTAGCTCCACCGGAACGAATAATATATGCAAAATTATCCGGCATGTGTAAATGCTTGCGGTTATCCATACACATTCCAACAAGAAGTTGTGCATTTGAATAGCTTTCAAACTCGCGATTTAAGTTGTGATATTCCAGCAGCAGACTAATTGGTGTGTTTCTATATTCAGGGGCAATGTCATGAATGGTTTTTATAGCTATTGATCTGTTCATATTAACTTTTACTTTCTTACGACCGCTTTTGCAGTTTCTTTAAGTCTTACTTTTTTGCTATTAAGATAATAAAATACTAAAGCAGGAATTATAAACCCCACACAGCTAAAAACTAATTTTATTTCATACACAAAAAATGAAGAGACGCTTTCAGGTGGAACAAAGGCAAAAGCTATCCCGAATATAGTCATTCCTCCTCCTATAAATCCTGCCGCCGAAGTTATAATTCTATTTTTAAAATAAGCATTTTTATTTCCGTATGTTGCGCGCACTTTTAATAGGGACGCAAACATATAAACGTAAGGAATAAGTTGTAATACAACAGTTGTTTGAAGAAGAAACAAATACATCTCTCCAACAGAGGAACCGATTGCGGCAATAACAATCACAAAACTTGATGCAACTCCCTGAACAATTAGTGCAACATGCGGTGTATTATGTTTAGAATGAATTGTTCCAAGAACAGGCGGTAAATATTTATCTATTCCTATTACGAACGGAATTCTTGCGGCTCCGGAAAGCCAGGCCGAAGTATTTCCCGCTGCATTCATTATCATAAGTATTGCCATTGGAAAAACTATCCAGCCAAAACCAATTGCACTTGCGGCATGTTCTATGCCCTGTAAAATTCCTTCAATTATTCCGATCTCTTTGTAAGGAATTGCAATTAACAATGATGACGTAACAATAAGAAACAATAAAACTGTAGATGCGCCCGCTACCATAACCGCACGAGGAATGTTTCTATCCGGATTTTTAATCTCATCAGATATAACAGATCCAAGTTCGAGTCCCACATAGTTTAAACAAACAATACTTAGCAAAGCTAAAAAATGCCAGTTACCAAGTGAAGGAATAATGGACGCAATGGAAATATCATTTGATGCACCGCGTGTAAAAGCAGTAATCATTCCAATTACCAGAATTGTAATTGCTGTAACAAAAGTTCCTGAAGCCCCAAGATTCTGAATCCATTTACCTATTCCGAATCCGAGAATGTTTAAGTATGTAATAACCCAAAGTAAACCAAGGGATATGCTCATCATAAAGAATGGATTAGAAGCTAAAGAAGAAGTAGAACTGCCGCCAATGTAAAGTATAAACCCAATGATATAAAATAGGAGCGTTGGAACATAAAAAATGTTATTAACCCAATATGCCCAGCCAGAAACAAATCCGTGAAAATCACCCCAGGCTTTTTTATTCCAGATATAAATTCCGCCTTCGTTTGGTGATCTTTTAGAGAGTTCTAATACAGCTATTGCCTGAGGGATAAAGAAAAGAAAAAAACCAGCTATCCATAAAACCAAAGCAACGGGACCAGCACTTGCCACTACGGGAACACTATTTAAATTTACTAAAGCAGCAATTAGAAAGAAGGAAAGATCGGATAGACCAAGTACCCGCTTAAGTTGAGGTGGCTTACTATTCAATTCCTGTGTTATTCTCCTGAATTTTTTTTGTAAATATTATCCATATAGAGTTTAATAACAATAGGATATAAAAAAATTAATTACCGGTAAGAAAACAAAAATGATTTACCAGTATGATGCGAATCTCATATTACGCTTGAAACTGGCCTGAGCTTAACTCTGAAACAGATATCCAGCACTTCTAACACTTACAATAAATTTTGGATCTGAAGGATCATCTTCAAAATGCTTTCGTAATCTAACAACAAAATTATCAACTGTTCGTGTTTCAATATCGGGATTCATATTCCAAACATTCTCAAGCAGTTCTTTGCGCGTTACAACTTTATCTTTATTCTCGATAAGGTATTTCATTATCATTGCCTCATATGATGTAAGTTGAAATTCTATTTTACCCTTTTTGCATTTAAAATTTTCAAAATTTATCTCGTTGTTTCCAAATTTATAGATTGGATTATCAATCACAACTTTTTGATACCAATTTTTGCGCTTGATCATGCCCTTAATTCGTAAAAGTAATTCTTTAAGATGGAAAGGCTTTGTAAGATAATCATCAGCACCAAGTTCAAGTCCTTTAACACGATCTTCAACCTGTGTGCGGGCAGTTAACATAAGTATCGGCATTTGTGGATGTTTTTCCCGAATGTGTTTTGCGATTTCAAATCCGTTAAAGTATGGCAGCATTATATCAAGCACAATTAAATCAAATTCGTTTTCATCAAAAAAACTTATTGCTTCTTTGCCATCCCGAGCAAGCGTTACAATATAGCCTTCTGCGGTAAGATTATATTCTAATCCATTTGCAAGATTTTCTTCATCTTCAACCAAAAGAATTCTTGATTTATCTATGTTTTCATCTTTCATTTTTAAGATTCCTTTTATTTTCCTTTAGAGGTTTTTTGTTCTCAATATAAATCGGCAGTTCAATTTTAAACTTAGCGCCTTTACCTTTTCCCTCACTGAAAGCAAATATTTTTCCTTTATGATTTTTAATTATTTCTCTAACAACGTAGAGCCCAAGTCCTGTGCCTTTTACATTTGGGATATCTTTATCATAAATGCGATGAAACTTTTGAAATATTTTTTTTATTTGATCTTGCGGAATGCCAATTCCATTATCAGAAAATTCTATTTCAGCTTTCTTTGAATTACGCTTAAACTTAATCATAATTTCTAACGGCGCAACACTGTACTTAATTGAGTTATCAATAAGATTATCAAACACTGTTTTGATTGAAGACCTGTCTAACAAAATATCACACCCGGCGTCTCCGCTAAATTTTATTGAAATTTCCTTAAGCTGGAATTGTTCTGCGGATTCTAAAATTATTTTTTTGATCGTCTCATCGGCTTTGTAAACTTCAAAATCTCTGTTAAACTTTTTCTTATCCATTGAAGCTATTTCAAGAATTGAGTTAACAAGATTTTTTAATCTCTCAGCGTCACGCATCATCAAACCATAAAATTCTTTTTTCTTGTCTTCGGGCACATCGCGTGAGTTTAGAGTTTCTAAGTAAAGCTGGATTGATGATAATGGAGATTTAAGCTCGTGTGTTACGTTTGCAATAAAATTATCATAAAGTGCATTTAATTTTATCTGGATATTTAGGTGGCGAAATATCAGCACAATGCTGATTGATAAGCCAGTAAGCAGAACAATACCGCCAACAAACGGAAAAACACTTGGTGCATCATAAACAATCTGCGGCGAAATTTCTTCGCCAACCTGCTCAAAAATTATATTGTTTGATACATACCAGTAAATCCAAAGCAGCAGCACCGAAAGCCACACGAGCTGTGCTAGTATAAAGATGATAAGATTGTATGCAAATGAATGTCTGCGTTTCATAAAAGTATTTAGATGTTTTTAATTTGATGGCTATAGGAATGTCATTTCGGGCATAATAGTCATTTTGTGTTGCTAAAATTAAATTGGTTTTAAATAAAAATACCAGTTAAAATAACTTTTTCTTTTTTGAGGAGATAGTCCTCTATGTACTCTATACTTTTGTTTTAACCTTCCAAAATA
>JBGSPH010000002.1:0-216055 GCA_041738675.1 Ignavibacteriaceae bacterium
AATCGATGGTTGTAAGATAAGATGTGAACTTGTGAAGGTCGATACCTGTGTAATACATATGATACCTCCTAATAAGTAATGATTGTTTTTTACAAACTTAACTTTTTACTTATTGGAAATATCAAGCGCCTCAACGCCGACTCCCATAGGGACAGGCGCCATTTTAGTGCGGCGGATTTTCCCGATGGGATGGCTATGCCAGTGATTTTTGAGATTGTGTTTTAGTTATAGATTTTGTTCTAAGTGTTCTAATAAATTTCGGGAAAGGCTACTGGTAATTTTATGAAATATTTTATCCCTTATGTATTTGCTTACTTAGTTACTAAAGCAATCTATTGGTTATTTAATTTTCATCCTTTTCAAGAATATTCTTTTTTTATTGGAATTGTTATAGATTTATCCATTTGGATTGTGTTATGCTATATAGCTGTTTTTATATTTAATAAATTATTTAAAGCAAAAATATTTTGAAACAATTGGTTACAGTTTTTATTAGTTGCACTTATTAAAAGACTCCTAACCTCTTTAATAATTACATAGTCAAGAGGATATAAAAATATTATTCAATCCGTTGTTACGGATTGCAAAAAAAATACTTAATAAATTTAATTAACAAATAAATTAAATGGTGTTTGTGTCTGGCTTGGCTTCCTTGTTTGGGGCGGCGGGTTATCGGCAACGTCGTTAGAACACAAGAATTATTTCTAATATATTTAGACAAGCTTTGCGTTACGTATTAGAACTAAATTTAAACATAATATTTCGACAATTAACAAAGAGAAATGGAATTGGATAATTATTTTGAGAGACAAATTGAGCTAAGATATTTCGAAATGAATAAGTTCGGAGAGGCTTCATCGACAACTATCTTAACCTTACTTGAAGAAACGGCTGCAGACCATTGCTTTTCCATAAATCATAGTTTGTATGATCTTGAAAAACAAAATATTGGATGGGTATTGCTTTCCGGAGTTATGGAAATGGATTGCTATCCTACTTATAAAGAAAAAATTAGAATTAGAACATGGTTATCAAGTTATACTATGATTAAAGGGATAAGAGAAAACATTATTTATAATGAACAAGGAAATATTATAGGAAGAGCCAAGGGTCTATGGGTTTTTTTTGATATAAAAAAGAGGAGACCTACTCAAATTCTAGATTCCATTAAAGAGAAGTGGTCTTACTGTGATGCAGAATGTATAAATCATGATATTACTCAAAAGATTGAAGCAATTGACTCTTCAAAGCACATTAAGGAGTTTACTGTTAGTAGATTTGATATCGACTCGTATCAGCATGTAAACAATATTAGATATTTACAATGGTTAATGGAGTCAGTTTCTGAAGAGATTATTGATAATTATTATTTACATTCTATTGACGGACGATTTATCGCCGAAGCTCAATATGGCGACACAATTATGTCTTTTACTGAAGAAGATGGTCGTGACAATTGTTTTGTCCATACCATAAAAACTAAAAGGAACAATAAAGTTTGCGCCATAGCAAAAACAGTATGGAAGGAAAGGAAAAAGTAACACGAACGCAAACAAAGTAAATTAGTTGACGCGTGTTCTAACAAACCGCTCAACATCGACTCCCGAAGGGACTAGCGCCATTTTAGTTAGGTGCAACGCCATAGGTTTTGAAAAATGATCTAAGGATAACTATGAAAGCTGTTATATGTACAAAATACGGCCCGCCGGAGGTTCTTCAATTTGTAGAAGTGGAAAAACCTTTTCCTAAAGATAATGAAGTACTGATAAAAATATTAGCTACAACTGTACACATAGGTGACACCAAGATTCGACGCATAGAGCCTGGTTTAGGACCGGTTAAAGATTTTTTATTCAAGCCGTTAATGCGAATAATAGTGGGTTTCAAGGGACCAAGAAAAAAAATACTTGGGATGGAACTGGCAGGAGATATTGAAGCAGTCGGTAAAGATGTTACGATGTTTAAGATAGGCGATCCTGTTTTTGCATCTACCGAATTTAGATTTGGTACGTATGCTCAATATTGCTGTTTACCTGCAGATGGAATTCTTACAATTAAACCGATCAATATGACTTACAAGGAAGCCGCCCCTGTTTCTAATGGCGGAATAACCGCATTGATTCATCTTAGAAAAGCAAATATTAAGAAGGGGCAAAGAGTATTAATTTATGGGGCATCCGGCAGCGTTGGTACATATGCAATTCAGATTGCAAAATACTATGGTGCAGAAGTTACGGCTGTCTGCAGCACTTCGAATATAGAATTAGTAAAATCACTCGGCTCAGATAAAGTAATTGATTATACTAAAGAAGATTATACAAAGAGCGGTGAGACTTACGACGTTATCTATGATGCTGTGGGGAAAATTAAATCTTCAAAACGTAAAAAATCCCTCTCTAAATCAGGACATTATCTAAATGTTCTTGCTGCGAAGGGTAATATCAAGTTAAAAGTTGAAGACCTTTACACACTAAAAGAACTGTGTGAAACGGGAAAGCTGAAGACAGTAATAGATAGGTGCTATTCAATAGAAGAAATAGTAGAAGCTCATAGATATGTAGATAAAGGACATAAAAAAGGGAATGTTGTAATAGCTATTGAGCATAATGGTAAAACTTAAAATATTTTAACACAATCGCTTTAAACAATTCTTTATTCTTTCAATGATAAGGTTGTTATAAAGGTCATTCTTCTGGTAGGCAGGCTGCTCTCTTAGTATATTGTAAGGCCGCTTCAAGTAATCTACCAATTTTTCTCCACTTGCCTTCCCCTTTCTTATTAAGTATTAATTAATCGGAATCAAACAAATTTTTTCTTTACATTTCTGTTGTCAATAACGATATTTACAAGAGTTAGAATTGTTTTTATTACATTTTGATGGTTCATATTTAAGCATTTAAGATAACTGGATTCTTGGTGTTCTTAATTGCATAAGGATTTTTTTTACTTTTTAATTTTGTATAAAATGTTTTTTAAAGGAGTTTTTGTTGGCAAAGAGTAGTAAAAGTAACTTAATGAATTTACAGGATAAAGTTAAAAAGACTATTAAAAGTTTTAATGAAGGTAAAACTGTTAAGACAGATAGTTTAATAAAACTGCTTCAGGAAATTTCTACGCTCGACCCGGATTCCAATCTGCAAAATGAATTAGATGAAAGAGAACGAAAGTATTCCACTCTGGTTAGTAACCTGCCGGGATTTATTTATAGATGTTCTAATGATAAAAACTGGACAATGCATTTTATTAGTGACGGATGTAAAAATATTACAGGATACTCCCCCAATGATTTTATTAAAAATAAAAAAATAACTTATAATGATTTAATCCATCCGGATTATCAAAAACCCATCTGGAAAAAATGGCAAGTGATTTTAAAGGATAAAACATTTTTTGAATTTGAATACCCTATCTTCACCAAAACCGGCAAATTAAAATGGGTGTGGGAGCGAGGTAAAGGAATTTATTCAAACAATGGTAAACTTCTTTTTATTGAAGGATTTATTGAAGACATAACCGAAAGGCGAACTGCTGTTGAATCTTTACGACTTAAAAATATTGTGTTTGAATCCTCAATAGCAGCTAACAGTATTGCAAATCCGGATGGTAAAATCATTGATGCAAATTCAGCGTTTTTAAGTTTATGGGGTTATCAAAATAAGAGCCAGGTGTTAGGTAAATCATTAGACTTATTTTTAAAGGATAAAGATGATGTTGAAAAAATTCTTACCGCATTAAATAAAAACAACACGTGGGAAGGTGATTACAATGCTGTGAGAAGAGATGGCTCAGAGTTTCTTGCATTTGGTCTTGCAACCACCGTTGTTGATGAGAACGGCAAAACAATCGGTTATCAATCATCAGTAATTGATATTACAAACAGGCGCAAAACTGAAGAGTTATTAAAGGAAAGTGAAACCAGCTACCGCGGACTTTTTAACAGCGTATCTGAATCTATTTACATACAGGATGAGAATGGTGTTTTCCTGGACATTAATGATGGCGCTTCAAAAATGTATGGTTACGATAGAAAAACTTTAATAGGAAAGACCCCTGGATTTGTAAGTGCCCCCGGCAAAAATGATTTAGAAGCAGTTGGTTT
Organism: Ignavibacteriaceae bacterium; assembly: GCA_041738675.1. GTDB lineage: Bacteria > Bacteroidota > Ignavibacteria > Ignavibacteriales > Ignavibacteriaceae > IGN3. Next base: position 4,100 of record JBGSPH010000002.1, read on the forward strand.
GATGGTGCAAAAAGCTTTTTTAGGTGAGAAGCAGCAATTTGAATTTTGGGGGAAAAGAAAAAACGGCGATGAGTTTTTAAAGGATGTACGATTATATCCGGGAACATATTTTAATAAAAAAGTTATAATTGCAATCGCAACGGATATAACTGAAAAGAAAAAGATCGAAGAATTGCTTCGTGCAAATGAAGAAAGATATCGCGCCATTTCTAATTTAACCTCCGACTATTTGTTCTCAACAAAAGCCGATGAAAATGGAGTTCACAATCTTGTGTGGATTGCCGGTTCATTTGAAAAAATAACCGGGTACACAATTGACGAGTATCTTAAAATTGGTGGTTGGAGAGCTACCTTACATCCTGATGAACTTGAACTTGATAATCTTGATTTGGAAAAACTGAGAAGAAATAAAAAAGTAAATCGTGAAATAAAAGTCTATCACAAAAACGGTTCACTTATTTGGGTACGATCATCCGCACAACCTGTGTGGGATAAAAAAACAAATAAATTGATTGGAATATATGGCGCTGTTGAGGATATAACTGAGCGAAAGCAAACTGAAATTATTCAGAAAGTGCAGTACAATATTGCAGATGCTGCGGTTACTTACAAAACGCTTACAGAGTTATTTGAAAATATAAGATTAGAATTATCAGCAATTATAAATGTTAATAATTTTTTCATCGCGCTTTACGATGAAAAAACCGGAATGCTTAAATCTGATGTTGATAAAGATGAAGTTGAAGAGATTTCTGAATGGCCCGCTGAAAACTCAATGACGGGTTATGTTATCGAACAGCAAAAATCTGTTCTGCTAAAAAAGGATGAAATCATATACTTAATTAATAGTAGTAAAGCGGGAATGGTTGGAACTATTCCTGAAGTCTGGCTGGGAGTGCCATTTAAAATCGGCGGAAAAGTTTTTGGTGTTTTGGTTGTTCAAAGTTATGATAATCCAAATGCGTATGATAAAAGAAGTATTGAAATTCTTGAAATTGTTGCACACGAATTGAGCATATTTATTAATCACAAAAAAGCAGAAGAAGAAACTTTAAAGCTTTCTGCTGTAGTTGTACAAAGTCCCACTATTGTTGTTATTACTGATCCAAGCGGAAATATTGAATATGCCAATCCAAAATTTTCTGAAGTAACCGGTTATTCATTTGAAGAAGTAAAATGGAAAAATCCGAGAATTTTAAATTCAGGTTTTCACAGTAGAGAATTTTTCTCAAATCTCTGGAATACAATTCTTGCTGGTAAAACCTGGCAGGGAGAATTTAGGAATAAGAAAAGAAATGGAGAACTATACTGGGAGAATGCACTTATCTCACCAATAATAGATTCGGATGGAAAGATTACTCATTTTGTAGCAGTTAAGGAAGACATTACTGACAAGAAAAAAATGATAGAAGAACTGATTGAGGCTAAGGAAAAAGCTGAGGAGATGAATAGAATCAAATCAAGTTTCTTTGCTAACATGAGTCATGAATTAAGAACGCCTATGGTTGGTATTTTAGGATTTAGCGAAGTTTTGATGAATGAGTTAAAAGATAATACTAATTATTATAGAATGATTAGTTCGATTAACACATCGGGACAAAGATTACTTGAGACACTAAATCTTATTTTAAATTTATCAAAACTCGAGGCTTCTAAAGTTGTGGTTGAGCTTAAAACTCAAAATATCATTCCAATTTTAAAAGAATGTTTTGGATCTTTTGAATCCGCCACCGCAAATAAAAACATTAATTATTCATTCATACCGGAGTACCAGGAAATATTGTGCGATATCGATCAGCTTCTGTTTACAAGTATTTTTAATAATCTTTTAAATAATGCGATTAAGTTTACGGATGCAGGCAGCATAACTTTATATGTTTCCATTGATTCTGACTACGCTAATATTTCTGTAACTGATACAGGCGTTGGAATTTCAGAAGCAAAACAAAATCTGATATGGGAAGAGTTTCGGCAAGCGAGTGAAGGCTATAATCGTGGATTTGAAGGCACTGGACTTGGATTAACAATTGCTAAAAAATACACAGATCTTTTGAAGGGTTCAATTTCCGTTAAGAGTTTGTTTGGGAAAGGAACAACATTTAAAGTTAGTTTTCCGCTTAGCTTAAAATCATCCAGCGTTGTTAATACAGCGAACACAACTCAAAATATGATTAGTACAATATCATCAGAGATCAATCCTACTGCTAAGATACTTTATGTGGAGGATGATGAAATTTCCGTAAAGTACGTCAGCACTATTACAAAGTCTTTATATACTATCGATTCAGCAAAGGATAGTGATGAAGCACTCAACAGAATTAAGCAAAACAAATACGATGCAATTCTAATGGATATAAATTTGCACAGAGGTATGGATGGACTTGAACTTACAAAGGTGATTAGAAAAATTGATGGTTATAAATCAACTCCAATTGTTGCTATTACCGCTTTTGCAATGGGACATGAGAAAGAGGAATTTCTTGCAAAAGGAATGACGCATTATTTATCGAAACCATTTGTAAAAAATCAGCTACTGAGTTTATTAGAAAGTATTGTTGATAAAAAATAAGCTGTCTTAACTTTTAGAAATACATTGTTGTTCATTTTATATTCATGAAAACGATTTAATTGTAACCGGAGCTAAATTGAAACCCATCATTTTATCAATCTGCATCTTTGCAGTTTCTAATTTCATTCCAACCTATTCGCAAATATTCCCGGAAGAACCAAAAGTAAGAGTTAGAATTATCTATACTCTTGATACCCTTAATTTCCATTTTTTAAATGATTGGAATTTATCTCAAACTAATTCGCAGGAGATTATCAAAATAAAAAAAGAGGATTTGTTGTCTCTATTTATAAATAATGATTCAATTGTAATAAATAACCTTAATACAAATAGTATCTATCATTACAAAAACTTTACCTTAAAATCAGATGACCCAGCAATCACATTAAAAATTAAAAATGTTCCTTACGGTATTGGCTGGTGGTGGCAAGGAATTGAAGACCGAGTTTATGAAGGTGATATTGAAATATCAATAAATGAAAATAAAAAATTTGATGTAATTGTTTCTTTACCTCTTGAAAAATATTTATGCGGTGTAGTTCCTTATGAAATTGGGAATGATGCACTAATTGAAGCATTAAAATCACAAGTTATTGCAGCCAGATCTGAAACAGTTAATGCATTGATTTCGGGTAAGTACAAAGGAAATAATTTTGATCTTTGTGCGGATGTTGAATGTCAGGTTTTTGCAGGTAACAATAAAAGAACACCTGAAACAGATAAAGCAGTTGAAGAGACGAAAGGATTATGTTTGTTTTATGGCGATGAAGTTATCGGTGCCTATTATGCCTCAAACTGCGGCGGAATGTCTGAAAACATAGAAAATGTTTGGCCAGCAAGATCAGGTCCTGTCCCCTATTGGAGTTCACATTTTGATTCCGATGAAATTCTTAATTATGCTCCAAAGAATAATCCGGAAGAATGGATTATGAGTAATCCGAATGTTTTTTGTAATCCCTATTATCATCCTGAATTACCTGAATGGAGTAAGAAGAATTTTAGGTGGCGCGTTGAAATGACAAATGGTGAATTATCCAGCAACTTGAATGAAATAAAACAAATTGGAATCTTAAAAGAAATCAAAATTATTGAACGAGGAAATTCAGGTAGAATAATTAAAGCAAGTTTTATTGGGAGCAAAGATTCACTTGAATTAAATTCTGAACTTGACATAAGAAAAATAAAGACACCACCTTTCCGTAGTTCTTGCTTTGTAGTTGAAAAAGTCTTTGATGATCAATCAAATGTAAAATATTTATTTAAAGGCGCTGGCTGGGGACACGGTGTTGGAATGTGTCAGTCAGGTGCTGTTGCTCGTGCTTTTTCAGGTCAAACTTATGAGCAAATCTTGAATCACTATTTTCGTGAAGCGAAAATAAAATCCGTTTACCAATAATTTTAGCCCACCGAATAAAACATTTTCTTATTTTTGTAAAAGACAAAAGAAAGAAAAACCGAAATGAGATTCTTATTACTGTTGGTCATTATTACATTCGCAATTCATACTAATTATTCACAGCAAATTTCCTCACCTGATTCTAAATTAACACTTACAATAAAGCTTTCTGAAAATAATGAATTGGTTTACAATTTATTTAGAGAAGGAAAAACTGTTGTTAATGACAGCAAGTTAGGAATAGATCTTTTGGATCAACCGGATTTATTAAATGGTTTTAAAATAGATGCTGTTGTTACTTCTAATTTTTTTGAAGAATGGTCACCTGTTTTGGGTGAAGTTGATAAGATTGTAAATAGTTATAATCAGATGCAGGTTACTCTAATCAAACCTAAAGAAAAACGAACGATGATTATTACATTCCGACTTTTTAATGATGGACTTGGTTTTAGATATGAATTTCCAGTACAGGATAATTTAAAATACTTTACTGTACTTGAAGAGAACACACAATTTGCATTAACCGGTGATCATAAAACATTTTGGATTCCAGGCGATTATGATTCACAAGAATACACTTACACCACTTCCCTTCTCTCAGAAATTAATTCTGGTTCTGGAAAAAATTTAGATGAAATTAGTGTTAAATCTATACCGGGTGATAATTTTGTTCAAACTCCTTTAATGATGAAAACAAAAGAAAGTTTGTACATAAATATTCACGAAGCTGCATTGTTAAATTATCCGGTAATGTATTTAAAGGTTGATAAAAATAATTTTACACTTCAATCACATTTATGTCCAGATGCATACAATAACAAAGCTTATATGCAAACACCATGCACTACACCTTGGAGAACGATTATTGTTAGTGATAAAGCCGAAGACATTCTTTCATCAAAAATGATTCTTAACTTAAATGAACCCACAAAGTTTGAAGATGTTAGCTGGATAAAACCTAAAAAGTACATTGGTATTTGGTGGAATTTACATGTTGGGATAAACTCCTGGAATTATGCAGATATAAATAATATAAAGCTTGGTGAAATTGATTGGAAATCAGTAACTCCAAATGGCAAGCATGGGGCAACAACAGAAAACACAAAACGATATATTGATTTTGCAGCAAAGCATGGTTTTGATGCTGTTCTTGTTGAAGGCTGGAATGTTGGTTGGGAAGATTGGTTTGGTGCATGGAAAGAAGAAGTTTTCGATTTTGTAACTCCCTATCCTGATTTTGATGTAGTTGAATTAGAAAAATATGCTAAGACAAAAAATGTAGAATTGATTATGCATCATGAAACTTCAGCATCCGTTACAAACTATGAACGAAGACTGGATGAAGCATTTACATTTATGAAAGATCATGGATATAATGCTGTTAAAACCGGTTACGTTGGTAGGATTATTCCACGCGGTGAACATCACGATGGACAATGGATGGTAAATCATTATACAAGAGTACTCGAGAAGGCTGAAAAATATAAGATCATGATAAATTCACATGAATCAGTTCGCTTAACAGGATTGCACAGAACTTATCCCAATTGGCTTGCAGCAGAAGCTGCTCGTGGTAATGAGTTTAATGCCTGGAGCATCGGCAATCCTCCTGAGCATGAAACTATACTTCCATTTACTCGTTTTATGGGCGGACCAATGGATTACACACCTGGAATTTTTCAGATTAAAATGGATTACTACAAACCGGAAAGTAAATACCAGGTTCATACAACACTAGCAAAACAACTAGCACTTTATGTAACTATTTACAGTCCAATTCAAATGGCAGCTGATTTGATTGAGAACTACGAAAGATTTCTTGATGCATTTACTTTCATTGAACAGGTGCCTGTAAATTGGAGTGACACAAAAATCTTAAAAGCAGAGCCTGGTGATTACGTGATAATTGCTCGTAAAGATAAAGACTCGGAAAACTGGTTTATTGGTGCTATTACAGATGAAGCAGCCAGAGATTTTGATGTTAAACTGGATTTTCTATCTGCGGACAAATATGAAATGACTATTTATAAAGATGCAAACGACTCTGATTGGGAAAAGAATCCAATGAAATATGAAATTGAGAAAACAATGATAAAGAAAAATCAAACTGTTGAATTAAAACTTGCGCCGGGCGGAGGAACAGCCATTATTCTAAAACCATTAGAGTGAGAGAATAAGTAATATTTTAATACATTTAACCCTTTCTTATGCAATAGAGAGGGTTTTTGTAGTTAGTACAACGTCAAGAGTAATTCAAATAACTATGATTCACAATATTTTCATTATCTTTGTGTAATGATTTACTTCTTGTTTGCGGATTTAATTAATTCCGAATCAAATCACCAAAAAAGAATTTGAACTTGCCCGATATACTAACAGATAATTTAGTTGATATTCCAGCCAGTGAAATCTTACCAAGAGTAATCAATAATCAAATAAACAAAAATTTATAGAAAGCTTTTAGATGAATTCGTTTGAAGAGTTAGGTTTAGATAAAAACATATTAAGTGCTATTAAAGAACTGAATTTTGAAAACCCGATGCCGGTACAGGAAAAAATAATTCCTATGATGTTACAGGATGAGCCACAGGATATTATCGCACTTGCGCAAACCGGAACAGGTAAAACAGCGGCATTCGGTTTACCAATTATTCATAAAACAGATACAACATTAAAACAGGTTCAGTATTTAATTATTGCGCCAACAAGAGAATTATGTTTACAGATTGCTGATGATTTAAAAGACTACGCCGCGCATAACAAAGGGATAAAGATAGCTGCAATATTTGGCGGCTCAAGTATGGATAGACAAATACAGAATATCAAACGTGGTGCGCAGATTATTTCTGCAACTCCGGGCAGATTAAATGATTTAATAAATCGTGGTGAAGTAAACTTAAACAAAGTTAAAGCTGTTATTCTGGATGAAGCAGATGAAATGCTTAATATGGGATTTAAGGAAGAACTTGAAGCCATTTTAGAGACTACCCCGAAATCCAGAAACACGTATTTGTTTTCTGCTACAATGCCTAATCCCCTGCTTTCAATAGCTAACCGATATATGAAAAATCCTGTTGAAGTTACAATCGGCAGAAAAAACTCAGGTGCAGAAAATGTAGAACACTTAAGCTATCTAGTTCATGCACGCGATAAATATCTTGCATTAAAAAGAATTGTTGACTTTCATCCCAATGTTTATGGAATTGTATTCTGCAGAACGCGACAGGAAACAAAAGATGTTTCTGAAAAACTTATGCAGGATGGGTATGATGCCGATGCACTTCATGGCGATCTATCACAATCACAGCGTGAAGCTGTTCTAAACAAATTTAGAACAAGACATTTAAGACTTCTGGTTGCAACCGATGTTGCTGCACGCGGACTTGATGTTGATGATCTTACACATATTATAAATTATGATCTTCCTGATGAATTAGAAATTTACACCCATAGAAGCGGAAGAACAGGCAGAGCAGGCAAAAGTGGTACTTCCATTGTAATAGCTAATCTAAAAGAAAAATATAAACTCAACACAATTGAAAAACAGTTAGGCAAAAAATTTACAATACTTCCAATTCCTTCAGGCAGAGATATTTGTGAGAAACAACTTTTCCATTTGATTGATAAGGTTGAAAAAGTAGAAGTCGATACCGTTCAGGTAGAACCATATCTTCCAAAAATTTATGAAAAACTTGAGTGGATGGATAGAAATGATCTCATTCAAAGATTTGTTTCTATAGAGTTTAATAGATTTTTAGAGTATTATAAAAATATGGCTGAACTTAATAGTCCGAGTGAAGTGAAGTTTAAGGAAAGAGACAGAGAACGTTCAAACCAAAGAGGTAAAAGTAACTACACAAGATATTTTCTTAATCTGGGAGTTACTGATGGATTAAAACCAACTCAGTTAATCGGTATGATAAATGATTTTACCGGAATGCGTGATATTGAAATAGGTGAAATTGAAATCCTAAAAACCTTTTCATTCTTTGAGGCTGATACTACTTTTCAGAATGAAATTATTGAAGGATTTAAAGGACAGAAATTAAAGAAACGTGATATAAATCTTGAGATAGCTGAAAAGAGACGCGGCGGCGGAAGCAAGCCAAGATTTGATTCGGATAGAAAATCCTCAGGTGGATTTAAGAAATCTGGTGGTTTCTCAAGGGATAAAAAAGACTTTGGTGATAAAAAGGATTTTAAACGCAAAAGTAGTTTTTCAAGAGATAGAAAAAGTAGAGACTAGCTATTCTTTTTTACGAGGCCGTTCTTTAAATAGGTATAAATTTGTCATTCCCGTGAAAACGGGAATCTAAAATTAGTATTAATAAGTCGATTCCCACTTTCTCCCGAAGGGATGCCTATGGCAGTGGGAATGACAATTATCTTTTTTTCACTTTTGAAATCTAATTCAAGAATAATTTATTCGATCCTTACTTAAAGTAAACATTATTTATAGAGTTCACATCCGGAATAAGTTCACTCCCAAGAATTACGGCATCAAAGTTTTTCACTCCATCAATTTTAATTTCAATTTTATCTTTTCCTGATTTCCACGCATCTGCGTTCTTATATATTTCTTTAACTACCGCATCTTTAAACATAACCTGCAACTTAATTGGCAATGGAAGACTTCCGATATTTTTCACTTCAACCAGAATAAAATTTTTCTTTGATTTTATATTTGATATTGCAAGATCAGGATAACAGAAATTATAAAACCATGGTTTCCAGAACCAGCTTAAATCCTGCCCTGTAACTTCATTAAACGTAAAGAAAAAATCTGTAGGAATTGGATGTTTGCCATTCCATCTTTCCATAAAAGCGTGAAGAGCTTTTAAAAAAAGATCATCCCCCAAAGTTTTTCTAAGAATATCATAAGCAATTGCGGGCTTGTTGTATGCAGAAATTCTGTAAGATCTATAACTGATTGTTGGTGATGGAATCATTAGTGGCAAATCAAGTTCATTGCCCGCAAAACTTTCATAACCTTTAACAGTGCGTATTCTTGGTGTATTTCCATCAGCCATTCTTTCCTGAAAATCATATGGAAGCATAACAGCCCAGCCTTCATCCATAAATGGGTATTTGCGCTCGTTTGTTCCCATATAAAAAGGCATGTATGTATGCGCAAGTTCGTGCGACGTTAGTCCAACTGTTCCCGCTTTAGTGTCTTCCCGGCCATTATTTACAATCATAGGAAACTCCATTCCTCCTTCACCATTAAACACCGTAGCTGAAGGATAAGGAAACAAAACACCCGGCATTTCAAATGAAAAATATTTTAATGTTTCCTTCGCATAATATGCAACATCCACAAAATCCGGACTTGTTTGTCTGTAAGCCGCAGCACAGTAAACTCTTCTTCCTGATTTTTTATCAACTTCAAAACTAACTGCATCCCACAAATATGTATTACTAATTCCAAATGCAAAATCTGGAACATGTTCAGCTTTAAATTTTAATTTATGCGAACCTGTTTTGGTTTTGTATATATCATTAGCAACTAAATCAACTTGTTCAACTATCTTAATTACATCTTCAGATTTCCAAGCTGAATTATATCTTTCCAAATATTTTTGATTCAGTATCTCATCAGCATTTTGCCAAATACCTGTTGTCCAGACTTGATAACCCGCGGGAATGGTAAGTTCAATATCGTAATCATTAAAATCATTATACATTTCCAACAAACCTGAGTAATCCATCTGATCCCAGCCGTCAATGTCATCATAAACAGAAATTTGCGGATACCAATATGCAACAAACATCGATGTTGTATCATAACTTCCATACCTGATTGATTCCATTGCCGGCATTTCAATCTCCCAATCAAAGGTAAGATCGATTGTACTTTTAGGTGCAAGTTTTTCAATAAGTTTTAAAGTAAGGTTTGTGCCCGTAATACTTACTAATGATTTATCATCTAATCTGATTTCCTTGTCTCTCACTAATATTTTATTTAACTGAACTCCATCATTGATAGCATTTTCGCTTAGATAAAAATCTCGTCTTGCATTTGGTTTGCTGATATTATGATATAGTCTTATCACTATTTGAGATAAGGAATCAGGACTGTTATTATAATAGACAATATCTTCCGTTCCAGTAAGTAATTTTGTACGAGGATCCAAATTAACTTTTATATTATACGCTGATCTGTTCTGCCAATAATTCTGTCCAGGTTTTCCATCTAATGATCTCGTTCCTTTTTCATAGGCCGGTTTTATATTTAATGGTATGTAAGAATTATTTTGTGCTTCCAAGATTATTGTAAGCACGAATAGCAAAAGCAATAAAAATATTCTTTTCAACAGATTCTCCCTTCAATCATTCAAAAAGTGTTTGATTATTTTTTTCAAATTTATCTCGCCCAAAACGTTTGTACGCTAAAGCAGTTGCTTCTCTTCCGCGAGGTGTTCGCTGAATAAATCCCTGCTGAATTAAAAATGGTTCATACACTTCTTCAATAGTTCCAGGATCTTCATTAACAGCAACAGCAAGTGTATTTAATCCAACTGGTCCGCCGCTGTATTTATCTATTATAGCAAGCAGAATATCTTTATCCATTTCATCCAACCCAAATTCATCAACCTCAAGAGCAGTTAAAGCTTTTTTAGCAACGGCCAAATCAATTAAAGTCTTATTATCAAAATCTGCAAAATCTCTCGTACGTCTTAATAATCTGTTTGCAATTCTTGGTGTGCCTCTGGATCTTTTAGCAAGTTCAAGTGAAGCATCAGAATCAATTTTTAAGTTTAGAATTTTTGCGCTACGGTTTACAATTTTATTAAGCGTTTCATTGTCGTAGTAATCCAATCGAAACTTAATACCAAATCTATCTCGCAATGGTGATGTTAACATTCCTGCTCGAGTTGTTGCACCAACTAAAGTATATTTTGGTAAACTTATCTGAACTGAACGAGCGTTTGGTCCGCTTTCAATCATAATATCTAGTTTATAATCTTCCATCGCAGAATAAAGATATTCTTCAACAACTGGACTTAGTCTGTGAATTTCATCGATGAACAAAACAGAATGCTCTTCTAAGTTTGTTAACAGTCCTGCAAGATCCCCTGGTTTTTCTAAAACTGGGCCGGAAGTAATTTTAATTTTTGTACCAAGTTCATTTGCAATGATGTGTGCAAGTGTTGTTTTTCCAAGTCCTGGAGGGCCTGTAAGTAAAACATGATCTAATGAATCTTTGCGTTTTTTTGCAGCGGAAACAAATACATTTAGATTTTCAGTAATTCTTTTCTGCCCGGAAAAATCATTAATAAATTGCGGACGAAGTGTTTGATCAATTCGTTTCTCTTCTTCAGATGGAACTGGATTTGTTGAAATGGATTTTCTCATAATTAGGTAACAAGTTGTTTATTTCTGAATTTAAATTTACTAAGTAAAATTACCATAAATGTCATAAGTGTTATCATTAATAGAGCAAATAATATTGTCTCCGAAACTTTGAGCGAACTTCCCAATAGCAATGATAAACCGGGATTCCAGGCACTTCCGTAGAGTATCATTAAATGAACAACATAAATTAATAAAGTATTTCTTCCAACAAGAATTATAATTCTTGGAATAGATTCTATTTTTTGTGATATGTATGAAACTAGTGCATTAAGCACTAAGACAAAACCAACTCTAAAAATAATTGTATCAGGAGTGTATGACGATGTTGTGTAATAATAGTTAAAATATTTTCCTGTAATCAACACAGATATTTCTGAAACAAAAATCAGTGCAAATCCAAACAAGGCAAGATTAAAACTAAATTTGTTAGATTTAAATACCATAGGATTTCTTGCCAAATAACTTCCTAGTACTCCCCCCAATACGACATAACCAGCCCAGGGAAACAGAGGGAATAATGATCCGGTGCCATCATAAAAATAGCCTGCAATTGGCTGAGGAAAATATCCCAACCAATTTATTTTTGCAAAAAATGGAGTAGCAAGAAAAAAGAATAGTGCAATAAATGTAAAAGTAGATGTATCGCTGAGTTTTAATTTCTCAGCAATGTATGCACATATTATTACAAATAATAATCCGAAACCAATGAGCTGTAAAACATCAACGGCAAAAAATATATTTAGCCGATCCTGAGTTACACCTGAAAAATCAAATATGGTGTAGGTTGGATAGCGAAGTAAATATCCTATCGAAACAAGTAGAAGAAATCTAAAAAAACCTTTCTTAACTCTTGGATTATTAATGAATGGTTCATCAACAAGGCGAAACAGATATGTAAAAACTGTTCCGGCTGTAAACATAAATATTGGGGCAGTCATTCCCCGCATAAAATTCCATAAAAAGTAAACAGTATATTGATCAGATCGAAATTCTGGTGCAAGCAATACATCAACAGTATGACCCTGCACCATTTGAATTACAGCAAATGCCCGCATAAGATCGATAAATATTATTCGATGTTTTTTTTCGCTTCGAACCATGTGTGATGGAATATTATCTTTAAGTCTAAAATAACCAAATGAACTGTAAACAAAAAAGCTCCGGTTGCTAATTAACCGGAGCTTTAATTGATTTAAGATGATCTAAAATATTTTTAAGATGTTTTATTTTTTATCATCATCAACAACTTCATAAGAAGCGTCCTGAACATCACTTTTTTCATCCGCAGCTTTAGTTTCTGACTGTTGATCCGGTGCCGGCTGACCTTGAGGACCAGCTTGTGAATACAACTGTGAAGCTACTTCATTCCATACTTTACTTAAAGATTCTGTAGCTGATTTAATCTGCTCAGTATTATTAGTTGCGATAGCGTCTTCAACTTTTTTCATTTCGGATTCTAGTCTGGACTTAACATCGGCAGGAACTTTTTCTTTCAATTCCTCAATCTGTTTCTTAGTCTGGAATACTAAACTATCTGCCTGATTTCTAACTTCAACAGATTCCTTCTTTTGTTTATCTTCAGCAGCATGTTCTTTAGCTGCATTTTTCATTTTATCAATTTCACTCTTATCCAATCCGCTTGAAGATGTAATCCTTATACTTTGCTCTTTACCCGTTGCTTTATCTTTAGCACCAACATGCAAGATACCATTGGCATCAATATCAAAAGTAACCTCAATCTGAGGCATACCTCTTGGTGCTGGTGGAATTCCATCCAGATGAAATCTTCCTAATGTTCTGTTATCTGCAGCCATTGGTCTTTCACCCTGAATGATATGAATTTCAACCGAAGGTTGATTATCAGCAGCGGTTGAAAACACTTCACTTTTCTTAGTAGGGATTGTTGTGTTAGATTCAATCAATCGGGTCATTACGCCACCAAGAGTTTCGATTCCAAGTGAAAGCGGAGTAACATCCAAAAGAAGAACATCTTTTACATCACCTGCTAATACACCGCCTTGTATTGCAGCGCCAATTGCAACAACCTCATCAGGATTAACACCCTTGTGCGGTTCACGTTGGAATAAATCCTTTACTAACTGTTGAACCATTGGTATTCTTGTTGAGCCACCTACAAGTATTACTTCATTAATGTCTTTTGGAGTAACACCAGCATCTTTCATTGCCTGCTCGCAAGGACCTTTTGTATTTTTTACTAAGTCATCTATCAACTGTTCAAACTTTGCACGACTCAGATTTAAGTTAAGATGCTTTGGACCATCCTGTGTTGCAGTAATAAATGGTAGATTTACATCTGTTGACTGCGAAGTTGATAATTCAATCTTAGCTTTCTCAGCAGCCTCTTTTAATCTTTGAAGCGCCATTGCATCTTTTCTAAGATCAATACCTTCTTGCTTCTTAAATTCATCTGCAAGAAAATCAATCAATCTCTGATCGAAATCATCGCCGCCTAAATGTGTATCACCATTTGTAGATTTTACTTCAAACACACCGTCACCAAGTGCGAGTATAGAAACATCAAAAGTTCCACCTCCAAGATCATATACAGCAACGGTATGATCACTTGTTTTTTTATCCAGACCATAAGCTAACGCTGCTGCAGTTGGTTCATTTATAATTCTTCTAACAACTAATCCTGCTATTTCACCCGCATCTTTTGTGGCTTGTCTTTGTGCATCATTAAAGTAAGCAGGAACTGTTATCACAGCTTCAGTTACTTCTTGACCTAGATAATCTTCAGCGGTTTTTTTCATCTTCTGTAAAACCATGGCACTAATTTCAGGTGGAGAATACATTCTGTCTCCAATCTTAACTCGTGCACTGTTATTATCTCCTGCTACTACTTCATATGGAATTTCAGTTTTTTCTTTTGCAACTTCACTAATCACTCTTCCCATAAATCTTTTTATAGAAAAGATTGTATGATTAGGATTGGTTATTGCCTGTCGTTTTGCTGGTTGTCCAACTAATCTCTCACCGGATTTTGCAAAAGCAACAACAGAAGGTGTAGTTCTACCGCCCTCTGAATTTGGAATCACAACCGGATCATTGCCTTCCATAACCGCAACGCAAGAGTTTGTTGTACCTAAATCTATTCCTATTATTTTACCCATTGTTTAGCTCCTTGATTATATATTTTTTTAATTCTAGTTTTTTTTCGACTTCTATTGATGCAACCATAGTGCCAATGGAATTCAATTTCATAAATCCTTATAAATAAAGAAGTTAAGAAAATGGATTAGGTATACTAAAAATTAGGCTTGTTTTTTATCTGTCATTATGTCGCTTATCGAACGCATATCGGCATTAGGAATGACAAATTGATTAAAAAAACGTATTTTTGAAATACTTATTTGGAGATAATTTGTTCAGCATCGAAAACTTTGATATAAAACTTAATACCGAATATATCGGACGAACTTTTGTTTATGCCGAAGAGTTAACATCCACCAATACGTTCTTGATGGATAAGCAAAATGGATATAACACAAGCGGAACCGTAGTACTCGCAGAAAAACAAACCAGTGGTAAGGGTCGCAAGGATCGCGTTTGGTATAGTGCACCTGATTCCAATCTAACATTTTCTATTCTCTTAACAAAAGATAAATTTTTAACCAGCAATTCCAGCTTAATTAATTTTGCAGCTTCACTTGCTGTAGCTTTCTCTATCGAAAATCTATATCAGTTAAAGACTGAGCTGAAGTGGCCAAACGATGTGTTATTGGATGGTAAAAAAACATCAGGTATTTTAATCGAATCAACTTCACAAGGGAATAAGATTGAAAGATTTGTAGTTGGAATCGGAATTAATGTTAATCAACCCTCTTTTCAGGGTACGTTTAACTATCCGCCAACTTCCATCAGAATTGAACTTGGAAGAAACGTTGAAAGAGAAAGATTTCTTGCTGATATTTTAAATAACTTTGAATTACTTTTAGACAAGATTAAGAGTAATAAAGATGAAGTTATCAGCGATTGGAAAGCAAAATGTAAAATGATCGGGGAAAAGATTTCTATTGTTGAAAATGAATCAGAAAAGTTTGGAATTTTTTATGATATTGATGAAGAGGGTTTTTTACTATTAAAAACCAGAGACGGAATAGAAAAAGTTCACTACGGAGATGTTAGTCTAGGGTAATAATCCTTAAAGAAGCCAACGATTTTAAGATAGTAAATCCAGAACTCTTATTAAATTATTTCTAAGTTCTTTTCTATGTGAAATAAAATCTACAAAACCATGTTCTACCAAAAACTCAGATCGTTGAAAACCTTCCGGTAAATCTTTGCCGATAGTCTGTTTGATTACCCGAGGCCCCGCAAATCCAATTAGTGCTTTAGGTTCAGCAATATTTATATCACCTAACATGGCATAACTTGCTGTAGTACCACCGGTTGTGGGATCTGTAAGGATTGAAATATAGGGTATTTTTGCTTCTGCAAGTCTAGCTAAACGCGCACTGGTTTTTGCCATTTGCATAAGGGAGTATGCGCCTTCCATCATCCTGGCACCGCCGCTTGAAGAAATTACAATCAGCGGAATTTTACTTTTATATGCTTTGTCTGCTGCCCGGGCAATTTTTTCGCCAACTACTGATCCCATTGAGCCGCCAATAAATTGAAAATCCATACAAGCAAATGCCACTTCCCTGCCGTCTATTTTTCCAGTTCCGGTTCTTACTGCGTCATTTATCTCCAGCTTTTTAATTGTTGATGCAATTCTATCCGTGTATTTTTTCGTGTCAGTAAATTCAAGTGGATCAGCAGATTTCATTTTTTTATCCATCTCTTTAAATGAATTTTTATCAAACAGAAAAGAGATGTAATCTAAACTTGTTATCCTAAAATGATGGTCACACTTTAAACAAGTCCAGAGATTTATATCAAGCTGTCTTTTGTGAATTATTTCTCCGCAGGAAGGACATTTATCCCACAAACCTGCGGGTAATTCTTTTTGCTGGGTACTATCAGCAATATTTTGTTTTGATCTTTTAAACCAGGGCATAATTAATTTTTCTGCACATCGGCATAAATTGTTAATACTTTGTTAGGTTCATTTGTATCATTAGAAACAACTGTAATTGATTTACTGTTTCTGCCTTGACGGCTCTTGGTATCAAAATCAACTTTAATTGATCCAACTTGTCCAGGTTTTATGGTTGAGTTGCTCACAACTGCTGCTGTACAACCACAAGATGTTTTAACATCTTTTATAATAAGAGATTCAGTTCCTTTATTCTCAAATTTAAAAGTATATTCAACTTTTTTACCTTCTGAAACTTTACCAAAATCATGCTGTGTTTCGGGGAAAAATATTTTTGCTCCTGCTTTATTTTCTGAAACTTCATTTACAAGAATATTACATTTAATGGTTAGAGTAACCTGAGGTTTTTCCGAATCATTTGTTGAAACTGTAACAGTTTTAGTCTGCGGTCCTTTTCTTCCTTTAGAATTAAAAGTTACAACTATATTTGTTGATTCTCCAGGACCGAGTTCACTTTTATCAGGTTTTGCAGCAGTACATCCGCACGCAGCTTTGACGTCTTTAATTTTCAGCAAATCTCCGCCATTATTAGAAATTACAAAAGAATGGCTTACAACTTCACCCTGATTTATATTTCCAAAATCATGACTGAGCAGTTGAACACCAACTTTTGGCGGCATAAGCTGAGGAAAAATTGAGATGAAACAAAAAATAAAAATTATTATTGTATTTCTAATCATATTTTTTCTCCTTAACAATAAAATCCTTTAGGTAGTTTGGTTCTAAAAAATCAATATCAGTTACCATTTCATCAATTCCAAAAGTAACAGCCCACTTTGCTATAAATTCAGGATCTGGAGCGGAGATACTTCGGAAATTATTTTTCGTCTCAGCGCCTGAATTAAATGCATTGCCATAAATCAAAATTTCTTTAGGAATTGAACCCGGTTCAAAAATAGGTACAATTTTTAATTCTTCTCTAAATATATAATTATTACCCATAATTTGAAACTTTGCAAAGTATAATTCATCTCTGCCAACTTTGTTTGAAATTATGAAAGTGGAACCTTCTGAAAGCATGGATGAGATCTGAAGAGCAAGGGCTTCAAAAGTTGGTACAGGGATAATTGGTATCGATAAAGCCTGAGCTATCCCTTTTGCCGCAGAAATCCCAATTCTTAATCCTGTAAACGATCCGGGTCCATTTGACACAGCAATTGCTTTCAATTCGTTTTGAGTAATGGCTGCCATAGCAAGAACTGAGTTTATTACTTCAAATAATTTTTCTGCGTGCGAATGTTTTAGAACTAACTTTGAAGAAAAATATTTTTCTTCACTGAAATAAACGCATGCTCCGCAAATTGAATCAGAAGTTTCTATAGCAAGTAATGGATAAATATTATTCATATTCTATAAAATTAAATTCTCTCTCGTGTTCATCAATATGGCTAATACTGATTTCGATTCTTTTTTTGGGAAGAACTGCTGGAAACATATTCCCCCACTCAATAAAAATTATTGATTGAACATCATTAAAATAATCTTCAATACCAATATCGTGTAATTCTGATTCTTTGTTTATTCTATAAAAATCAAAATGATAAAATGTCTTATCACCATAATACTCATTTACAATTGCGAAAGTAGGACTGTTTGCATTTGTTACATTAAACTTTTGTAAAACCTGTTTAATAAAAAAAGTTTTGCCAGCACCTAAATCACCATTTAGAACTAATACCATTCCTTCTTTTAGATTTACAGCAAACTCATCTGCAATTAAAATAGTATCACTTTCAGATTTACTTTTGCGTAAACACGGAAATACCATTTTTTATTTTGGCTCCATTGTAATGATAGGCAGTATCATTTCTTCCATAGAGATACCGCCATGCTGAAAAGTATCTTTATAATGCGTTAAAAATTTATGATAATCGGTTGGATAGACAAAGTAATAATCTTCTTTTGCAAATATATAATTGATCGTGACTCCGCGTTTAGGAAGTTTAAAGTCACTTGAATGCTTAACATAAATAGCATGCTTTTCATCAACCTTTAAATTTCTTCCGTATTTAAATCTTAAGTTAGTTGATGCTTCACGATCACCAAGAACTTTTGCACCACGTAATGATCTTATACTTCCGTGATCGGTGGTTACTACAACTTTAACATTCTTCATTTTTGAAAGAGTTGTGAAAATATTTAATAGTGAAGAGTGACTAAACCAACTGTTAGTTAATGATCTGTAAGCGGACTCATCAGGAGCAATTTCTTTTAAAATATCTGAATCAGATCTGCCATGGGCAATCATATCCAAAAAATTAACCACAACGGCTGTAAGATGAGTGTTTTGATACGAATGGATATTTTGTTCGAAATTTCTGCCAACCTCAGGATCAATAATTTTTATATACTTTAAATCATTACGCAGTTTAATTCTTTTTCTATCAAGTAAATGCTGCAATAACTCTTTTTCATACTTATTCATACTGCTGTCATCATCATTACCTGAAACCCAAAGGTTTGGATAATTTTTTTCAATATCAGAAGGATATAATCCCGCAAACAATGAGTTTCTTGCATAAGGAGTTGCAGTTGGAAGGATAGAAAAATAATAATCCTTTTCAATATTGAATAAATCAGTAAGATGTTTTTCCATTACTAACCATTGATCCAGACGAAGACAATCAAGTACAAAATAAAAGATTGATTTCCCTTCATCGCGAATATGATTAAGGACATACTTTTCTGTTATCTGAGGTGAAAGATTTGGTGCATCAGATTTTCCATTTTCATTTAGCCACGGGATATAGTTTCTCTCAACAAATTTTGAGAATTCTTTATTTGCTTCTTTAAACTGATCATTGAGCGATTGTTCTAAACCAATTTCACGATGTTTATCAAGTTCTATAGACCAGTTAACTAATTTTTGGTAAATATTTATCCACTCAGTAAAATCAAGACCGGAACTTAATGCCTGAGATATCTGATTAAAATCCTGTAAATAATCTTTAGCAGCGTACTGCCCTGATATTTTTTTACCTTCGAGTATTTTTTTGCATACAAGAAGTACCTGACTTGGATTGACAGGTTTTGTAAGGTAATCAGAAATCTTACCGCCTATAGCCTCGTTCATTAATGTTTCTTCTTCAGATTTTGTAATCATTACAACCGGAATAGAATTATTAATATTTTTTAATTTAGCAAGTGTTTCAAGTCCGCCCATTCCGGCCATCATTTCATCGAGAAAAATTATATCATAAACTTTTTCTTTAACCGATGTAATTGCATCCTCGCCATTTGTAACGGTATCAACTTCGTAACCTTTTTCCGAGAGAAAAATAATATGAGATCTTAAAAGTTCAATTTCATCATCAACCCAAAGAATTTTTTTTCTATTCATTTGTACAAAACCTTTTTAATTAATTCATTTAACGTAGAGCAAAATTATTAGGCACAATCAATACTAAAAATTAATTGATTGAAATATTAACATCTAGACCTGCCTCATTTGTTGTTGTTGGCGGAATTCTTGAAGCACCTTCAGGTTCCACCGTAGATCTTTTATAGAAAATAGACAAAGTAACTTTGGCACTAATTGTATATTTAATACGAGGCTCGATAGTTACCCTTGTTGTTCCATCCTGAGGTGTCCCTTCTTCAGTATATGCCCTCATATCATACCTTATGGCAGCACTTCTTGTACTGGAATAAGCAAGACTGAATTCAATATCATTTTTAAGTGCCAGACCAAAAAGCGGTAGTTCAAAACCTGATTTTGAGAACTGTAAAGTAAAGCCTATATCTTTTGAGAAATTCTCTGTGATATTACTTGTTGTAATTCCAAGATCAAAAGAAGTTCTTGTAGAATATTTTAAGTTACCAGAAAAATTACCACCCCACAATTGACCAAATGTCAGATTCAATCCCACCAATGGAGCAAAACCATATTCAATTTTTTGAACTTGAATTTCTTCGGTACCCTCACGATTTAGTTTCCATCCCTCGGTATAAGTTGATGCATATGAGTGATCAAGCGATATTCTATCTGCAAGTGATTTGAGCAGCGGAAGTTTTTCTAACCCATCCCACGTAATCCTCCAGTTTGCTCTCGGAATATAATTAGCAAAATCTTGTAGAAAAGGTATTTTAGAAAGCCAAGGAAAAGTTTCAAAGCCTTCAACAAATGCATCTGATAAACTGGAATTTGGATCTTGTGGATTATAAAGCTCTGCAACCTGATTAATGCCAGTCTTAAAAACTGATAAAACCAACACAGGTGGTATTGTTAAGAAAGAGCGATTTAAAGTACCTGTTGAGTTTACGTTTGTAACAAATATTGTCCCATCCTCATTAACATTTATGGTTGAATTTTTATTTACAGACCAACCGCTCTTCCAGTTTAGATCTATTTTGGCACCTTCCCACAATGGTCTTGATGTTTTAAAATCAATATTATTTTTCTGCGAGGATACATCACTAAGATTTGTATTACCTGATGATGCCCTTGGTCCGGCATCTCCGCTAATACCAAGCATAAAACCTCTTGTTGGACCGGCGTTCACATCGTATGAAAATCCCCAGAAATTAGTAAAGCCTGTTCCTGTAGCTTTTAATCCTGACTTTGAAAGAGTGTTATCATTACTAAAGTTAAATGAAATCATCTCATAATCTAGGAACACATACTTGGCTGCTGCAACAAGAAAACTAACACCCCTAGAAATTAGAGATGGTTTATTAGATTCAAATAATAACGAATCCAGAATATCAGAAGAATCAGTTAGAGCAATAGGATTTCCCAAAGAATCTACTTTAGGCATTTTCAATTCTTGATTTAAGCGAATATCCTTTCCAACTAAATTACCAAGAGGCGGCTTATCCTTGTCAACATCTTCCTTAAAAAATGGATCAAATAAAGATTTCCAGCGCATCGTTAATCCAATAGAAGATTTATTACTAAATCCTGCACTCCTACCAACAATCTCCTGACGAAAATCATAATTCCATTGATAGCTTACTCCATAAGAAGCAGTAAGAGTAAAATATTTATTCATATCTAATAGTGATGGAAGTTTAGGTGCGGTTCTTATATCAAAATTTTGCTGATACCGACTATCCTGACCGAAAAAAGCACCATTAAAAATATCATTCCAAATTTCACTTTCGGGGCGTGGTGTTCCGGCTGAATCACCATAAGTTTCTAAATAAGCAAGCGATGAATTTATATTTACGGAATAGCTTGTTGTTAAATTTAAAAATCCACCTTCGGTAAGTTTCCAGGTAAAGTTAAATCCGCGCGTAGTTGTAAAATCTCTTGATGACACTGTGTTAGAAGGTGAATTATTTCTTGCCCTTGTAATATTAGTTGATGAATTTCTTTTGGCAGTTAATGCCAAAGAAAAGTTCTGCGGCGTAAAATAAATTTTAGTTCCGCTGTAATCTTTTAATAGACTAAAGAATAAACCTATAATGGGGATATCAATCGGATTAAAATAATAATCAGGACTTAAAGATATTCCATAATTCATATTAGCATTCCATATCCAGCTTGTGTTAGAGAAGATAGTTGGACTGCGGCTAAATGAATTGTTGTAGTTAAAGCCCATAGTAATAGAATTAAACGTATCTCTAATAAGCCACCACTTGGTTGGAATTCTTAATTTAATATTTGATGCTGACCATGAATCTTGAATTGAATAGGTTTCTGTTTCTTCTTTAAGAAGTTCAGGTGATTTTACTAATCCTGTTGTATCATTATCATATAACACTTGCTGATTCTCAATAGCTTTATCAACCTTAACATCACTGCCGGGCAGGTAAAGCGGCTTACCCTCACTTTCAGTATGGGAATAATTTAATCTTAAATTACTTTCAGGAAGATTTATTGGGACTAACTTTAAAATATTTACATCTGTTGATAGCGACCAATTGCGCTGTTCAACTCTACTTCCAAATCTATCAGCAAGCCTATGGAAATATGGATTTTTTTCACTTAGGTTAAATGAAACGGTGGCAAAATCCGCCAGCTTTACTGATGACGAAACGCTGTATGCCCAGCCGGGTGAATCATCTGCTTCAATAACTCTTAATTCATTTATCCAAACCTCGCCAGAGAGTGGGCCTGGATTAAAAGTCGTATTTAAATTTAAAACGCCAATAGATAAAAACTTAACGGTAGTTAAAGTTGGGTTACCCTTTATAACATAGAAATGTCCTGGCGGCGCTCCGGGAACGGGACGCTTAAACGGTGTAGTTACAGTATCACCACGGGATTGTTTTAATGCCGTAAGATCTTCAAAACTTATTGCTATCTCATTCCATCCGGCTAAAACAGGCTGCCTGTATTCATAATAATTATTTGTATCACCGCCAAACCTAAAATAAACTTCTGCAGAATATTGATATGATCCACCAATAGTATCTGAATAAGCAATAGAACTTGAACCTAAAGTACCATCATTATCTGTTTCACCGTGAACAAAAAGTTTCATCTGTTTATAATTAAAAACATCCAAAGGTCTGAACAAATATTTTACTACTTCACGCTTATCTCCTTCTTCCAAACCAAGTAGAATTAGAGATAGAGATTGTTCGTTTCTTAAAATATCTTCGTCCGGTCTTGTTCTATCTCGCTCCTGAAAAACACCTGGAGGGCTTGTATAATCCGCATTTTCTTCAAGACTAACAACAGAAATTGAAAGAACTGAATCTGTGTTTTCAATTGAATCAGGAAGATTTTTTTGCCACTGACTTCCAACAAGATTAAACTCTGTGATTCGGAAATGAACCATGCTGTCGACGCCATGTGTAAACATTCTTATGGTTTCAACATCAGAAAAACTTGGGGAACCTACTGTTGATGTAAATTCCTTGATCGGTATTCTAAATAAATACCATTTTATTGGAATGGTAGGATTTAAACCGCCGCCCGCAATAAATGGATTTGTTGCAGCACTTGTATCAAGCGGTATTTCATATCTAAAATAACTGTTATTAAGATCAAGATTTCCATTTCTGTTTAGATCTTCTGTATCAGGCAGTCTTCCAATATCAGAAAGTATTGCGTTGCCCTGCGTACCATTTATATTATAATAATCATAAGGATAAGGGCGACTGCCTCTCAAGAAAAAGAAATTATCTCCCATAGGATCAATTCCTCTGTCTGGATACGCAGCTCTTTCTTGTTCATCAGTCAGACCATCTAATCCGGTGTCTTCCTTTCCATCCGTATCAATTGCATCATTACGGTCAAGATCTTCAGTATTTAATATATTGTTCGGAATTACATCTTCACTAATTTTTCCAAGATCGATATATACTTTAGCGTCCGCTGGAGCGTTTAATACTTGCGCCCAAAACTCAACATAACCAATATTTTCTTCAATCAGATCATTGGCAGTTGATGATAGAATTTTTTGGATACCACCCCAGGATTTTTTCCTATCCTGAAGCTGAGGATCGTAGTTGTATGTTCCAAAAGTATCAGGCAGAAAAACATAATCCATTACTGTTACTTGTTGATCAGCTCTGGCAACCTGCTTTTTATCACCATATATCTGTTCGACAGTTACTGTAGCAGGGGTTTCTGTAAACCAGAATGTCTTGGCTTTGTGAAAAATTAATTGCTGCTTTGTTAGCCCGGGATTAAATTCTAGAGAATCCGGTGGGCTTAAATCTTTCCAGGCTGTGTATGAAACACCAATTGGGATTGTTTTTTTCGCACCTTCAAAATCATCAATGTAAGCAATACTCTTTCCACCATCTGATAAAATTGTACTTTTCTTTGTATTTGGATCAGGATTGATGTATGCATATTCAGCAGACAAATTAAATGTGGACATCTCACGTGTTGAAAAAACATTATCCAACAATTTTGTTACTATTGGAAGTTCTGCGTTGGTTGAAAAATCTACGCCATAGATAGTATTACTTAACGGTTCTTCACCGATTCTAACTTTATCGCTTAATGTCTGCTGATTAAGATTTAAAATTGAAAAACCGAGCTTTGTCTTTTTTGAAAATTCATATATTCCTCTTGCCCCCAGTAACGTTTTTGATGCAAGCTGAAAGAGATCATTTTGCTCGTAGGTAATTCTAAGATCAGCACCGGGCACAAGTGCCGCATCATTTCTGATTGTTAACTGCCCAATATTATAATCAACAACATAATCACTTCCTGCACTTAGTTCTCTTCCATTCAGTAAAACTTTTACAGAATTTTCTACAACATTAAAACCAAGTTGATAAACCGAGGAAGATGTTCCCTTGCTTTTACCAACAAGTATCCATTTATCTTTTATTTTTTTGTTTGCGGCAAAAGTTTTTGTTGTATCATAGACCTCATCAAAATTATAGGTATTGTAATCTAAACTCGGTGGTAGATCATCACTAAAGGGTTCAAGATTTGGAAAAATCACTTCGCCTGTTTCTGGGAGGATAGTAATACCTGGTCTGTAATCAAAAATATTATCTGATGGAGGCTGCGAACTTGCGTTTAAAAGGTCAAGTCCAAAAGCATTCAAGAATCTTGTGGTTCCAACCTCGCTTGCGGGCTCCTGCCCTTCAATCTCTCTTTTGATGTCAAACTCAAATCCTTCAGGTTTAATATTTCTTGGTCCTAGGGGATAAATGTTTTTAAGCATTAAACTCCAGGCAATCTCAAAACCAGGCTGCAAATTTCTCGGTTTAACCATTTTTAAGATTAATCTTTGAGTAGTATTAGTATCACCCGGGGCTAAGAATTCTCCATAAATAAAATCATCAGCAGAACTACCTAAACCTTGTTCCTGCCTGTAAGCCACTGCAATAATATCTTGCTCATTTATAGCTGTCTTAAAAGTAATATAACCTGTTTCTGCGTGTAAAATGTAATCAACATCGGGAGTTAACAATTGGAATCTACCGGCATCTGTTTGACCGGGTACTGTGCTTGAAATTGTTTCTCGCAAAGTTTCTGGATAGGGTTGTCCAACTGCAACAGGAACTAAATCTATATAAACGTTTGCATCACGCTCTTTGGATTTGTCTGTCGTAATTTGATTAAGTGATTTCCAAACTTGTATATCTGTTACTAGTAAAGCGCTATTAACTTGTGGTGTTGGGTTTCCATAATAATTATAAAACACTTTGCCGGTTTTAGAGGCATAAACAGTATCAATAAAGTAGTGATTTGTAGAATATTCATAAGCTCTTTTTTGAAATGGAGTTTCTGATGTACCACCTGAAACCTGAACTTCTTTTGTTTCACCCTTTTTCTGGCTCGCAATGGTAGTTAATGAAAAAGGTCCCATTTTCATTTGAGCTTTAATTCCGAAAAGAGCTTCGCTGCCACCGATAAGCGGCGACGTTTGAAGCGATACGTTTCCCGCTTCTATACTTTGAATTATTTCATCATCATATCCGGTGTATTTAATCTTAAGCTGATTTTCATATTCAAAGGTTCTTTCAGTATTCCAATCTGCAACGATGTTAAGTTTATCGCCTATTGTACCGTTAACATTTATTTGCACCTGCTGCTTAAAGTCCGGTTCATTTTTAGTATTACCTAATCTTGAAGCAGTTACACCCTCTGTGGTTTCACTTCTCCATGCGCCATGAATCTGAACTGAGCCGCCAATCTTTAAACTAATTTTTGGTGTTCCAAAAATGCTAAGTACCCCAACGCTTGGCAGCGGTATCTCAAAATCAGTAAAACTCTTCATAAAATCCCCAAGCCCAAGTTTAGAGTCTTTTAATTGATAAGAATAGCCAAGTGCTTCCCATTTTTTTCTTTCCTCCACTTCTAATCTAGTTGCGATATATTCTTCAATCGGCATTTTAAGAATTATCTTATTTGGTTTACCTGCGAGTATCTCTTTTATCTCAACAAACTTACCAGTGGAATCAATAGTAATTGATCTTGATTTATAAGTGGGAGAAGGTTCAACAAAAAACCTAGATTTTTTCTTTTGCTGTAATGAAGTGTAGGGAACATCTTCCCGTTGGTAACGAAAGTATTGTAGTCTTGCTGTAGAGTCCAATGCCATCTGAACTAATCTTAATGAATCCTGATTAACCTTAACTTTAGTCTTTATTGAATCAATGCTAATCATTTTTGTTGAATCTAAAAGTGTACTAAGATCAGTGGAATCTATTGGGGAAAGAATAGAATCATCAATTGCAACAAATGGTGAATCGGGTGAGAATGAATAATCAGAAATTGATAGTTCCTCAGGTTTTTGATTCTCTGAGTCAGTTTGTTTTAAGCCGGAGTCATACTGATTATTATAATTTAAATTCCGCAAATCGGAAATTAAATCGTAACAAGCAGCCTGAAGCATAGCTTCATTAACCTGAGATTTATAGCCGGAGCCAAACCCTAGATTTATACCTGCGTAAAATATCACTAATGAAACAACAATCAATTTTGCCGTTTCAATAACGATGTTTTTTATTTTGCGTTTGATGCAGCGTTCCTGGTAATGTTAAACAAAATAAACCGTAGAGTATATTCTATAAAGCTCCTATAATATTTATTTGACGGCGAAAAATTAGATAAAAACAGTTATAATTTCAATAAAGAAACACCACTTAATTTTGTGATTCAAAAGTATTCAATTACCTAACATAATAGAAGGTATTTTTTTATCGCAACTATTTAAGTGCTCTCTTATGATTTTGTAAATTTAGATATAATGCTTTTGTGTTTTGGAAAAGTTTCTAAAAGATATTCCCTATTTGCTAACTCAAAATCAGAGAAATCAAATCCGGGAGATACCGTACAGCCAATTAATGCAAAGGATATTTTGTTAATTACTTCTGCAGCAAACCAATTATTTTTTTTGATAACAGTTTGAAATACTTCACCATCTTCATTTTTTTTACCAAGAATAATTTCTGTCAGTTTTCCCTTTTCATCAATCACATAAACTTTAACAGAACTGCCATCATAAAAATGCCAGAGTTCATCTGATTTTAATCTGTGGAATTTTGAAATCTGAGGACCTTCAAGTAAAAAATAAATTGAGGTTGAAACATTTCGCTTTAGATTCTTTTTCGGTGCATCAATTGAAATCATCTCACCTGAGCGATATATCTCTCTAAAATATCCCCCTTCAGGATGCTTTTCAAGTTGAAGCTTTTGAATGTAGTATTTTGCTTTTTGATTCATGATTCTCCTGAAATTATTATTACCAACTCATCTTACGAAGAGTTTAGATAAATATTGTAAAATCGTAGCACAGACTTAAGTCTGTGTTACGGAAGTAGTATATGACACAACTTTTGTGCACTGTGCGTTACTAAATATCATTAAGTACAAGTTCAGCTGCCTGCCGCCCGCTTTTAACTGCGCTTTCAATTGTAGATGGTAAACCGGTATTTGTCCAATCTCCCGCTAAAAATAAATTTTTGATTGTTGTTTTACAATTTGGTCGTTTATCAAGTGAACTAACGCTTGGAACAAATGTAGCACGCTTCTCTTTAATGATTTTATATTGCTGAATGTCTTCCTCTTTGATAGTAGTGAATTGCACAAGTTCTTCAATAACAAATTTTATAATCTCTTCTTTGGTTTTATCAATAAGATAATTCGCATCGCTAATTACAATGTTGATATGATTTTCTTTTAGGAATATCCAATGCAAGGGTGAATCTAACAATCCATAAAATTTTTCACGCAAATTATTTTCTTTCAGCCATAGATGGATATTTAAAATTGTGGAGTATTCAAGTTCAAGTTCAAGATCCAGATTCTTCTTAGGGATAATCTTTTCTAAAGCATAAAGTGGAATAGCAGAAATAACATTATCAAAATTGTTATAAGTATTTTTATCTGATTTTACCGAAATTACTTTTTGATTTTTTATGATAATTTCTTTTATAGATTCTGATAGAATGATAGTTCCTCCATTCTTTTCTATGAATGATGATGCAGGATATACTACACTTTCACTTAATCCATACTTAGGAAGAATAATTGTAGATGCAAAGTTACCTTTAAAGAAAATCTGTATCAGGATATCATAAAAAACTAAAGCTGAGGCTTTTTCTAAATTAGTATTCAAAGCGCCAACACAAAGTATTTCCCAAAATCCTTTAACGATGTCTGGATTCTGGTTTTCATTTTCCAGCCATTCTTTTACAGTAATTTTTCTTAGCAAGTTTTTACTAAGCAAAGGAAGTTTTAACAAGAATATTATAAAAGAAATTCTATCACTTAAATTCAGAACATCATAATTTATGATGGCTAATAAAAGATTGAAGGGATAAAAAGCAGACGCAGCGTTTAGCTGAAATTGATTTTTATTTCTGTTAATAAATTTTAGAAAAAGATTTTTTTGATAATCAAAATTATTTTCTGCACCGATTAGTTTGAGAAATGAAAGAGTTTCTTTGTAGCAGCCCATCATAATATGCTGCCCGTTATCTATTTCTGTATCGGTTTCCATGTCTTTAAATGAATAAGTTCTACCTCCTAATTTTGGAGAAGATTCTATTAGAGTATGATTGAAATTTTTTGAGGATAGTATTGATGCTGCAGTTAAGCCTGCTAAACCACCACCGATAATTAAGCACTGTTTCATTAATAAACTAAATTATACTTTGCCCAAACTCCCAAAGCTATTCCCACTTTTTCAAACTTTGAGACTTTTATATCATTATTAAAAACATCGTAATCTGCGGCGATAATATTTTCTAGCATTTTATAATAGATGTGCTGCATTGCCCGTGCGGCGAACATGGTTTTTTTATCATCCAGATCAAGATTAGCAGTAGCTGAATTGAAGTACTGTTTTGCTCTGCTCGATTCATAAACCATCAGGTCTCTAAAATTATCATTGTAAATAAGAGAAAGGATTTCTTTTTCACTGTAATTAAACTTTATAAGATCTTCCTGCGGCAAATATATTCTTCCGTTCTTAGCATCCTTGCCAATATCTCGTAAAATATTCGTCATCTGCAAAGCTATTCCAAGATCAACAGCAAACTGTTTTGTGGAGGGATGTTTATATCCAAAAATTTCTATACACATTAATCCAACAGTTGAGGCAACACGGTAGCAGTAAAGCTGTAAATCATCAAACGATTTGTAGCGGTCTTTCTGTAAATCCATTTCCATTCCTTTGATCAACTCAAAAAATGGATCTAATGGAATATTAAACTTTGATATTGTTGTACCAAGTTTGTTTAACAATGCAAATTCAGAATGACCAGAAAAACTTTTTTCAAATTCTATTCGCCATTTTCTAAGTTTTTCATATTTCAAATCTGTTGAATCAGAATTTTCATCAACTATATCGTCAGTCTTTCGGCAAAATGCATACACAGTATTCATTGCATCGCGTTTATCTTCCGGCAGAAGATTAAAGGCGTAGTAAAAACTGCTTTTACTTTTTTTTGATATTTCTTTTGCTGACTCAGGCATTTAAAAAATACTTTTAATTAACAATGATATAAAATCCATTTTATCTAACTTTGGTCGTTCTTTAAAAACATCATATTCATTTTTTCTAATTTTATCCAGAACTTTTTCGCCTCCGGCAAGTGTCCATTTAATCTCAATCTTAAATCTACCATTCAAATAATTTAGGAGATCTTTACCTTCATCAAAAAGAGACTGTGCCCTTTCAATATTATGTTTTACTAACGCTTTAATATTAGGATTATTTTCCTTTAACTCAAACATTTTTTTAGTGACATTAAACATTTTCATTTCATCGTGAGGATAATAATTCCTGCCTTTTTCAATATCAATCAAAGTATCCTGATAAAAATTGGTGAGCTGCAATGCGGTACAAATCTTATCTGAACATAACAACGCTTCTTCATTAGTAATATTAAATAGCTCAAGTAAAATTCTACCAACTGGATTAGCAGATCGTTTACAATAATCTAAAACTTCATCAAAATTTTCATAATCTTTTTTAACCACATCCTGCTTAAATGCTGAAAGTAAATTAAAAAAATATCTAGTAGATAATTTTTTTGCCTTTATAGTATTAGCAAGTTGATTGAAATAAAAATTTTCTGCTTTACCATTTAACGATTTTCGAAATTCATTTTCGAAATTATCTAGTTCCACCAACCTCTTTTCTGGGATTACATTTCCTTCATCCGCAATATCATCTGCAGTTCTTGCAAACCAATAAACTAAGGCAACATCATTTCTAAAATTTTTTGCAATTAGGAAAGATGCCACCGGAAAATTTTCATAGTGGTTTTTTGCAAGGTTTGAAACCTCTTTTTCTAGGTCTTTAATGTGACTTTTCAACGTATTCTTCAGCAAGTATATGACGATTAATTGATTTCAAAATGAAATAAATTTGAGCTATTAAATATCAAAATGAGGCAAATAATTTTACTTTACTGCTTAAAATAACAATAAAAGGGCTAAAAACTATGGAACAAATATTGTCTCTTTTAGCACGATGTGTACTTAAACTATTTCAATAAGAGGGGAATAAAACTATGCTTACTAGAGAGAGAGGATAGATTATGAGGGCTATAATAGAAGATTTTGAAATGCTACTTGTAAATGATTTAGCAATTGAAATTGTGCATCTAAGTCGTGCAACTTATAAGGAAGCAGGTCAGCTTAAAAAGAACCTCGATGATTTGATTAAGAATAATCAGAAAAAAATCATCGTTGATATAAGTCAATGTGAATTTATTGATTCAACATTTCTTGGTGCGCTTGTCCTATCATTAAAATCCAGTGCAAAAATTGGCGGAGATGTTCGACTAATAAAGCCGCATGAAATTGTTAAAACATTAATGGACAAGGCAGGTACATTAAATGTTTTTAATCTTTATGATACTGTTGATGAAGCGATTAAAAGTTTTGAGATAAAAGGCGATCAAAATTATTATCTCGGAAACGGTGCCCCAATATTAATTTAAAACCATGAAAGTCAAATTGGGAAATGTCCTTCATTGGTTAGTGAACCTCTCTTAGTTGAGAGGTTTTTTATTTTAAACTGATTTACCGGTTTGTTAAAGAGACAAAAGGGATGATTTGTCAAATCCAAATGAATCAGTCAATTTTTTTTTCTGATATCATGTAACTCAACTATAAACCACACTTTTAACATAGCACTCTTTGATCACTGAGCTTCTACTAAAAAACTAATTAATAGCCTGTACCCATTGATGGACAATATCCCAAAGATAATAGCTGTGAGAAAATTCACGGGTAAAGACTCGTTGATTATCGGGACTGAATTTTATTTCAGCGAAATTTGATGATTCGTAAAATCTGCCGATTTTATGTCCCCATTTCACATTCCAAAGTTCAAGTGCTGAATGATTAGGGCCAGAATATAAAGACAAATTTTCATCCGGGCTTACACCCATAAATACTGGATAACCAAAATTTGAAATGAATTTGACAAAAGAGTTTGATTCAACATCCCAAACAACAAATTTATTATTAGAATAAAAAGACAATCTCTTACCTGATGGATCAAAAGATGGAGAACCAGCTAAACTAGAATTTGGGATATCATATTTATATACACCGGTCTGATAATCCCAAAGAGAGGCGATACCATTAGCACCATTATATGAAAATAATGCAACGTATTTTTCGTTTTTTGTAATTGCAATGTCACCGGGTTCCAATGGAGGATTTATCAAAGTTCTAAAAGACCAATCTGACATATTGTAAATTTGTATATCATTATTTCTTTCGACAATAATCGATTTACTATCCTGACTGAAGCGGACAAAATTAATATACGCACCCCCAAGATTGAGATACTTAACGACCTGACCTGAGTTTATATCCCATATTGTGACGGTAAAATAATCTCCTACAGCGGCTACATATTTATTATCAGGACTCATAGCCATTCTTACAAATTGTTGATCGACCTGACCTCTACCTGGCAGAGTTTTTAATATTGTTCCTGTATTCAGGTCAAAAATTCTTACACAACGGTTATTTGTTTGATAACCACCCATAGCAACTAAAGTAAAATCATCACTTACAACAGCTTCAGAGATTGTATTAGGAACTTGAACTATTTTATTAAGAGTAATGAATGGTGAATAAAAAACATTGATTTGATTACTAAAATCCGAAATATTATGCGTTGAGATTGCCCGAACATAATAAGTGTATGCTTGTGATGTGTCTACCCCGTTATCAATAAATGAAGTTATGTCTGTGTTTACACGTCCTGCCTCAATTGTATTATCATTTGAATCTCTACGATAAATTATAAAACCAGTTTCAAATAACGAATTGTCTTGCCATTGAAAAGTAACAGAATTTATTGTTTGATTGCTTAATCTTAAATCAGTTGGGATATTTAATTGTAGTCGTACATAAGGGAAAAATGCTTTAAGCGATTCATAATAATCTCGGACTGCGTGAATTGTGTATCGGTATTGCTGATTTGCAATAAAGACATCTGAAATGGTTGTGGTAGTTGAGTTAGCTGGCAATGTTTTAATAGGCACAAAAACCCCCGAACCAAGGTCTTTTGAAATTATGTATTCTTTTTCAAATGAATTATTATCTTTCCAGAAAAAAGTTATTGAAGTATCTGATGTTAAACTTGTGCTGAGATTGATTGGTTCTAATAAGGTGATTTGGGCGGTTGCAATATCAGAGTATCCGCTGAATTGATTATCAGCCACTGCCCGTACTCTGAATAAATATCTTTTCTCAGGCACAAATTGACCATTAACTGTATATGATGTTTTGTTCGAATCAAGGTCGGCTATTTTTATAAAATTAGAATCGTCCGTTGCTGCCTCGAGTTCAAAACCAGTTTCATATTTGCAGTTATCATACCAGCTGACAAAGATTGTACTATCGGACATAATACTTGCAGTCAATATACTCGGCATAAATCTATAAATATTTATTATTGTGAAATCAGATTCTATTACTTTACCTGACTGATTATATGCTTTAGCTTGAAGTATGTGCTGGGTACCTTCAGGATACCATCTGCAATCCCAAAAATATTCATAAGGTGGTTTCTCAAAAACACCGTTATAGAGAAGATTATGATCAATAAATAATTCAACTCGTTTAACATCAATATTATGTACTTCAATTTTAATGGTAACTGTATCCGCTACTGAAGAATTATTTACTGGACTTACAATTGAAACCCTTGGTGTTGGGTCATAGGGCTCGACTGGATTGTATTCACAAGAACTAAAATAAATTACTGCTATCAGAACGATTGAAAATAATATCATTGATTTCATAAAGTCACCTGTGAGGATATGAAAATTTTACTTACAAAATAATTTTAAACTAGAACGATCTGAAACACTAACTAACCTATTTATACCAACAAGGATTCCAATTATACTCGCTTCCATCAGTGAGCTGCACAAAATTAGTTCCATCAATATTTATTTTACATAAATAACCGTCTGCATTGCCAGGAGGACGCTGATCGAAAAGTATCTGTTGACTATCTTTTGACCAGGAAGCAATAAACTGTAAGTTATCTTGCGAGTACAATAATTTTGTAATTCCCGTGCCAAGGTCGTGAATATAAATTTGAGCTGAACTACTAAACGCAATTTTGGTTCCATCTGGTGACCAGATGGGCATAAAAATCTGGCCTGTAAATGTAAATAATTGAGTCATTCCTGGATTATTTATGTTTATAACATAACCATCAGAAATTAAAATATTTTTAGAGTCTGGTGACCAACTTATACTACTTATATTATTATTTATCCAGCCTGTAAGATCTTTTATCACCCCACTTTGAGTATCATATAACTTTATCTTCTCACTATTTGAATCGTTCGAAACACCATATGCAATATATTTTAGATCTGGAGAATAGGATGCACAGCTGACCAATGTATCTTGTGGTAAAATTCTTTTTATTTTGTAATCTTTAACATCTAACTGATATATACCCCAATTTGTGTAAGTCCCATAAAGTGGAGTTCCAATAAACAGAATCTTTCGTTTGTTTGAGGTCCAAGATGCATCATATGAAACTAGGCTGTCACAAAGTTGTCTAATACCTGTTCCATTGATTGAGCCAATTTGAACATTTGTATTGTTTAAGACTCTAGTAGAGTTAAAAAGGATACTGTCTTCGTAAGCAAAATTATAAGACGTGTCTTCGGGATCTGGGACCAAACTATTGCTGTCGTCATCACAGGATAAAATAAATATAAGACAAGAAACGATAATAATGAGAGCCCACTTAACGTTTTTCATTTTCTAGTTTTCCTTATTATTGTATAAACAAATTAAACCACTGCATGATTATTCTTAGATGTTCAACATTTTATGTTTTAAGCTCATTTAAGTATGATCATTTTCTTTATTGTAGTATCAAACGCATCTAGTCTATAAAAGTAAATTCCAGATGCAAGGGCACTTGCATCAAATTCAACTTCATAAATTCCTTTATCCTGATTCTGATTCACAAGAACTTTTACTTCTTCGCCCAGCACATTATATACAGCTAATTTAACATTATGATAGGCCAACAGTTCATATACTATTTTAGTTTTAGAATTAAATGGATTGGGATAATTATTATACAGAAAATCCGAATAAACCTGTTGATAAAATTTTTCGTCATTAAAATTAATTTCCTCTAATGATTTAACATTGCCCCATATATCAACATTAGTACCAGGATTTATATTACCTTCAAATAGATTAAACAGTTTTTGATTGTGTATATCTAAAGTATAGGGAGCAAGATTGTCTTCGTAATCAAATACAGTATATAATAGTGGGAGAAGATTGTACTTTAATACTTCTCGCTTATTATCATTTAGAAATAATCCGGCAACAGTCGGTTCTTGAAAATAAGTCAAAAATAATTTTCTGTTTTCAAAATTAATTATATCAATTTCAGGAAAATAATAATATCCGACCTGTACGTATGATTTATATCTTGCATTATTATTTGATTCATAATCCCTAATTATTTGATAATTACTCCCCTCCTTGTAAATCAATACAAAGTCATTTCCGTCGTTTGCACAAAAGATTTTATCCGAATATCGATTAAGGCTGTCAATCAAGAAACCGGGTTTAGTAACGATTCCACTCTTGTCATAAAATGCACCATAAATTTTATTCTCTGTTAAACTTGCAATTAAATCATAGCGCTGCCAGCTTGCAAATAAATTTAAGTCAGTATCCATAGAAACATCTATATTTTGAAAACTATAATTAGGAGGGGATGGCAAAAAGTTTTTTTCTTCCCTAATAACATTCAGGTTTTTATCAAATCTTTTTAAATATGCTCCGTATTGATTGAACCAACAAATCAGTATTTCATCATCAGGATTACTCTTTACTTCAATATTGAAATGATAATTATAATAATTGTCTTTAATCAATATATTTGATCCTACCTTTTCACCAGTATTGCTAATTGCTTGTAACCAAATTTTCTCTTCGTAATAATCCGATGAACCGATAAATGCAACTATAAAAGAACCATCAGTTAGGGAAGTTATTTTTTTATCACTCAAAATATAGTTTTCAGTTCCTTCATCATTTATAATAAAGTTATCTGTTATTGGTGTAAATGTTGAATCGTATATTTGACCATATAAGTCCTGTTTACCATTTCTTCTATCCTCCCATATTACCAAAGAATTTCCTTGTTGATTGAATTTTACTACCGGATATCTTTGTTTTGAACTGTTTATATCGTCATTCTGTCTATTGAATCCGTTTATTGGGTTAAAATTAAAATCATATGTTTGCAAATAAACATTTTGATCATTTCTATCAGACGTGTTTACCGCAACCAAAACCTCATTCTGATACATATTACTCAAGTTGTTCAGATCAATGTATCTTGCATTATTTTCATTATAAGTCACGCCAACGGTATCACCATTAAAATTTCCATATTTATCAATTCGTCTGAAGTATGGTCTTGTAGAACTTGAATGTATTAATAAAAAAACACTATCGTGATCTGTGGAAGTAATGAATATATCGCCCCACGCATCTATTTCGCTAACAGTAAATTCATCAGTAACAAAGGATTGGTTAAAATTAAAAATACGGGCATCTACACCGCTACCAAATCCATACCTGGAACTATTGTGCCAGGTGATAAAAGAGTAGCCATCTTTTGTTGTGGATATTTCCGGAAAGTAACACTCTGAGCTATCCGAATTTTGGCTAACTTGTATGTTATTACCTATCTTTTGTCCCCAGCGGTTTAATTGCTGCAGAAATATTTTTGAGTAATTTGCACCACCGGCAGAGCTCCAGCAGATAACGTAGTTACCATCCCCATCAACAGAAATAAACTTACCTCCGCCTATACTTGTTGAAAAAATAAGAGGATCATTTATTAGTATATCAGGGCCACTAGAGGTTCCTGTACTATCAAAATATCTGGCATAAATCTCATAATTATTTCCGTTCGACAATCCCCACATAATCATAAAAGAGCCATTGGAATGTATTGCAGCGCTGCTTGAATAAGGATAATATCCAAAAGTTTGATTCACATAAATTTGACTACCTAATTTTTGTCCGTACTTATTAAATTTTTGTGCAACTACACCAGAATAATGTTGTGCCCAGCTAATAACGAATTCACCCTTATTGTTAGTTGCTATATTTGGGGTTAAGTAACTATCAGATGGATAATCATTTACCTTTATATTTGATGCAATTTTGTTACCAGCTGGGTCAAAGAATTGAGCATAAATATCTTTTAAACCATTTCTTTCATCCATCCAAGCAGAGGCTGAATAACCAATTTCAGACAATGCACTGTAAATGTTTGATTGATTTGCTCCATAATCACCACCCAGAGTATTTATCTGAAAATCATCTTTAATTATTGTTGGCTCAGTAGGATATTCAAATTGATCATTAAAGGATTGAAGTTTATTTGTTGTCTGAGCTGTTGTATCATTAATAAAATTTTTATTACGATAGAACAAACCATCTTTCTTAATAATCTGTGCATAACTAAAACTCTGCAGCAGTATCAAGAAAGAAATAATTGTTAGTCTTTTTATAAAATAATTTTTCATTTTAGAGTCGCTGTTTTGATTGAACTAAAAGTAAAAGTTTAATCCCAAACCTATTTTGGTAGAAAAGTCAGTGAAGCTTCTTTCCTCCACCCGACTACTTGATTCTGTATTATACACGTATCTAGAATTATATTCACCACTTGAAGACGAGTACAATACTCTGATATTTGAATTTAATGAAAGTGATTCGTTAAAGAAGTACTCCGCACCGAAACCAAAATTAAAATGCCAGGGCGAATTTAAGTCTTCAGTAAATTCTTCAATATTGTCATCACTAACTAATCCAGGTATCGGTTCAGTGAATAATTGTTGATTTTCATTTTGGGCAAAAGCAATCTGCTTACCAAATGATGCAGCTGCATAAATGCTAACTTTTTCAATAATGATATTTTTGATGTAATATTTTAACCCGAGATTAAAATCTAAAAGCTTTAACCCTACCGTAGAAATTGAACCATAATCGTATGAATTACCTGAATTGCTTTGGTGTAATTCATTTCTAGATTCAGAAAACGTAGAACTATAACCAGCATCAAAAGTTGCCCTCAGTTCAGGAGTAATGGCATAAGCAAGCTGAGCTTCAAGACTGATCTGGTTTTCAACATATGTATAAATGTAAGGCTCAGGAGGATTATTTCCATTTCTATAAACTGTATAAACATTGCCGGAGTAGTATGGGACATACAAGACCCCAAATAACCATTTATTAGTTTGGCTTTTACCAATTGGCGAAACAAGGGCAGGTGGATAACTATTTGGCAGCGGGGCTGATTGATCAATATTTGTTGATTGCAATGACAACCTCTGCAATTCCTGATCGACTGCACGTTGATTATTGATTTTAGTAAGCCTTTCTTCAGCAAAACTATTCACTTTATTAGCATCGGTATTCTGCCATTTACCTTCCTGAAATACGGTGCCAAAACTTTCAACAGACACTTTCTGTAATGCCGGAAGAATCACTGATTCACTACGATTATTATCATAATTGAAATATATTCTCTCACCATCAATTGCAGTTATTAAACAGGGGGCTGTTCTTCCGTCAATCAAATAAAGAGTATCCGGTAATTGGTTTTGTGCAAAAGTAAGCAACGGCAGTAAAACTAAAAGTATGGTTTTCATTGAGGTTCCTTAAAAATTAGATTGATAAATATTTGGATAGAATAGACTGAAGGTTTATGCGAAGCACTTGAAGGAACTGATATTAACATACACTCGCCCTGAAACTGAGTTAATATTTAGAAGTATTTAGAGTATTAACATTGCAATAATAATACCACCACAAAAATTGCTTTCTAATTCCAAATATTAAAGGTCAATTATTTTTGCTGTATAGTATAATCGATTTGGGTGTATTCAATTTTGGATAAGAAATATATTAACTATTTATTAGTTATACCGGTAAAAATTTACTAAATAATCGTATTACTTTTTTATTATTTTTTTAAAACATTAGGAGTCTCTTATGAAAGCATCAAAATTAAATACTGGTTTTAAGAAACTAGTTTTAGAGATCGAAAAATCTAATACTAATAATGAGGAAACAGAGTGGTTGGAAAAGCTACGTAAACTTACCGGACATAAAACCGTTGAAGAAATGATTAAAAGATTTAAAAAACTTGCTAACATCGAATAATAAATCATTAATTATAGGAGTAAAAAATGTCTACAACTAAAATCTGCTCAAGTTGCGGTGCAAATAATGATACAATATTAAAAAATTGTGTTTATTGTCATTCCCAACTTCCAACAAATGAAGAAGATATAAAATCAATTTCAGATGAAGATTTATTAATGGCTTGCGGTGAATGGATTGGCAAGTTTGAAGGCTTGGTCGCTGATCCAGATAAATTACAGAATTCTAAGATGATAGCACGACAGAAGGGAAATTTTATGGGTGCCATAATGCAATTAGGTGTTCGAAAAGAAGATAGAGCTATAGAATATTCTTCATATTTGGAGGCTCTTAATAGATATATGACAATACTAAAAATACGAGCAATATCAAATAAAACTATTCAGCCAGTGTATGAAGATTTTAGAAATAGATTTAATGAAACAAAAAAAATTGGAGATGAAATAATGAGTGCTGGTGTTTTTAAGTCAATATTTGGAAAATTTGGTAAGAAGAAATAAATATTGAACATTTTTTAGGAGCTAAAAATGGCTTTAATAGATGTTGTCAAATTCGAAGGTAACGACTATGAATTCGCTTGGAAATTTCCTTCTGAAAATTTAAGATTAGGAACTCAATTAATAGTTAAACCTGCACAAACTGCTTTTTTTATCAAAGGTGGAAAAGTATTAGACCAGTTTGAAACCGGGACAACTACGTTGAGGAGTGGTAATATTCCACTCTTAACAAAATTGATAAGCTTGCCTTTCGGAGGTGATACCCCATTTCAAGCTGAAGTTTGGTTCATAAATCTTATTTCTAAACTTGATAATAAATGGGGCACTGTTACACCAATACAACTTGAAGATCCTCGATATGGGATTGTAGTTCCTGTTCGTTCTTTCGGTCAATATGGTTTTAAAATTTCTAACCCGCGTTTATTTTTGGAATCAATTGTTGGTACAATCAAAATTTACACTTCTGATAAGATTGTTGAATATTTTAAAGGACTTGTTCTAAGCACTATCACGAGTGCCATATCAAAAAAAATTGTTTTAGACAATATTTCCGTATTACAAATTCCAGCATTGCTAGACCAATTATCAAAATTCTGTGAGGATTCTATAAAAAATGAATTCTTAAAATATGGTGTGGAAATTCTTAACTTTTATATAATATCAATAAATATTCCCGAAGAAGATCCAAGTGTAATCAAACTTAAAGAAGCCAAAGATAAAGCGATGTATCTAAATACTGTTGGACGAGATATATATAAGTTTGATAAAAGCACAGATGTTCTAAATACAGCCGCTGGTAATGAAGGAAATGCTGGAAATATGATGGGTGTAGGTATGGGATTAGGTATGGGATTTGGTGTAGGTGGCGTATTAGGTAATCAATTTGGGAATTTGGGTAATCAAATAAATTCTAATGTTCAACAAAACACTCCACCACCACCACCACCTATCCAAGCTCAATTTTTCATTCTTGTAAATAATCAGCAGAGTGGTCCTATCTCAATTGAACAAATTCAATCGTTGATTAACCAAGGTCAAATTTTACTTACAACTATGGTTTGGAAACAAGGAATGCCAAATTGGTTGAGTTTAGAAAATGTGCCGGAACTTTTATCTTTATTTAACAATGTTCCACCACCCCCACCAATTCCAAAATAAATTTGGAGTGATAAAATGAAAAAATTAATTTTAATTATTGGCATATGTTTACTGGTTATAAATACATTGGCAATTTTAATTTTGACAAATTATTATTTGTTCAATTTCTTGCTTATCAATTTTGTAATTATTTACACATTTACCTTTTTGTATTTATTAAATGTAATTTCAATTAAGGATGGTTTTAGAATACCACTTGGTTTTGCTTATCCTATTATTCTTTCCATTAAAGTATTTCTTGCAATTATTTCACCGGCAAATTTTCTAGATAATTATTTGCTGCTAATTATTTTGATAATATGCTTAATTGAGCTATCTATATTTTTATCTGTAAAGTATTTGAACAAGTATGCTTAATATTTGCAAATACTGCAACCGGTATAACAAGCCAATCAACCCGACCGCCTTTTCGCATTTAGCAGTTTTTAAATTTTATGGTTGGTCGTTCCGCATAAAGTTTGTTGCTCTAAGTAGTTCTATTAAATAACATTGTTGCAAACTGCACTTGCGAAGAAAGATAAGTGCAGTTTGCTAAATCTTGGGCTTTGTCGTTCTAATCTGCATTGCTGTTCTGGGCGGCGGGTTATCGGCAACGTCGTTAGGGAGAGTAAGTTAATAATACCAAGTGCCCGAAGGGGGATTTGAACCCCCACGGAAGTACATCCACTAGACCCTGAACCTAGCGCGTCTACCAATTCCGCCATTCGGGCAACAATTATTATCAATTAAATTAATCTTTTAATGGCGCGTCCACTCCCATTGGGATTTTCAACAATTTCGCATTCGGGCAACAATTATTATCAACTAAACTAAATCTTTTAACGGTGCGACTACTCCCATTGGGATTTTCAACAATTCCGCCATTCGGGCAAAACAATTATGAGTTAAGAATTAATAATTGAAATCACATTTAAAAAATAAAAAATCTTTCCTTAATAAATTTCCAATTCTTAACTCGTAATTAATAATTCTTAATTAAATTTACCATTGACTGTCGCCTTGCTTGTTTTCGTGAATTATCCTCCCCCCACTGCCTGTGTGAATTTCACAATAGCCGGGCATCTTTGCACCATCCACCAAATCCGTATAAGTTTCCGGACAGGCATCCGTTGCTAACTTTGCATCGCCAAGGTTCATACTTTCTTTACAGAATGTAGCTATCTCAACACCTTCGGCAAGAGAAAAATATGTTAATGGAAGTTTTAATTCTTTGTAAGCACCTTCCATAAATATTGCCCAGATTGGTAAAGCAGCCCTACCTCCCTGTCCGTACCAGTTTGTAAATTTAACGCGATGATCATCGAATCCAACCCACGCTCCTGCAGCTAAATCCGGAGTAACGCCAACAAACCATGCATCAGAAAACTTTTGTGTTGTACCTGTTTTGCCTGCTGCAGGATATTGAAAATATCTTCTAACACCCGCACCTGTTCCATAATTAACAACATCAGTCATCATATCAACAATTATTGCAGATGTTTGTGGCGAAATTGCCTGTACCGATTCAGGTACAAATTCATCTAAGACAATTCCATTTCTATCTTCAATTTTTAGAATTGAAATTGGTTCTACGTGAACACCGGAATTAATAAATGTACCCATTGCAGAAACCATTTCAAGCGGAGTTACTTCAACTGTGCCAAGTGCTATAGATGGATAAGCATCCATATGAGATTTTATTCCCATTCGTTGCGCATACTTTACTACCTGATACGGCGGCGCCATATCACTTATTGTTAGTCTACCAGCAATAACGTTTACGGAATTTGCTAATCCCCATCGTAATGTTTCGTATCCGCTATATTCTGCTCCTGCATTTGATGGCGACCAGCCGTTATAATTAAACTGTTGATTTAAAACTGTTGTTGCAGGAGTGTATCCATTTTCAATTGCGGTAGCATAAACAAATGGTTTAAATGATGAACCGGGTTGTCTTTTAATTCCGGTTACGTGATTAAGACCTCTTCCAAAATCCTGATTTTCACCGCCAACAAGTGCTTTAATCATTCCTGTCTTTGGATCCAGAACAACAAAACCAACCTCCACTTTTGAAGCAACTTTTTTTACAGAATCAACAAAATCCGAATCAAACTTAAGCCTGTTATAAATTTTTGCCTTATCATCTTTTGAAGTTACAGTTTTGTAGCGACCATCATCTTTAATTGCTCTGTCAATTAAGTTGGCAAGTAAACTTTTATTTCTATCCCAGTTCCAGTTTTTGTTAAATAGTATTTGATATTCTGCTATGTGCTTTTTAGCTGCTTTATTTGCAATTCTTTGCATTCGCATATCGAGAGAAGTATAAATATATAGACCATCTCTGTAAAGATCGTAACCATACTTATCCGCAAGGGTAGTCATCTGTTGACGCACATACTCAAGAAAATGTGGTGCTTCAGATTTTACATGGCTCAATCTTTCTGATGCAAGTTGAATTGGCTGAAGCTTTAATCTGTTATACTCATCTTCACTAAGCATATCGGTATCAACCATATTATACATAACCTGATTTCGTCTTTGCAGTGCCGCTTCATATCTTGCAACAGGATCGTAGTTTACAGAAGATTTGAGCAGAGCTACGAATAATGCTGCTTCAGGCAGTGTTAAATCTTTTGCCCGCTTATTAAAATAAACTTTGGATGCAGATTCAATTCCATATGCGCTTCTTCCAAAGTAAGAAACATTTAGATACAACTCCGCTATTTCATTTTTGGTAAAAGTTTTTTCAATCTGGATAGCAGAGATCCATTCACGAACTTTTCTTACAGCCTTATCAATAGCGTTTTCTCTTCCTTCTTTTAATGAGTAGAGATTTTTTGCTAGCTGCTGGGTTATTGTGCTTGCACCTTCACGTAGAGAAAGTGAGAAAAGATTTTTTATCATCGCTTTGAAGAATCGAGGAACATCAACTCCCCAATGATCATAAAAATTTCTATCCTCGGTTGCGATTAAAGCTTTAAGTACATAAGGTGGTAAGCTGTCTAAATCGGTTTCAATTCTATTCTCAATAAAAAACTGCCCGATCAATTCACCATCTGAAGAAAAGACTCTGCTTGCAAGAACAGGTTTTGGATTTTCAAGTTCATTCAGTGAAGGCAAGCCGCTGATCGTATATATGACCAAAGCTAAAAATATAAAGATTACCGAACCCCAGATAATCCATTTAGTTTTTTTATTGTTATTACTTTTGCTTTTTGTTTTAGCCATAATCTAAAAATTCTTTTTAATTCCAGTCTA
This sequence comes from Ignavibacteriaceae bacterium, assembly GCA_041738675.1. Taxonomy (GTDB): domain Bacteria; phylum Bacteroidota; class Ignavibacteria; order Ignavibacteriales; family Ignavibacteriaceae; genus IGN3. The sequence continues at coordinate 47,948 of JBGSPH010000002.1, forward strand.
TAATTTCAAATTTGTCTATAAATTTTCCGTAACAGGGTTTATCAATCCACGAACCTAAATTAATATATGTACCCGATTTATAAATATTAAAACATCTTTTATGAAGATGCCCGAATAAAACGAATTCATTACCCTCATCAATTTTTAACTTTGCTGCATCAAATAAACCATCCTCTTCACCGTAATCTTTTTTTGTAGTATAATCACGACTTGATTTACTTGTTCGGCTTGCTATTCCAACTCCGATATCCGGGTGAAGTAATCCATACAGCCAATGAGTAAAACTACTACGTAAAATCTTTTTCAAAATATTGTAACCAAGATCATTTATTACAAGACCATCTCCGTGCCCTATAAAAAACTTTCTACCGTTCAATAAGAACTGTTCACCATCGTGATAAAGTTTTACTCCAATTTCACTTTCAAAAAAATCTTTGTGAAAGAAATCGTGATTGCCAATAAAATAATGTACCTTAATTCCACTTTCGGTTAGATTCTTCAAAGCTGTTAAAGTTCTGTAATTCCCTTTTTGATATACTCTTTTATACTCAAACCAATAATCAAAAAGATCACCGGCGATAAAAAGTTCATCACAGTTAGATTTAGCAAACTCTAAAAACTTAACGAGTAGTTTTTCTTTTTTATCTTCAACTTCTTTGGATTGAAGACCAAGATGTATATCGGAGATGAAAAGATAAGTTTTATTCACAGAGTATAATTTTTATTTAATTGAAATTTAGTGATATACGAAAAGAAATAAAACATATTCGTTCTTTAGCGTGAATAAGATTTTTCAAATGTACCGAGTAACCTGTAATCAGGATCCAGATGTATTGTTTGGATTTCACGATCAAATTTGAAGGTAAACTCTTTCTCCGTTTCATCAACATAAACTTTTTGGATTTCAGATGATCCATCTTCAAAATCAAATTTTATCTCAAGCGGAAAATGAAATTCTTCATAAGCTTGAGGTTCCTGATAAATATTTATTACACATTCTTTTTTGTCATCATCATTAATAAAAAAAGTATATGAACAAAAAATGTTATCCGTGCCTGTATACACCCATTGATCGAAAAATTTATCCAGATTTATTCCGAAAACATTCTCACAAACAGATTTAAAATCTTCTACGGAAGCATTAGAATATTTATAAAAATCATAATAACTATGAAGCGATTTAAAAAACGCACTATCCCCTATTTCATATCTTAACATATGAAGCACCCAGGCACCTTTTTCATAAATGGTTTCGCCAAAAAGATCCTTTGGAGCATAAAGTGTTCCGCGAAAATTATTACTAAACTTACTTTGCATTTTAGAAGTTAGCGCATCTTTTCCATGCTTTGCTTCTGCGTAAAGAGCTTCTGAGTATGTTGCGAAACCTTCATTTAGCCAGATGTCATTCCAGGTTTTCGGTCCAACTGAATTGCCCCACCAATGATGCGCTAACTCATGCACATAAGTATCTTTAAAAAAATCATGACCGCCAACAAACGCATAACCAACTCCGGTTATTGTTTGATTTTCCATCGCACCGTAATTCCACAAAAATTCTGCAACACCGTATTTCTCTTTAATGAATGGATATTCACCAAAAATTTCTGAAAGTGTTTTCATCAGATCGAGATGATCAGCAAAATCAATTTTTGATTCTTCAAAATGTTCAGGCATAACATAATATTCAATGTTCATTGAGTCTTTTCCATCAAGTCCTTTATAAACATCATAAAAAGATTTGTATGGAGCAGAATAAACTGCAACAAGATAAGTTGAGATTGGATACACAGTTTTATAATGATAAGTTTTTTTATCTCCTTTTACTTCAACATCAATCAAATTTCCATTGGATACAGAAACAAACTGCGAATCATTTGTGATTTCAATATTTAGTAACATTTTATCAGATGGATCATCATCACAAGGAAACCATGTGGAAGCATAAATTGGTTCGCTAATATTGTAGACTAAAGATTGCCCGTTAACTTCACCAAAAACAAATCCATCAAATCCACTTTTTTTAGGAGTTCCGCTATAAACAATCTCAATTTCAAAAGTGTCACTTAATTCAACAGCGGGTTGAATATATAGTCTGTTTTTGATTCTGAAATACTCCGCATTAGTGCCGTTAACCTTAATACTTGATACAATCAGATTATCATACAGGTTGAGTTCAAGCTCAGGTTCACTTTCAGAATCAATACCAAGTTTAACATTTTTAACTGCCGTTAGTGTTGCAGTTCCACTTATAATCTTTTCCTCAATATTTAAATCAAGCAGAAGATTATAATGCAGTATATCTATACTCTTCTGTAAATCACTTACAAAATATTTTTTATCATTCAGTATTTTATTATTAGTGCTGCTTTGACTAAAAACGTGATCAATAAAAATGATTATAAGAAAAAACGTCAATAATTTTATCCAGAACTTCATCTAAACAATACTTTCTTGTTAAAAATTATTTACATTAACTAAAAATAATTTAACCATTTGTTTAATTGCCAAACAAACGATAATTCAATATATTTTAGTGCAAATTTTAGGAGTAAATATGAACTCGCCCGGTTCTTCAGTCTTAAGAGACACAGTAACAGTAATTCTTGCCGGTGGTCAGGGAGAAAGACTTCATCCTTTAACAGCCGTTAGAAGCAAACCTGCAGTCCCATTCGGCGGCAAATACAGGATAATTGACTTCGCACTTTCCAATTGCCTTAACTCTGGTTTTAGAAGAGTTTATGTACTAACGCAGTACAAATCAGATTCATTAAACATGCATCTTTACGAAGCGTGGAGCATTTTTAATCCTGAGCTTGGAGAGTTTATCTATTCCGTTCCACCACAAAGAAAACTTAACAACGAATGGTATCTTGGAACGGCAAATGCAATCCACCAAAACTTAAATTTATTTTCAGATAAAAAAGCCAAGTGGGTTTTAATTCTTGGTGGTGATCATATCTATAAAATGGATTATTTAAAATTTCTTGATAACCACATTGATCAAAGTGCTGATCTTTCAATTGCTTGTTTAGAAGTTCCTAAAGATGAAGCAAGCAGATTCGGAATTGTAGGTGTTGATGAAAAATACAACGTAGAATCTTTTATTGAAAAACCGGCTAACCCGCCTCAGATTCCGGATAAACCTGGATTTTCATTTGTTAATATGGGAATCTATGTTTTTAATGCAAGTGTTTTAAGAGAAGTTTTGCAGGAAATGGAATCCAAGAAAATTAAGAATCATGATTTTGGTCAGCACGTTATTCCGTATATGGTTGAATCCAAACTAAAAGTTATTGCTTATAGATTTCAAGACGAGAATAAAAAGACACAGCCTTATTGGAAAGACATTGGTACGCTTGATAGTTACTACGCCGCTAATATGGATTTGATAAGTGTTATCCCTGATTTTAATCTTTACGATCCTGATTGGCCATTAAGAACCTATCAATATCAATATCCGCCTGCAAAAACAGTATCGCACGAAGGCGAACGAGTTGGTAGAACACTTAACTCTTTAGTTTGTGATGGAACAATTGTTTCCGGAGGTTTGGTTGAAAGATCGTTACTTGGATCAAACGTAAAAGTAAATAGTTACTCCTACATAACAGATTCAATAATTATGAATAATGTTACGATTGGAAGACATGCAAGAATACGTAGAGCAATTATAGATAAAAATGTTATCATACCTGAAGGTTATGAGGTTGGTTTTGATCCTGAAGGCGATAAGAAAAAATTTACTGTTACTGATACAGGTATAGTTGTTATCGCAAAAAATATGATTTTGCCAGAGACGAAATAGTAATACAATTCTTAAAATTATTCTTTTGTTCCGATGATTTGTTTTAATATCTAATGTAATCATCGGAACTAATTTTTTGATACCAAAACAATGAATCCGAAACTGCAAACCAACTTAAAAAACTTGCCTTCTTCTCCAGGAGTTTATCAATTTTTAAATAAGAATGGTAAAGTTATTTATGTTGGTAAAGCTAAGAATTTAAAGAACAGGGTAAGAAGCTATTTTCAGGAAAACCCTGGCTCTGCAAAAACTGTTGCAATGGTTAGCAAGATTGATGATCTTCAGTTAGTTGTTACAGATAGCGAACTTGAAGCATTGATACTTGAAAATAATTTTATAAAAGAACTAAAGCCGAGATATAATGTAAATCTTAAAGACGATAAATCATTTCCTTTCATAAAAGTTACAAATGAATTGTTCCCAAGAATTTATCCTACCAGAAAAGTTTATAACGATGGTTCTAAATATTTTGGTCCTTATACAGATGTAAGAAGTATGCGCGGATCTTTAAAAATGATAAATCAGATATTTAAAATCCGAAGCTGCAAACTTGATCTGACTGAAAAAAATATTGCTGATAAAAAGTTTAAAGTCTGCTTAGATTATCATATAAAAAAATGTGATGGACCTTGCGAAAATCTAGTTTCAGCAAGCGCTTATAACGAAATGGTTGATGAAGTAATTAAACTTCTAAAAGGTAAAACTGATGACCTAATAAAAGATTTGAAATCACGAATGCAAAGTTCAGTTGATAATCTTGAATATGAAAAAGCTGCAGAACTTCGTGATAAGATTGATCAGTTAAATTCAATTTCATCAAAACAAAAGATTGTAAATGATGATGAAGAAGACAGAGATATTTTTGCTGTTGCTTTTGAAGGTAAAGATTCAACTTGTGCTGTTTTTAATATTCGTTCAGGAAAACTAATTGGTAAGAAGCAGCTTAAACTTGCAATTGAAGACGGTGAAGAATTATTCAACATTTATTCCGCAGCAATAAAATTTTATTATGTTGATCAGGTTGAAATACCACGTGAGGTGATTGTTGAAATCACACCGGAAGATGCAGATGCTCTCTCGGAATGGCTGATAATGAAATCAAACAGAAAAATAAAAATATTTGTTCCCCAACGTGGTGATCTGAAATCTCTTGTAAAGATGTGCAAGGAGAATGCAATTCTTCAGTTAAAGGAAATACAATTGCAGAAAATGAAGAATCTTGGAAATGTTTCTTATTCTGTTTCTGCTTTGCAAAGAGATTTACGATTGAAAACACTTCCTAGAAAAATTGAATGTTTTGATATTTCCAACTTACAAGGGACCGACACTGTGGCAAGTATGGTTGTGTTTGAGGATGGGAAACCTAAAAAAAGTTTGTATAGAAAATTTATTATTAAAACTGTGGAAGGTCCTGATGATTTTTCCAGTATGCGCGAAGTTATTGAACGCAGATATACAAGATTGAAGGAGGAACATCAGCCATTACCTGATTTAATTATGGTTGATGGAGGGAAAGGACAACTTTCAAGCGCAGTTGAGATTTTAGATAGTCTTGGATTTACTAATTATAATATTATCGGACTTGCAAAGAGATTAGAAGAAGTTTTTCTACCAAATAATTCTGATCCGGAATTAATTCCCAAAACATCATCAGGCTTAAAGTTATTACAGCAAGTACGTGATGAAGCCCATCGTTTTGCAATTACTTTTCATCGATCAAGAAGAAGTAAAAGAACGATAAAATCTGAATTGACTGATATTAAAGGAATTGGTCCTTCAATCGCTAAAAAACTTCTTGAGATTTTAGGAAGTCTTGAAAGAATTAAAAAGTCTAATTTTGAAGAATTGGAAAAAATTGTTGGTAAGAAAAAAGCTGAATTGTTAATAAACTACTTTAAGCTATAAATTTGTTCGTTACTATTATTGGCAATGAATAAAATCTATAAGTTTGTTTATCTTTGCTTCAGAAATAATTAAATAAAAATGCAAAACCAAATAAAAACATATTTGTTAGCTTCAATAATCTTTCTAGTTATTTCCTGTAAAGAAAATGTTGAAGAAAAACCATTTGAGTTTAATGGACAAAGTTTCTATACGTTGGTTATAAATTCAATAAATGATGATGAGAATAGTAAAAATATTCTTAGCGGACTTTTTACGTTTGATGCAGATCTTAAGTCTTATAACAAAATTGAGATAGACAGCCTTGAAATAAATAATTCAAATTATTACACACTTCTTTTAGAGAATCAAAATCCTGTGTACAATTTATTTGCTCTAGTTGATAAAGATTTAAATCTGATTCTTAAAGACGAGTCATTAAATGGCTATCTTAATTTGAATTTTAAGAAATCAGGCTCTAGAAGATTTGCTGTTATTACTGAGGAGTTTAATTCTAAAGATGTTATCCAGCTAAACAGAATTTCATATTACTCACTCGAACAATATTCATCAGAACTTGTTTTCCGGCAATTCACAAAAATTAAAACATCAAATAAAGAAGTTGAACAAGTTTTATTTGGCATTTCCGATACAGCGATCGTAACAAGTATTTTGTATCCGGCTTTAAAAAACAGCAAAACTTCTAAAGATGTTTTCCGTTTTGATGTTGGAACTAATAAATACGTGAGCAATAAAAATTTGTTTGATAGTTTGGTTTACAAAGAAGTCCGAAGTATAAAAATCCGGTATAAAAATCCTCAGATTACAGATGCGGAATCAATACTTAGATTTTTCAATGAGAACGGTTCAGATAATTCTTTGAGTCAAATAGTCATAGGTGAAAATGATTTTGAAATTTTTCTAGACAGTACCTGGAAAAAACTTGGCTTTATTACAATATCAAATCTTGTAAAGCAAAAACTTAAAGGAATCAAATTCATCAGTGGTAAAATGGGTGCGTCAATTTCCCTTGCAGCAATTGCTCCAACAGATTCCGCTGAAAATTATTTTAGCGAAGTTTTAAAGAATCGTGATGAAATAAAAAGTGAAATGCGTTTTTCAGATAAGCTGATTGACAGCAAAAATATTTATCAGTTATTTGAGTTCTCCTGTCCGACTAAAAAAATTCTAATGATCCTTGAAACTCCTAAATCGACTTACGAATCAAATAAAGCACATTATGAAGAAATTATAAAATCATTTTTAATAAAGTGCTGATGTACAAACAATTATTTTTTCTTCACAAATCTGAGAGCGATAAAGCTCTCCCCCATTTTAAAGAAGTTATATTAACTCATCTTTCCGAGATTTCTGGTAAAGAAATTCAAATTGCCAGGGTTGAGAGTAATTTATTACTTGATCAAAAATATTCTTACTTCTGTGAAGTTGAATTTGAATCAAAAGATAAAATGAATGAATTGATGAACTCTAAAACAGGAAAACAGCTTACTAAAGATTTGATGGACTTTCATAAAATGATAACAATGATTTCTGTTAACTACGATATTTAAGAATGAATTTATATTTAATAAGACATAGTATTGCTGAAAATATTTCTATCGATAAAAAAGATTTTGATCGTGAACTTACAGAAGAGGGTAAGTTTGTAATTAAAAAAACTTCTGAGGCTTGGAAAAACTATATTGGCAATGTTGATGCTGTTTTCACTTCCCCGCTGACACGCGCTATCCAGACTGCAGAAATAATTTCTTCTAATCTTCAAAATGTTCCTAATGTAATTAAGGATAATAATCTTGGTACCGGCAGCAGAACTGCAGACCTCATTGATCTTCTTAATATATTAGAATACAAAAACGTTGCAGTAGTTGGTCATCAACCGGATTTATCTCAACATATAAATAACTTTTGCGGAACCGGAAGTTTTAATCTTGCATTCCCTCCTGCTTCACTGGCAAAAATTGAGTTTGAGAATAATATTAAGTATGGAAGAGGAAGATTGATTTACTTTGTTCCTCCGATAATTCACATTTAATTTATTTTTTTAATTGTCATTTCGTTAAATAAGCTTGAGTGAATATTCAATTTTGTCAGTCTGAGCGGAGTCGAAGACTGACACTTAATCATGAGTTCACACTTCGACTTCGCTCAGTGTGACAATACTATGATTCCTTAAAAAGCCACTTTCGTGGGAATGACAATTAAGCATCACTTCACACTATTTGCTACAGATTCCGAAACAAGTTCGGAATGACCAAGCAAAAAAAAGGGGCACACAGTTACACAAATTATATACTGACCGCTGCTTCCTTCCGGACCTGACGGGGTTGGGTATTAACCTGTTAACCGGTGCCCTAAACTCTAAATCCTGGGTTGCTAAAATGTAGATTTTTATCTTCTATTACAAGCTGTAACAATTTTTCATTCATCTACTTTTTTTTATTTCGTTCTTGCAAACTATTTCTTTCCCAAAATATTCCATCTTCATAACCCTGAATTGATTTTTCTTTTTCCGCAGCGTTAAGTCTTTTCATAGCAAGTGAAGCATAAGTTTCATCAACTTCAATTCCACAAAACATGCGGTTAAGTTTTTTTGCTGTTACCGCAGTTGTACCGGAACCAAGAAATGGATCAAACACTAAATCATTTTCATTTGTACTTGCAAGAATAAGTTTGGCAAGCAGTTTTTCTGGCTTTTGTGTTGGATGATCTGTGTTTTCTGGCATTGACCAGAATGGAATTGAAATGTCGGTCCACAAATTTGACGGATGAGTTATTCTAAAATTCTTTCCGTTCTCAGATTGCCAATCCTTTGGTACACCTTCTTCTGTTTTATAAGGTGCCCTTACCATTCTTTTAAGTTTTACATCATCAACATTAAAAATAAACTTTTCTGATAAAGTGCAATACCAGATGTCCTCATAAGAATTTTTCCAGTTATCTTTTGAGCCTCTTCCCTTTTCACGCTCCCAGGTTATTCTGTTACGGATTAAAAAATATTTTTTCAAAATATTGTAGGCTGGAATTGAAGTTTTCCAATCGCAGCAGAAATAGATTGAAGCATTTGGCTTTAGCGTTCTTACTAATTTTGAGATCCAGCTATCAATCCAGATCTCATAATCATTATCCTTCATCTCTTTAAAGTTAAGGGATGAAAAATTTTTATTAAGATTATACGGTGGATCAAGAAAAAGAAGATCAACAAAATTATCAGGCAAAAAATCCATTACTTCAAATAAATCCTGGTTGATAATTTTACCGTTGATACCTGATAAATCTGCGTTGCTATTTAGTTTTAATAGTTTAGAAGAATAAGATTTAATCTCAGCATCGCCGATATTGATAGTACGATTTAGAGGCGCTCTTGTCTTTTTTGTACGGGACATTAAAATGGAATTTTAGATTAGGAAAATTTAATACCTGAATATTTATTTTTTAGAAGAACTATTTCTTCAAGTATCATTTCAAAATGCTCAGCAACTTTTTTGAATACTCTCAATGATTCCTCATTGATATTATTTTCAAGAGCCATTTCTTCAAGTGATTTAAAATTATCAGTCACACATTCTATTCCAAGAGTAAGCGATGAACCTTTTAATTTATGCACATAAAATCTTAAATGATCTGCATTGTTTTGGAAAATAGCGTTTCGAATAGCTTCAATATTTTTAGGAATTTCTCTTGTATAGATATCAAGCATTTCTTTGAAGAACGCAAGATCAGCATCGGTCTTTAAATCCTGTAAAAATGAAATCTTCTTCTCTTCAATAAACTTCAACTCAATTTCTGATTCGATAACTTTTCTTGTTTCATCATGCTTATCACTTAGAATTTTATCCGTCCATTTAGAAATTATTTTTCTAAGTTCCTCTAGATTTACCGGTTTGCTAATATAATCGTCCATTCCAACTTTAAGGTAATTTTCTTTATCACCGGACATTGCATTTGCAGTCATAGCAATAATTATCGGCTGTTTCTTAAATGAAGTATTAGATTTAATAACTGAACAAGCAGTAAGTCCATCCATTACAGGCATAGATATATCCATAAAAATTAAATCGTACTCAATCGTTTCAACAGCATCCACAGCTTCTTTTCCATTAGAAGCTATGTCAGCATTAAAACCAATTCTTTGAAGCATACGCAATGCAACCATCTGGTTTACATTATTATCTTCTACTAATAAAACTCTAACCTTATCGGCAGGAGTAATTTTTTGAACTTCTTTTTCCACCAAATAATTTGTAGAGCTTACAAAACCTGCTTCAATAAAGCTTAGTATCGTTTGATGAAGCTGCTTTCTTCTAACAGGTTTGTCAAGCATTCTACAGAATGGATAATCGGATTCCGCTATCCCTAAATCTTTTCCTTGAGCTTTGATAAGAATGAAACCAATATTTTTCTTGTGGATTGAATTCTTTATTTCATCAATTAGCGTGTGTACTTTACTATTAAGTTTAGATGTGTTAATTATGAAAAGATCGTAATCATCATGATTTTCAAATTTTGTTTTAAGCTCAGAGATATTTGTAATTAAATCAGAACTCATCCGCCATCGCTTAGCAAGATTGTTCAACATTGTTCCATTGGATTTATTCTGATCAATTATTAAAACCCTTTTGCCCAGCAATTTCGGTGATGATTCAAACAAATAAACTTTTTTATCAGATGTAACTGATTCAGCTTTTATTGTAAAGTAAAAATTGCTTCCTTCACCTTCAACACTTGAAAATCCAATTTCACCGCCCATCAGTTCAACAATTCTTTTGCTGATAACTAATCCTAGTCCGGTTCCACCAAACGTTCTAGTTGTTGAAGAATCAACCTGGCTAAAAGGTTTGAACAGTTTATCAAGTTTACTTTCAGGAATTCCGAGCCCTGTGTCTCTAACATTAAACTTGAATAAATACTCTTTAAAATCCAGATGCTCGGAAGTAACACTTATTTCAACTTCTCCTTTATGAGTAAACTTAACTGCATTACTTAACAGGTTGGTCAGAATCTGTCTCAGCCTGGTAATATCACCATTAATTGCATAAGGAGTATTTTCATCAATATTATAAAATAGTTCAATATCCTGTTCAGCTACTTTCGTAGAAATCAGATCCATTGAATCTTCAATACATTCACGCAAATCAAAAGGCTGAGATTCAAGTTCAAGTTTTTCAGATTCGATTTTCGAGAAATCAAGAATATCATTTATAATTACAAGTAACTGCTCACCGCTTAACCTGATAGTATTAACATAATCTTTCTGAGATTCGCTTAGCATTGATTCAAGGAGTAATCCTGTCATACCAATTACTCCATTCATTGGAGTACGGATTTCGTGACTCATAAGAGCTAAGAACTCACTTCTTGCCTTAGCTGCTTTTTCAGCTTCTCTAACAGCAATATCTAATTCAGCATTTTTACGTATCAATTCCTCACGGAATTTATTTTTCTTAAGCACTTCACCTATAGTAGCGGCCATCGCACTTAAAATGGATTCTTCATCACTGCTCCAGATACGATCCGAATGACATTCATCAAATCCGATAAATCCCCAGTATGCACCTTCAATAAGTATCGGAACAAGTATTATTGATCTGATATTTCTATCAATGAAAACATCCTGATATTCTTTAGGAAGATTTTTGATAATAAACTTTAGAGTTTCGCCATTTGAAAAAGCCTCATAAAACTTTAGCGACGCAAATCGCGAGTATGATAATTTCCCAAACATGTTATCTTCTAATTGCGAGTAAATCCCATCGGCTGTCCATTCAAAAACCGGAGTAAAATAAAGTTCACCTGTATCATCATCTTCCATGTGCTTATAAATATAAACACGATCAGCCTCTGCTGCCTCACCTAATATTTCAAGTGCAATATTAAATCCATCTATATATGCTGAATCTATTATCAGTGCATTTGTTGCTTTAGCTATACCTTGTAAAAGTCTTCCCTTTTTTTCAAGTAATTCTGCACTAACCTTTCTTTCACTAATATCTCTAAATATACTGAGTACAAATCTTTTGCCATCTGAGGCATCAATCATTGAGTTAGAAATTTCGAAAAATAATTTTTTTCTATTCCAAAGGATAGCGCTAGATTCAACATAATCTTTAACCATACCTTGAATAAAATTCTGCTTGTAACTAGCGATAGAAGTTTCTGGTCTCTCTTCAAAATACAAGTCACTAATTGGTCTATTTATTAACTCGCTAATACTTTTTCCGAATAACTGTGCAAAGGCATTGTTACATAATACTATTATACCATCCTGATCAGTTAGCCTCATTCCATCTTGGGAATTTTCCCAAATAGCTTTAAATATATTCTCAGAGCTTACAAGCTTTTGCTGTGTTTCAATTCTTTGTCTGATATCCCGAATAGTTCCCTGCCCCATTAATTTTCCATCCAACTCCACAACTTTTCCGGAAATTTCAACGGGGATTTTAGTACTATTTTCATGCTGCAAATCTGCTCTAAAGGTAATCACTGTACTTTCTCTGAAAAGGATAGACATTTCTTTGAAATAATCATTCATTTTTTCGGGTAGAATAAAATCTGCTATCGATCTGCCAATAATTTCTTCGGGTGTATAGCCAAGTAAATTAAAGCACGACTGGCTAATATAATTTAATTTGCCTGTTGGTGAGATTCTAAAAATTACATCCAAGGATGAAGCAAGTAGTGATTCAAGCTGGTGTACTTTTGAATTTTGTTCAGTATTTATTTCAGACATTTATTTAGTTTTTATGTGTCAACAGTTTATTATCGTCATTTCCTAATTCAATTTAATACTTTTGCAAATTAAAAATAAATTTTTGCGCTTAAATGATACGATATAGGTGCATTTTGCTTGCTTTAAACACCCTCAAATAATTAAGTTTCGTCTGTCAATAATTTTTAATTTTAAAGGGATTTTTATGAAGCGAACAATAGTTGCAATGCCTGGAGATGGCATTGGTAAAACAGTACTCCCAGAAGCCATAAGAGTTTTAGAAGCAGTCGGATTCGAAGCCGAATATGTTCACGGTGATATTGGGTGGGATTTTTGGTGTAGTGAGGGGAACGCACTACCACAAAGAACGATCGATCTTCTTGAAAAACATAAAATTGGTTTATTTGGGGCTATAACTTCTAAACCAAAAGATGCCGCTGATAAAGAACTCGATCCATCACTTAAAGGAAAGGGATTCACTTACTTTTCTCCAATCGTTGGATTACGACAAAAGTTTAATCTTGATGTTTGTATTCGTCCTTGCCAATCATTCAAAGGTAATCCATTAAATTTTATAATTAGAAACGGGCAAGGCGGATTTGATGAACCGTTAGTTAATGCAGTAGTTTTCAGACAGAACACAGAGGGTCTTTATGGCGGAGTTGAATGGACAAATCCTCCAAAACAAGTTCGTGATGCTCTTGAAACACACACAAAGATGAAGTTCTTTAAAGACGTTCCTAGTGAAGATATGGCAATCTCTACAAGAATCGTTACAAGAAATGCTTCTCGTAGAATTATTCGTGCCGGTTTTGAATATGCAAAGAAATATGGCTACACAAATCTTACACTTTGTGAAAAACCAAATGTACTTAGAGAAACTTCCGGTATGATGTTTAAAGAAGCAAAAGAAATTGCAAAAGAATATCCGGGAATCGCTTTATGGGATACAAACATTGATGCACAAATGATGTGGCTTACCAAAAATCCTGAAACTTATGGTGTTATCGTTGCTGAAAATATGTTTGGTGATATTATTTCTGATGGTTTTGCAGGACTAATTGGCGGACTTGGATTTGCTTGCAGTGCAAACATCGGTGAAGAAGTTGCAGTTTTTGAACCAACGCATGGAAGTGCTCCAAAATATCAGGAATTAGATCCATCAATCGTAAATCCAATAGCGATGATGTTAAGTGCTTGTATGATGCTCGATCACATTGATGAAAAAGCAAAGGCTGATAAAATTAGAAGTGCAATCGCAAAAGTTGTTGAAGAAGGAAAAGTAAAAACTTACGATATGATGAAATTGCGTGGTGGTGCAGATGTATTTAGTAAAGGAGCATGTACAACTCAGCAAATGACGGACGAGATAATTTCAAAGTTGTGAAACGACAAAGGTCAAACGTCAATTGAAATAAATTAAATACTAAAAAATTTTTTAAGGATTTAGTATGTTAAATCTGAACCACAAAAAACTTGACGTTTGGCAATTGGCTATAAAACTTGTTTCTACTATTTATTAGATTACTTCAAAATATCCTAAAGAAGAAGTATTTGGATTAGTAAGTCAAACCAGAAGAGCCTCTGTTTCAATTTCTGCAAATATAGCGGAAGGCTCTTCGAGAAAAAGTTTAGTAGAACGAAAAAGATTTTATGAAATCGCGAGATCATCATTGGTCGAAGTTGATAATCATATTGAAATCGCAAAAAAATTAAGTTATTTAAATAATGAATCAATAAATGAGCTTAATGAAAAATTAAATGAACTGTTTGCTAAGCTTTCCAAATTCATTGAAAAAGCTAAATAAAATCATTTCACATTTGACGTCTGACATTTGACGGAAGAAAAATGAACGGAATAGAACTTGTAATTATCGCATTAGTAATGTTCGTTGCAGCATACAAGTTGTACGGCGGATTTTTATCCAAACGACTGGATGTAAACAACAACAAACAAACCCCCGCACACTCAATGTCGGACGGCGTGGATTATTGTCCTGCAAAAGCTCCTGTTTTACTCGGACATCATTTTGCATCAATCGCTGGCGCAGGGCCAATTGTCGGCCCTGTAATAGCGGCTGGTTTTGGTTGGATGCCGGTTTATCTTTGGGTAGTATTCGGTTCCATTTTTATCGGTGGTGTTCACGATTACGCAAGCATTATTGCATCGGTTCGTCATCAAAGTAAATCAATCGGATACATAATCCAATCTTATATTGGCGTAAGCGGCAAAAAACTTTTCTTAATCTTTGCATGGGCAACATTAATTCTTGTTATTGCTGTGTTTACAATTATTGTTGCAGATACTTTTGTTCATATTCCAAGTGCTGGTTCATCTTCAATTTTATTTATGCTTCTTGCAGTTGTATTTGGAATAGCAATTTACAGACTTAAAGTTCCATTATGGATTGCAACAATAGTTGGTGTGGTGTTGCTCTTCTTATCAATTCCGGCAGGAAATTTATTTCCTTTACAACTTGATGCTTTAACCTGGCAGTTAATTTTATTTGCATATATTTTTATTGCATCAACGGTACCTGTTTGGATTTTATTGCAGCCGCGCGATTATCTAAACTCATTCTTTCTTTACGCATTAATGTTTGGCGGTTTAGTTGGAGTTTTCTTTGCAGCACCGAGTATCAACATTCCAGCTTACAATACTTTTTCATTAGATAAGGTTGGATACTTGTTCCCTGCTCTTTTTGTTACAGTTGCATGCGGTGCAATCAGCGGCTTTCATTCAATAGTAGCAAGCGGAACAACAGCAAAACAACTTAATAAAGAAACTGATGGAAAAATTGTTGGTTATGGCGGAATGTTAATTGAAGGGATGTTAGCAGTGCTTTCTCTTGTTGCAGTTGCATCAATGGTAAATAAAGAGTTTATTGATATCTTAACTACAAAAGGTCCTGTTCCAGCATTTTCACTTGGCGTTGCAAGATTTATTAATGCAATTCCAATCATAAATATTTCTGTTCCGATGGCACAAACATTTACAGCACTTGCTGTTTCAGCATTTGCACTTACATCGCTTGATACAGCAACACGTTTAGCAAGATTTATGTTTCAGGAATATTTTGAAGATAAAGAAAATGAAAATAAATCTATATTCGTTACAAACAGATACGTATCTACTGCAATAACTGTGGCGTTTGGTGCAGCTTTAACTTTTAGCGGACAAACAATGTCAATCTGGCCTGTATTTGGAAGTGCAAATCAATTGCTTGCTGCACTTGCTTTGCTTGCATTAACCGTTTGGGTAGCAAATCTTAAAAAAGGATATTTGTTTGTGATGATTCCAATGATATTTATGTTTGCTGTAACTTTATCAGCACTTGCAATGTTAATTTACACTAACTTCATCTCAACAAATTATACTTTGGCTATCATATCAATTCTACTCTTGACACTTGCAGTATTACTTGGTATAAAAGCTTATAGTGTTTTAACAAATGGAAGAGAATTAATTAATGAATCTGTTTAATAGAAAAATGGAGAGTTCGTGAAAGAAAAAGTTTTAAAAATATGGCCTGAAATTAATTGGATTGATAATACGGAATTAAAAGAAAAAGTTTTAAACTGCTGGGTTTATGCAATCGAAAATTCTGTTCTATCACCAGAAGATTTAGAAGTAATTCCTTTTTCACTTCTAATAAAAGATTGCAAAATATCTTTTATGAATCATAAACGTACAGCAGTTCAGCTTTCTGTTGATATTGCAAAACGTATGAAGCAAAATTTTGGTGATGAAATAAAAATAGATATGGATTTATTAATTTCAGGTGCAATCTTAATCGATATTGGAAAACTTATTGAATATGATAAAGTAGATGGAAAGCTTGTTACAAGTAAAGCCGGTCATCTGCTTCGTCATCCGTTTAGCGGTGTTTCAATTGCAGATCGTTTTGGTTTGCCTTATGAAGTTCAGCATATAATTGCTTATCACGCAAAAGAAGGTGATCTGGCAAAACGAAATGTTGAAGCGATAATTGTTCATCATGCAGATTTTGTTTCATTTGATCCTTTTAAAGCGTGAGACGAGAAACGAAAAAAGAGAGACGATTTAATGTTAAATTTAGCACACAAAAAATTAGAGGTATGGAAGAAAAGTCTTATTCTAGTTGCAGAAGTTTATAAACTCACTCAATCTTTCCCTCGTGAGGAACAATTTGGATTAACTTCACAATTAAGAAGAGCGTCAGTTTCTGTCATCTCCAATATTGCAGAAGGATTTTCTAGAAGTTCTGAAATAGAAACAAAACGATTTTTAGAAATAGCTCGATCATCTTTGGTTGAAGTTGACACTCAAATCGAAATCGCAATAAAACTAAATTATCTAAATGAAAAAGATATTATTGACTTAACTGAAAGTTCAAATCATATCTTTGCAATGTTAACCAAATTAATTAAGAAATTTTTAAAAGTATAAAAACGATTTTCGTTTCTCGTCTTTCGTTTTTCATCTTTCGGAGGTAAAATGAGTCAAACATTAATAGAAAAAATCGCACAAAAATTTGCATTCGGATTGGATGCAAAACACGAAGTTCATGCAGGTGATTATCTTTCAATCAAACCTGCTTATGTAATGACACACGATAATACCGGCGCAGTCATTCCAAAATTTAAATCAATCGGTGCAACAAAACTTTTTAATCCACGTCAAGTTGTAAACACTCTTGATCATAATGTTCAGGATAAAACTGAAAAGAATTTAGAGAAGTACAAAAAGATCGAAGATTTTGCTAAATCTATGGGAGTCGATTTCTATCCTGCCGGTCGTGGTATCGGACATCAGATCATGTGCGAAGAAGGTTATGCGTTTCCCGGTACTATGGTCGTTGCATCTGATTCACATTCAAATATGTATGGTGGATTAGGTTGTCTTGGAACTCCAATAGTTCGCACAGATGCAGCCGCTATTTGGGCTACCGGAAGAACGTGGTGGCAAGTTTCTCCAATTGCAAAAGTTGAATTGAAAGGCAGCTTACGACAAGGTGTTACTGGTAAAGATGTTATAATTGCATTGTGCGGATATTTTAATCACGATGAAGTTTTAAATCACGCAATAGAATTTGTTGGAGATGGTATTCGCTATTTAACCATTGATGAGAGATTAGCAATCGCAAATATGACAACGGAATGGGGTGCACTTGCAGGCATCTTCCCTATCGATCTTGCAACAATTCTATGGTTAAAAAAACGTGAAAGATTTATTGAGCATCGTGGACTTGAAGGAGTTTTTTCTGATGCGGATGGAAATGTCCCGATAGGTCGGGATGGCTCTGCCAGACAACATCCAAGAATAAATCATAAACGAATTGAAGAACTGGAGAATAACATTCCACAAGCGGATGCAGATGCATTTTATGCAAAAGAACTAATAATTGATTTATCAACAGTAGAACCTTTTGTATCCGGACCAAACACTGTTAAAACCTATGCTGCTGTTTCTGAACTAAAAGAAAAAAATATTGCAATCAACAAAGCATATCTTGTTTCCTGTGTCAATAGTCGTGTTGATGATATTGCAGAAGCTGCTGCAGTTGTTAAAGGAAAGAAAATTGATCCTAACGTTAAGTTTTATATTGCGGCTGCATCAAGTGAAGTACAAAAAGAAGCTGAACGATATGGTTATTGGCAATCGTTAATTGAAGCCGGAGCAATTCCATTACCTCCCGGCTGTGGTCCATGTATTGGACTTGGAATCGGTTTACTCGAAGATGGTGAAGTTGGAATCTCTGCAACGAATAGAAATTTTAAAGGTCGAATGGGTTCACCCAGTGCACAAGCTTATCTTGCATCTCCTGCGGTTGTGGCTGCTTCAGCAATTTCAGGTAAGATAGACTATGATTGGAAGAATAAAGAGCATCGTGAACTTAAAGGTTCAATCAAAATAAATGAGAAAAAGGCTGGAACTAAATCTTCTGTAAAAATTATTAATGGATTTAAACCAGTGGTTGAAGGTGAATTAATTTTCTGTCATCAGGATAATATGAATACTGATGGGATTTATCCCGGCAAATACACTTACAACGATGATATGACGCCGCAACAGCAAGCAGAAGTTGTGATGGAAAATTATGATCCTGATTTTGTTAAGATTACAAAGGTTGGAGATGTACTTGTTGGCGGATTTAATTTTGGAACTGGTTCATCGCGCGAGCAAGCAGCAACTGCATTAAAGTATAAAGGTATTCAACTTGTTGTTGCAGGAACATTTAATGAAACTTATAAACGTAACGCACTCAATAATGGTTATTTGTTGATTGAATGTCCACAACTTGTAAATGATTTAAAAACTAAATTTGGAAAAGAAAAGCTTACAGTAAAATCAGGAATCCATGTAAAGATAGATTTTGAAAACTCAGTTTTAACATTTGATAACAAAACGTATTCTATCGATCCGGTTGGTGAAGCAGCACAAGAACTTATTGTTACTGGCGGATTGGAAGATTGGGTGAAGAAGAATCTTTAATTGTTTAAATGTTCAATTGATAAATGGTTAAATTGTTTGGTTGAAATAGTATTATGGAAGGAAAAAAATATTTAAAGTTAAATGATATTGAAGCTTACAAAATTTCCCTTAAACTAAGTAATCATGTCTGGGAGACAGTTCTCAAATGGGACTATTTTGCTAAAGACACTGTTGGAAGGCAATTTACAAGAGCAGTTGATTCAATATCCGCAAACATTGCAGAGGGTTTTGGCAGATATAATAAAAAAGACAAGATAAAATTTTTCAGATATAGTATGGGATCAGTTTATGAGTCGCTTGACTGGAACGAAAAGACTCATCTTAGGTCATTATTAAATCAGGACGAATATTCATTCATATTTTCAGAATTGATGCAACTTCCAAAATCTATAAACAGTTTAATTCTTTCCACAAATAAAAAACTACAACAATAAATCAATTTAACAATAGGGCAATAAAACCATGAACAAATCAATCTCAAGAACAATTTCAGAGTTCGCAGTTAATCTGCAATACAAAGATTTACCACAAAATGTAATTCACGAAGTTAAAAGATATCTCTACGATTCTGTAGGATGTGCCTTCGGTGGTTATCATACAAAAGATGTACGAATAATTAGAAACATCTACCACGATATGGGCGGCACAGGTGAAGCAACAGTAGTCGGATTTGGAGATAAAATTCCTGCTGTGAATGCAACACTTGTAAACTCGCTTATGATTCGTGCATTAGATTTTAATGATATTTACTGGAAAGAAGATCCATCGCATCCTTCTGACATAATCCCTGCTGCACTTTCTATTGCAGAAATGGTTGGCGCATCAATGGAAGAAGTTATAACAGCTATCGTTCTTGCTTATGAATTTGAACAGAGACTTTGCGAGTTTGCAGTACCTGGGGTTCGGGAACGCAAATGGCACCACGCAACATTAACGCAGTTTGTTTCTCCAATTGTTGCAGGAAAAATTCTTGGTTTAACTGTTGATCAAATGGTAAATGCAATTGGAATAAGCGGCAGCCACAGCCATACAATCGGCTGTCCTACTGCAGGCAAACTTACGATGATGAAAAACACTGTAGATCCAATGGCAACACAAGCTGGAGTATTTGCTGCGCTCATGGCTAAACGCGGTTACACAGGAACAGAAGCTGTGTTTGAAGGCAAAGAAGGTTTTATGGATTGCTTCCTAGGTTACAACACTAAAGAGCAAAAAGTAGATCCGCAAAGCATGAAAGGTCGTGATGGAGTTTCTGAATGGAAATGGAATATTGATAAGTTAATTGGCGGACTTGGTGAATCATACAAAATTCTTGAATGCAGTATGAAAGCATTCCCAACTGAAGCACTTACTCATACACATCTTTCTGCAACATTAAATGTTGTAACAAAAAATAATATCACTTATGATCAGATTGAAACTGTAACGCTTACAACACTTGCACAAGCTTATGATATTCTTTTTGATCCACACAAGTATCGACCGGAAACAAGAGAAACTGCGGATCATTCACTTCCCTATTGTATAGCAGCTGCTTTGGTTGATCATAAAGTTACAACACAATCTTTTTCTGATGAAAAGTTAAAAGATCCAAGAATCTGGGAAGTTATTGATAGAATAAAAGGCGAACCATCGATTGAATTTGAAAAAATGTTTCCTGCTAAACAACCGAGTAAAGTTATTGTTAGAACAAAAGATGGAAGAGAATTTTCTGAATACTTAGAATATCCAAAAGGCGATCCACGTGAGCCGATGACGATGGAGGATCTAGATAACAAATTTGAAGCACTTTCATCTCAGCTACTTGTTGCAGGTAGAAGAAAAGAAATTAAAGATGCAATCTTTAGTGCAGAGTTAATGACTGCAAGAGAGTTTATGAAGAAATTGATTGTTTAATTGCTTAATTGTCTAATTGCTTTTTTAATAGTTTAGCATTTAAACATTTGATTATTGATATTTTAAGGTTTACTTTTGTGTCAGAATAATGACATTATTGGCATAGCTATAACTATGTGAAAGGAACTACAATGCAAGCAATTATATATACCGAAGCGCGAAATAAGTTAAATAAGATTATAGATAAGGTTCATGAAAACAGCGAACCTTATTTGATTGTTGGGACAAAAGGTCGAAAAGATACTGTCCTGATTTCGAAAGAGGATTACGATAATATGGTTGAAAATCTTTATATCCTTAGTAACCCAAAGTGGGTAAAGAGTATCGAAAGAGGTTTAGATGAATTTAAGCGAGGTAAAACGAAAAAGTTAACAATCAAAGAAGCATTAGGTATTTAGTTGCTTAGAGAATTTATTTTTGAATGGACAGATGAAGCGCTTCAAGAACTTGATTCAATAAAAAAAAACAAATCTAGATTAGATAAAAAATATTTAATTAAACTCGCCAGCCTTTTGGAATCGATACAAGCAAATCCATTTAAAGGAATCGGAAAACCCGAGCCATTAAAACATGATTACCATTCTTGCTGGTCGAGACGCATAACAGGTAAAGATAGAATTATATACAGAGTAGAACGAAAAAGTATTATCATCATCTCAATTCTAGGACATTACAATGATTAAAAAAGTAAATAAATCTTCTGCTGGCAAACACGGTGATAGTGTTCGCTCAGATTGTTATTTTGAAATTGAACTAAAAAATTCAGACGGAATTAAAATCGATCTTAAAAGTAAAGTTGATGTGATGTATGGAGAATCAATCAAACAAATGATTCTTGATATGTGTAAATATTTTGCAATTAAAGATGCGAAAATTCTTTGCGAAGACTATGGTGCCTTGCCATTTATTCTGGCTGCAAGATTTGAACTTGCTGTTAAACGATTATTCCCTGATCTTAAAAAAGAATATCTACTTCCCTTCCACGAGAAAAATTTATACTCAACAAAAAAAGATCAACTAAGAAGAAGCAGATTATATCTGCCTGGAAATGAACCAAAGTTTTTTGTTAATGCAGGACTCCATTCACCAGATGGAATTATTCTTGATCTTGAAGACAGTGTTGCACCAACAGAAAAAGACGCGGCACAATTGCTAGTTCGTAATTCACTTCGTTCAGTTGATTTTTATGGTGCAGAAAGAATGGTTCGTATCAATCAACTTCCAAAAGGATTGGATGATTTAAAATATATTGTTCCACATAATGTAAATGTTATTCTTGTTCCAAAATGTGAATCAGCAGAACAAATTCATCAGCTTGAAAAAGAAGTTGAGAAATTAAAGAAGCAACATAAAGTTGAAAATCCAATTTACTTTATGCCGATTCTCGAAAGCGCACTCGGAGTAATTAAAGCATATGAGATTGCATCTGCTTCAAAAAATAATTGTGCTCTTGCAATCGGACTTGAAGATTACACCGCCGACATAGGAACCCAACGTACAAACGAAGGAAGTGAAAGTATTTTTGCAAGACAGATGTTGATTAATGCTGCAAAGGCCGCTGGCATTCAAGCAATTGATACTGTGTTTTCTGATATTGCAGATATGGAAGCATTACGACAAAGTGTTATCGAAGCAAAGTCGCTTGGATTTGAAGGTAAAGGTTGCATTCATCCAAGACAAATAAAAGTTGTGCACGAAGCCTTTGCTCCAACCTCAGACGAAATTGAAAAAGCACAAAAGATTGTTCAGGCTTTTGAAGAAGCTGAGAAAAAAGGTTTAGGTGTTGTTTCACTCGGAAGTAAAATGATAGATCCGCCTGTAGTTAAACGAGCAATCAGGACAATAGATTTAGCTATTATAAATAATTTGTTAGATAAAAATTGGAGAAAACAATAGTACACAGCTCAGACTGATTAATTTTGATTTTTTAAGATCATAACTAATCATAACCATCATAAAAATCAGTGTACCATTTTTTAAGAATTAAGGAATTACAAAATATGAAACTAGTAAAAAATGCAGCAGGAAGATTTGTTCCTACAGAAGTAAATGGAGAACCTCAAATTCCGTTTAAAGGAGTTGATAAGTACAAGCCTACAGGAGTTAAAGCAAAGCCTCCTATTCGCACTTGTATTGATTATCCATCTGATGGAAATAAAGTTGTTAAAGATTTAAAAACTGCTTTAAAGAAAGCAGGACTAAAAGATGGAATGACAATTTCTACTCACCATCATCTTCGCAATGGTGATGCAGTTACAAATATGTTGTTTGATGCCGTTAAAGAAATGGGAATAAAAAATATTCGATGGTTCCCTTCTGCATCATTCCCAGTTCATTCACACTTGATAAAATATTTAGAAGATGGAACGATTCATCACATTGAAGGAAGTATGAACGGTCCACTTGGTAAATTCACTTCTGAAGGAAAAATGAAGGGTGTCGGAGTACTTCGTTCTCATGGCGGAAGATATCAATCTTTGCAAGATGGAGAAGTTCACGTTGATATTGCCGTTATACTTGCGCCAACTGCTGATCCATTTGGTAATGCTACAGGTGATCGCGGTAAATCTGCTTGCGGATTAATTGGTTTTGCACTCGGTGATTCTGAATATGCTGATAGAACTATAATCGTTACGGATAGTCTTATTCCCTTCCCCTGTGTTCCATGGCAGATTCAAGGTGGTAATGTAGATTTTGTTGTTGAAGTGGAATCACTTGGCGATCCTAAAAAAATTGTATCGGGAACAACCGAAGTAACAAAATCCCCAGACAGATTATTGATTGCTGAATATGTTGCAGATTTTATTGAAGCTGCGGGAATTATGAAAGATGGTTTTTCACTTCAAGCTGGCGCTGGTGGAACTAATCTCGCATTCGTTCTTTTCCTTAAAGAGAAAATGAAAGCCAAAGGTATTAAAGCAAGGTTTATGCGCGGCGGTAGTACAAAATATTTAGTAGAGATGCTTGAAGAAGGATTGACAGATTACATTCTTGATGGACAAACTTTTGACCTCGAAGGTGTAAGAAGTATGCGTGAAAATGCTAATCACGTTAACACTTCCCCATTCACAAGTTACAATTTTCATGGTAAAGGAAATTTTGCATCGATAGTTGACACAGCAGTACTCGGTGCAACGGAAGTTGATGTAAAGTTTAATGCAAATGTTGTTACTCACTCCGATGGATACTTGTTGCACGGAATCGGCGGATGGCAGAATTGTCTGTATTCAAAATGTACAATACTTGCTATTCCATCTTTTAGAGATCGCATTCCAGTTATAGTTGAAGATGTTACAACTATTTGCGGACCTGGTGAATTGATTGATGTAATCATTACAGAAAGAGGAATTGCAATCAATCCTAAACGAAAAGATTTGTTAAAAGCAGTTAAAGGTTCAGGACTTCCTATTAAAGATATCAAGCTAATCAAAAAAGAAGTTGATGAAATTTGTGGTGGCGCTCCAGCTAAACCAAAAGTAAATAAGGAAAAAGTTGTTGCAATTGTAAAATGGGTTGATGGGACAGTTTTGGATTCAGTTTTTTGTGTGGAGTCCACCTCCTAGGTGGCCTCAACTTAGGCTTCAAATCATGGAATTAGAACCAAATAAATATTATCATCTCCATAACCGTTCCAATAATCACGAACAGTTATTTAGAAACAAAGATAATTACATTTATTTCCTCTCAAAGTATAGAAAATATTTATCACCATTTGTTGATAAGCTTGCTTATTGTTTGATGCCGGATCATTTTCATTTTTCTGTTTATGTAAAATCCAATGATTCAACAACAATTAAGAAAAACATCGGCTTACTTTTAAGTTCTTACACCAAGGCTATCAATAAGTCTTTCTCAAGAGTTGGTAGTCTATTCCAGCAACACACAAAAACAAAATTAATTGAGGATGATAAAAGCCTGCTTACTGTTATTTCATATATTCATCAAAATCCTAAAAGGAAAAACCTGGTTAACAATTTAGAAGATTGGGAATTCTCAAGTTATCAGGATTACATAGGCTTGAGAAATGGAACCTTAATTGATAAAACTTTTATCCAAAACAAATTTACTTCTATAGATGCTTTTAAATTATTTTCTTTATCAAAGGTTGAAAAGAGTAACTTTATATATGATTTACATTAATCGCAACTTGGAGGCCACCATCAATTATTTGAGGTTATCTTATTATTATGAATAGTAGAATTTCTAATATCACTAATGCAAAATCTAAGGTGGACTCCAACTCAATCGGTATTGCATTTGGTGCTGGTGGTGCGCGTGGCCTTGCTCATCTCTTGATGATTGAAGCTCTCGATGAACTTGGTGTTAAGCCTACAATAATTTCTGGTTCAAGTATTGGTGCCGTTGTTGGAGCTTTTTATGCCGCAGGATTTTCAGGAAAAGAGATGAGAGAAATTCTCGATCAGCTTATCAATCCTAAAAGTGATTCCGTTTTTGATTTTTTACTTAAATCTGATATCGTAAAAATGTTCACAATGTTTGACCCGCAGTTCATAAGATCCGGATTTATAAAGGGTGAGAAATTTCAGAACTACATGAAAAATCATCTGAAGGTTTCAAGATTTGAAGAATTAAAAATCCCTTTAATGATAGTTGCAACAGATTATTGGAAAAAGGAAGTGGTTATTTTTGAAAAAGGTGATTTGATCCAACCTATAAAGGCAAGTTATTCTTTGCCTGGTTTATTCACTCCGGTTAAAATTAAAAACAGAATTTTAATTGATGGCGGAGCTGTTAATCCTCTTCCCTTTGATTTAATAATGGATAAATGTGATATCACTATTGCTATTGATGTTACAGCATTCAAAGCTCAAAATGAAAGTGAAATTCCACCGACATTCGATTCTGTTTTTACAACATATCAGACTATGCAGAATTCCATCATAAAGGAACGACTAAAATTTTTGCGACCTGATATTTACATCAGACCAGAAATATTTGATGTGAGAGTATTTGATTTTGTAAAAGCCGATTTGATTTTTAAGCAGGCTGAATCTGCAAAAGAAGAATTGAAAAGGCAACTAGAAGTTCTTCTTAACAAATAATGAATGAGATTCCCGCCCCTGCCTACCGTCAGGCAGGTTCGCGGGAATGACATGTGAAAATCTATCCAGCTCTTAAAGCTTTAACAATATTTAATCTTGCCGCACGCACTGAAGGGAAAAATCCACCAAGCACACCCATTACCAATGCAAAAATCAATGATGAAATAATTATTGATGGTGAAAGTGAAAATGAGAATGCAAGTTCAGAGAATGAATTCCAGTTTAAAGTTGAAATCGTAAAAAACTGAAGAAACGATGCAATAAAAAGTCCAATTACCCCACCAACAACTGAAGTTAATAGAGCCTCAAATAAAAATGCGGATAAAATACTTCTTCTGCTGAATCCTAACGAACGCATTGTGCCAATTTCTACTGTTCTATTAGCAACTGCAGAGTACATAGTTATCATTGCACCAATCGTAGCGCCGAAGCTAAATATTATTGTAATAAAAATACCGAGAACTCTTATGAATCCAGCTAGATATTCTGATTGTTCTTCAAAATATTTTTGTTCAGTTTTTGTTTCGAAGGGAAGCAATCGTTTGTCTGTTTCAAAAGATCTTTTAAAATCTTCATAATTCGCCATATCATCTAATTTTAAAGTTAAAGTTGAAACACTTGATTCTCTGTTAAAAGCACTAAGTAATTGCTGCGCATCTCCCCACATTTCAGATTCAAATCCGCTTCCTTCAGCCTCAAACAATCCAACTATTTCCCATTGATCACCAGCAAATTTAACTTTACTGCCAATCTGTGCTCCTTCAAATTTATTGTTGATTGATTTTCCTACTATCAATTCTCTTAATGAAGGATTAAAAAGTCTGCCTTCAATTAATTTTATTTGTGATCTTAGTTGATATACAGTTTGTGACACACCACGAACCGTAACATTGCTCATACCGCCACCCTTAATTTTAAGGTTTATAACCACCACTGGTTCCGCAGAAATCATCAGGTTCCCATCACTTCCCTTTGCAATGTGTGGAAGTGCTCGAATTATGTTCTGCGTGTCACCATCGATTATACTGCTAATTTCTCCTTGTGAGGATTTACGAAGTACTTTAATGTTATCTGCTGATCCTGTTGATACTAAAGTTTTTTCAACACCATAAGCCATCATTAATGCGGCTGCAAATACAAAGACAACCATTGCAATACCGGAAACTGTAATAATTGCAGTAAGTTTTCTAGCTGTAAAATTTCTAAATGTATATTTAAATGGAATTTTCATTTTTTAATCCTAACTTTTTATCCAACAAATCTAAAACCATCTACAATTTTTGTTTTAAGTGCTCTTTGAATCGGGAAAATCGATGCAAGAATTCCAATTAATATTGCTGCGCTCATTGCAAGTATTGTTGTAATTGGTTCTATGAAAAAGAACGGGAAAAATCCTTTTGGAATTGCTTGTTCAAAACCAGCAACTATAGGATAAGTCATTGCTACTCCAATCCCACCACCAATTAAAGCTATCACCATAGATTCTCCTAATATTAAACCAATAAGATGGAAGGCTGAGAAACCCAACGTTTTTAATACAGCATATTCACGTGTTCGTTCTCTCGCAGCCATAATCATTGTATTTGCAAGTACGAGCATTATTATTCCGATAATAACGAAAGACATAAAATTCATGGCGCTAATAATTGCACCGGATGCTGAAACAAATCCTTGAGTAAATGCTTTTTCAGTTTCAGTTTTTGTTTCAGCAGAAGAATTTTTGAATTTCACATCTATCTGATCCGATATCTCTGCAGATCTGGCCGGGTCATCAATCAAAACTATATACCATCCTACTTCGCCAGCACGCACCGGGGATTCGATCTTCATTCTTTCATCAACGTATGCCCAGTGAAATAACATTTGTGTACCATCAGTATTTTGATTTTTTGGTTTATAAATTCCTCGCACAGTAAATTCCCATCGTCCCGGAAAAATATCCCCCTCCAAAACCATTTGATCACCAATTTTAATATTGTACTCTTTGGCAATACTTTCACCAATAACACAAGCATTTCTCTCTTTTTTAAAGTTAGCTAATTCTTCATCAGTAATTAAAAACTCCTGCATAACATCAAAAATAGTTTCAGGATCTACAGCTAATCGTGCGAAGAAATTATTTTTATCTTTATAGATTCCACCAAACCAATTTGCATAACTAACAGTTTTAACACCTTCCACATCTTTAATTTTATCTCTGTATGCATAGGGTAGAGGAAACAGAAAGGACACAGCCTGGCGTGTTATTAAACGATTTGCAGAAGCAGCATCAACGCTGGAATCCCATACTGTAACAACTGTTCTTAATAGTCCAAATGCTACAACTGCAATTACAATACCTAAGATTGTGAGAAAGGTTCTCAACTTATGTCTTAGTGCATTTGCAAAAATCAATTTTAATATTTTCATTTTATGCTCCTACCAAATCACCTTTTTCAAGATGCTTAAGAAGTTTAGCTCGTTCAGCAGCATGCGGATCGTGAGTTACCATTATAATTGTTTTTTGAAATTCTTTATTTAATCTTTCCATCAAAGTAAGAATCTCTTCTGCGGATTGTCTATCAAGATCACCTGTTGGTTCATCTGCTACAATTAAAACAGGATCAGTTACAATTGCTCGAGCTATTGCAACTCTTTGTTCCTGCCCACCTGAAAGTTGTTTTGGTGAGTGATGCATTCTATCACCTAGTCCGACTAAAGTTAATGCAATTTCAACTTGTTTTTTTCTCTCAGATTTTGAAAGCTTTGTAAGTAACAAAGGCAGTTCAACATTTTCAAATGCTGTTAAAACTGGAATTAAATTGTAAAACTGAAAAATAAATCCAACATTGTTGGCACGCCATTTTGCAAGTGCAGATTCACCTAATTTCGCAATATTGGTTCCATCAATAATAATATCACCATTGCTTGGTTTATCAATTCCTGCAATAAGATTTAACAATGTTGTTTTACCTGAACCTGATGGTCCCATCAATGCAAGAAATTCACCTTGTTCAACTTTTATTGTAATATTATTAAGAACTGGAATTTCAATATTATTTCGCCAGTAGGATTTAGAAACATTTTGAACATTAATTAATGTTGCCATTTATTCTCCTAGATTGTTTTATTATTTATGTCATTGCGAACGAGTCTTCTGCCAACGGCATCCCTTTGGGAGAGTGAAGCAATCTTTAGTTTTGTATTAGATTGCTTCGTCCTGGTAGGACTCGCAATGACAATTTTTTATTCTGCTAATTTTACTTCAACACCATCTTTAATTTTTTCATTAAGAGTTGAAATAACTTTTTGTCCTGATTTTAAACCTGAAATGACTTCAACATATGAACCTAATGTTTGTCCGATCGTAATTTCATTTTTCACCGCTTTATTATCAGCTATAGTAAAAACCAAAATTTTACCGCCTTCATTTCTAACTGCAGACGAAGGTATTACAAGAATCGGTTTCTGATTTGCAATAGAAGTATCGACAGGTTCTGTAAAGAATGAAACCTTTGCACTCATTTCAGGAAGAACTCGTGAATCATAATTTTTAAATCCAACTTTAACTAAAACAGTAGCTTTTGAACGATCAGCAGTTGGAACAATTTTAAAAACATAAGCAGAATAACTTTTTTCCGGATATGCATCTAAAATAATTTCGCAATCCTGATTAACCTGAATTTTTTCAATGTTTGATTCCGAAACATCTGCTTCAACAAGTAAGGACTTCATATCCGCAATTGTAACAACAGCGGTTTTAGAAGTAGTACTGCCGCCAAATGGAGCTACAATCTCTCCAACTTCAGCATTCTTTGTCAAAACAGTTCCATCAAACGGTGCACGAATTAATGTATTTTCAATAGCAACTTCATATTGTTTAATTCTTGCATTAGCAATCTCCATTGATGCAAGTAATCTGTTATAAGTTGCTTCAGCCTGATCATAGGTCTGTTGAGAACTTAATCCTTTTTGCAATAATTCTTTTTCCCTGTTAAAAGTATTTTCGGCACTGTTTAAATCTGCTTTGTATAATTGAAGATTTGCTTTTGCTTCTTCAAGTTGAGGAAGGATGTCTGTGTTCTCCAGCCTTCCAATAATCTGATCTTTTTTAACCTTATCACCTTCAACAACTCCCAGAAAAATTAATCTTCCAGTTCCTTTGGATGCGATTGCAGCTTTACGCTGAGCCACTACATATCCGCTTGCGTTCAGTGAAGCAGTAGTTTGTCCAGGTTTTTGAAGCACGGCAGTTGTTAGTTTAACCTCAACTGAACTGCGTAAGAATGAATTAACAATAAAATATCCAACGATCAAAAGAAGAATTACTCCAAGCATTATAAAAATATTTTTCTTACTCGAATTAATCTCTTCTTTATTTGATCTATCTATTCGTAAAGATGATAAGTCTGCGTTTTTTGTTTCCATTGAAATAGTCTAGTTATTGAGTGTGTTAAAATAGATAAACAGTATTTGGAGCGCAAAAGTTCAGTGATAAATGGCACAGATAAAGGTTGAACGAAATATAAAAAAAAGGGAATCAAATAATTCCCTTTTTATAGTAAAATAATTGTTATTTTTTTTATCGCTCTATTTGAATTCCAAGCCAGTTTTCTAATCGTGTATAAATTAATTCTTTATCATTCTTTAAAAACCCTTTAATCCTTGAAGCGTGCGAACCATTTGGTAATACCATTTTTATTGAATTTGTTTTTCCTGTTAAGCAAACTCCCGGTGATGTCCAGGGATCGTTGCCTCCATAAATAAAAATAAAATTTTCTGCCTCGTTAGATGCCCAGTTATTTATTTTTTTTAGCAGTCTTGGATCATAAGTTGGATTAGAATCTTTTGGGATAAAAAATGGAGTCTGTCCGTCGGCATATTTGATGTAATCTTTAAATTGATTTACCTCATAAGCGTAATAACCATACTCAGTATAGCACTGATAGAAGAAAGCAAAGTTTTCAATAATGGAAGAATCGTCAAAATAAGTGATGCCGCCATTTTTAGAAAAGTGTTCCCATATTTCCTCTATTGGAGAATTCTTATCTGGAATAATTGAACAATCACCATTCCCCCACTGCCAATATGCGAATGAGTATTCTAGAACAGAATACTCATAGGCTTTTTCGTTACCAACAATATCATAAGTTAGTTTTTTATCTTCTGCGTTTTTTAAAAACATCGGATATAATTCATCATGTTTTTCAAAACATAATTTTTGGAAGTTAAAAACTTTTTCTCTGCACTCCGGAGTAGAGACTGATTTTATCCATTCATAAACCCTTTGATCATCAATTGATAAATTTAACGGACCAACATATGGAACCGAAGCATCTGCATCATCAGAATAAAAGTATCCGTGAAAGATTGCACACGAGCCGCCCTTGCTAATTCCTGTTGTTATCCATTTATTTGTGTAATAATCTTTAAACATTTCTATAATGCTATGATGGTCATCAGCAGCTTGTTTGATTGTAAGATATTTCCAATCAAAGGGAGAAGGAATAGATTCACCGAAATATCTATGCTCAACCATTATTTGATTACACTCTAATATTCTGCTTAATTCCGTTGTACGGTTATTAACAGCATACCCATCAAGATCAATAACCATTGGTTGTTCTTTATCGATATGCGATAAAAATATCTGCTGTTTAAATTTTGGGCCGTCAGGATTATTGTGATCGATAGGTTGAGTTACAAATATTTCGTAAGCTTCAGAAAAAATATTATCAGATTTAATTGGCGTCACTTCAATATCCGGTAAAGACTTTAGCCATTTATATAAATCTGAATTTGAAGTGTCCTCTACCTGAGAGAAACTAAAGTTTGAAAACATTAATAAAAAAATAACAGGCAATAAGAATTTAATTTTCATCACACATTCCAGAAATTATTTTTTAATATTTATTGATTTTTAAGTTTATTTAAACCGCCGCCAATCGTTGTAATCCAAAGATTACCATTCAGATCTTTAACAGCATCTGTAACATTATCATTTGTTAAATACGAGTTAAGCACACTAAAAAAGATGCTTGCATTGCCGGCATCGTATTTTGATAGTCCTTCAGATGTACATAACCATTTTGTACCTCCGGTTGTGTAAATAGAATTTATTTTATTATTTATTGTTCCGATATAAATATTTGAAAATGAGGAACCGTTATAAATTGAAACACCGCCACGGACAGCATTCTCTAATAATTGTCCGATCCAAAGTTTATTTACATTATCAAGTGCAATTGCAGAAATTTTATTTGTCAGAAAATTAAAATCCGAACTTACATATTCAATAAAAGTGCTGCCATCATATTTCAATATTCCAAAGTTGTTAGAGCCAATCCACAGATTATTTGAGACATCAAACTTAAGACTTGTAACCCACAAATAAGTAAACAGCTGCGAAGTATAATTGAACTGCTGCCAATTAATTCCATCGAATTTTGCAAACCCATTATTTGTCCCGATCCACGCTGCGCCCAAATCATCAAATTCAATCGCATTAACATTATTGTTTGGCAATAAAGAGTTTTCACTTCTGTAAACTTGCCATGAAATACCATCAAAGATTCCAAGTCCGCTATTTGTGCCAACCCAAACACGATTGTCGCCGCTAACTTTAACACAGTTTACCTGATTCGATGGAATACCTGAGTTACTTATGTTAAAATTGTCAAAATCAATTTCATCAAAACTAATTAGACCAAGATTTGATGTTCCAATCCATTTTACATTATTATTATCTGAATCTATTGAAGTTAAAAGACTTGATTGAATTTCAGAGTTGTTAATTTGGTAATCAACCCACTGTGATGTATCTCTTAATTGCATATATGAAGCTGTGGTTTTATTACTTTCAACCACTATATCAAGTTCAGAGTTACGATGATTATATAATTTATATCTAACAACATACTTACCAGGTACTAAATTACTTATTACGGCAGGAGTTTGTAAACCCGTTATCGAGTCATCCAAAATAATTTCTGCATTTATAGGGGCTGAGTTAAAAGTAATTTTGCCAAACATTAAAGGATTTTGAAAGTAATCAACATATAAATTTAGCGTATCATTATTTATTAAAGTAATGGTAAGAGTTGTGTCCCTAAAATATTTTTTCTTTAGTGTTATTTGATAACCACCTTCTTCCAGATAAGGGATATAATCAGGGGTAATTCTTCCTGTGTTTTTTCCATTTAAATAAATTGTTGAACCCATAGGTTCTGAATCAACATACAAAAATGCCTGAGGAATTTCTTCATCAACGGGTGAAGTAGAAACTTCTTTTCCACATCCATAGATGAATAGCAAAAAGGATGTAAAAAGTAAAATAGTCTGTAAGTACTTTTTAATATGTCTGATTTCTAATTTCATTTTACTAATTATAAATTACATTGTAGCCGAATGATTGAAGATACGAAGCTATAAAAGAAATAGCAGTGTATCTTTTGGAAATATAAGTTCCAAAAATACCATAGCCGCCATCAATATTTGTGTAATCATTTTCATCCAACCTAACTGTCAGATCATTTAAGTCCTGGCTGGTTGATGAATAATATCTTGATAGTGCTTCATCCATAACTAAAACTTCAACTTTTGGTTTTATCTCCACATAATAATTTGATTTATTATCATCTCCTTCAGAAATACTTTCCATAAATTTTGTTACAATTTCCATTGGATAAGAAACAACAGTTTGTCTTGCTGCAACCGGATAAACTGGTTCATCAAAGCTGCTTTGAGTATTGTAGGTTATTGGTATTTCTTTTTCATACTTAACATTTGTGCCGTTTTCATTTTTGTAATATGTAACTAAAATTCTAATATCATAAAAAGTATATGTGGATTGAGACTGCCATCTGAATGTTAAAAAATTATTATCAACAGGAGGAATAACATTTGGGTTCTGATTTGTGAATGAAACATCATTTGGTGTTACAGTTGAAGACCGCAATCTCTTTCCGGATGGAAGGAGTGCTTCTATTTCTAAAACTTTGCCTGCCGTAGGTTTTACCTTATCCGTATAAAAAAATTTGAATGGAGTATTATAATGTGAAGTATCCAGTCTTGCTACAGTACTGTCTTTAAATAAATAAACTGAGTCGGAAAGCCACACTCTTATTTCGGCACCTTCTAGAGCGGGATCAGTTGTATTATCATATGGATTAAATGTACCTGTAAAATAACTTTTAGATAAAGTTGCAACCTGAGATGATGAATTGCCATCAAGCAAACAGGTAAGAATATATTTCTCCTTATAATCCCCAAACGGATTAAAGCTGTCATCACAAGAAATTGATGTGAGCACTATTAATAAAACAACAATAAAAAATTTTATTTTCATATTTCTATTTTAATAGTTGCGGTAAATAAACGCGGTAGCATATTGACCTGCTCACCTGTATCGCGATTGAAATAAAAAATATTTTCTCTATCGTAAACATTGATAACACTAAAATCAATTTCTGTTTTTAGACCATATATTTCTGTTAGTTTTGATATACTGAAATCGAGTCGGTGATAAGACGGCAGCCTTCCTAGATTTTGATCGCCAAGGATTAAGTATGGATTTGTATTACCGCTTTGATACCATGGATCGAATAAATTTGTAAGATATATTTTATCATAGTATCCCATTAATTGAGTAAAAGGAAGACCGGATGAGTAAGCCCAGACAGCACTCGTAATCCAACCCCCTCCTAAAGAATACTCTATAGATAAATTTAATGCATTTCGGGAATCATATTTGGGATAGTATAAATAATCATCCACCTCTTTATATGCCCAACTCAATGCATAAGATCCTGTAAAGGCAAATGGATAATTGGCATACTTTAATAAAAACTCCCAACCATAGGATTCCCCTGTTCCGCTGACTAAATCGTTTTCAAAATCATAATACTTTTTTGTGTTAATGATCGGTAAGTTTTTTGTTAGTTTGTAGTATCCTTCTATGCTAAAATTAATTGATTGACTAATATCAATATCAAAGCCCGCAGAATATTGCGTTCCTTTAGACGGATCTAAATAGCCTGGAATAATAATCCACGGTTCGAAAAAAGAAATCACTTCATCTTCATCAGAAACGGTTGAAACTTCCTGAAGATATATTCCCCAGGCTGCTTTAAATGATACGAAAGGTAAAAATCTATAGTTCAAGCTGATTCGTGGTTCTGGTACTAAACTTCCGCTTCTTGTTAACCCGGATACATTAATTCTTGCTCCGGCATCAAGTCCAAAATTATCGAATCTTAAAAGCTTGTACTTTCCATAAAGTGAAAAATTGCCTGAGAACCTGGATATATTTGTTACAGCTCCAACAGTATTTTGAGATAACAATTGTGTATCTAAAACTTTTAAATTAAGTCCTAACGATATCTCGTCCTTGCTATCCGAAACTAAATTAAAATCCACACTTACATTAAAATCATCTATTAAATTTTTCATAGGTTTGATGGTAGTTGAGTTTGGGATAACTTGGCCATCAAACTGACTGAGGGAAACAGCAATTCTTGAATAAACAGGAACATCATAGATCTGAAGCCATTCAAAACCTATTAGATTACTTTTCCAGTTATAGTTTTCACGAGTAGGATCATCATAAGCTATTTTATCGCCGCTAAAAAAACCAAACACAACAAACTTAGCATTCTGCCAAAGATCAGGACTGGAATAATTAAGCTTAAATGAAAAATCATAAAAATCTATTGGTACTATGTCATCATTTAAAAAATTTTTTAGTACTTGATCCGAGATACTTTTTCTTCCCGTAATTATAAATGACCCATTGGGAATAGGGCCTTCCACAAGCGCTTTTGCAGTTAAAAAACTTACGCTAGCCATAGCTCCAAATCTATTCTTATTTCCGTCTTTGGAAATAACATTAAGTACTGATGAAAGTCTTCCGCCAAACTCTGAAGTAAAACTTCCTTTGTAAAAATCAACGCTGTTTATCATATCAGGATCAATCACGCTAAAGATTCCGAGCGAGTGAAAAGGGCTATAAATTGTGGCACCATTTAATAGGATAAGATTCTGATCACTTGTCCCGCCTCGCACATAATACTTTGCAGAAATATCTCCTGTGCTGCTGACACCCGGAAGATATTGCAGGCTTCTCATAACATCTGTCTCAACACTTTTAGGCAGGTTTTCAATCTGCCTGATTGAAATTCTTTCTAAGCCAATATCCGTGGAGTTTTTTTCTATAATCTTCTCCCCCACTTTTTCAATTGTCTGCAGTTCAATACTAAGTGGTTTAAGGTTTATATCGATATCATTAATTCTATCTGGAAGAATTTCAACTGATAAAATCTTTGTTTCGTATCCAACATAAGAAGAAACGATCGAATAACTTTTATTTGCTGGAAGGGAATTGATGATAAACAAACCCCTTTCATTTGTTGAAGCACCTGTATTCAATTCCTGAACAAAAACATTACAGTAAGCAAGTGTTTCCCCATTACTTGAATCAGTAACTACACCTCTTAGTTTTCCGAATTGCTGGGCATTAGAAAATTGTGAGAAGATCAGAATTGTTAATAAAACAACTTGTAGGATTTTAATAAACGTGTTCTGCAATCTTGTTTCTATAAGAGTTAAAATTTAAATGCAGAACTAATATATATTAAATCATTTTTATAATACACACTTATTTAATTCCAATTTCTTTAAAGTTTATGGCAAATCCAGCTTATGAAGCTGAGGTAGATATTTTGATTAATCCAATTGATCGAGATATAAATTACAACTATGTTTGATCCGACAAAATTTATGAAATTTTATAAATCAAATATTTTAAGGCTAACACGTAATTCCTTTTTTCAAAGGTCAGTCCGAATAGTTTTAATTTATTCATTCTTTTTTCTAACCACATCCGAAGTTTTTGCTGATAATTCTTTTACAAATAAAAATTGTATTAACGAATATTACATTTCAGTAAGCCAAAATAGTATAGAATTAAATCTCAATGAACGCAGTCAAAGATATAAAACTCATGACTATAGCAAATTCAATTATGATAAATCTGCTTTAATATCTGAACACCTCAATTCAGAATACACAGAATATTTTATTAATAACGCTTCATATTCTGTAACTATTTTTCTTCTCATATGTAATTCTAATATTTCTTTTAGAGCCCCTCCAATAAACTAAATATTTATTTCTCCGAACATCAGACTTATTCTAAATAGGTCTGAAATAAAGGTTTAAATTTCAATTAAAATGATTAGGTGTACTATGAATTTAGGCGGCTGGATTTTTTTAGTGCTTGGATGGGGAATAATAATTACACTTACCTCATACTGTTTTTACAAAGTTATGAAGGTAACAAAAAAATAATAATATGATAAAGGAATGAAATGAAAGAAATTAAAAAAGAAGAGGAAAAATCCTCAGTAATTAAAGACTATATACAGGGAATTATATTTTTAGGAATTCCTATTCTTATAATCTATTTGCTTATAAAATATGCTTAGTTAAAAGGGGTCTGAATAGACCCCCTCATTTTTATTCCTCAAGCGTACTCAAATTTCCAGGATCCAAGCCTAACGCTTTAGCTTTAAGAACTCTTCGCATAATTTTACCGCTGCGTGTTTTAGGTAACGATTCAACTATCTCAATACTTTCTGGTTTTGCAATTGGACCAACTTCGTGACCAACATGTTGACGCAATTCTTCAATCAGTTTATCAGATTTTTCATAACCAGTTCGCAGCAATACATAACAATGAATTGCATTTCCTTTCACATCATGCGGTAAACCAATTGCTGCAGCTTCTGCAACGGACTGGTGGCTAACTAATGCACTTTCAATCTCTGCAGTCCCTAATCTGTAACCGGAAACTTTTATAACATCATCAACTCTTCCAATTATCCAGAAATATCCATCCTCATCTTTTCGCGCGGAATCTCCGGTCAGATACATTCCCGGATACCTGCTCCAATATTGATTTACATATTTATCAGGATCATTCCATATTGTTCTTAGCATTGATGGCCAAGGGGTTTTAATAACAAGATATCCTTCTTCATTTGGTTTTACAGGTTTTCCAGATTCATCAACCACATCAGCAATAATTCCAGGAAATGGTTTTGTTCCTGAACCAGGTTTTAATGGAGTGCACGGCATTGGAGTTATCATAAACATTCCTGTTTCTGTCTGCCACCAAGTGTCCATAATCGGACATTTTTCTTTTCCAATAACCCTATGATACCATTTCCATGCTTCAGGATTTATTGGTTCACCAACGCTTCCAAGCAATCTTAAAGAAGAAAGATTATATCTATTGGGCCAGGCATCCCCGTATCTCATTAGTCCGCGTATTGCGGTTGGCGCAGTGTATAAAATATTAATTCCATATTTCTCAATCATTTGCCACCAGCGATGCGGATATGGATATGTAGGCGCACCTTCATACATAAATGATGTTGCTCCATTTAGCAAAGGTCCATAAACTATATAGCTGTGGCCTGTAATCCAACCGGGATCTGCGGCGCACCAGAATCTATCTTCTTCGTGAATATCAAAAACATATTTCAGTGTTGAATATGTACCAACCATATAACCACCATGAGTATGTACAATTGCTTTTGGTTTTCCTGTGGTTCCGGATGTATACAACATAAATAATGGATCTTCAGCATCAACAATTTCAAGACATTCACTGCTATTCGCGATTGGAAGATTTACTAATTCGTGATACCACATATCCCTTCCAAATTCCATATTTATCTGATGGCCTGTACGCTTTACAACTAAAACACTTTCAACAGTTGCAGCACGCTGTAAAGCTTCATCAGCAATTTTTTTTAATTCAACAATTTTTCCTCTTTGAAAAGCACCATCCGCAACGATTAATACTTTTGATTGACTGTCTTCCAATCTTTCGTGAAGTGCTTCAACCGAAAATCCCCCATACACCACAGAATGAATAGCTCCAATCCGAGCACAAGCCAGCATTCCAATCATCAGTTCAGGAATTCTACCCATATAAAGAGTAACACGATCACCTTTTTTTACGCCAAGACTTTTTAAAACATTTGCAAAGCGACAAGTTTCTCTATGAAGTTTAAAGTAAGAGTATGATCTAAACTCACCATCTTCCCCTTCCCATAATAAAGCTAATTTATTTCTTCTTGGTGTTTGAACATGAACATCCAAACAATTATAAGCAATATTTGTTTTTGCTCCTGTAAACCATTTGAAAAAAGGTTTATTTGAATCATCAAGCACTTTATCCCACTTAGTAAACCAATGCAAATTCTTGGCTTCGCTTTCCCAAAAACCAACTGAATCCTTCTCTGCAGATTGATATATACTTTCACATTTTGCGTGGGCATAATCCATTATTTCTTTTGTAGGATAATAAACTTCACCCGTGAGCTTTTTTTCTGCCATTAGAGACTCCTGATTTTGGTAGTGAATAAAAATATTTTAAGAGGAAATTAAAAGTAGTTTTGCTGATAATCAATAATTTAGGCGGGCTATTTTTTAATATGCGGGATAAACAAAATGTTTATCCCGCTATAGGTTTTAGAATTTATTTGGACCGGAATTTTTTATTGCATCCGAAGTACCTTCAGAATACTCTTTGAAATTTTCTACAAACATATTTGCAAGTTTTTTAGCTTGTTCAACGTATGCGTTTTTATCATTCCATGTATTTTTAGGATTTAAAACTTCTGAAGGAACTTCAGGACAAGTTTGCGGCACCATTAAATTAAAAAATGGATCTTTAATAAGTTCAACATTATCCAATTTCCCTTCCAAGGCTGCTGTTAGCATAGCACGGGTATATTTTATCTTCATACGATTTCCAACACCGTAAGGTCCACCTGTCCAGCCTGTATTTACTAACCAGCAATTAACATTGTGCTGAACTATTTTTTCGCCAAGCAGTTTAGCATACACACTTGGATGAAGCGCCATAAATGGGGCACCAAAGCAAGTGCTGAATGTAGCCTTTGGTTCAGTAACACCTTTTTCAGTTCCTGCAACTTTGGCTGTATATCCAGAAATAAAGTGATACATTGCCTGCTCAGTGGTTAATTTAGAGATAGGAGGAAGAACTCCAAATGCATCGGCAGTTAGCATAATTATGTTTTTAGGATGTCCAGCTTTTCCTTCTTCAACGATGTTTGAAAGATGAGTAAGCGGATACGCAGCACGAGTATTTTCTGTAAACGTCTCATCATCTAAGTCTAATCTTCTTGTCTGAGCATCTATCTGAACATTTTCTAATATGGTACCAAATTTTCTGGTACATTCATAAATCTCCGGCTCGGCTTCTTCTGATAATTTAATAACTTTAGCATAACATCCACCTTCATAATTAAAAACCCCATCATCACTCCAGCCGTGTTCATCATCTCCAATAAGTTTTCTATTTTGGTCGGCTGACAAAGTTGTTTTACCAGTACCACTCAAACCAAAAAACAAAGCAACATCATCTTCTTTACCAACATTTGCAGAACAATGCATAGACATTACACCACGCAGGGGCATAAGATAATTCATTATTGTGAATACTGATTTCTTAATTTCACCGGCGTAACTTGTTCCACCAATAAGAACAATTCTTTTAGTAAAATTTAATAGAATGAAAACTTCTGAGTTTGTGCAATCCACTTCTCTATCCGCATGAAAATTAGGCATCTGAATTATTGTAAAATCAGTTTTATGATTTGATAATTCTTCATCTGTTGTATACCTTCTGAACATATTTCTTGCAAATAAAGTATGCCAAGCATTTTCTGTAACAACACGAATACCAATTTTATGTTTTTCATCTGCGCTTGCATAACAATCCTCAACATATAAATCTTTTCCCTGAATGTATGCCATCATTTTAAAGTAAAGTCTTTCTGCACATTCAGCAGACATTCCTTTATTCACTTTGCCCCACCAAATATTTTTTTCACTTTCAGGTTCTCTTACTATGAACTTATCATTTGGGCTTCTTCCGGTATGATAACCGGTTCTAACAACAAGAGGTCCAAGATGTGCGAGTAATCCTTCACGTCTTCTGATAACTTGTTCATATAGAGCGGGAGTCCCATAATTATAGAATACTTCACGGGTATTTCTAATACCAATTGATTCAAGTTCTTCTATCAACTTTACTTTTCTAATCATTGTTTTTCCTTATTTAATTGATCAGTCTTTTTACTAAAAATTGTGCTCCTATATCTGACAATAATTTAACTACTTTTTTCTTATAGAGTTAGCCAAATCAAATTCAATCTTTTCTTCACAATAAAATGGTTCACCATACGTTTTGCCAATTGAAAATCCATAAAATTCTGCCCGTGATTTTATATAATTAAGAAATCCGGGTTTACTTATAAATGTTTCGGGTTCTATACTTTTAGGATTGTGAAATTGGGTATCATAACATTCTACCGCTCTCATTTTTAAATCAAACGTATCCGAAATATCCACAATAAAAGTTGGATCAAATGTGTAAGTCTGCATATAGTAGAATAACTTTTCCGGTCTGTAATGATTTTGTGGAACTTCTTTATCAAAGGTTTTTATTTTACTTAATCCTGTTGAAAACATTGCTCTTTTTATTAAGTTGCTCGCATCAATATGATCGGGATGACGATCATTAAAATAAGGAGCGAAAACAATTTTAGGCTTGTACCTTCTAATTGTAATTACCACCTTCATCAAATTCTCTTTAGTGTTCCTGATATCACCATCAGGTATTTCAAGATTTTCTCTCACAGCAACCTTCAAAGTAATTGCTGCATTAAAAGCTTCACGCTGCCTTGTTTCTGCAGTGCCTCTTGTACCAAGTTCACCACGAGTTAAATCGATTATGCCGATTTTGAGTTCACTCTTAGTAAGTTTTGCAATAGTTCCGCCCATAGCAAGTTCAGCATCATCCGGATGGGCAGCAAAGATTAGAACGTCTAAATTCATATTCTCCCTTAACTTTTTATTATTTTAATATGAACATAAAAATTTTCTTTAATGTATGCTAATGAATAGAGACAAGTTTTGATTTAGTTAACAATAATTTATTATCAAAGACCAAAATATTTTTTGCAATTTTCGATCATATCTTTATCTTAAAAACGCTAATCCAATTATTTAATAACTTTACATCAATCGCGAGGTTTTAGGATGAGATTTATCTTTACTGTATTATTTTCTTTATCTCTTATAGCACCTGCATTTTCTCAATTTTATACCTGGGAATTAAAGCAATCCGGTTCAAGTTTGGGTGGTCCAATAGACGTTGAACAATTTAACCATAATAACGTTTACTACGGAAGTGACAATAAAGTATATAAAAGTACAGATCGAGGTGAAACGTTTACGCAAATGGGTATCAACGTTCCTCAGGCAACAGAAATTAAATGTGTTATTGTTAATGACTTCAATCCATCTACAATTATTGTTGGCATTGAAGGCGGCTCTGATAAAGTTGTAAAGACTACAGATTCAGGAGCTAGCTGGGTAATCACAGCAGATGGACTTTCTTTTTCATTTTTTGGAATCCCAATTACCCAAGACCCCAGTCATCCTGATACTTTATATATGATGAACGGTACAAATTTCTCTCGCTCAACTGATTTCGGTTCTACCTGGACAACAATTTCAACAAGCGTTGGTTCAAATAGCGCCCCCTGTGATATTGAAGTTTTTCCTGATACTTCAATTATTCTGGTTGGCGATAATGGAACTGGAATATTCAGGAGCACCGATTATGGTGTTACCTGGGCTCAGACTTATAGTACATCTGGAGAGATCCCAACAATTGCAGTTGATTTTCAAAATCCTGGTATTGCATGGGCAACAAAATGGAGCGGCGGCGGTGGAATGCTTAAGTCAACAAATTTTGGTCAATCATGGACGATTGTTCCATATTTCGGATCTATTAATATGTGGGGAGTTTATATACAACCTTCTGATGGCAATATAATTTTGGCAAATAGTTATTCAACT
The DNA here is from genome assembly GCA_041738675.1 of Ignavibacteriaceae bacterium. Taxonomy (GTDB): domain Bacteria; phylum Bacteroidota; class Ignavibacteria; order Ignavibacteriales; family Ignavibacteriaceae; genus IGN3. The sequence continues at coordinate 90,733 of JBGSPH010000002.1, forward strand.
GCACCTGGCAGTTGGAGATCTACTGATGCTGGCTCCTCCTGGACGCCAATTAGTATCCCTTCATCAGGTTATCAAGTTATTTCGGTTGATTCAATCACACAATTTGCTGCTCAGGGAAACGGATTTTACAAACTTAATTCACCTTTCTTTATCCCGGTTGAACTTACATCATTCAGTGCATCTGTTACTGATAGAAATGTAACTTTAAATTGGACAACAGCAACAGAACTAAACAATCTTGGTTTTGATATTGAAAAGAGTTTTGATGATAAGACGTTCGAAAAAATTGGATTCGTACCAGGTTATGGAACAACAACCGAAAGTAAAAGTTATAATTTCTCAATCTCAAATAATTCTTCACAAAAATCCTTTTACAGATTAAGACAATTAGATTTTGATGGGTCATTTGAATACTCATCAACTGTAGAGGTCAATGGATTTACACCATCAGAATTTTCATTAAAACAAAATTATCCTAATCCTTTTAATCCATCTACAAAAATTGGATTCACTCTCCCATCAGAAAATAATGTTAACATAAGTGTTTATAATCTTATTGGGCAAAAAGTTGCTGAAGTAGTAAATACCAAATTCTCAGCCGGTGCTCATTCAGTTAATTTCAATGCTGAGAAACTTTCAAGTGGAATTTATCTTTATAAAATAGAGGCTGGTAATTTTACTTCAGTGAAGAAAATGCAATTGATGAAATAATTTTTTTCGATTTGCTGTTAAAAGGATTTAAATCTTTATTGGTTTAAATCCTTTTTCTTTATTAATCGCTTAAGTATTTTTCAATACGTAATCTCTAAGGAAAATCATGAAAAATATAATCACCGTTTTCTTATCAATTCTTTTTATAACATCAATACAAGCACAGACTATGAAAACAGCATTTATAAATGGCAAGGTTTACACTGTAAATCAAAATCAATCTCTGGCACAAGCAGTTGTGGTTAATGAAAATAAGATAGTATTTGTTGGATCAAATGAAGATGCAAAAAAACTGATTGATGCATCCACAGAAGTAATTGATCTTGAAGGCAAACTTATGCTGCCGGGATTTATTGATAATCATGTTCACTTTATTACCGGTGGATTTTATTTACTTGGAATTGATTTGCGTCCCGCAAATTCAACGACCGAGTTTAAGCAAATTTTAAAAGACTATTCTGAAAAATATCCCGGTAAATGGATAACAGGCGGTTATTGGGATCACGAAAAATGGGAAGTTAATGACCTTCCAACAAAAGAAATGATTGATGAAGTTGTATCTGATCAGCCTGTTTTTGTTGATAGACTTGATGGACACATGGGAGTTGCTAATTCTTATGCATTAAAATTGGCAGGAATTACAAAAGACACTGAAAGTCCTGATGGCGGATTGATAGTTAAAGATCCTAGAACCGGGGAACCGACGGGAGTGCTAAAAGATAATGCAATGTATTTCGTTACAAAATTTATTCCGGAACCTTCTGCTGAAGAAAACTATGAAGCATTGCTTACCGCCCTAAATGAAGCCAAGCGATTAGGCATTACAAGTGTTCAAGATATAACTTATGGAGATGCACTAACTGCGTTCTTAAAAGCAAAGAATGAAGAGAAATTAACTTGCAGAATTTTTACACGCTGGCCTATTTCAGATTATAAAGATAATGTAGAAAAAAATATTAAAGTAGGATATGGAGATGACCTTATTAGAATGGGTTCACTAAAAGCTTTTGCCGATGGTTCTCTTGGTTCAAGTACTGCATGGTTTTTTGACAGGTATGATCAGGATACAATGACGACAGGTCTTGCTATGGACATAATAACCGATGGCAGTATGGAAAAGTGGTGTTTAGATGCTGATAAAAATAACCTGCAGCTTTCTGTTCATGCTATTGGTGATAAAGCTAATTCTTATATGCTCGATTTATTTGAAAAAATAATTAATGAAAATCCAAAATGGGATAGAAGATTTAGGTTGGAACATGCACAACATGTTAGATTTGAAGATATCCCCAGATTTGCAAAACTAGGAGTAATTGCATCTGTTCAGCCTTATCATTGTATTGATGATGGAGTTTGGGCTGAAAAAAGGATTGGACCTGAACGAATAAAATATACCTATCCCTTCAAATCATTTTTGGATGCAGAAGTTAAATTGTGCTTCGGTACGGATTGGTATGTAGCACCATTAAATCCATTACTTGGAATTTATGCAGCAGTAACCCGCAGAACTCTGGATGAAAAAAATCCTGATGGTTGGATACCGGAACAAAAAATTTCTGTTGAAGATGCAATTAAATGTTACACAATAAATTCTGCCTACGCATCATTTGAGGAAAACATTAAAGGCAGTATTGAAGTTGGAAAACTTGCTGACCTGATAGTATTAAGCGCTGACATTTTAACAATTGATCCTGTTAAAATAAAAGATGCAAGTGTTGAAATGACCATTTTTGACGGAAAGATTATTTATAAAAAGTAAATTTTGTACGCCGACTTTTATGATGGTTATGATTTAATAAGGTCATAACCAATCATAATAAACCTTAAGAATCAGTGTACTATAGACTTCAAGGCTATTCCAATCCAATCATCCATTTGCATAAAATCAATTTCATCAAATCCGACAGATGAAAATTTTTCATTAATTGCTTCTCTATCCATTTCAAGCAGCCCTGAAAGAATTAATACTCCATTTGATTTTATTCGTTCTTTTAATCCTACCGCTAGCTCGAGTAAAATATTTTTTTGGATATTAGCAATGATAAAATCAAAATCATTTTCTAAAATGTCTTTCAATTCACACTTTCTAATTTCAACTTTATTTGCTACATCGTTCAGTTGGGTATTTTCGATTCCATTATCAAAACACCATTCATCGATATCAAATGCAATAACATTTTCTGCTCCAAGCTTTGCTGCAGCAATTCCGAGTATTGCAGTACCGGAACCTGCATCCAATACTTTCATTCCTGGTTTTAAATATTTTTCAATAAATATCAAACATATTTTTGTTGTTTGATGATCACCAGTACCAAAAGACATTTTAGGATCTAACGTTAATACAAGTTCTTCTGGTTTTGCTTCATATTCTTTAAACGTCGGTTTGATAACAATCTTATCCGAAACATGAACTACTTCCCTGCTGTTTTCCCATTCTTCATTCCAGTTGCGTTCAATAATAAAATTTTCCTGAACGGAAAATTCTCGCAGCAATTTATTTTCTTGTAAGTGTTTTAACTCATCTTCAATTGATTGAATGCTTACACTTTCATCCTGAGCAAAAACTTTTAAGCAATTTACTTCTTCATTAATTCCATCAATGTTTAATTCCCATAAAATTGAGGAAAGAATTTCGGTGTTAAATGGTTCTGCGGTTATAATGTATTCTTTATATGATTTATTCATTGATGTCTTAATTATTAATATTTATTGACTTATTGAGAACAAAATATTTAGCTTTATATCTGAATACCTTGGGATGGATGTCATTTCGACCAAAGGGAGAAATCATAATATTTTATCAAAGTAGATTTCTCAGCCTGCCTGTCCGGTAGGCAGGTCGAAGACTCCTTCGAAATGACTACCCCAAAATTTATCCAGCCAATAAAGAACTGGAAAAATTCGGTTCTAATCTAGTTCACATAATATTCTACAGATCTCGTCCTGAAATCCTTTTGCTTTTGAAGACGAGCCAACATAATTCTGCATCATAATTGAGAAAGCAATTGTATGATTTTTCTTGCTCGTAAGGTAGCCTGAGAGCGAACTTACTCCAGTTAAAGTTCCGGTTTTAGCATGCACATTATTTTCAGCTACAGTCTTTCTCATTCGATATTCAAGTGTACCATCGATTCCGGCTACAGGAAATGAATTATACAAAATCTCATATAACTCAGGCTGTTCATCGTAAAAATATTTCAAAATACTAACAAGAAGCTCTGCACTAACATTATTGTAATGAGAAACACCCGAACCATCTACTAATCTATAATCCTCATGATTCAAACCAATAGTATCAATTAACAGATTAATAAATTGAATTCCGCTATCAGCAGTTGCAGGTTTATCGGAATATTCTTTGGCAAGTGCATACAATGTCATCTCAGCACTTAAGTTGTCGCTGGTCTTATTTAGGTTATCAATAATATCAGAATATTTTCTTTTAAAGGAGTAAAGATGTTTACTTTCTACAGGAAGTACTTGTAATCCTGAACGACCTAATGTTTTTATATTGTTTGAATCTAAAACTTCAGAAAATAATGTTAAAAAATATTCAGCAGGCTCTAATACATTTACAAATTGTCTGACATATCGATTTGAAATTGGGAATTTACCTTTAACAACTACTTCATTTTTCTTCTCAATCCAGTTTCTGCTAATTTGAAATTTTTCATCAACTTCGAAAGAAGATTCATTGTTAACTGTTAGATACTTGGTTCCTGGAATAAGAGTTACAGTTGGTTTTTCTATATATTCTGATTGCTGAACAAATACTTCAACACAATTGTTATTAATATTTAATGCACTTAAATAAGGCGCATCAAAAGATGGATCATCATCCCACATCCATCCCTTGCCCCAATACAAAGAATCTTTAAATGAAACATCACCAAAAATATTTCCATTTATCACTGAAACATTTAATGATTTTATTGCATCAACAAAAGAATACAAATCTTGTGTTACAAAATCCGGATCGCAACCACCAACAACATAGATATTACCATTTAGTGTATCGTTTGAAACATATCCATCGTAATAAAGACTGGTTATAAATTCATAGTCGGGACCAAGATATAATAATCCAGCAGCAGAAGAAATTATTTTCATATTTGAAGCAGGACGAAGCAGAATTTTTTCGTGCTTTGAGTAAAGAGTTTTGTTTGCCGTTAAATCTTCAACTTGAATCGAGACTAAACAACTTTCAAAGAATTTATCTTTTAAGACATTATCTAATTTGGATTTTAAGGATTGAGGATATGAAGAAATAAAAAAGATAATTGATAGGATTAATATTCTTTTCATAAATAGACCTCAGATTCCCGCATACGCGGGAATGACAATTTAAGTTAAATTAAAAATACTCTCTTACTCTAAACTCAACTCCAATTTCATCTTCTACAACTTTGCGGGATTTTTCTATTTCTACTTCATCCAACGAAACCACGCTCATTACAACTTTTTTAACAAATTGTTTTGCAAGTCTTGCAAAGTTTTTCATTTCAACAAAATGCTCCTCAGTAACTCTCATCAGTTCAGCATATTGTTTTGAATCGAATGAATTAAAGCTAATCGAAACAACATCAATCACATCTTTCATTTCAGGAGTAATGTCTTTTTTGTTGATTATGTTTCCGTGTCCATTTGTATTTATTCTTGTGTTTCCGCCATTTGCTTTTACATATTTTGCAACTTCTCTAACAACATCCCAGCGGATTGTTGGTTCGCCATAACCGCAAAAAACAATTTCATCATATTTCGATGGATCACCAATTTCTTTAATATAAATTTCAGCAGCAGGTTCTTCAGATTTTTTCATTCCCAAATTATATCCGCGTAAAAATGGATCTTCTTTTCTCCTACAGAATGTGCAATCAGCATTGCAACGATTAGTTACATTTATGTAAAGTGAATTTCCCAGCAAATATGTAAAACTTGTTTTAGGAACGTTACCAATTCCAAAAAATCTAAATGCATTTAAAGATGTAATCCTTCCAATTTCTTCAACAGAAATTTTATGAACGTCTGCCAATTGATGTGCCACGTAACTCACATAAGCTGGTTCATTTCTTTTTCCGCGGAAAGGGACAGGAGTCATAAAAGGAGAATCTGTTTCAAGCATCAGATGATTTAAATCTATATGCTTGAGAATATCTCTTAATTCTTCGCTCTTTTTAAAAGTAATATTTCCGGTAAAAGAAATAAAATGATTCATTTTCAAGAACTCTAAAGCATCAGCGAGTGAGCCATTATAGCAATGGAATTGAGCTTTTAATCCTGTGCCGCAATAGCTCTGAATTATATCCATCATATCACCATCAGAATCACGATTGTGAATCACTACAGGAAGTTCAAGTTTGATTGCTAAATCGAGTTGAGACTTGAATGCTCTTATTTGCTGATCTTGAGGAGAGAAATCATAATAATAATCCAAACCGATTTCACCAATCGCTACTACTTTTGGATGTTTTGCAAGTTCTTTTATTTGCTGGATTAATTTATCGTCCCAATCCTTAGTATCGTGAGGATGAATTCCAACGGTGGCATAAACTTGATTATATTTTTCAGAAAGAGCAATTGCCTCATGAGCAGTTTTAAGATCAGTGGCAGGTACTACGATGTAATCAACTCCACATTCTAAAGCACGATTTATTACATCATCAATATCATCTTTAAAGTTCTCAAAAAATAAATGAGCATGAGTATCAATAAACATTTAAATCACTTCGCCAATCAACAATGGATGTTCATGTGCATCATGAGCAGCTTGAAATGTTACAATTTTTTGTTCTTTAGAAATTACGGCAATCAATCCAATACCACAGTTAAATACTTTACGCATTTCTTCACTTGATATATTGCCTGTTTGCTGAATGAGTTTAAAGATCGCAGGCATCTCCCAATTTCCCCAATGAATTAGCAGGTCTAATCCTTTGGGAATTATTCGTGAAGTGTTGCCAACTATTCCGCCCCCGGTAATATGCGATAATCCTTTAATATCAACTGAATTTTTTAGAGATGTAATAAGCGGTAAATAAGATTTGTGAATTTTTAGTAATTCATCACCAAGAATATTATCAATCTCATCAACATGATCTCTTACATTAAATTTTTCTAACAAAATTTTCCTAGCGAGAGAATATCCATTAGTATGTAATCCGTTTGAAGTGAATCCAACAAGCAGGTCTCCCTTTTGAATTCTTTTACCATCTATGATTTTTGATTTATCGACAACGCCAACAATTGTTCCGGATACATCAAAATCATCTGCTTGATACAGACCAGGCATTTCAGCAGTTTCTCCACCAATAAGCGCACAATCATTTTCTTTACAAGCAGTTGCAAATCCTTTTATTACATCAGCAGCTTTATCCGGATTTAGTTTTCCAGTTGCATAATAATCCAAAAAGAAAAGCGGCTTAGCACCGCAAACAGCTATATCATTCACACAATGATTAACTAAATCCTGGCCGATAGTATCATACTTATCCATATCAACAGAAATCTTAAGCTTTGTTCCAACCCCATCAACGCTTGATACAAGAACTGGTTTTTCATAACCGGAAAAATCGGGTTCATAAAAGGCTCCAAACATCCCAATATCCGTAAGAACACTTTTATTAAATGTGGATTTAGCATAACCTTTTATTTTATCAACAGTCTTTTCTCCTGCCTCAATATCAACTCCGGCTGCTTTATATGTTTGGTTCAAATTTAACTCTCTATTTTTCTAAAGTTGATTAATATTTCACAAAAAAATTTACCACTTATCTAAGATTATTACAAAAAATTTCATGGATACTTAACTGTATCTAAGATAATTTTTAGGATGAGAATTTTGATTTACAAAATCTGAAAAACAAAGCAATTATTAACTCACGTTACGCAAAATTATTTATTATGTCATTCCGTCCCGAAAACTTTCGGGATCGGAATCTTCGATTAATAAAAATTCGAGATGCTGAAATGAGTTCAGCATGACAACTTCGTAACGTGAGTTATTAAGTTAGGTCTTTAGAAATAATTACTTATTGAAAGATTCCGGCATCTGCACTGCAACAACTCTACCCCGTGCAGTAATTTCTCCATTTGCTGAAACAGTAATTTCTGAAATTACTTTCTTCCCTTTTAGCTCAATAACTTTTCCTTTTAATTCAAGTTCAACTCCAAGAGGAGTAGGTCTTAAATAATCAACCTGAAGAGAGGCTGTTACGAATCTAAATGGAGGCAAAGAACTAGGATCTCTGTTATCAGCTCGATAAGCTGCCAACGCAGCCGTTCCTGTTCCATGGCAATCAATTAATGATGCAATCAATCCTCCGTAAACGTAACCTGGAATTGCAGTATGATATTCTTTAGGAGTAAAATGAGAAATTGTTTTATCTCCATCCCAAAAACTTTTTATTTGATGACCGTACTCATTTAATCTACCACAGCCATAACAATGGGCGACATCATCGGGATAGTAATTCTGAATTGGTTTTATTTGCATTTTATTCTGACAATAGTTTATCTAAAGAATATTTTAATAACTTAATGATAGAATTCTTCCTTTAGTGAAATTAAAAAATCTATCTTTGTTTGCTGGTTTAATTCCGTCCATTAAATCTTCTGTTTTGTATCCTGCAACTTTAAGGCAAGTAGGACAGGCGTAAATTTCAACTCCCATTTCAAGTAATTTTTTTATATAAGTATGTGCCGATTCAAATTCAGGATGTGTGATGTCTTTAGAATTTTTAACTAAAATTTTTACTGCTTCAATATCCATATAAATTAGAACAGCCTTATCCTGAGCCATTAAGCTTGCCATCTTTAAAGGCATCAAAAGACGATGCGGATTATCGTAACTAGTTGAAATATGTAAAAATAAGCCTTCTTTTTCTTGTTGCTGAATTGTTTCTTGTGCATTAACTATTGGTATTAATAAGCACAATGAGAGGATAACAACCGAATAGATTTCAGTTCGTTTCATTTTGATTACTCCTTTGATTTAATGGATCAATAACTTTTATATTTTTATTTCTACATAGGTAACTTACAATTCTTTTGCGGCAAAATATCCAATGTTATTTACAGAAACTGCATTATCATAACCGGTTTTAACAAGCACATCATATAATTATTTTTTTACTCTATCTTTCCTGACAGCCTAAATATTAATTTTTATTTTTTTTGGTTAGAATTTATCAAAAACCTAAAGCATAGATTATCAAACCAATAAGTAATCCATAACCCAAATTGAACATTTTTAATCTCATAGAATCCTTGACTGAATATGAAAGCATTGGCAGCATTCCGTGTCCATCCTGAACAATTGAACTTGTGAATAAAACAGAGAATGGTATCAGTCCATTTGCAAAAAGCATTACAAAAATTATATGTGGCCCTGATTCTGGAATCAATCCTATCAACGCTCCAAGTAATAATAGCAAAAATGTATACTCTGATGTTATGCTTTGAAGGTCAACAAAGGTCATTCCAAATTCAACAATTAGTAATGCACCAAATGTCCACAAAAAAGTTTTTAGTAGATGTTTTTTTACAATGTGTTTCCAGATGTGATCTTTAATGTAGTGTTTGTATCCTTCACTACCAGGATGATATTGTTTGATTTCACAATCCGTGCAGGTTTTAATCTTAAACTTTTTAACTAGTTTATCGGTGAGAAATCCAACAATAATCCCAAGCATAAAAAGAATTCCAAACATAATTAACGCAGTATCAGGAAACATTGCAAGCATAATAAATTGTTCATCACCGGCAGTTGCAAACATTAATCCGGTAAGAGCACCAAAACTTATCATACCGTGAATATAAAGTGAAACACCCGCGAACGAACCAAGACAACCAGGAGCAGTGCCTAGTAAAGAAGAAAAAATATACTGCTTCCACTTTCTTCCATTTTTTAGTATTGTTTCTAGTTTGCCTTTTGTTTTTACATTGATAAAATCAACAACAAGCATCATCAGCAAGACGAAAAATGTAACCTTAAGTGATTCCCTTAAAACATTTATTAATATTTCCATAGCACTTATTCTAGTTTATTTTTATAAGTGATAGTATTATGCACGGAAAAGGTTTTGAAATCTTGTACAATATTTTTAAGGTAATAAAATCGCTGCAGCAATAACCGTTGTCCACAAACCTGTTTTATCTCCTTCAGCAGATTGAGTAACATTAAATGTTTTAACAATTTTCCCTGACATTTTAAATTCCTGTTCACGTTCATTCCAATCAGATTCAGGATTAAATTCAACTCCTAAAGTTGTTGCCAGCATTTGAGCAGCAAGATCTTCGGCATAATCACCTGCATTTTTTTCGTTCACTCCAAAAGGATGATATTCAGAAAGATATCCATATTGAGAATTATCAGCAGGAATAGCTCCGCCAATGGATGCTGCAATCAATCTGTTTGGTTCATTATTAGAGTTTCTGGCCATAACGGCAAAAGTAATTTGTCCGGGCAATAATTCCTTTAATCCATCTTCCCTGCTTATCCGTTTGCAGGATGGCGGGAATATACTGCTGACTGAAACCAGGTTGCATTTTTCAATCCCAGCATTTCGTAATGCAAGCTCGAAAGAACTAAGATAATCCTTATGCCTGCCAACTCCTTTTGTCAAAAATATTCTTGTTGGAACGTACAATTTATAGACCTTTATTTTTTTGATAAATAATTAGTTACTGCTTCTCTTACTTTTAAATTGCTCTTTAAACCATCAACGATTTTTATATCCCCTCTTTTAAGTGCCTCTTCTGCTTTATCACCAACGTGACCAGTTAATAAAACTTTTACTGCTTTGTTAATTAATATTTCCGCAGCCTTAGGTCCGGCGCCACCTTGCATATTTTCTGCGATATTCGTAACGGCCTCAAACTTCATTGTATCCGGATCGACAATTAAAAAGTATTGGCATCGTCCAAATCTTTCATTTACCAAAGAATCAAGTGAATCTCCGGATGATGTTACTCCTATTAACATTATTAGTCCTTTCAGTTTAAAATAATTTTTTGGATATCATTCCAAATTGTTTTGAATCTTTCTATGTAAGTCTGATCATATTCAATTATAGATTTAGAATTTTGAATTGCTTTAATAAATTTTTTGTCAAAAGGAATTTTTGCTAACAAAATAATTCCCTCAGGCTTTATAAATTCCTCAATACTGTTACTCAAATCAGTATTAATGTCATATTTATTTATTATCACACCACTCGGAATCTTAAATATATTTAACAGGTTTATTAACCTTTTCAAATCGTGCAAACCTGATTGAGTTGGTTCAGTTACAATCACGACAAAATCTACTCCCGATAGACTTGCATTAACAGGGCAACCAATTCCCGGTGGACCATCTATTATAATCCATTTAACATTTCCCTTAATCTGTTCATAAGCTTTCTTTTTTATTTCGCTTACTAGCTTGCCGCTATTTCCTTCACCCGCTAATAATTGTGCACAATAGAATTTAGAATGATCTTCTAATTCACACTCTGAATAAACTCCTGACTTAGATTCATAAAATGAAATTGCATTATCAGGACAAACACGAAAACAAAATCCGCATCCTTCACAGCTTGTTCTACTCACTTTAAAATCTTTTATTGCATCAAATCTGCAAACTGATTCACAAATTCCACATTGAGAACATTTGTCGGGAATTATTTCAGCCTTCTTGCCTCCGTAGTAATCATATTCAGCGTTAATGTAATAATCAAAAACTAAGTGCATATTAGCAGCATCAACATCGGTATCAATTACAACTTTATCTTCAGCTATTTCTGAGAGTGCAGTTGCAACTGTTGTTTTTCCGGTTCCCCCTTTACCACTAAGAATTACAATTTGTTTATAATGTTTATCAAACATACTCTTTTTCAACAATCTCTCTTTTGATTTTTTTTAGTAGATCTAACATCATTACTTTATAATCTTTAACTGTTTCTGTTGGTAATTGTCCTTTTGAATAACTTTCAGCGATATCCATTCTAAAAGGAATTCTTAATAGAAGATTCAACTTGTTATCATGAATGTATTCATCAAGTAAAGAAAAATTTTCATCATATTTATTTATTGCGATACCGTATGGAATATTTATTTGTCTCAATACGTTTATGGCAAGCTTAAGATCATTCATTCCAAATGGTGTTGATTCAGTTACTAGTACACAGAAATCAGAATCCTTAACTGCTTCAAGCATCGAACAAGATTTACCAGGAGGTGAATCAATCACTACAGGTCTATCTCCTTCATAAGCATTTTTAACTTTTCTAATTAGTGGTGCAGCTGAAGCTTCCCCAATTTTCAGATAAGCATCATAAAACAAAATATTATTTGAAGTTTCACCAACTCTGATCTTCCAATTTTCTTTTTTTACTTCTGTAATTGCTTTTTGCGGACAGAAGTAAGTACATGCTCCGCAGCTATGGCAAAGTTCATCAATTAAATAAATTTCTGTTTTGAAATTAAGGAGAGCATTGTACTCACAAACCTCTGTGCATTTATTACAAAAGTTGCATAGGTCATTATTAATTTTGGGAATAATCTTGTAAGAAGATTCTTCTAAAGTGATTTTAGGTTTTAACAAAATATGACCGTTAGGTTCTTCAACATCACAGTCGATATAAACACAGTTATTGATCACAGAAGCAAGACCGCATGCAACTGTTGTTTTTCCAGTTCCGCCTTTACCTGATGCAATTGAAATTATCAACTTGTTCCTCAATGATGATGATGTTCATGCTTGCAAGCTTCATAACCACTGAGCTTTCCTTGCAAATAAAGATCAAAAGCATCCTGGAACAAAAGTCCCGGTGCTGTAATAACACTAATACCATAATTAAGAAAATTGTTAACTGCTTTTTGTCCCATTCCACCAGCGATAATTGTGTTAACATTAAATTGCTTAACATAACCTGGTAATTGGCAAGCGCCATTATGTTCACCGACTAAAGGATTAAAATATATTTCTGTTTTAATTAAAGTTTTATCATCATTCAGTTCACAAACTTTAAATTTTGAACATCTTCCAAAATGTTCTGCAACGGTTTCTTTTCCATTGGCGCTTTCTTCAATTGAAATTGCAATTCTTTCATTCATACTATTTCCTATATTTTATTTTGATTATTTATTATGATATCATTAGAAGAATTTCTTCTAAATCTCTTTCTATTTCTTTTTGTATAAAGTTTATTCTCATTTAACTCAATTTCTTCAAGTTTTTTTTCATTAAATAACTTTAATGCCTCTTCAGCAGATCCATTTGAACAATAGTAAACTTTTATATTCAAGGAATTAAAAAAGCTTAATGGATGCAGACCAATATTTGTTGTTATAATGGCCTCAATATTTTTTTCGAAAAGAAATCGGGCGGATTGAATTCCTGCACCGCCCAACTCCGTTGAATAAGGATTTAATAAAAACTCTGATACATTATCAGTTGAGTTATGAATGACAAAATATTTACTTCTGCCAAACACATCAGAAAGTTCAGCTAATAATTCAGGTTTATTTACTGAGACTGCAATTAACATTTTTACTTATTAAAAGTTTGGTTCCTTCCAAAACCTCTTTTTCTGCCTTGTCCTGGTTGACCTTTTTGTCCCTGTCCAAAACCACCACCACGTGGTCTGCCACCGCGTCCGATTCCATAAATAATTTCTTTGTTCTCGGCAGATTGATTTTGTTGATTTGAATTTTCATTATCTCCGCATCGACCTCTTTTTCGTCCGGTCAATGATCCTTGTCCCTGTGGACCTGTTCCATCTAAATTTGGCATGATTAACTCCTTTATTGTTTTATTGATTTAGTTCTTTTTATAAAATGTATAGCCATCGTAATTCAACTCTTTGATTTTTTCTTCATCCATAAGTTTCTTAACCGTAAGCCAATTTGAACTTGACTTTTTTAGATATTTTTCCACTGCGTCTTTTCGCATTGGATGCACAGCCATAATGCTGATTAAACTTTCTTCAGTTTCACTGCTTATAGAAAATTCATTCCCTTCGTACTCATTTAATAATTCAGTGTTATTAAAAATAGATTTCACAATTCTATAGGCATTTTTAGTTTTTACTCTCTCTGGTCTATTAATATTTTTTAATGGTGTGGGTCTTGTCGGAACTGTCAAGTAAGCAATTTCAGGATCAACCTTTACAATAAAGTGAGCAATTTTTATTAGCTCGTCTTCATTATCATTAATTCCATTAATCAACATTGATTCGGTAACAAGAGTGCCTTTATAATTCTCCTTAAAGGCTAATATTCCGTCTAATATTTTATTTAGATTTAGTGATACAGAAGGATGATTAATATGTTTCCAAGTATTTTCTTCTATCGCATCAATTTTTACAGAAACATAATCGGCAAGATTTAATGCTGATTGAACTTCCTTTTTCCAGACAAGAGATGAATTTGTGAAAACAGCTATCTTGATCCCAAAATCCTGCAGAAGTCCTATTGTTTCATAAAGATTCTTATCAAGAGTCGGCTCACCATCAGGCACAAATGATATGTAATCGATTCTTTCTTTATTTGCTTTTAGTTCTTTCCAACGATCTTTTACTTCGGTATAAATAATCATTGGTGAATAAAACTCTTGCTGCTCGACTGATATATGTGTAGTCAATCCAACCTGGCAATAAACACATGAATAGCTGCAAACTTTTGGAGGTATATTATTTATTCCAAGGCTTCTTCCTAAACGACGTGATGGTATTGGACCGAACGCAATCATTTTATTTTAATCCTTTAATCATAACTTAATCGCACTACTTTTTCTTTAAGAGTAGATTCCAATATCTTATTCCATTCATTATTCTTCCAAGTTTCCAATTCTGAATGTGTGATATAATACTTTTCCGGAATCGGATGTGTACCAACAACAACCTTTAAATCGTACTTGTTTTCTATAAAACTTTTAAAATAATTTAAATACGGACAAGGAGGATAACCAACAACCATTCCGGTAGCAAAGTGAACCACTTCTGCACCATTCTTCTTCATCTCTTCCGGAGCATATTCGATGTTTCCACCGGGACAACCTCCACAGCTTGTATAACCAACAAGTTCAACATCTTTATTTTTATAAATATCAAAGGCACCTGCTCTTTCTTTGATGGATCTGAAACATTTTCCACCAGCGCAGCTTTTATACCTATCGCAGATGATGATTCCGATTTTAACTTTTTCGTTCATAATATTTTCCAATCTAATAAATTTTACTAGAATCTAATTGAATTTTCTTCCCTTCACTTTCATTGGATCTCCAGAATAACCGAGATGTTTTTGTTCTATACTAATTTAGTTTCTAATTCTTTTTGATAATGCTCAGCGATTAAAGCTAAGATTGATTTAAATACTAATGATACTTCGCAATTTTGTTTTTCAAGAACAATGGGTTTTCCTTTATCAGAAAGTATCCTTGCATCAATATCAATCGGTATTGAACCAAGAAATTGAACACCATAATCTGCAGCTAGTTTTTCACCACCTCCTGCTCCAAATATTTCTGCAACTGCCCCACAATGTGGACAAACAAATCCAGCCATATTTTCAACTACACCAATAAATGGTATCTCAAGTTTTTTTGCCATATTGATTGCTCTTTCAGCATCAATAACTGAAACTTCCTGAGGTGTTGTTACTATCAGTGCGTAATCTGGTTTCATCTCTTGTGCTATTGTTAGAATTTCATCACCAGTTCCGGGAGGTAAGTCCGCAATCAAATAGTCAAGTTCTCCCCAATCCACATCCGCAAGAAATTGATTTATAACTTTTGATCTCATTGGCCCACGCCAGATTAATGGCTGACCGTGAGGAATTAAGCTTGCCATCGATATCATTTTAGCACCATATTTTTCAAATGGTATCATCTTTTCATCAAGATAGATTAATTCGCTTTCTATGTTTAACATTTTTGCAACATTAGGCCCTGTGATATCTGCATCAAGTATTCCGGTTGAGAATCCTTCTAGCTGAAATGCATATGCAAGGTTTACGCTAACTGTTGTTTTTCCAACTCCGCCTTTACCGCTAAAGACTGCAATTCTGTGCTTTATTTTTGAAACAGTTTCAATAATTCTTTTTTGTTCATCTTCATAAGTTTTTTGTTTTTCAGGCTGATTCATTTATGTTCTTTCGATTTAATAATTTTTTATTTAGTTCGTTATATTTGTAAAGATTCATCGAGTGCAAAATATTTTTTTCCATTATGTTCCAATTGTTTAATAAGTTTCAACTCAATTAGTTCATTCAGTTTATTAATTTTAGTATTAGCAAGGGCAAAAGATTTTACTGCAGTTTCATTCACCGGATGCATTTCAAGCATACCTAAAAGTTCTTTTTCAAAATCATCTGTTGCAAAAAATTCTTCAGTTTCCGGACAGCAAAGCATTGCAGACTTAGAAACTTTTTCTTTTATTAATTCTGATAACTTGAAAAGAGTTTCTGTATCCGGACTTACTGCATAACTTTTGGTGGTTGGATAGATTGGTGTCATAAAATAGGAAATATCACGAGCAATAGAATTTAAAAATTCTCCAAGCTGTTCAATTTCAGTTTCACTATCATTAATATTTTTTATTAACATTGTTTCGGTTGCAAGCGTACCCTTAAATCTTTTCGAAAATTGTTCAATTCCATTTAGAATAAGATTATATCTTAATCTTTGATGAGGCCGATTAATTTTTAACCATGTTTCTTCATTCGTAGTATCAACTTTAAGTGATACAAAATCCGCACACATTAAGTTTTCCTGAATATTCTCATTCCATAAAAGAGCTGAATTTGTAAACACAGCAATCTTGTATCCAAATTCTCTTAGGATTGAAATTTCTTGTGATAGATTGGAATCAAGTGCAGGATCACCACTTCCTGCAAAAAGCATGTAATCTATATCCTTACCGCTTTTTTTAATCTCATCAATTTTATTTTTTACAGAGAAATAAAGTTCGTGCGGGGATAAACAATTATTTGTGCAGATCGAACAACAAGATTTTTCTCCAACGGGACAGTAAATACAATCATAAGAGCAAACTTTTTTCTTGATATTATTAATCCCAAGAACTAAACCTAATCTTCTTGAGCGAACAGGACCAAAAACAACTTTACACTTCAGAGTTTTATTCGACAGAATGTGCTTTTCCAATTTGGTGCAAAGTGATTCAATTTTACTTTTTAACCAACTTTTTTTCTCACCACTCATAATATTTTCTCCATGACACTAATATTATAGTCTAAAAGCATTCCAATTATTTTTCTGTGATTCTATTCTATTTTAAGCTTAATGAAATATATAATGTTGCATTAACGCAATAACTATTGCAATATAATTGCATTTACGCACGTAATTGCTTATTGTTGCACCAACAAATGGAATCAAGATGCCCGATGTTCAACAAATAATAGATAAGAATAAAGAGTCCTTAATTATTCCGGATGGAATAGCTGTAATAGGTAAGGATAACAATATTTTAGTATTTAATGAGGCTGCTTCAAGAATTACAGGTTATGATGAAGAGGATATAATCGGAAAATCTTTTGAATTTCTTTTTGCCAAAAGACCGGAGGATCAAAAATTTATCCATCAATCTTTAAATGAGAATTTAGCTTTCAATAATATTTCGATGAACATTACAGATGGTAAAGGAAATGTTAAAAATGTTCTTGCTTCAATTACACCGATAAAAAGAGATGAAAATGTGTTGAGTGTAGTTTTTGTTTTTAGAGATACTAAAGAGATGCTTTCACTTGCAGAAGAAATTCAGCAAAAAACATTTGAGTTAATTGATCAGAAAAATAAACTTGATGCAATATTTAACAGCAATATTGAAGGAACATTTACAATTGATAACGATTGGAACGTTACATCATTTAATACATCTGCTGAAAAAATAACCGGTTACAAAAAGTCTGAAGCAATTGGGAAAAAATGCTGGGATATTTTTAATTCTTCACTCTGCAGAAATGGCTGTCATATGGAACAGACGATGCAAAAGGGTAAACCAATGATTGGTAACGAATTGGAGATAGTACATAAAGACGGCAAAAAAATTCCAATCCGTGTAAACTCCGGTATTCTTATCAATAACAAGAATGAAAACATCGGTGCAGTAGAAACATTCATCGATATTTCTGAAATAAAAAATTTATCAGAGCATCTTAGTGATATTTTTAAGTTTGAGAATATTGTCGGCAGAAATAAAGAGATAAAACAAATTATAAATGTATTGGAAAGTGTTTCGCAAACTGATAGTTCTGTGTTGATTACCGGAGAAAGCGGAACAGGCAAAGAATTAGCCTCTCGTGCAATTCATTTAAACAGTCTAAGAAAAACTGGTCCATTCATTGCGGTTAACTGCAGTGCATTTGTTGAGTCACTAATTGAAAGTGAATTGTTTGGCCACGAAAAAGGGTCCTTTACCGGAGCAATAAAAACTAAGATTGGAAAGTTTGAACTTGCAAAAGGCGGTACTTTATTTCTGGATGAAATTGGTGACCTATCATTATCTGTTCAAACAAAGTTTTTAAGAGTATTAGAGACAAGAGAATTTGAAAGAGTTGGTGGAAATAAAACAATTAAAGTTGAAGCAAGAATAATCGCAGCAACAAATAAAAATCTTTCTGAAGAAATTATTGCAGGAAGATTTCGTGAGGATTTATTTTACAGAATTAACGTAATAAACATTCATCTTCCACCATTACGGGAAAGAATGGATGATCTTCCACTAATTTTAAATCACTTTATTGAATTGTTTAATAAAAAGTTTAACAAGAATATAAAGCAGTTTTCAGCACAGTCTTTTGATATTCTTATGGATTACGATTGGCCAGGGAATATAAGAGAATTAGAAAATGTAATTGAACATTGTTTTGTTCTTTGCAATGGGACAATTATTCAGGTTGAGTGTCTTCCAAAGAGATTGCGTGAACAAAAAAAGACAGTAATCGCTTCCTCAAACGCAATTCAAAAAAATGGATTTAAAGATGTTGAACGGAAATTAATTATTTCAATTTTAGAAAAGCATAATGGAAATCGTTCTAAAGCTGCAAAAGAATTAAATATTAATCCCTCAACACTTTGGAGAAAAATTAAGAAACTAGGTATTTAATATTATTGCTGTAAAAGAAGCTTTATAAAAATTAAAAAATACTGAATTGTCATTCCCACAAAAGTGGGAATCCATTTTGTATTAAAGTTTTTGGATTCCCGTATTCAGGGGAATGACAAAAAAAGTTCAACTTTTGCATAGCCCCTATTATTAAGTAATTAACAACCACCAATAACACGTTTTTGTGTTTTCTTCACTGGACCTGCAGATTTATTTTCTTTTATCAAAACTGGTATTATGCTGCTTGCTTTAGTTCTGAATCTGTAAGTATCAACTTCTTGCTTCGTAATAGCAACACTATTTTTATCAAATCCTAAAATCTCTCTATCAAAACTATTTAATCCACCTTTAAGAATTGTGACATTACTAAATCCCAAACGATTTGCTACAATTGCAAATTGTCTTTCCTCAAACTCATCATTTGCAACAAAAACATTTGTCGTATGTCGAATCCTTAAAATCTTACTTGGTTCTTTTTCAAATAAATTATCAAATGTAAATGATGTTGAATTTGGCAAGCTTTGTTTCTGATAATCTTTAAAAGGACGGAAATCAATTATCTGTAGTTTGTTATCGTCCTTCATTATTCTGTATGCCAATTCATCTACGCTCATAGATTTTAAATCATAGCTGTTTACATATTCTTTATCCGAAACTAAATTTTGTAGTGAGTCTTTTCTTTCAGTTAAAACAAAAGCAGAAAGTGAAAGTAAAAATCCAATTAAACCAAGTGTAACATAATAAGGTGTAAATCTAAAAGCAGGTTTCTTAATTCCATTAACTTTGTTTTCGATAATCGATATCATCCAAAAAGCAAATAATGCAACTGCTGTTAGAAAAAAAGCAAAAACCGTTTGCTGCATTCCAAGTGAATCAAAAACTCTAACGTTTCCCCAGTTTTCTGCTTTATATAATCCTTCGAATAATGGATAACCTTCCGCAAAAATTAGCACTCCAATAAATGAACCGGCAACAAAAATCATTGCATCAATTTTACCAATTGCGGCTGCACAAATACTTGTTCCCGGACAAAATCCGCCAACCACAAATCCTAAACCCATTATCAATCCACCAATAATTGCAGACCAAAGAAATGTTGGGTTTATGTAAGTAAGATTTATATCAAGTAATCCAAAATGCTCTAAGGCAATTACTCCAATCATTGCAACAATACCTGCGGTAAAGAAAACGCGGAGTACTGTAAAATCGTATCCGTAAAATAATCCAACTAATTTTTTTGAAGTTGAAAATCCTGCTTGCTCTAAAATCACTCCAAAAAATATTCCGATGATAAGTGCAACAATAAAATTTAATTCATTTCCAACTACATCAGGAACTAATGGTCCCATAATAAAATCTCCTTCTTATATCCAAAATTTTCTGAAGAAATAGGCAAACACGTATGCACCCCCAAAGATTGCCATCATTGTTATCAATCCTCCTGTTGAAAGAACTGCCATTCCACTTAAAGCAGATCCGCTTGTGCAGCCTCTTCCAAGTTGTGCCCCAAATCCAAATAACAAACCACCAAGCAAAGCACCAACAATTCTAATATTTGGTTTTGATCTTGGTCCGTATTCTAATTTTAGATCTAATCTGTTGGAAATTAATCCTGATAAAAAGGCACCGATGAAAACACCAACAACTTCAAAAACCAACCAATTCATCAAAGGGCTTTCTGCATGATCTCCTGAATACTCTTTATAAAATGTTTGATTGTTTGTGTGATCAGGTGCAACTGTTTCAACAATTCCCACAGTAAAGCTTTTAACAGCGCCGCTTGCACCAAGTCCTCTTCCGGTAATATAAATTGTAGCAATTAACAAAAGTCCTAATAAAACTCCTGCTAAGTAAGGATTCATATATTTTTTTTCTTCCATAATTTCCTCTATTCTGATTTTTCTGATGAAGATTTATTTTCTTCATCATGATGTTCATCTAATTCTTCATATCCTGTTAACATTGCTTTTAAGTTTGTTGTTACTTTTTCACCAGTTGTAATTAAGTAAAGATGTGAAATGATAAATGAAACCAATAAAAAAGCAGCAATGGTATGAATGATTGCGATCAATTCAAGTGATTCAATATTTAACGCTTCAATTCCGTGTCTTTGCGGATATCGATACAACATATATAACAATCCTGAGGTAACTATAACTGGTATGACTAAAATCTTTAATCCGAAGTAAGTAAGCTTTTGTAAAGGATTTAACTTTGTTAAAACTGTTTTTTTCGTTGGATGAGGAGCGTTCTTAAAAATTCCAAAAATGTAATAGTTAAGCTGTGCAGCAATATTATTAAATGAAGGAACATATTGTCTCCATTCACCGGTTGAAAAATGCCAGAAGATTGCAAACACAATTAATACCATTAACATATAGGCAGCAATGTTGTGATATTGTACAGCTTCCCTAAATCCAAAAAAAGTATAGGAGCCATGAATTTCAAATCCACTGAAAGCGAGAAAGAAAATTAAAATCGCCTGGATCCAATGCCAGAATCTTTCGAATGCTTTATATACATAGACTTGTTTCTTCTTCATTATTTTTTTCCTTTCCCGGATCTGACTGCAAGTACAATTCTAATAGTTCCGTGAGCTACTACACCCAATAAAGTTAATATCAGCATCCAGACGCCGCCAACTTCAACTATCTCAGAATAATCTCTACCCGGCATATAAAAATCACTAAGCCCGGCTAACCTGCTGTTCTCTCTTTGATGACAGCTATTACAATCAAGAGTATTTTCTTTTGTAGCAACCATATGATTAACAGGCCAGTACATTTCTGTATTGATAAAAGAAACATTTCCACTAAACGGAAGATTTGCCTCTTTCATTCCAACTGCTGAAGCGGTTTGCCAGTTAAAATCTTTCCAGAAAGCACCTTCGCCTTCTTGATCAGAAAAAAGTTTTGGCTGAATAAGAATTTTGTTAACCGGATCATATGGTTGTTTTGCAACGTGAATTTTTACAGGATAAATTTTTGAATCTTCATCAGCATAAGACCCATGTAATTGATTTAGTACAAGCGGTTTCGTTGTATCAGCAATTTTATCACCTTCAATATAATGTGATGCTGTACCGTTAAACCATATGTAATCAGGAACGACATTTCTTTCCCAAACAAAAGATCCTTTTATTGATAAGTAAGTATGATTACCAAGACTATCATCTTCCTCGTATGGTTCACCATCTTTTAGTTTGCCTGCTGTGGACCAATCCCAATACATTTTAGTTGAATTTGCCTTGGCATAAATTGGAATGTGACAGCTCTGGCAAGCAACTTTAACTGTGTGTTCGTTAAGGATATTATCTTCATGCGGCGTTTCAGTATGGCATTGCTCACAAGTATTTCTATTCATATTCATTGATGAAAGTGAATAAACCTTTCCTGAAATGTTATGCTGTTCAGTCGTGTGACAATCAACGCACTGGAGTTTTCCACCGTCGACTCCCATATGAACATCAATATCTTTAGTTGTCTCAAACATTGCCATATCAAGATCACCATGCTTAACATTGTTTCCGCCGCCGCCAAAAAAATGACACACGCCGCAGTTACTCAATTTTGGTTTACCAACACTTTGAGCAATCGCATTAAAATCAAGTGTAGCAACTGGTGCACCGCCTTTTTCCAAATCCTTTACATAATTCTCAGTATTGTCGTGACAAACTAGACAATCAACATTTGTTGAGTCTGTATAAACCTTCCCATCGGAAGTCATTCCATATCCTATATGGCATTTAGCACAGCTTTGCTCATTACCCTGAGTTCCAATACAAAAATTATTTATGGCATTTTTCTTACCGAGATATACTATTCCGCGTCCTTCAACATATTCTTCTCTTTCCCAATTCCAGTGATTGGACTGCATAACTTCTGTATGTCTTTTATTATGACAGCTGATGCAAGTTGCTGTTACTTGTTGGGGTGATGAAAATTTTTGCTGGAGTGTAATAAATTTACTGTGATCAACTGAAGGAATTTCTTTTTGAGAATACTTCTCTTTCAATTTCATCAAAGTTGTTGGTTCGTAATCTTTCTGTAAAAAGAAGCCAATAGCGATTACAACTAATAATCCGGTAAAGGCAAGAACTAAAACTATCTTTCTCATTTTTTGTAATTATTTAATAATTTGAATATTGTTTTATGGTCTAAAGTTATTTCTGATTAACCCATTTTTTGAAAACATTATTAAGAATCTGTAAAGAGGATGATATTTTTTTTAACTCTGATTCATCAACATCCTGTAAAATTCTCATATGCAGCTCGTTATAATTTTGATGAAGATTGGCAATAAGAGGATTTGCTTTTGATAAAAGACTAACAAGAATTACACGTTTATCTTTTTCATCCAATGTTCTGGATATTAAGTGTTTATTTTCTAAAGAAGTTAAAATGTGGGTAATTCTACCCGGTGTAAGCTTTAAAACATCTCGAAGCTCTTTAATTGTATAATTAGGTTTTACCGAGAACAATTTTAACAATCTGACTTCTGTTGGGGAGAGATTAAAACTGGCAGCAAAATATTCTTCTTTTATTGTACAATTGCGGGTTAATTCGCATATCATTTCAGCGATTGGTCTTATTTCAGTCGGCATTTAAATAATCAATTATATTTTATACCCTAAAATAAATTGGATATTTTAAATATCCAAAATATTTTTGACTAGCAACTATTATTTTTTGAATTAGGTGACGGATGAAAAAAGGATAATCGGACAATTATTTAACTATCATTGAATTCTGATATTTTTAGTGATTGAAACTAGATCATAAAAGAAGAAAATATAATTCAGGATATTTTTTCATTTATTGATATATTTGATGGTTGAAAATTAAATTTATTGTAAAAATGTTTGGACTATGCTTTACGAAGATCTAAATGATAGGGAAAAAACGATTCTAAGATCAATCGTGCAGCAGTTTATTTTAACTGCTTCGCCGGTTGGCTCAAGGAATATTACAAAGCGGTTTGACGTTGGCGTTTCGCCAGCAACGGTTCGTAATATTATGTCAGATTTGGAAGAATCCGGATTTATTAATCACCCGCACACATCTGCCGGAAGAATTCCAACCGATAAAGGTTATCGGTACTATGTAGATGCATTGATGGAGATACAGAAATTAAAAAGTGCTGATAAAGGAATTATCGACAAAAGTCTGGATCAAAATATCTTAGAGACTGAGGAGATATTAAAAATTGCATCTAAACTGCTAAGCACGATAACAAAGCAAATTGCTTGTGTCACTTATCCAACATTAGATAATGGCATCCTGGAAAAAATTCAATTAGTTATTTTGTCATCAACTCGATTACTCGTTGTGGTAAGCATCAAATCTGGATTAGTAAAAACAATGACTCTTGAATTTGAATCAGAAGTTGAAAGTGATAAACTGCAAAAAGTTGAATCTTTGCTGAATGAAAGATTGAACGGATTAACATTTCAGGAAATTCGTAAAACATTTAAAGATAGACTCTCTGATATTGGTGATGCTGAGAAACCAATAATAAGACTTTTTATAGACTCGGTGGATAAAATTTTTAAAGATCATAAAAAAGAAGATAAACTTTTAATAACCGGGGCAACAAATGTAATCCATCAGCCTGAGTTTGATGATCCAGGAAAATTTCAGAGTGTGATAGAATTAATTGAAGATAAGAATATTATAATCCATATTATGGATAAAAAAAGAATTGAAAATACAAACAATGTTTTGATTTCAATCGGGAGTGAAAATGAAGAAGAGAAGTTTAATGAGTATAGTTTGATAACTAAAGAATATACTTTTGGTGAAACATCGGGTACTGTTGGAATTATCGGACCAAAACGTATGGAGTATTCTAAAGTTGTAGCTATTGTATCATATCTTGGTGATATGTTATCAGAAGTTTTAACAGGAAATAAATAAGGAGAAATAATTTTAATGTCCAAGCAAAAAGAAAAAGATGAAAATAAAGAAGAATTGAATGAAAAGATCAATGCAGATCAAGAAACTAATGAAGAAGTTCTGGAAAAAAACAAAATTACGATTACCTCTGAAAACTTAGAGGAAAAAATCGCACTACTGGAACAAGAAATAAATCAATATAAAGAATTAGCTTTACGAAAAGCAGCTGAGTTTGAAAATTATAAAAGAAGGACTGAAAATGATCAGTTAAATTTGTTAAAGTATGCTGCTGAATCTTTAATCATAAAGCTGCTTCCCACAATCGATGATTTTGAGAGATCACTTGAACATATGAATGAAGAAACTGATGTTCAAAAAATTAAAGAAGGCGTGCAGCTTATTTACAATAAATTTGTAAAGACTCTTGATGATCAGGGTGTAAAAAAAATGGAATCAATTGGAAAACCATTTAGTGTTGAATTTCATGAAGCGTTAATGCAGAGAGCCGATGATTCTGTTCCGCCCCATACTGTTATTGATGAATTAGAAACCGGATATATGTATAAAGACCGTGTAATAAGACATGCAAAGGTTATTGTTAGTGAAGATTAGTTTTCATATCACACAAAAAGAAAAAGAAATTAATGACTAAAAGAGATTATTACGAAATACTTGGTGTTGAGCGAAATGCATCAAAAGATGATTTAAAGAAGGCATATCGTAAATTAGCGATGCAGTATCATCCGGATAGAAATCCGGGAGATAAGGAATCGGAAGAGAAATTTAAAGAAGCAGCAGAGGCTTATGAGATTTTAAATAACGATGACAAACGTGCGAAGTACGATAGATTTGGACATGATGGAGTTAGAGGAAGCGGTTATGGCTCTCAAGGTTTTTCGGACATAAATGATATCTTCTCGCACTTCTCAGATATTTTTGGCGGTGGTGGTGGTTCATCAATCTTTGATGATTTTTTTGGAGGCGGGCAGCAGCGAGGCAGACAACGCGGAAGAGGTGTACCGGGATCAGATCTTAAAGTAACTTTAAAACTTACTTTGGAAGAAATTTCAGTGGGAACTTCAAAAAAAATTAAAATTAAAAAGCAGGTAAAGTGCGATAAATGCAGTGGCTCTGGTGCAGAAGGCAGTACTTCAAAAAAGAAATGCCCGATATGTAATGGCTCCGGAGAAATTCGATCGGTCTCGCGCTCTGTATTTGGACAGTTTGTAAATATAACAGCTTGTGCAAACTGTAATGGTGAGGGTGAAGTTATTGATACGCCTTGTAAAAAATGTATGGGTGATGGTAGAATAAATGAGGAATCAACAGTAAATATTGATGTTCCAGCCGGTGTACACGAAGGAAGTTATATGACGATGCGCGGTGAGGGAAATGCAGGAAAGCGTGGCGGACATCCCGGAGATATTATCGTAGTATTTAAAGAGGAAGAACACGAATATTTCATCAGGGAAGAAGATGATATTGTTTATGATCTTACGATTACTTTCCCCGAAGCTGTAATGGGAACCGAAGTTGATGTTCCAACCTTAGTTGGAAAGGCAAGATTAAAAATTGATTCAGGTACACAATCAGGTAAACTTTTAAAGATGCGTGACAAAGGAATTAAACATTTAAATCATTCCGGTCGTGGGGATCAAATTGTTAGGGTTATGGTAAACATTCCGCAAAAGCTTAGCAGTAAAGAAAAAGAATTGTTAAAGGAGTTAGCAGAACAACCTAATTTCAGAACGACCGGGAAAGAAAATGAAAAAGGATTTTTTAAGAGATTTGGTTTATAATTAAACATTAATTGTTAACTTTCTTTGTAAATAAAATAAACAAATGAATAACTCGGGGGCAAAATGCTCGAGCGAATTTCAAAAAAAATCGGGATAACACAGACCGAGCTAAAAATTTCTTTATTTGTAATTTTTGTGTTTCTTTTCGGACTAACTTATAAAGTATTTTTTGAAAAGAAAGAGTCTGTTCCGTATCAAATATTTGATTATTCTGAAGAAGATGAAAAATTTTATGGTTCTGAAACTGATACGACTTCAGTCGATTTTCAAAAAAGTGATGAAAAAGAAGTTGATTATAAGCAGGAAGTTTTAGATTTTAACAGTCAAGGTTTTGATAATATTCAGAAAAAAATTTTACCGGCTGAAAAAAGCATTAATGTGAATACTGCAAAACTTGAAGAATTTGTTAACTTGCCTGGTATCGGGCCAAAAACAGCTCAAAATATTATTGATTATCGCAGCAAACATAAACGATTTAATAATACTAATGAGTTGTTGGAAGTAAAGGGCATTGGACAGGCTAAATTAGCTAAAATTAAAAAGTACATTTTTATTGACTAACGTTTAACATTATATTTTTTCCGGAGGAAAAATGTTTTCCAAAAATTCGAAAAATGAAGATCCTTGGTACATACACGCTGGCTTATATTTTATTGTTGCCATCCTAACTTTTCTTTTAATAAAAGTTGCCGTAATTGATCCTTCAGCTGAAGTTGAATCCGAGAAATACTTTAAAAACGAAACCAGACTTCGAATGGCTAATCTGAAGGAAGCACAAATTCTTTTTCAAAAAAAGAATGGCGGCTTTACAGCAAGTTTGGATAAACTTATCGACTTTATCAAAAATGATAAGTTTGTGGACAGTGTTGTAAATGCCTTTGATTCTCTCACTATGAAACCGGCAAATCCATTTAAGAATTTATCGGATGGTACATTTACTCCCGATAGTCTTTTCACTTCACCTAAAACTAATCAACGGTTTGTAATGAATGTAGATACCTCAGTTGTAACAGACACTGTTGTTAATCCACGAGGCAAAGTTTTAAGAGTTGAAACAAAGACTGTAATTGGAACAAAATATTATATTGAAGATCCCAATGGATATGGAACAATTGGAAGTATTGATAACGATGCTTTGAAAAACACAGCATCCTGGGAGTAACCTGAAAAATAATGGCTGGATTTGAAAATCATATCGGATTTAATATATCCAGTTCTAAACTGCAGGTTGTTGAAGTAAATTATGTGGGTGATCAGTTTAAACTGGTTAATGTTGATGAAACTTACTTTAATGATACGATAGATTTTGAAAATGATAAAGAAACAAAAATTAGCGCCCTACTGCAGGGCGCTTTTGATGAACTACTGATTAAGAAAAACTTTAATAGTAATTCCGCTTCGTTCACACTTCCCTTCGAACTTTTTCACACTATGCAAATGCCTTATGATACAACTCTGCTTTATCAGGATTTGTTAGATGAGTTTAAATGGGAGTTGTCTGTGATTTATCCATATATCTCAACTAAAAATTTAGTTCTGCAGTATTTTGAAATTGATAAAGGACCATTTAACGATACGAGTTCGGCACTAGTGTTTGCTGTTCAAAGAAGATATTTGCAAATGCTCGATGGTTTCTGTAAAAAAAATAATTTGAAATTAAAATTTATTGATAATCTTCATATCGCTGCTGAAAGATCTTTATCAGTGAGTAATGCAATTGTGTATAAAGGATTAACACTTAGCGTGTACTTTAATAATAAATTTCTTTCTTTGTTTTATGCTTTTAATGGCAAACCGCTTTACTTCAAAGTCATTCCTTTGGATGATGCGGGACAAATAACTGAACATCTGGTTAAAGAAACATCTCAATCCTCTATTCTTAATGTGCAGCGTTCACAGATAGAGGCTGCATTTATTTCCGGAGATGAAATATCGCCTGCAATCGTTCAGACTTTAAAAAAAGTTTTGGGTTTGGATTTTATACCTTTCAATCCGTTTGATAAAATACGACCTGTCCCCGATCTCTATGAAAGCAAATTGTATTTAGAAAAATATAATTCGTTCTCTTCCGCTGCAGGAATAGCTTTTAGAATCGCATAATATATTTCGAGATTCAAATGAGAATGAGAATCATATCCGGCATTTTTAAAGGAAGATTGATTAATGTTCCTCAATCAAAAGAAATCCGACCAACAACTGATAGAGTGCGCGAAACTCTTTTTAATCTTTTAAACAACAGAATTGATTTTGATGGGATTGAAGTTCTTGATTTTTATTCCGGTTCAGGCTCGCTTGGATTAGAATGTATTAGTCGTGGTGCAAAGCACGTTATATTTGTTGAAAGAAATTTTCAGATTTACAAAAATCTTCTAGAAAATATTAAGTCACTAGGAGTTGAAAATCAGTGTAAGGTTGTTAAGTCGGAGGCTATTGATTACTCAAAACGTTTGCCGGAAAAAAAGTACGATTTAATTCTTGCTGATCCTCCCTTCTTCAAAGAAGATGTTTACGATGTTGTAAGAAATCTTAAAGCTAACAATTATCTTAAGGAAGAAGGAATGATTGTAATTGAACGATCAATCCAGACTAAAGCAGCAGACATTTTGAACTTTGGAGTTGAACCGTTTAAAATTATTGGCGATGCGTGCTTATATGAAATTCATCCTTAGTTTCTTTTTATAATTATTCTTTCTACTTTTCATTATATCAAAACAGAGTTTTAAAATGAAAACAAAAGTATCACAGGTTTTAATTTCTAACATTAAAAGTTTTAGAAATTTAGCAATGTTTTTAAATGAACAGTATCCAAAATTAACTTTAAAACAAGTTGCTTCAGAAGTAGGAATGTCTGAAAAATCATTTAGCGAAATAAAAAAAGGTAAACTGCCTCAGAAAAAGTTGCAGAACGTTTTAAAATCTTATGTGGAGAAAAATTTTGGTTTTACTTATGAACAATTAAGTACTGAGTCTACAAGAATTGAAGCAAAACGATTAACTATTAATTCATCAACCAAGCATACTACGAGGAAGGTAATTTATCCAGGCACGTTTGATCCGGTAACCTATGGACATCTTGATATTATTACACGTGCAGTGGATTTATTTGATGAAGTTGTTGTCACCGTTGCAGTAAATCCAACTAAGAAGCCATTGTTTTCGACTGAGGAAAGAGTAAAATTATTAAAAGAGTCGCTTAAGGACTATCATAATGTAAAAGTGGATTCTTTTGACGGACTTGTTGTTGAACACACAAAGCAGGTTGGCGCAACCGGAATTATAAGAGGATTACGACAGATAAGTGATTTTGAGTTTGAATTCCAGATGGCATTGATGAATAGAAAACTTGCGGGAGATATTACAACAATATTTTTAATGCCTCACGAACGTTATACTTACCTTAACTCTACGGTAATAAGAAATCTTGCTTCACTTCACGCAGATGTAAGCAGTTTTGTTCCTCCAAATGTACTCGAAGCTTTGAAGAAAAAGTTTTAGGATTTTTTGTAGCTCAGGACTCCAGTCCTGAGATTTATTTTTCTTTTGACATTCTGGTTAATAAATTTGATTTAAAATAAAACGCACGAATGGATTCGTGCGGTACAAAATTTATTTCATTAAAACCATTTTCTTAGTTTCAACGTAATCACCAGCCTTAAATCGGTAGAAATAAACTCCACTTGGTAAAGATGTTGCATGCAACGTCTCTACACTATTAAATTCAATTTCATAACTTCCGGCATTTTTTTCTTCGTTAACTAGTGTTGCAATTTCTTTACCTAAGACATCGTAAACTTTTAAAGTGACAAATTGCCTACTGCTTATTGCATACTGGATACTGGTACTTGGATTAAACGGGTTTGGAAAATTCTGACTTACACTGTATTCATTTGGTATTTCATCAATAGTCTTTTCTATATTTGTTATTCCACCATTTATGGTTCGAACAATTCTACCTTGATCACCAACAACTGTTCCGGTAATTGAATCTGTAAATGACACCGCAGATAAATTAAAAGGGACTACATTAGATTCCTGAGAAATCCAGGTCGCTCCACCATTTGTGGTTCTTAAGATTGTTCCAAAAGTACCAACAGCAGTTCCGTAATTTTCATCGGTAAAGCAGACGCCGTACAACCAATTTGTTGTTCCACTTGTTTGCGGAGTCCAGGTATTACCACCATCTGTAGTTCTGTAGATTGTACCCTCATAACCAACCGCTGTTCCATAATTGGAATCACTAAAAGAAATGCTTGCCAACCAGTTCGTTGCTCCACTATTTTGTGAAACCCAGGTATCTCCACCGTTTGTTGTTCTTAGAACATCAAGACAGACAGCAGTCCCATTATTTGAATCTGTAAAGGATACACTTAATAAAGTGTTTGTTGTGCCACTTGATTGTTGAGACCAAGAATTTCCACCGTTTGTTGTCCTTAGAATTATACCTCGGTCACCAACAACAGTTCCAATTTTTGCATCCGTGAAAGATACACCCCATAACCATATCGTGGTTCCACTTTGTTGTTGAGTCCAAGTTACTCCACCATCTGTAGTCCTTAATATGGTCCCATTGTAACCAACAGTTGTTCCGTTATTTGAGTCGGTGAATGAGACACACGATAAAGAATTTGTTGTTCCACTTGTTTGCAGATTCCAAGTAATACCACCATCTGTGGTTCTGAGAATTGTACCACCATCTCCGACAGCTGTACCGTTATTTGAGTCAGTAAAAGACACTCCATATAAATCGAACTCTGTTCCACTTATTTGCGGAAACCACTGCGCATTTATTTGAAATGAAACTGAAAACAGAAGAACGAAAATTAAAACTATCTTTTTCATAAAACTCCCCTTAACAAAAAATTATAAAATAATCTCACCCCAAACGAACGAAATAAATCTGTTAAAATCAAATAAAGTATAGGTGTTTTATCAAACTATTTTTTTTTAATATGCTCTTAAAAATCTTGTTTCTCTTAAGCATCACAAATAATTTAGAATAGTAAATTTTAATAATTTTTATTCACTCAATCAGAGGTTCTAAATGAGTCTCAGTCTTATCGCAAAATCTATTAAAGCCTCGCCCACTTTAAAGCTAAATGAAAAGTTTGCAATCTTAAAAGAAAAAGGTGATCCGGTAATTCATCTTGGCGGCGGCGAACCAAAAACCAAAGTGCCGATGGATGCAATACTTGCAACTGTTGCACACGTAAACACCGGAGAAGTACGTTATGCACCTGCAGACGGTATTCCTGCACTTAAACAGGCGGTCATCAGATATACTGAAGAGTTTTATGAAAGGAAAGTAAGACCTGAACATGTAATTGCATCAGGCGGAGCCAAGCAGGCAATTATGGTTGCACTTCAGGCAGTGTTAAATCCGCAGGAAGAAGTACTCTTCCCTGCTCCGTATTGGGTAAGCTACCCTGATATGGCGCGAATGATTGGTGCAATTCCTATTGCAGCATTACCGGAAGACGGAACTTTTTATCCGAACATAAAAGATATTACAGACAGAGTTGGTTCTTACACAAAAGCAATTATCATCAACAGTCCGAATAATCCTACGGGCGCTTTTTACAGCGAAGATTTTATTGCTGAAGTAGTTGAGTTCTGTGAGAAGAAAGATATCTGGTTAATTATGGATGATATTTATCATCGCTTGTTGTTTGATGGAAAGAAACCAATCAACTGTTTTAAGTATGCAAAAAAGAAAGATGAAAATTCTAAACTTATTGTTATAAACGGAGTTTCTAAACAGTATGCTATGACTGGTTTTAGAATAGGCTGGGCTGTTGGAAATAAAAAAGTAATTGAAGCAATGAGCAATATACAGGGACATCAAACTTCCGGTCCTTCTGTTCTTTTACAAAAAGCTGCCGTTGCTGCAATAAACGGAATTCAATCCGGCGTAGAAAGCTTGCGTGCAACTTTAGAAAATAACAGAAATGTTATGATTGATTTGTTAAGATCGTTTGAAGGTGTAAAAGTTTCTAAACCTGATGGAACATTTTATTGTCTTGCAGATTTTTCTACTTATGAAAAAGATTCAAACAAGCTTTCTGAATTTTTAATTGATAAAGTTCAGGTGCTAACAGTTCCGGGTAAAGAGTTTGGTCTGGATGGTCATTTAAGACTAAGTTATTGCGGATCAATAAAAGATGTTCAGGATGGAATTGAGAGAATGAAATGGGCTCTCGATCCGAATTCACCAAATGAACTTTACATTGGCGACAGAAAATTAGTGAGGGATTGGTCATGAGTAAATATTTAGAATTTAATACTCCTGCAACAAAACAGGCAATGGAACTTGCTTCTGATTTCAGATTGAAAAGTCAGGGCTTAACAGATCTTGATCGCGTGTTCTGGAATTTGCCTGATGAAGCTTTATATGAAGAAGCGATATTCAGAAACGAAGCAAAACTATCAAAACAAGGTCCGCTTGTTGTTAACACAGGTAAACATACAGCAAGAGCTGCTGCTGATAAATTTATTGTTCAGGAACAAAGCACGAATGAGAAAATATGGTGGGGAGCATATAACCGTCCTTTCAGTTCTGAAAAGTTTAATCAGTTGATGGGAAGAGTTCAGGCTTTTTGCCAGGGCGAAGAATTATTCGTTCAGGATTGTTATGTTGGTGCTGATCCTGATTATAAAATGCCAATCAGAATAATTACAGAAAAAGCATGGCATAGTTTGTTTGCAAGAAATATGTTCATAACAACTGAAGACAGAGATGAACTTAAAAAGTTTGTTCCCGATTTTACAGTTATATGTTTGCCAAGTTTTAAAACTGAACCTGCAATAGATGGAACAAGATCAGATACAGGAATCATTTTAAACTTTGCGCAACGTACAGCAATAATCGCAAACTCTCTTTACGGTGGTGAGATAAAAAAATCTGTATTCACACTTCTAAATTTCTTACTTACATTTGAAGATGTTCTGCCGATGCATTGTTCTGCAAACGTAGGCAAAGATGGTGATGTGGCATTATTCTTTGGATTAAGCGGTACAGGTAAAACCACACTTTCTGCTGATCCCAAAAGAAATCTTATCGGAGATGATGAACACGGCTGGAGTAATGAAGGTGTATTCAACTTTGAGGGCGGATGTTATGCAAAAGTTATTCGTCTTTCTGCAGAAGCTGAACCTGAGATCTATGCAACTACAAGAAGATTCGGAACGATCTTGGAGAATGTTGTTTACGATCCCGTTAGCAGATACATCGATTTAGACGATGATCAAATAACTGAAAACACAAGATGCTCTTATCCTTTAAGTTTTATCCCTAATGTTGTTCCTGATGGATACGTAAGAACACATCCAAAAAATATTATTTTCTTAACCTGCGATGCTTCAGGCGTGATGCCTCCAATAGCAAAATTAAATCCTGCGCAAGCTCAATATCATTTTATAAGCGGGTACACTTCTAAAATTGCTGGAACAGAAATAGGATTGGGAATAGAACCACAGATAACTTTCTCTGCTTGTTTTGGTGCACCGTTTATGGTTCGTCATCCTTACGAATATGCCGCGATGTTAAAAGAAAGAATGTTAAAACATAAAGCAAATGTCTGGCTTGTAAATACAGGTTGGGTCGGCGGAAGATTCGGGGTTGGCAAAAGAATTAGTATTCGTCATACAAGAAATCTTTTGAACGCTGCTTTAGAAGGAAAGCTTGAAAAAGTAAAGTTTAGAAAAGATAAATTGTTTGGATTTGAAGTGCCATTAACTTGTCCTGAAGTTCCCGAAGATGTACTTGAGCCCTCAAACTCCTGGGGCAACAAAGATGAGTACTGGAAAAAGTATGATGCACTTGCAGCACGTTTCGTAGAAAACTTTAAGCTGTTTGAGAAGGATACATCCGATGAAGTAAAATCAGCCGGACCAAAAAGAATGAAATAATCACAATTTCATAAAATTTTAATCAAAACCGCAGATTTTACTGCGGTTTTTTTTATTTCCAGCTTTAATTTTTATATTCACACAGCATTTCAAATTATTAACTATTTCAATTAATTATAAGAAGGACAAATAAATGAGTATGATGAAAGAATTCAAAGAATTTGCAATGCGCGGTAATGTTGTTGATATGGCTGTAGGTATCATTATCGGAGGTGCATTCGGGAAAATTATTTCTTCATTTGTGGGTGATGTTTTAATGCCACCCATTGGTTTACTGCTTGGCGGTATGGATTTCTCAAATCTTTCAGTTACACTAAAACCAGGAGCTGAGGGTGTTGAGCCGGTATTATTGAAGTATGGTGTCTTTATCAACACTGCTATTGATTTCATCATCATTGCATTTGCAATTTTTATGGTAATTAAAGCAATGAATTCAATGAAGAAGAAAAAAGAAGAGGCACCAGCAGCACCACCTCCACCACCTGCAGATGTTCAGCTGTTAACAGAAATAAGAGATCTGTTGAAAAAACAATAAGCAGATAATTTTTAGAAAAAAAGCCATCCGTTCCCGGATGGCTTTCTTATTTTATTTAATATCTAATTTTATTTCATCAAGTTTTCTTTAAGAAAATTTATTGTCAGCTTTTTTGCTTCACTGGTAGCAGCTTCATCAAACTTTGCATTACTTGGATTAGCAAAAGCATGATCGGCATTAAAACTTTTTATAGTTACTTTTTTTCCTGCAGCTTTCAAATTTTTCTCAAGGTTGCCATAAACTTCAGGATTTACCCAGCCATCTTTTTCAGCAAAAATTCCAAGAACAGATGCATTTAATTCTTTAAATGTTTCTGGTGTATTTTCAATAATCCCGTAATAAATTACACAACCACTTCCCTGTTTACCCAACATTATACTTGCCTGCAGAGACCAACCTCCTCCGAAACACCAGCCGATTGTTCCGATCTTTGCATCTTTTCCTGCAAAATCTATTGCACCAGAAACTATATTTAAAGCTCTTTCCTGATCTACTGACTGCATATATTTTGCTGCATCTTCCCTGTTGTCAGCAACTTTCCCATCGTATAAATCAATGGCTAGGATATTAACATCACCAAGTTTTTGTTTTAATTCATCAGATTCTTTTTTGATGTAGTCATTCAAACCCCACCACTCGTGAAAAACAAAAATAAACTTATTAGATGGTTTTTCTGATTTTACAAAATAACCGTTTCCAGTTATACTGTCTTTAGTTTTAAAAGTGATCATTGTACCCATCGCATCCTTTAAAGTAAATGCAGCCGGAATTTGATGTATATCCCGAAATTCTGCCTGCTCAGAAAATGATGCAAATGAAACTTCTTTTTCAGTTGAGCAGCAGGATTTATCCTGTGCGTTTGAGAGTGCCTGAAATCCCAAAATCAAGAGAACGAGATAAAGTAACTTTGCCATTATTGCTCCTTTTTATCGTTAATTGAATATTTATAAAACCGAGAATGAAGATAGTAAGTTCCAATATAAAATTCATTGTAAAAAAAACTTTTTGAGTTTAGATTGAGCCCTACTAAAAAAACTTTTATTACTATGCTTAAATATTTTATAACACTGTTTTTGGGATTTGTACTTGTAATATCTTGCGCAAGTAAAGATGAAAAACTTCAGAACTATAAAGATTATATTCAAAAAATTGCTAATGAGATCAAATTTGAAGATGGATTTAACACAATTAAAGTTCTTGGCGAACGCAGGTCTATTTTTCGTTCCTATTTTTTAAATGATGAATTAGTTTTTATTAACGAAGATGTAAGTATTGGTAATCGAGGATCTTCAGCAAATCAATATTACTTTAAGAATAATAAATTGATTAATTATACTCAGAAAACACTAATGATGAAGGATGACTCCTTAAATATCACCACGAAAACTATGATTACACTTGCTATGTTCTTGGATAATAGATTAATACTCGAGTCTGACTATTGGATTGGTGGTGTTCAAACTACAGTTGTTGAAAATGATGTTGAGAAGGTGATTAATCAAGCAGCACTATTGAAAGGGCTTGCAGAGAAGAACAGACCAAAAAAGTAATTATAGTTTTTGTTAGAGATTTAAAAGAATTTTTATATTCAAATCATCGCGTTATATTTGTTCAAGTCTGATTTACAAACATTTCCCAATTTAAAAATACAGGAGCTAAATTTGGTAGCTGATAGAGTCAAAGAAATCGGTGCATCTCCAACAATGATGGTTGCAGCCGAGGCAAAGAAACTAAAATCTGAAGGTGTTGATGTAATTGATTTAAGTATGGGCGAACCGGATTTTCATACTCCTAATAGTATTAAAGTTGCAGGTATAAACGCAATTGAAGAAAATCGAACACGATACACACTTAATCAAGGCACCAATGAATTACGAACTGCAATTTCTGCAAAACTAAAACGTGATAATAATCTTGATTATAACCTGAATGAGATTATCGTTTCAAATGGAGCAAAGCAAAGTGTATATAACAGCATTCTCGCAACAGTAAATCCTGGCGATGAAGTAATTATTCCTGCACCATATTGGGTATCCTATCCTGCAATGGTTTCTTTAGCCGGAGGAAAAAATGTAATTATTGAGACAAACGAAACAACAGGATTTAAAGTTACAGCCGAGCATTTAGAAGCTGCTATAACACCAAAAACAAAAATGCTTATTCTCTGCAATCCGTCAAATCCAACCGGTTCTTCATACACAAAAAAAGAATTAGAAGCTTTAGCAGAAATAGTCTTAAAAAATAATTTTTATGTTCTATCGGATGAGATTTACGAAAAATTAGTTTACGATGATTTTGAGTTTGTGAGTTTTGCTGCTCTTGATCCTGAAATGAAAAAGAAAACGATTCTTGTAAATGGTATTTCAAAAACTTATGCTATGACTGGATGGAGAATCGGCTATACTGCCGCTCCTGAAAATATTGTAAGTGCTATAAATAAAATACAAAGTCATACCACATCACACGCATCTTCAATTTCTCAGCATGCGGCGATAGAGGCTGTTGCTGGTCCACAGTATGTTATAAGTGAAATGCTTGAAGAATTCAGAAATAGACGTGAATATTTTTATAATGAGCTTACCTCTATCAAAGGAATTACCT
Organism: Ignavibacteriaceae bacterium; assembly: GCA_041738675.1. Taxonomy (GTDB): domain Bacteria; phylum Bacteroidota; class Ignavibacteria; order Ignavibacteriales; family Ignavibacteriaceae; genus IGN3. The sequence continues at coordinate 128,285 of JBGSPH010000002.1, forward strand.
GCTACAAACCCGAAGGAGCTTTCTATCTTTTCCCAAATATTTCTAATTATCTTCATACAAAATCTGAAGTATTAAAAATAGAAAACTCATTTGATTTTGCAATGCACTTACTTTATGATGCCCATATTGCAGCAGTGCCAGGAAGTGCTTTTGGTAGTGAGGGATATTTAAGGATGTCTTATGCTACTTCAATGGATCATTTACACGAAGCCATTTTTAGATTAAAGAAGACGCTAAATAAAATCCATTAGATTATTTAGTGACGTAAAGCAGCAAGGATTTATAAACCTTCTCAGTGGGAAATTCATTACCTGTCCAAAGAGTAAATGCTTTTGCCGCTTGCTGGACAAGCATATTCAATCCATTTACACAAATTGCGCCTTTGGATTCTGCAAGTTGTAAAAATTTTGTTTTGACTGGATTGTAAACCAGATCAAACACAATCTGATCTTTAACGAATACATCTGAATTAGTAAAAATACTATCATCTGCATCAGGATACATTCCAACTGAGGTACAATTAACAATAAGTGAACAACTACTTAAACGACTTTTTAAATCAGGCTGAATTAATTCTTTTGTTACAATTCCATCAAATTTCATTTTAGCTTTGAAGTGCTGCTTTAACGTATCTGCATACTGTTCGGTTCTGTTTATTAAAATAATCTTAGAAGGTTTAAAGTGTCTTATTAAAGAATAGATAACAGCTCTTGCTGAGCCGCCGGCACCCATTACACAAACTTCGTTTCCATTAATTTGCGATTTATATGGCAAAAGTGATTCGAGAATTCCATTAACATCAGTATTATATCCGATTAGTTTACCCAATTCATTAACAACTGTATTCACTGAACCAATCACAGCAGCTTCCTCAGACAATTTATTTATATAATCAACAATCTTAACTTTATGGGGAACTGTAACATTGAATCCCCTTAAACCAAGAGCAACAGTACCCTTTAGTGCATCTTTTAAATTAGTTGAGTGAACTTCAAATGGAAGATAGATTATTCTTGTACCTGTTAACTCAGCAGCCACGTTATGAATAAAAGGAGAAAAACTTTGTTTGATTGGATAACCAATCAATCCTATCAATTCCGTATTTGCATAAAATGAGTTTTGCATACAACCAAATTTAATAATTAAAACTATAAATTAAACTTCACCAATAAGTCTTTTAAAAAGTTTTGAAGATTTTATTTCCGGATAATCTTTTTCAAATTCGGTTCGAATAGAAGGATCAAATTGGAAAGCAGATTTGAGACACTCAATCGCTTCCTGAGTTCTGCTCAAAATAAAATTCACTTTAGCTTTGCCGTAATATGATGTCGCATCCTTTGGATTGATACGAATGCATTCATTAAATGCTTTTAAACCTTCTAGCCACTCACCAGATTCATAATAAGTTTCTGCAAGATTAAACCAGACTTCATAGTTATCAGGTTCTATTCTGGCAGCCTCTCTATAACTGTTTAAACTATCCTGAATTTGCCCAAGGGAATACTCAAGATCAGCTTTTGCATACCATGCTTCTGCGCTGTCCTGCGAAAGCGAGATCGCTTTATTAAAATCTCGCAATGCTAATTGATATTTGCCCATAGAATCATAACAGAAACCACGGGAAAGATATGCATCATAATATTCATCATTAAGCTTTAAGGATTCAGTATAATATTTTATTGCGGAAGGTAAATCATCAAGCTCTTCATAAATATTTGCAATATTGTAAACGGCCGTCTCATCATCTTTATCTAACTCGAATGATTTTTTGAAACACTGAATTGCTTCCTGCAAACGACCCAGATCAGCAAGAGCATTGCCTTTGTTGAACCATGCACTGGAAAAATTTTCACGGATAGATATTGCAAGTTCGTAACTATTAATTCCCAGTTCAAGTTTCTCCATCTTTACTAAAACTATTCCGCGGTTATACCATCCATTTGGATTATATGGATCAAGCTCTAAAAATTTGTCGTAAGATTCCAATGCTTTATCAAGCTGTGCAGAGTTTTCATAACAAAAGCCAAGTTCATAATACACTTCTGAATATTCAGGATCACGCGCAACTACTTTTAGAAAATAATCGATTGCCTTACTAAGTTGTGCTCTTCTTTGAAAGAGCAATCCAAGACTGAACATTGCGTCATCATTTTCAGGATCAAGCTGCAGAACTTTTTCGAGTGATTCCTGTGAATGATCATACAATCCAAGATTTTCTTCTGTGGCAGATTTATCAATTAACGTTTCAATATCATTCGGATTTAAAGAGAGTGATTGTTCATAAGCTAACAGCGCTTCACTAAATCGAAATAGTCCATTAAGCACTATCCCTTTCTTCAGCCAATACTCTGAGTTATAAGGAAAGATTTCTAAAAACTTATCTAATAAAAATAAAGCATCTTCGTATCGATCGACATCCATACATACTTGTATAAGTTCTTCAATTCTTTCAACAGAATCAAAAACATATCCGCTATCAAGAATTTTTTTGCACGAAGCTAATTCTTCTTCTACATTTTCTTCGGGCAGATCGTATTCCTCTTCATTAGAAAATTCGGAATCGAAAAAAGACATTAAGTTCTCCTAACTGAAAATTGTTTCAGGAAAAATCTATAACTAATAAAATAGAAAATCAAGGAAAGTATTGTTTGTTAGTTACTAAAATATTTTGTACGTAAATAAAATCGTAGCTCAGACTTTAGTCTGAGATTAAACTGATAATAAAACTATCTCAGAATGAATTCTGAGCTACGAAACGCAAACTAATTAACTCTTAAAACTGCAGTAACTTTTTGAGCTGCATCCTGCAAACTCTTTGCAACTTCAAAATGTAAGTCCGATTGATCAAGAAGTTCCGCTGCTTCTTTTGCATTTGTTCCTTCTAATCTTACAACTATCGGAACTTTAACAGCCATCTCTTTTGCTGCATCAATTACACCCTGAGCAACTCTATCACATCTTACAATTCCGCCAAAGATGTTTATTAAGATTGCTTTTACATTTGGATCTGATAAAATAATTTTAAATCCGTTTGCAACCGTTTCTTTATTTGCTCCACCGCCAACATCTAAAAAGTTTGCAGGTTCACCGCCAGCAAGTTTAATAATATCCATCGTTCCCATCGCAAGTCCAGCACCGTTAACCATACAACCAACATTACCATCCAACTTTATATAATTAAGATTGAATTTGGAGGCTTCAATCTCCAAAGGATCTTCTTCATCCAAATCTCTGTATTCCATTATATCAGGATGACGGTAAAGTGCATTATCATCAAAATTCATTTTTGCATCAAGAGCAACAACTTTATCATCATTTGTAATTACTAAAGGATTAATTTCCAACATCGATGCATCGGTAGTCTCATAAGCTTTGTAAAGCGCTTTTATAAAAGGAATAAAACTTTTGAAAGCATTTCCTTCAAGACCTAACGCAAATGCTAATTTGCGTGCTTGATAAGATTGCAGTCCAACACCAGGTTCAATCCATTCTTTAATTATTTTTTCCGGAGTTTCTTCAGCAACTTTTTCAATTTCAACTCCGCCTTCTGTAGAAACCATTATAACGTTTTTGGAAACTGCACGATCTAAAAGAATTCCAAGATATAATTCTTTTTTATAATCCAATCCTTCAGTAATAAAAAGTGTTTTAACAATTTTACCTTCCGGACCCGACTGATGTGTAACCAAAACATTACCAAGAATTTTTTCAGCATATTCAGCAGCTTTTTCAGGTGAAGTTGTAAACTTAACTCCGCCTTCAAGAACAACAACGTCTCTGTTTCTAACGTCGTAAACAATTCCTTTACCTCTTCCGCCTGCGTGTATTTGTGATTTGACCACAAACTGATTTATACCACGCTGCTGAAGTTTGGCTATCGCATCATCAAACTCTAACATACTTTTAATTGCAATTCCATCCTGAACAGGAACACCAAATTTCTTTAATGTTTCCTTCGCCTGAAATTCGTGTATTTTCATTTAACGTCCTTACGATTTTTGATTTATAAATATCGTAGCTCAGATTTTAATCTGAGCATTTAAATTTTAATTATATGTATTCACAAACTGAAGTCTGTGTTACGAAGAGAATTTTATTATTTCTCACCCATAAACGGATAACGCCAATCTTTTGGAGGATCAAAAGTTTCTTTAATTGTTCTAGCTGTCATCCATCTCATTATGTTCATTGCACTGCCGGCTTTATCATTTGTACCGGAAGCTCTTCCTCCGCCAAATGGCTGCTGACCAACTACTGCTCCGGTTGGTTTATCATTTATATAAAAATTACCCGCAGCATTTCGTAATCTATTTGATAACTTAACAATTACATTTCTATCCCGCGCAAATATAGCACCAGTAAGCGCATATGGAGAAGTTTCATCACACAAAGTTAATGTTTCATCCAGTTTGTTATCATCATAAACATAAATTGTCATAACAGGTCCAAATATTTCTTCTTCCATTGATTTGAATTTTGGATTAGTAGTTACAATTGTTGTTGGTTCGATAAAATAACCTTTTGAATCATCAAAATTTCCACCTGTTATTATCTCTGCTTCTTTAGATTCTTTTGCGTACTTAATATATTCAGTTATAGTTTTAAATGCACCTTTATCGATTACAGCACCCATAAAATTTGTGAAGTCTTCAATATCACCCATTTTTATTTTGCCGACTTCTGCAACATATTTTGCTTTAAACTCTTTCCATAAAGATTTGGGAACATACATCCTTGAAGCAGCAGAACATTTTTGTCCCTGGTACTCAAATGCACCACGTAAAGCCGCAACAACAAGTGCATCTACATCTGCGGAGTTATGAACAAAAATAAAATCTTTACCGCCTGTTTCTCCAACTATACGTGGATAGTATTTCATATTCTTTAGATTATCAGAAATTGTTTTCCACATATTCTGAAATACTTCTGTTGATCCTGTAAAATGAACACCTGCAAGATTTGGATTTGTAAATGCAGGAGTTCCAACTTGTCCACCAGAACCTGGAACAAAATTTATCACACCTTTTGGTAAGCCTGCTTCTTCAAATAATTTCATCAACCAGTAAGCAGAGTAAACAGCGCTTGATGCTGGTTTCCACAAACTTACATTACCAACAATTGCCGGTGCGGTTGGCAAGTTGCCAGCAATTGATGTAAAGTTAAATGGAGTTACAGAAAAAATAAATCCTTCTAAAGGGCGGTACTCCAAACGGTTCCACATACCATTTCCAGAATATGGCTGATCTTGCATCAGTTGAGCCATATAGTAACCGTTAAAGCGATAGAAATCGATAAGCTCTGCAGCAGAATCAATTTCCGCCTGATATGCTGTTTTAGATTGTCCAAGCATTGTAGCTGCGTTTATTGTTGAGCGCCAGGGTCCGGCTAATAAATCGGCAATCTTTAAGAAAACAGAAGCTCTATGTTCCCATGGTAATTCTGACCATTCTTTACGAGCTTCAAGAGCAGCTTCAACTGCCATATCAACTTCTTTTTTACCCGCTTTATGATAAATACCAAGAACGTGGCTATGATTATGAGGTATAACCATTTTTTCGGTATTGCCGGTTCTAACTTCCTCGCCGCCAATAATAAGCGGAACTTCTATCTGTTTTGATTTTAACTCAGCTAATTTTTTCTTTAATTCTTCTCGTTCCGAACTACCCGGTTTGTAGGCTTTTACGGGTTCATTTATTGGCTGTGGAACTTTAAAATATGCGTTTGACATGATTTATCCTCAAAATTAAAAATTGTAGTTGAAAAATTACTGCTTTTGTGCGGGATAATCAATTTGGGTTTTACGGAAATAAACCAATGATTTATATTTAATTTCAGATTACAGTTGCTGCTTCTATACATTTTCTTTTTTGCAATTAAACTTTTTGATGCTATTTTTAATCAATTATTATTAGCTGTCACGGATTGTTTCGGTGCAACTTAAATAAACAAAGCTATCTTAAACTAACTGACGGTTTTCAGGGGAAGAAATCCGGCACGCAACAAGGAGAGAGGTAAATTATGGCTACATTAAATTACTTAACCACAGTTCCCCGGCTCTACTATCATCTTACTGAAGAGTATAGTAAAGAAACAAATAATTTTGTAATTAAACACAAAGTTGCGGGTAAATACGTTGGTATAACTTACGATCAGCTTAAGGAAGAGACGGATTCTTTTGCTTTTGGGCTTGCTTCGCTCGGAATAGGAAAGGATGACAAGGTTTCAATTATTGCTGAAAACCGTCCGGAATGGGTTTATAGTGATTTTGCAATTTTAGGTCTTGGTGCAATAGATGTCCCGCTCTATCCATCGCTTACTGCTGAATCGATTGAGTTTATTTTAAATAACTCTGAATCAAAAGCGATAATTGTCTCTACAAAATTTCAGCTTAATAAAGTGATGAAAGTTCGAGATAAATGCAAAACTCTTAAATATATCATACTACTAAATGAGAAAGATTTTGATAGTAATAATAAAGACTTAATGATCTTTAAAAAAGTTCAGGAATTAGGGAAAGATTACAAGCACCAACACCCATCTTTGTTAAAAGATAATCTGGATAAAATTAAACCTGATGAAGTGTGTACAATTATTTATACTTCAGGAACAACAGGAGAACCAAAAGGTGTTGTATTAACTCATCACAATATTTTATCAAACGTTCAGGCAGCATTGGATTGTTTTCCGATTGGGAACACTGATGTCTTCTTATCTTTCTTACCTTTGTGCCACATCTTTGAAAGAATGGCGGGATATTACACAGCATTTTCCGCAAAGTGTACCGTTTGTTATGCTGAAAGTATCGAAACAGTAGCGCAGAATTTAGTTGATATAAAACCAACCATTATGACAAGCGTACCAAGATTGTTCGAAAGGATCCATTCCAAGATTATAAAAAATGTAGATAGTCAGCCATTAAAGAAACAAAAAATATTTTATTGGGCAATGGATGTTGGTGTTAGATACGCTGACTACAAAAAAAAGGGTAATGTTCCATTTTCATTTGCATTAAAGTACAAACTTGCCGATAAACTTGTGTTCAGCAAATTACGTGAAAAAACCGGAGGAAATTTAAGATTCTTTATTTCCGGCGGTGCTGCGCTTCCATTATATCTGGGTAAGTTTTTTGAAGCAATAGGAATTATTATTGTTGAAGGTTACGGATTGACCGAATCATCACCGGTAATTTGTGCAAACAGAGTTGAGGATTTTAAATTTGGTTCTGTTGGTAAACCTTTCCCGGGTGTGGAAATAAAGATTGCTTCTGATGGAGAAATTCTTGCAAGAGGACCGAACATTATGCAGGGCTATTACAAAAATAAAAAAGAAACAGATGCGACTATTAAAGATGGATGGCTCTACACAGGTGATATTGGTGTTTTTGATGGCGATGGATTCCTGATGATAACAGATAGAAAGAAACATCTATTCAAAACCTCTGCAGGAAAATATATCGCTCCCAATCCTATTGAAAGTATGTTCCTCGCAAGCAAATATATTGATCAGTTTGTCTTGATCGGTGATAGAAGAATGTTTTTAACTGCTTTAATAGTCCCTGATTTTGAGGCTGTTAAGGAATATGCTGATGCAAGAAAAATTCCTTATGATAAAGTTGAAGACTTAGTTCGTGATGAAGAAATTTATAAAATGCTTGATAAAGAAATGGATCAGTTCCAGAAAAAACTTGCAAACTATGAGCGTGTTAGAAAGTTTGTTTTGCTAGATAAACCTTTCAGCATTGAATCAGGTGAAATTACACCAAGCTTAAAAATTAAACGCAAGTACGTGGAGGAAAGATATCAGGATTTAATTGAACAAATGTATCAGAGCTTAGATAGGTCTGTTCCGATAAATTAGATAGATTGAAATAATAAAAATTTTATTGCTTATAATTGTCACACTGAGCGAAGTCGAAGTGTGACTTTTTTTAATGTTCTCCTTCGACTTCGCTCAGGATGACTGAAGAATAGAATTATACTCTCAATCCATCAATCATCTGTTGATGGATTTTTTTGTTGCTTGCTAAAATTTGCTGAGAGAAAATATCAATTTCATTTCCATTAAAATCAGTCACCATTCCACCAGCTTCTTCAACCAATAATTTACCAGCACATAAATCCCATGGCTGCAAAGAAACTTCCCAGAATCCATCAAAGACTCCACGTGCAACATAACAAAAATCAATTGCGGCAGAACCTAGTCGTCTTACAGCTCTTGCCTGCTTTGTTAATGATTCAAATCTCTCAAATGCGTAATCAGGATTATCTGCAACATTATATGGAAATCCTGTAACTAAAACTCCCAACCCAATCTTATCGTTATTGCTAACATTTATCTTTTTATCATTTGCAAAAGAACCACTTCCCTTTTCTGCTGAGTAAAAAATATTTTGCATAACATCGTAAACAACTCCGGCAACAATTTTATCTTTTTTCATAACCCCAATTGAAACAGAAAAAATTGGCAAACCGTGAGCAAAGTTTGTTGTTCCATCAATCGGATCGATAACCCACAAATATTCTGAGTCTTTTTTGTGCTCACCGGATTCTTCAGTTAAGATATTGTGTGTTGGATATTTTTTAGTTATAAAATCCAAAATTGCTTTTTCAGATTTTTTATCAATCTCCGTAACAAGATTTTTTTCATTCGTCTTATACTCGATCTTAAAATTCTTTCCAAATCCATCACGAATAATTTCACCGGCTATTCCGGCAATTTCTAAAATGTCTTTAATCATATTTATTATTCTTTTGATGCAAATATAAAAACTCTGTATCACACAATTAAATTGTCCAATTTTACTTCCTTGATAGCACCTTTCAGTTTGGGTATATTTGCGCACAAAATTAGAGCGAAAATAAGGAGAGAAATTGAGCCAAACTGATGATTTAGTTAAAAAAGAGTCTAAAGAAAATAATTTAGTTGATGAAATTCCATCAATCTTACCGATTCTTCCATTAAGAGATATTGTAATTTTTCCATATATGATTTTTCCCGTTCTTGTAGGACGTGAACAATCAATAAACGCTGCAAATTACGCGGTTGAAAATACGAAATACATTTTTCTATCAACACAAAAAAAATCCAGTATAGAAGACCCTAAACCGACTGATTTTTATCTTGAAGGAACTGTTGCAAAGATCGTACAAATCTTAAAACTACCTAATGGCTTGCTGAAGATTTTAGTTGATGGATTATTACAAGCTCGAATTATAAACTTTACAGATCGTAAAGAATTTTTTGAGGGGAAGGTTGAAGTAATTATCCCTGAAACAATTGTTGATCACGAGATGAATGCATTGATGCGACAAATGTCTCAGCTGTTTAAAGATTATGTTAAGATTAGCCGTAATGTTCCAAATGAAACAATTGCAGCATTCGATAACATTGAAGAACCGGATAGAAAAGTTTTCTACGCAGCCGCAAATATCAATCAATCAATTGAGATAAAACAAAATATACTTTCTAAATATATTTTGAAGGAACAGTTTTATGAAGTCATAAAAATCCTTAATTCGGAAATTGATATTCTGAAAATTGAAAAAGAGATTGATAATAAGGTTCAGGAAAATATTGCAAAAACTCAGCGCAAGTTTATAATACAGGAACAAATAAAAATTCTGCAGGATGAGCTTGGTGATGATGAAGAATCGAACTCAGAGTTTGGTAAGATTAAGGATCAGATATTAAAAGCAAAAATGCCAAAAGATGTTGAGGCAAAAGCGCTCGAAGAATTTAATAAGCTGAGAAAAACTCCTTCTATGTCCCCTGAATCAACAGTAATCAGAAATTATCTTGATTGGCTGGTTGATATTCCCTGGTACAAAAGAACTAAAGATAATTTAAGTATTAAGCATGTTCAGAAAATTTTAGATGAAGATCATTTTGGGTTAGAAAAACCGAAAGAAAGAATTATCGAGCATATTGCTGTGCTAAATCTTGTTAAGCATATGAAAGGACAGATACTCTGTTTTGTAGGACCTCCCGGAGTTGGTAAGACTTCTTTAGGAAAATCTATTGCTCGTGCTCTTGGTAGAAACTTTATAAGAATTAGTCTTGGCGGCGTTCGTGATGAAGCTGAAATACGGGGTCATCGAAAAACTTATATTGGATCTATGCCTGGTAAGATTATTCACTCGATGAAAAAAGCTGGAACGGTAAACCCTGTAATCCTCTTAGATGAAATTGATAAAATGAGTATGGATTTTCGCGGGGATCCTTCATCAGCGATGCTTGAAGTTTTAGATCCTGAGCAGAACAATTCATTCAATGATCATTACATTGAAGTTGATTATGACTTAAGTCAGGTTATGTTTATCACAACTGCAAATGTAAGGTATAATATTCCACTTCCATTGCAGGATAGAATGGAAATTATAGAACTGCCCGGATATCTTGAGTTTGATAAACTTGAAATTGCAAAAAGACACATCTTACCAAAGCAGCTTATTGCACATGGAATTGAAAATAAAAATGTAACTTTTTCTGATGAAAGTATTAGAAAAATTATTTCAGAATACACGCGAGAAGCTGGCGTAAGAAATCTTGAGAGAGAATTAGCTACTATCTGCAGAAAAGTTGCAAGAGATATTGTTGTTAAAGATTCTTCAAATGGAAAAGTGGTAAAACCACACAAACAAGTTATTGATGAAGTTAGAATAGAAGATTATTTAAAAACTCCACGTTTCAGAGCTCACAGGCATAGCAAGTTAAACAAAGTTGGAAGCGTTACTGGTTTAGCCTGGACGAGTGTTGGAGGAGAAATACTAACTGTGGATGTTACAATCATGAACGGCGGCGGTAAGTTAACTCTTACCGGACAGCTTGGAAATGTAATGAAAGAATCTGCTCACGCTGGATTAAGTTATTTGCGATCCAAAGCAAAGCATTTAGGATTGAATCCTGATTTCTTTAAGGGAAAGGAAATTCACATTCATCTTCCTGAAGGCGCAATTCCAAAGGATGGTCCTTCTGCAGGAATAACAATGGCTATGGCAATGCTTTCGGCTGTAAGCGGAATGCCAGCATCAAATAATATTGCTATGACGGGGGAAATTACACTTACAGGTTCGTTATTAGCTATCGGTGGGTTGAACGAAAAATTACTAGCTGCCAAGCGAAATGATATAAAAACTATTCTTATTCCAAAGGATAATGAGATTGATTTAAAAGAGATGCCTGAAAAAGTTAAGGAAGGATTAAAAATAATTCCGATTGCAAAATTGGAAGAAGCAATACCTTATGTGTTTCCTGATATGAAAAAAATTAAACCTGTGACAAAACAAAAAGTTATTAAAACCAAGAAAAAGAAATAATGTCTGAATCATTAGTTGTAAATAACGATCCATCTATGGATGAACAATATCAGCTTTTAGATAAGCAGGTAAAAAGTTTATTGCGGAAAGAAGATTATCTTGTTACAAATCTTTCTAATTTTACAGCAGCGCTAAAGCAAACATTTTCTAAAATAAGTTGGGTGGGATTTTATTTTTTTGATGGAACTAAACTTTATCTTGGACCATTCCAGGGAAAAGTTGCCTGCACAGAAATAATAATGGGCAGCGGTGTTTGCGGCACATCGGCAAAAGAAAGAAAAACAATTATTGTTGAAGATGTTGATAAATTTCCCGGGCACATTGCCTGTGATGTTGATTCAAGATCAGAAATTGTTGTTCCGATTTTTAAGGAAAATAAATTATTTGGTGTTTTAGATTTAGATAGCACAGATTATTGTTCGTTTAACGAAACAGATAAAAAGTATCTTGAAGAATTAGTAAGTTTTTTAAGTAAAGAAATTATATAAAGATTATGGCTTATCAAGTAACAGCAAGAAAATGGCGCCCGCAAAAATTTGAAGATGTTGTTGGACAGGAACACATAACCGCAACTTTAAAGAATGCAATAAAAACCAATCGTATTGCTCACGCATATATTTTTACGGGTCCACGCGGAGTTGGTAAAACCACAACTGCAAGAATACTTGCTAAAGCTTTGAACTGCGAAAATCCTCACAATGCTGAACCTTGCAATGAGTGTGCAATGTGCAAAACCATTAATGATTCCCAAACAATGGATATCATTGAAATTGATGGTGCTTCTAATCGTGGTATTGATGAGATAAGAACGTTAAGAGAATCTGTTAAGTATGCACCAACGCGCGGTAAGTATAAGATTTATATTATTGATGAAGTTCACATGCTTACAAAGGAATCGTTTAACGCATTCCTAAAAACATTAGAAGAACCACCCGCGCATACAATTTTTGTTTTTGCAACTACGGATATTCATAAAGTTCCACTTACAATTATTTCACGCTGCCAGAGATTTGATTTCAGAAGAATCCAGCTTGATACAATTAAAAAAACATTAAGTGAGATCGCAAAAGCAGAAAATATTTCTATCGATGACAAAACACTCACGCTCATTTCCAAAAAAGCTGATGGAGCTTTGCGTGATGCACAAAGCTTGTTTGATCAGGTAATTTCTTTTTGTGGTGATAAGATTGATTCCGAAACAGTTTCTAAAATGTTAAATCTTATTGATGATGATTTATTTTTTACAATCTCTGATGCAATTCTTCAAAAAGATTTTAATGTTGTTTTTCAGACAACGGATAAAATTTATCAGAACGGCTGGGATTTTATTGACTTTACCGATGGGTTATTAGAACACTTTAGAAATATTCTTACAGTTATCTTAACGGAAAGAACTGAACTTGTTGAAACCGCTGAAGTTTATCGAACAAAGTATGCAAATTACATCCAGACTTTTTCTAAAGGTGATTTGTTAAGAATATTAAATTACTTGAGTAAACTTCAACAGGAATTGCGTTATTCAAATAATCAAAAACTTAAAATCGAAATTGCACTAACTAATCTTGTTGGATTAGAAAAGTCTGCTACTCTTTCAGAAATAATATCCGGATTGGAAACAGGGAATGTTGAAATAAAAAGTAGTACTGTTAATTCAATTGCAAAAGAAAAAAGTTCAGCATCATATACTTCAAAACAAATTCCACCTGAGAAAAAACGTGAAATAAAACCTGAACAAACTCCAAAAGCAGAAGCATTTGTTACACCAATCAAGCAAACACTTTCCGGAATTCAATCAGATTTAAATTTTGAAATGATAACTCAAAAATGGCAAAGTTTTGTTGATGATGTTTGCAAGGAAAAATCGTTTTTACTAACTCCACTTTTTAACAACGTAAAACCTCTAAACTTTGATGGAACAAATCTGCATTTAGAATCATCTGATCCTACAGCAGAATCTTCACTTCGATTTCATCAAGAGTATATCAATAAAAAATCGCGTGACTTTTTTGGTAAAAAGGTAAATATTAAGTTTGGATTTGACGAGATTCAAAAACCAAAATCTACTCCCAATAAAGAGGCTAAATCAACAAAGAGCTCAAAATCTTCAAAAATAACAGATCCATACGAAAAAATCATTATTGAGGAACTTGGTGGACGAGAAATAAACTAAGTTGCCGACATATTTCAGCTTTTTCAATCCCCCTAAACGTTTGATAATTAAATAGTTATACATATTTTTGTACCCTATGTCAAAAAAGCTAATCATTGCCATAGACGGACCTGCAGGCTCCGGTAAAAGTACAACCGCAAAACTTGTAGCTAAAAGATTGAATTATCTTTACATTGATACGGGTGCGATGTACCGGGCGGTTACTTTATTCGTTTTAAGAAATAATTTGATGGGAAAAACGAATGAAATAATAGAGTTTGCAAACAGTTTGAAAATAGTTCTTAGTTTTATTGATGGTGAAACTAACATTACTGTAAATGGAGAAGATGTTTCCAAAGAAATTCGTTCTTTTGAAGTAAATAGTAATGTAAGTGAAATAAGCTGCATCGAAGGTGTGAGAAAAATTCTTGTTAAGAAACAGCAGGAAATGGGGAAAAACGGCGGTGTTGTTATGGAGGGCAGAGATATAGCAACTGTTGTTTATCCTGACGCAGATGTTAAAATTTTTCTTACTGCAGGAATTGATGAACGAGCTGAAAGACGTGCTAAAGAGTTTTCTGAAAAAGGGACTGATGTTCCAATCGACAAAGTAAAAGAGAATTTGAAGAATAGGGATTTTATCGATTCAAACCGCGAAGCAAGTCCGCTAAAAAAAGCTCTCGATTCAATCGAAGTTGATACATCCAACACCACAATAGATGAACAAGTTGAACAAATTTTGAATCAAGTAAAAATTATAGCTGATAATAAAGGAATTAAAATTTAAGCCGGCTAAACTAATGTTAAACTAAATAGTCTGTTCTACTGAGCTATCCGGCTGAGACTCAGAAAAACAGAAAAATATTTTTAGGAGGATTAATGTCCCAAGAGAAAGAAACGACTCTAAAAACTGTGACTCCCGATGAGTACGAAAAAGCCAAGAATAAATTTAACGATGAAGAATACTCTCAAGAAGAGTTTATGTCGCTGGCAAAACTCTACTTAGATTCATTTAGAGATGTTAAAGAAGGTGAGATGATCAAGGGGAAAGTTGTTAGAATCATGGGCGATAATGTTATCGTTGATGTTGGTTTTAAATCAGAAGGTACAATTCCACGTCACGAATTTTTTGAAGGTGTTGATTTAAAAGTCGGACAGGAAATCGAAGTAGTTCTTGAAAGTGTTGAAGATCAGGAAGGTAATCTTGTTCTAAGCAAACAAAGAGCAGACTTCTTACGCATCTGGGAAAAGGTTCTCAGAGCTCACGATACCGGCGAAATTATCGAAGGTAAAATTGTTAAAAGAATTAAAGGCGGAATGGTTGTTGATCTTTTAGGAATGGAAGCATTTTTACCAGGTTCACAGATTGATATTCGCCCTATCAGAGATTTTGATGCATTCGTTGGTCAAACAATGGATTTCAAAGTTGTTAAAGTTAATGTTCCTACTGAGAACGTAGTAGTATCACACAAAGTACTTGTTGAAGAAGAAATTTCTGATCAACGAAATGCAATACTTACCAGCCTTGAAAAAGGACAGATACTTGAAGGTACTGTTAAAGCAATTACAGATTTTGGTGTGTTTGTTGATCTTGGTGGCGTTGATGGTCTTATCCACATTACAGATCTTAGCTGGGGAAGAATCAACCATCCAAATGAAGTTGTAAAACTTGATGAAACTATTAAAGTGGTTGTTACTGATTTTGATGAAGAGAAGAGAAGAATTTCTCTTTCACTTAAAAAACTTCTTCCACATCCTTGGGATCAAATTTCTGAAAAATATAATCTTGGTGATAAAGTATCAGGCAGAGTTGTTTCTCTTACTGATTACGGTGCTTTCATTGAGATCGAAAAAGGAATCGAAGGTCTTATTCACAATTCAGAAATGAGCTGGACACAGCACATAAAACATCCATCACAAATAGTTGCAATGGGACAGGTTATTGAAGCAATTATTTTAAGTCTTGATAAAGAAGAAAAGAAAATTTCTCTCGGTATCAAGCAGCTTGAGCCGGATCCATGGGAAACCTTAATGGCTAAATATCCTGTTGGATCTAAACACTCAGGTGTTGCTCGTAATCTTACAAACTTTGGTGTTTTCGTAGAACTTGAGCCAGGAGTTGATGGATTAGTTCACATTTCTGATTTATCATGGACAAAGAAAATCCGACATCCCGGAGAAGTTGTAAAGAAAAATGAGAAAATAGATGTATTGGTTCTTGGTGTTGATGTTGAACAGAGAAAAATATCACTTGGACATAAACAAATTATGGATAATCCCTGGGATACTTTTGAACAAGATTACTCTGTTGGAAAAATTACAGACGGTAAGGTTGTAAGAATAATTGAAAAAGGAATTATTGCTGAACTTCCTTCACACGTTGATGGATTTGTTCCAACAACTCAGCTTTCTACATCCAAGATTAAAAATATTGCTAATCACTTCCCTATCGATTCAACAATTCCATTAAAGGTTATTGAGTTCGATAAGGAAAGCAAGAAAATAGTTTTAAGTGCTATTGCTGCTCTTAAAGAAAAATCTGATGCAGAAATAGAACAGTATATCAATACTTACAAATTAGAGCGGGTTACAGTTCAGAATATCCAAAGTGCAGAAATGGGAACAATAGATTCATCTGAATTTCCAATCTTTGAAGTACCTGAACCAGACACAGTGAAAAAAGAAGAGACTGAATAAATTCTCTTAGATATTCTATATTAGGAGCGGGAAAACATCCCGCTCTTTTTATATCAAACAAAAACTTAAATGAGGCTGTCCCAAAATTCAAAACTACAGATTGTCATTCCCACGAAAGTGGGAATCTACTTTATTTTAGGTATTATGGATTCCCGTTTTCACGGGAATGACACATAAAACTCGATTTATGAGACAGCATCTTTTTTATCAAACAAAAACCTAAATGCCCCAAACAGTTGCACTACATACATTAGGCTGTAAACTTAATTTTTCAGAAACATCAACCATCGGAAATCAATTTTTAAATAATGGTTTCTCTGTTGTGGATATAAAAGATAAAGCAGATGTTTATGTGTTCAATACCTGCACAGTTACTGAAAATGCCGAGAAAGAATGCAGGCAGCTTGTAAGAAGAGTGCTTAGAAATAATCCAGTTGCTTATGTCATTGTTACAGGTTGTTATGCACAATTAAGAGCAGATGAAATTTCCTCAATCGATGGTGTTGATGCTGTGCTTGGAAGCAATGAAAAGTTTGAAATATTTTCACTTTTAAAGGACTTTAACAAAAAAGAGCTTTCCTGTATTTATGTTTCCCCAAGTGATGAGCTGAATAAATTTGGTTTAGCAAGTTCTACGAATGCAGACAGCAGAACTAGAGCTTATTTTAAGATTCAGGATGGATGCGATTATAAATGTACGTTCTGCACGATTCCGCTTGCACGTGGCAAAAGCAGAAGTATGAATCCTGAATTAGTTTTAGAAGAGTTTACAAATCTTGTTAAGCATGGATACAAAGAAATTATTCTTACCGGAGTTAATGTTGGGGATTATGGTAAATCCTTTGATTTGAATCTTTATAGGTTATTAAAAAATCTAATTTTAGTTGAGGGTGATTTTAGAATTAGAATCAGCTCGATTGAGCCAAATTTATTAACTGATGAGATTATAAATCTTACTAAAGAATCTGAAAAACTTTGTAATCATTTTCACATTCCATTGCAAAGCGGTAGTAACAAAATTTTACATTCAATGCAAAGAAGATATTCATCAGACGATTATAAAAATGTTATATTGAAAACAAAACAATTGATCCCAGATATTGGTATCGGGGTAGATGTTATTGTTGGATATCCCGGTGAAACCGAAAAGGAGTTTATTGAAACATATAACTTCCTTCTTGAATTACCAATTTCTTACTTACACGTTTTCACTTATTCTGAAAGACCAGAAACTAAGGCTTTAGCATTTTCAGATTCAGTTGATCCTGCTGAAAGAAAAAGACGAAATAAGATGCTTAGGATTTTAAGTGATAAAAAGAAAAATGATTTTTACAATCGCATTATCGGAAAAAATATTGAAGTACTTTTTGAATCCAAAGATAATGATGGTTCAATAAAAGGCTTTTCTTCAAACTATGTTAGGGTTCAAAGTAAATTTCAGGATAATTTAGAAAACCAGGTTTGTACTGTGACAGTACAACAAATTGAAAAAGGCTTGGCTTTTGGCAAAATAAAAGAGATAAAAAATTCCGTTGCATTAGAAACATCCTCCATATAATATTCAAGTAAAAAAAATGAAAAATATTCTCATACTCGTTATAACACTTTCCACTCAAATATTTTCACAAATTGAAGAACAATCTTTTTACTCATTCAAACAGCATGCGATATCTGAAATATCTCAGTTTAATGACATAGATCATCAGATTGCACTTGATGATGTAAAACAAAAGAAGAGTACCGGCTTAGCAATTGTTTATTCTTTACTATTGCCAGGTATGGGTGAATTATATGCCGATGCTTATGACAGTGGAATTTATTTTACTGTTGCAGATGGCGTTCTTTGGGGAACTTACATTGGAATGAATGTTTATGGCAACTGGCAAAAAGACAGATACATTTCTTATGCACAAACTAATGCCGATATATCTACTGAAAATAAGGATGATGATTATTATGCTACCATTAGTGAGTATTTAAGTATTGATCAGTATAATGATCAAAAAGCATTTGAACGAAACTTTGATGAAATGTACAACACGGAACAATATTTTTGGAAATGGAATACTTCAGAAGAAAGAAAAACTTACAGAGATATGTGGGTTTCATCAGAACAAACTTTTAATGATGTTAGATTTGTTGTTTGGGGATTGCTGCTTAATCGAGTAATTAGTGCCATCAATGCTGTGAGGTTGGTTTCAAAATACAATAATAATCTTAGTCAGGAAGTTGGATGGAATGTTTCGTTAGGTGTTCAGAGTTATCCTGATAATACTTCTTCTTACAATTTAAATTTTGTAACATCGTTTTAAAACTAAAATGCCCACCTTTATGATGGGCATTTCATTTGTTGATTATCATTTCATCAAAATCATTTTCTTAACTACTTCTCTAATCCCAATACTTAGCTTATAAAAATAGATTCCGCTAGAAAGATTCTGTGCATCAAACTTAACATTATAATTACCAGTTATTTTATATTCATTTACAAGCACCGCAACTTCATTTCCAAGAATATCATAAATTTTTAGTTGCACTAGTGACCCTTCGTCCCTCGACTCCGCTCGGGATGACGAACTCGGGGAGACATTAGGGATTGTATAATGGATTGTTGTACTCGGATTAAATGGATTTGGATAATTCTGTTTTAAAATAAAATCTGCAGGACTAGCAATCTTAACTTCGATTGTATTTGAGAAGTGGAACGAACCATCAAAATCTATTTGCTTTAATTTGTATTGATATTCGGCAATATCAAGATTTTCATCAACGAAGAAATATGATTGTGGTTCAGTTGTGGTTCCGTTTCCAGTTATAAATCCGATACTTTCCCATTCTTGTAATTTATTAATATTATTATTTTTCAGTCTTTGAATTTCAAATCCAGAGTTATTTATTTCCGTTGCAGTTTCCCACTTTAGCAAAATAAAATCGCTGCTTACTGAAGAAGTAAATGAGACAAATTCAACCGGTACTATTTCTTCTATCACCACGATCGGAAACTTTGGACCGAAATTCCATCGATCAAGAAAATCCGGGATATGATCATAGACAAGGCTCAATCCACATGAATATAATGTGTCAATCAAAACTGAATCCGGAACCGTATAAGCAAATTCCCAATAAATTGTATCCTGCGGAGTTGGAAACACCAAAGGAAAAGCTTGTGTTAATTCGTTGGGTGAACGATAATCCCACACAGAAAGAGTATCTACCAGTGACATTATTCCAAATCTGCCAGCTACATTGTGTCCACCTGCTTCTGCTGGACCATTTGCGAGAAACATTCTGTATATACCTGTTTCACCTGTTTTTAAGGTGTCAGGTCCTTCAATCCAAACAGAAACTGTTGTGTCTTGTTCTGTTGTGTGGCAAACACAGCCACTTCCATTTAATTGAGTACCTCCAAGAAGATCATAATCGAATAAGCCGGAGTAAGCCAATGTTATAAAGGAGGTGAAAATAATAATGAGAATGATATAATTTTTCATACTGGGTTTTTGTTAAATCGGAATTTCCTGAAGCAAGATATGAAAATATGAGTTTAATCAAAATAAAATTGAGGCTGTCTCAAAAGAAAAAAACACTTGAACGTCATTCCCACGGAAGTGGGAATCCATTTTGTTTTAAGCAATTTAGATTCCCGTTTTCACGGGAATGACATATGCGACCCCAACTTTTGAGACAGCCTCTAAATATTTTACTGTAAAAGTATCATTTTTTTTGTTTGAATAAAGGCACCAGCTTTTAATTCATAGAAATATATTCCGCTAGAAAGTTTTTCAGCGTTGAACTCGATTTCATAACTTCCTGCTGATTTAGCTTCATTAACTAGAGTAGCAACTTCATTTCCAAGAACATCATAAACTTTTAGTTGCACTCTAGTCCCTTCGTCCCTCGACTCCGCTCGGGATGACAGACTCAGGGTGACATTTGGGATTGTATAATGGATTGTTGTACTTGGATTAAAAGGATTTGGAAAATTTTGTTCCAAAACAAACTTATTTAGAGAACCAATTTCAGCCTCTATAATGCTTGAATATTCAAATGAGCCATTAAAATCAATTTGCTTTAAACGATATTGATACTTGCCTGAATTGAGACCATGATCTGTGAAAGAATACTTATTCGTTTCAGTTGTTGTTCCGTTTCCATCTACAAAATTAATTGCATTCCATTCCTCATTGCTGACTGAGGTCTGAGGATTATGGACTTGTTTTCTTTCTACATCAAATCCCATATTATTTGTTTCAGTTGCTGTCATCCAACTTAGTGTAACATTATTTTCACTAACTGAGGAAGTAAATGACACAAGCTCAACAGGGATTATGCTCGAAACGAGTTCAACATTTAACGTTGTTAAGGAATTGTAATTATTTACAACGATATTGTTAATCGTTTGACTGTAGTAATCGGGTGCTTCAAATTTAAATGAGTAAGTACCCGGTGCAAGCATACGCAAATAAAATCCTGTTGAGTCTGAATACACAAAAGAATTATCAGCATCATGATTTAGAATTGTAATTTTTGCTTTTACTGGGTTTCCAAGAGTATCCGTTATAACTCCATTAACTCCCTTTAATACTGCTTCCATATATTTGATTAAAGACTTTCTATTATAATCCCAATGTGCAGGCAGTTGTGAAGCAGGTATCAACTTTGTGTCAGATATTTCTATAGTTACTTCCCTTCCCCATCTGTAAAAGTTTGTGTAATCTTGTCTACCACCTGAAATAATATACCAATCACCACCATTTGTAATTCCATCATCATAGCCGTTCATATAACCTGAGGGAGCATTAGCCTGACAGGTATCCGCATAAAGATGAGAAATATATTGATACCAGACTTCATCGGGATGATGACGATAATCAGGATAGGCATTTGTCCAGGAATCCCAGGGATAGTTTACGACTTCTGTTCCTCCATGAAAGTTTGCAACAAGTGCAAAGTTATTTGCTTCTGCTATAGTTCTGAATCTTGCAGTTTCTATCTGCTGGTTTGAATTAACACCATAAATGGGATCGGGAAAATTTCTGTTAAGATCATAGTTGTTGTAGTTACCCCTTGTTGCTCCATAAACAGTGCTGTTTCCGCTTCTGTAGGTACCATCAGGATTTGCTAGTGGATTAATCCATATTTCAGCATTGTTAACAAGGTTGGAAATTCTGGCATCTGTACCATAAGTGGTTAGCAATGAATCAATAAGTCTTAGCATTAGAACGTAACCAGTTATTTCATCTCCATGAATTGAAGATGTGTACATAAACTGAGGTTCAGTTTCATGCTGGTTTACATTATCTGAAATAACAGCAAATAAAATTTTTCTACCTTGAACAGTTGTTCCGCCATCAACGATTCTGCATAAGTTTGGATAATTTGCTTGAAATAAATACATCATCATAACATAAGCATCATAAGTTGGATAAACATCCCACGCACTTATTCCTTCAATATCGAATGACATTTCAGGTTCGATTAATTTGCCGGGATGGGTTAATACTGTGTAAGAATAATTTAATTTTTCAAATTCACGAAATTCTGTTTCGCTTGCATAAGCATAAACAGTATATCCTTCAAGATTATCAATTGATATTACCCTAGTTAGAGATTTTAATTCTGATTGATCTGAGATAAGAAATTTAAAATAAACCTCGTGGTTTTCTTTAAAGTATTGTTCATTTAATATTTGAGAAAAGGTAAAGGATGAAAGAAAGAAGAATAGGAATACAGAAAAGAATTTTTTCATAAACGCCCCTGCGTGGATGTGAGTGAAAAACATAGTTAGTAATTATTGTCGATGTAAAATTAAGAAGATTTATCGTAATTCTCGTAATCATCATTCAATAAAAAAGGCACGATTGCTCGTGCCTTAAATAAACAAAAAATGATTCATCCTTCGTCTCCGCTCAGGATGACATCGAATTATTTCATCAACATAAGTTTTCTAGTTTTAGTAAAGCTGCCCGATGAAATCTGGTAATAGTAAACTCCGCTTGCAATATTTGATGCATTAAATAACATCTCGAATCTGCCTGCTTGTTTTTGTTCATTTACAAGTGTGATAACTTCATTTCCAAGAACATCATATAATTTTATACTAACAAAATTGTCTTCCGGAATTGCAAAACGAATAGTGGTAGTTGGATTAAATGGATTCGGATAATTCTGATCAAGAGAGTATTCAAGCGGCAGACTAATCTCAACTTCTATTTCCTGTGAATATGCATATGTACCATTAAAATCTTTTTGCATTAGTCTATACTTGTAATTTCCTGCATCTACAGTTTTATCCGTAAATGAATATTGGTTCATTTCAGTTGTTGTGCCTTTACCATTTATAAATCCTACAGAAGTGTAATCTTCATTATTAGAGCTTCTTTGAATTTCAAATCCAAGATTATTAAGTTCTGTGGCAGTTGTCCAATTCAGAACAACGTCATTTTTATTTACCGAAGCATTAAATGCTGTAAGTTCAACAGGAATAGCTAATCCAACATAAAGGGCAACCGTTCTTTTATGAACAGGTGTACCGTTAGGTCCATTTCCTGAAATTGTAATAGTATAGTCCCCAACAGGAACATTGCCGGAAGTTTTAACCCTCATCTGTAGTGTACTAGGAAAACTTGATAATGTATTTCCATTCGGAAAGCCTATATCAATATCTCCTGAAGAAGGAATTGGAGTAACAATTGCAGAAAAGATAGCGTCCTTATCATATAACTTTACGCTTGGTACATTGATATCATAAAATACCGAATCCTGATCACTAGCTATAGAATCAATAGTTGGTGAGACAAGCATTGCAAAATCAGGGAAGAAACCAACATAACTGCCAAATGTTCCGGCTCTGAAATCTGTCCAAACCATAAGAGATTGATTATCAATTGCGGTTATAGCGTCGTAATCACCCTGATATCTTGGTGTACCGCCACCTCCGCAAGTTGAACAATTGATTCTCATTTTAGCAGTAGTGATTTTTTGATTGGGTGCCCAAGTTACTCCGTCATCAGAATAACTTGCATAAATATGCGCACTATCGCTTGTTGGGGTATCCCGAGTGTCCATCCATTTTACAAATAATCTTCCAGAGGTTTTATCGCACCAGATTGATGGATGCCATTGATTATTTGCAGTTGTGTTACTATCATCATTAATTACAACAGCAGTAGACCAGGTTTGTCCTTGATTATCTGAGTATCGGCAAAATATATCTGGTTTGTTTCCATCACCAGCAGGAGTATTAGAAGCATAAACCAAGTATAATCTTCCACGATGAGGACCATAACTATTATCTGCGGTAATAAATGGATAAGGTTTGGTTCTCATGTTTTGAACGGAGTTTCTTCCATTAACACTAGTTCCAACATAGTTAGAAAAATTCTGTGCAGATTTTAGAGTAAAAGTTAAACCTCCATCAGTTGAAACATAAAAAGTATAAGTAGAAGCAAAAGAACCACCTGAATTAGTTACCACATAAACACAACCACCTGATGTGTCGCCACCAACAGTGTTTGGACCAACAGCTACCATCATACCCGGTAGCAATTGTGTTGAGAATGAATTAGTGCTTGTAAAAGTAGCACCATGATCAGTGCTTCTATAAAAACTACCCGTACCGCTATTAGTCATTGTTGTATACAAGTAATTTGCATAAGGTCCGGAAGTTTGATCAGCAGCAATCCAGTTTTTATCATTACCTAAAACGGCAATTACAGAAGCTCCCCAAGTTGTTCCGTTATCTGTAGATCTAATTACCCTAGAATTTTCAATTAGACTTCCAGAACCGGACATATTTTCATAAAAAAGATTTCCTAAACTATCGTAAGCATTAACAGGGTCACCACGGGTAATTGCCCCAAAGGGTGGCGCACTAATAATCCAGTTAAATGCATCATCAGTACGATATGCGGTATTTGTATTAAATGAAGTAAAATACTGTAAGGCATTGTTAGGATTTTGTACAAGATGCGGTTCTGCAAAAGCAGTTCCTAAATTATAATTATCATAACCTTCACTATCGGTAATCACAGCATCAGAAGCATCACTCTGATATTCTTGAATATATTTAATATATTCAAATGGGACATGATCTGTTAAGGGATTATCAATCTGTGCAAAAATATTTGAACATATTATTAAGGAAACTATAGCTCCCAAAAGAATATTTTTAGAAACAGGTAAATAATAAAAACTCACTAATCCTCCATGATTGATTATTGATTAATAGTACTAATTACAATTACATAATAAGAATAATTCTTTATAAAACCCCAGCAAGTCTTAACGTTTTTTAGCCATCATCAACACCAAAAAGCTTTTTAAACTCCTTCACATTATTTATTGATTTAATTAAGCCTTCTTCATCCAGAACAATATTTGATTTATTTATTTCTGCAGCAAACTCCTCACTGAAGATGACCTTTGCTGAGCTTACTTTTGCGAATTGTGCAAGGTTAGAATCTGAGGTTACTGCAATAATATTTCTTGGTGATTTTGATTGAGATATCTGTTTTTTGATCTTTTCATCAGCAGTTAAATTCTCCGAATATATTATTTTAATCTTTGATGAATTTATTCTTCCGTTCGGATGTCCATCCAAATGCAAAGTTACATTTGCTTTTTTCTGGATAAAATAGCGATCGAGCATATAAACAAGTTTTTCGCGGGAGGCCTGTTTGTCTTTTTTTTGAAGACTCATCAACGATGAAATTTTTCCGATTAAATTATTCCCATCTATAATATAAATAAGCAAGTTATCTTCCCTCATAGAATTGGTCACGTTTAGTAATCTTCAAATCCTGTAACTGCGGAGCTTTAACCCTTATTTCAAAATTGTAACCGCGATATGTTCCGATTGGATTCCAAGTTAAATTCATAGTCCAGCAATGCAGATCTCTGGAAATTCTTATTTGTGGTGCAGCAAATTCTTTTTGTTGAAGATCATAGCTTCCAGTTACAGAAAATTTCCATTTGGGAGTAAGATTAAAATTTAAACTTCCGCTAATGCTTGATGTGACCTTTTCATTCGTAGGTACAGATCGCGATAAATTATAATAGTAATTAAGTGAGATATCCCAGGGAATTGAAAAATCAGCGTCGCTATCATTATATAATCCCTGATAAATACTTGTTTCGGATGCTTGTAAATATTGGTCCTGCTGGACTGTAGTTCGATTATCCAATTCAGATGATTTTAATTTATCGCCGGCTATCGATAACGAAACTGAAAAGTTTGTATTTGTTAATCTTAATAACCCTCCACCATTACTAATCAAATATCTGTCAACTCTAGTGGTTCCTTCATAATCATAAGGTGAAAAAGTTGAACTTCCTGAAAAACTTAATAGGCTTCCTATTTGAGTTCTGTAACTCAAATTTAAATCAGAAAATTTGAAAGTCTCTGCTGCAAAATTGTACCCCATAGATGCGCTAAGATTTAACAGTTGAAATTTATTTTCTTTAGCTGTAGTGTCTGTTGGATCAGCATTTGTCTTCATATCAAAAACATTACCTAATGAAAAGTTAATGCTTTGCTGTTCCTGACTTGATGGGTTGCCAAAAATCTCTTTTTCATATCTACTATACTCAACCGGGTTACCGGCAGAATCAATATAAGAATCATAATACCCCCATGTAGATGTTGAAAAATCCGGCGCGTAATTGTAACTGATTGAGGGCGTAACTGTATGTCTGACAGCATTTATTCCAAACGAATTTATATTAAACATTCCATAAAATTTTGTTGATGCAGAAACGCCTGTTGAAAATGTTCTTACAGCACTCAAACCCTGCACATCATCCGTTTGAACATAATATTCACCTGAATCATTTGTTGCTGTGTACTTGGTTACAAACTTGTTGTACCAGCTTTCGTTGTATCGGAAACTTGGAGATATGCTGAAATAACCAATCTTGGGTGAGATCGATGCATTAACATTATGTTGAATTCCACCTCGGGTATTAAGATTTCCATCAACTTTTTTTCTTTTATTTAGAAGTTGACCTGAATAATTATACCCGAATGTTTCATACCACTCCTGGGTTCCTACATTATCTCTAAACGGGTAACTTTGCGCAAGTGAAAAAGTCAAATTCGGTAACTCTTCAGAAATATCATTTGATTCAAAATTTTGATTACGGGAATAACTTAATGATAAACTGTTACCAGACTCCTCCCAAGTTTTATGATAAGTAGCATTAGAGATAGCATCATTTCTTAAGATTTCATTAAGATCATTAATATCTCTTCTGATATTTGTTCCGGAGATAAATTCCAGTTTAGCATCAAACCTTGAAGTAGGAGTTATTGCTTGATTATGATTCCAGGCAATGCGCCATTCTTTATTCTCAACTCTATTTGCATCGGTTTCTTCACCTTGAATAAAATCTCCGTAACTGCCTTCCAGATTACCCGAATAATTATATTTTTTAGAATATCTGAATCGTGTATCAAACTTATAACTCCCCCGTGTGTAATAATCGCCTGTAAGATTTAAATCGATATAATCATTTATTGCCCAAAAATATCCAAAGCCGTTAAAGTAAGTTCCGTATGTTGCATCATTACCAAATGTAGGCGGAATAATTCCTGAGCGTCTTCCGGATTCAATCGGGAACACAGCAAAGGGTAATGGGATTGGCAAAGGTACGCCGCCAAAATTAATAAATATCCAATCAGCAACAAGTTGATCTTTATGAATAACCTTCATCTTATTTGCGGTAAAATGATAGTGCGGACATTCTTCTTCGTCGCATGTTGTAAAAATTCCATCCTCAATAAAGTAGGTCTCTCTATCAACCTTTTTAATTTTCGTCCCAGTGTATTTTGATCCGTCCTGTTCAGTTTTTGCAATAGATATTAATCCCTGACCGGATTTAAAATTGTATTTCATGGTTTGACCGGCGTATACTTCAGTACCCTCTTTTAAAACAGGAGTACCATCAAACTTTCCTGGCAACGTATCAGAAGGTACACCAACAGCGTTTATATTATTGGATTCAAAATCAATAAAAATGTTTGAGCTTTTAATTTCTGTAGTTTTATAATTGATACTTCCTTCACCATAGATATTCATTTTTTTATCTTTAACTAAAAAGATTAAAGAATCTTTTGATGATGCAAAAACTGTTGTATCTACATCATAAGTTTTGCCTTTTAATTTCGCATTAAAAAGTGAATCTACAGGACTTGAAATTTTATCTGATGAAGTGAAAAGTGAATCGATTGTTTTGCCGACTGGATCATTTAAAATTGAAAGAGAATCTTTTTGCTGTGAGAAAGTAACTTCAGAGATTATTAATATGATCAAAATTAGAATGCAATATCTCACCCCCGAAAAAAATTCGGGGCAAGCTCTAAATCCCTCTACTAAAAAGAGAGGAACTTTTATTTTACTCCCCTTCTCTTTATAAGAGAAGGGGTCGGGGGATGAGTTCAAAGCCTTATACAATATTTATAATTTATTATAATTGAAACTAAATGTCATCCTGATTGCATTCGAAGGATGACTCATTTCCACAAAACAAAGATACACTTCATCTCTCGTCTTCGCTCGAGATGACGCACACAGTTTAATAAATAACTCACCTTACACAGTTGTCATGCTGAACTCGTTTCAGCATCTTGAATTTTTAATAAAAGAAGATTCCGAAACAAGTTCGGAATGACATAATAAATAGCCTTGCGTAACCTGATTCAATAATTAAAATATAACAACAAATAATATTTGCTTAAACTAATTATTATAGAACACCAATGACGATGCACCTTTTATTCCAGCTTCATTTTGCAGTTTAGCAGGAATTACTAAAACTCTTTGACGTAAAGGTAAAAGAACTCTTTCAGAAATTGTTTTACGAGTTGAACCAAGCAAAGGTTTGCCAAATCCTGCAACTCCGCCGCCGATGATAAAAGTACTTATATCCAGTAAGTTACTTAATGAGGCTAGTGCAGCCCCAAGTTGTTTGCCCATTCTTTCGATTACAAATTTAGCATAAGCATCTTTCTGTTCTGATGCTGCCTGAATAATTCTTGGAGATACTATTGATAAATCATTCTCAATTAATTTCCAGACTTTTGAGTCGGGATACCCTTTAAGCTCACCTCTAATCTGCTCTTTAAGATAAGAGTTACCCGCATAAGCTTCTATACAGCCTGTTGAACCGCAATTACATTTTGGACCATTTACATCTATTGATATATGTCCAATTTCACCAGCTGCGCCAAACTCACCACGGAATATTTTTTTATTAAAAACAATTCCACCGCCTACGCCAGTACCTAAAGTTACCATTACAAACGAATCAAACTTTTTTCCTGCCCCAAACATCAACTCACCAATAGCAGCAGCATTCGCATCGTTTTCAAGATGAACTTTATAACCAAATTTTTCTTTAATTATCGGACCGAGTTTTACATTTTTCCATCCGGGAAGATTAGGTGCGTTTTCAACTATTCCTTTTTTGATTGATACGACACCCGGGCAACCGATTCCAATTCCTTGTATTTTTAATTTATTTTTTGATATAATTGTCTCAACACCTTTGATTATGTTAGCAATAACAGTTTTTGGTCCACAGTCAGCTTCGGTTTTTATTGAAATACTTTTAACAAGTTTACCTTTATCGGATACAATTCCGATTTTAATATTTGTCCCGCCTAAATCAACACCGACAGCGTATTTTTCTGTTTTAGCCATAAATCATTCCTAAAATAAAATTATTTAGAAAACTGAGTATCTACTAATTTAAGTTCACCAGGATAAGTGATATTACCGAACGGAGAACTAACCGTTGGGGTTGCAAACAGAGTCACTTTTGAAGATGATCCTTGATTACCACCGAGTGCTAAAGCAAGATTAATAATGCTTTCGTATCCTTTGTCCTTAAAGAATTTAATGAGATCAAGATTAATCCTGATAGGAATTGTAGTAACATCACCGGTGCCGGGAATAGCAACCGGCTGATCGATATCTCCGGAAACTGTTTCTTTATCATCAAGAAATAATCTCCACTTAAAGTTTTGCAAAGTAGCATCGGATTTTTTGTATCCGCTAGTTCCATCGTTTGGATTTTTTGCTTCAACGTTTAAAACAAAAGATGCTGGTAAAGTACCTTGTGCAAAAGATGCTGAGAGATTTAATAAATCCAATGGATTGAAATCTCCAAGTTTAGATTTATTGGAAATAGATACTCCATTGATTTGAAATCCATCGACTTGTCCCACCTTAAATTGCAGTCTGGAAAGATTTGTAAAGGATTCATACACACTGCATTGAATTCCTGAGATTACAAATGACAATAAGACTACTATAGAAAAAAATCTTTTCACTACTACACTCCTTTTGATTGCTCAATTTTCTGGATTATAATTTCCGCTACTTTTAATGCGCGTAAACCGTCTTCACCCGATACAATAATTTTTTTGTCATTTAAAACGGAATCAACAAAAAGCTGTAATTCATAATTTAAAGCATTTACCTCCTTAGATTCCGGCTGCTCATATATCAATCGTTTTTTTCTATCACCCACTCCTATTTCACCAAAAGAAATTGAATTCGGTAAAGCGGCTTCATCAATCGGTTGGAGACGATAAACTTCAGAAACTCCAGTAACAAAATCCAACGAGATATAATGATCTTTTTGAAAGATACGCATCTTACGCATTTTCTTCTGCGATATTCTACTTGCAGTTACATTTGCAACAGCACCATTTTCAAATTGGATTCTTGCATTTGCAATATCGATATGATCAGAAACAACAGCAACACCACTTGCATCAATCTGTTTAACATCGCTCTTAATAAAACTCAAAATAATATCTATGTCATGAATCATCAAATCCAATACAACGGCAACATCTGTTCCGCGTGGATTAAATTGTGCAAGCCTGTCAGATTGAATAAACATTGGATCAGAGATAAAAGATTCGAGTGATAGCAATCCCTGGTTAAATCTCTCTATATGCCCAACCTGAAATTTTAGATTCTTTTCTTTTGCAAGCTTAACTAACTCCTCACCTTCTTCTATAGCTGCGGTTATCGGTTTTTCGACAAATACGTGAATATTTTTTTCAAAACATTTCTTTGCTACTTCATAATGGGCTGTTGTTGTAGCTGCAATTGAAACCGCTTTTACATTAGAGAGCAATTCTTCGATTGTATTAAAGTGCTTTACACCAAATTCATCAGCAACTAATTTTGCCTGCTCCGGATTTGAATCAAACACACCAATAAAATTACAATTACTAATTTGGCTGAACATTTTTGAATGAAGTTTACCTAGGTGACCGACACCAATAACACCGATTGAAAGTTTATCCATAATTTTTATCTCGTCTGAATTTTTGAATAGCCAATTATACGATCGTAGCCGCCATACTCCTGATCACGATACCACAGAAAAATATTATAATCATTAGTGGTTTGCCAATCGTTTCCTTCAAGCACAAACCAATCCTGATTAGTTACATCCGAATAATCTCCATTTACAACAACATATTGATAATCATAAACTCCCCTTTTTAGCTGAACTGTTAATTCAAAATGATCACCATCAAAATTCATTTTATAATTTTGTGATACTTTCCAATCATTAAAAGCACCAACCAAATAGATATCGCCGTAAACTTTCTCTGGAGGTTTAATCTGAAATGTTACATTCATATAAGTTGAGTAAATATCTTTTGGAGCATTTAGAGTGAAACTTCCATTATTATCCCGCTTACTCATAAGTAAAAATCTGCTGTACTCCATTCCATCAAACTGAGCTTTAACATTCCTGGAGTTAAAAATATTAATATCAGTTAAGTTTGTCTGCCGATATTCATTTCCTGGAAAAACGTCTTTAGCAATAAACCTTACTTTTGATCCGCCATCCCATTCAAAAACTCTGTTCTGATCTGTAGAAGTACGAGGCACTTTAGTTGAATAATCCATCAAACGATTTTGAACGATCTCAAGCTCATCAACAAAAAATGGGAAATAATCCTCTTTAGGCATTGCATCCACAATAATCCAATTGCTATGACCAAGCTGAGGCGGAAAATAATTTTTATCTTCTAACGTTTCTCTTTTAATATCAACTTTAAGAGGAACATCAGCTTTTACTACAAAAAACTTTCCCTCTGCAAATATTAAATCATAATTCTGCGAATCAACAATGTAAAATTTCCACTTACCTGAAAAAGGGAATGAAACATATCCATCCTTATCAGGAAAAGTATTTGTGTAATGATATTTTGCATCTTCGACCGTTGTGGGAAGTGAAAAATAATTAAATGAGTATGCAGTGTTTTGCCCCTGGTTTGCAAGAAAGATGTTATCTGTAGCGTTCCAGTTTCTATCACAAAACTTAAAGATTATGTGGATGTCTGGCGGATATTCTGCCTGAACATCAAAATCGATAGTTAGCAAATCTCTTGGAGAAGATAAAACCGGAATTAAATTAGCATCCTTTGTGGTAAATGTTTTAAGACTTTTAATTACCACTTCCTGCGGAAATATTACAGAAGCCTGAACAATAAACAACAAAACAAATAATTTTTTCAAAATTTTTCCCTTATGTATAGATTGAAATACGCACTACAAATATATGCCTTAAAATTGATGTTAAACAGAGTGGTTCGTGGAAATAAAAATCCCCAACCAAAACAATTTGATTGGGGAAATGGATTCCGGGTCAAGCCCGGAATGACAGAACTATTTTACTTTAAAGATTCTTTATCTCATTAACCAACTTAGTCATCGCATCTTTAGAATCACCAAAGTACATAAGAGCATTTGGATAGAAAAACAATTCGTTATCAATTCCTGCATAGCCAGCATTCATCGATCGTTTATTTATGATAACCGTTTTTGCATAATCAACATTAAGAATCGGCATTCCAAAAATTGGACTGCTTTCATCGTGACGAGCCGCAGGATTTACGACATCATTTGCACCAATAACAATTACTACGTCAGTATTATTGAAATCATCATTAATATCTTCCATTGCAAGTAATTTATCATAAGGCACCTGGGCTTCTGCAAGCAGTACGTTCATATGTCCGGGCATTCTTCCTGCAACCGGATGTATTGCAAATCTTACTTTGATTCCTTTTTTCTCCATTACGTTCATAAGATCACGAACTGCGTGCTGAGCTTGTCCAACAGCCATACCATAACCCGGTACTATTACAACGCTGCTGACTGAATCAAGCAGCATCGCAAGTTCTTCTGAATCAATGGATTTAACATCACCTTTGGGTGAAGAAGTAGAAGCGGTACCAGTTGAACCGGCATTTGCCCATCCGCCAAGAACTACATTCATAAGCGAACGATTCATACCTTTACACATAATCATCGTTAATATTATCCCGGATGCACCAACAAGAGCACCGGCAATAATCAATACATTATTTCCTAAAACAAATCCCGTCATAGATCCAGCTAAACCGGAATATGAATTCAATAAAGATATTGCAACAGGCATATCTGCACCGCCAATAGGGAGTACTAACAAAACTCCGAGGATCAAGGCTACAAGTGAAATAATTAGTACAATATTAATCATTGCTGGAAACATAACTACATAAGCGCCTGCACCTAGAACTCCCAAAAACAGTAGTGCATTCATAGAATGTTGAAGCGGATATTTTACAACTTTTCCGGTTACTAATCCCTGTAGTTTTCCAAAAGCTATTAGTGAACCTGTAAAGGTAACTCCGCCAATTAGAATACTGAGTATAATTGCAACAGCTTGATCAACTGGAAGATTGAATGGCAATCCTGTATCGACAGGATAATTTGGATTTTTCTTAAAATATTCTGAAAGTGCCACAAGTATTGAAGCACCGCCGCCAAATCCATTAAGCAAACCAACCATCTGCGGCATACCTGTCATCGGAGTTTTGAATGCCATAACAAGACCGACAACAGAACCGATCAATGCACCGATTATTATCCACTCATATGTTAATACCTGCTGATCAAATAAGGTAACAACAATAGCAATAAACATTCCTATTGAAGCAAAAAGATTACCTTTTCTTGCTGTCTTTGGTGAACCGAGAAATTTAATGCCAAAGATGAAGAAAATTGAAGCGACCAGATAACTTATTTCTATAATTATTTTCATTTTTCAACTCACTTCTTCTTAAACATTTTTAACATGCGATCGGTAACAAGAAATCCGCCAATCACATTTATCATAGCAAAAGCCACCGCAATTAAACCAAGAATTGTACTGATTGTAAATTGTTCCAACCCTGCACTTAAAATTGCACCAACAATTGTTATTCCGGATATTGCATTTGAGCCTGACATAAGCGGTGTATGCAATGTTGGCGGTACTTTTGTGATGAGTTCGAACCCTACAAAAATTGCAAGTGCAAAAACATACACGTGCATTAAAAACAAATATTCTTCCATAATGTACCTTTATTATTTACTTAAAAATTTATTTGATAAGATCTTTAACTCTTTGATTTATAACTTCACCATTATGTGTGATTAAAGACCCTTTTACAATTTCATCTTCTAGTTTTAACGTAACTTTTCCTTCTTTGCCAATATGAAGTATCAGACTAAGAATATTCTTAGAATACATTTCGCTTGAGTGTGTTGGTACTAAAGAAGGAAGATTTGATTCGCCGATAATTGATACACCATATTTCTTAACAGTTTTACCGCGTTCACTTATTTCACAATTACCGCCAAACTCAGTAGCCATATCAAGTACAACACTGCCTGGTCGCATATGCTTTACCATTTCTTCTGAAACAAGTACAGGAGCTTTTCTTCCCGGAACAAGTGCCGTTGTAATAACGATATCAGCTTCAGTAACGTGCTTGAAAATTGTCTCCTTTTGTTTTTGTAGAAATTCCGGTGAAGCTTCTTTAGCATAACCGCCTGCATCCTGCATATCTTCTGCACCTTCTACTTCAATAAATCTACCACCAAGACTTTGCACTTCTTCTTTAACTGCAGTTCGTATATCGGAAACTTCAACAACTGCACCTAATCTTTTTGCAGTACCAAGAGCCTGCAATCCTGCCACGCCTGCACCCATTATTACAACTTTAGCGGGAGAAATTGTTCCGGCAGCGGTCATCATAAGCGGAAAGATTTTACCGAGTTCGTTAGCAGCCAGTATAACAGATTTATATCCTGCAATGTTTGCCTGAGAACTTAGCACATCCATTTTTTGTGCAAGTGTTGTTCTTGGAATCATATCCATTGAAATTAAATCGATTCCTTTTTCTGCACACTTTTTTGCGATGTCTGAATAGTGAAGAACATAAACAAAGGAAATAAGTATTGTACCCTTCTTCATTAAATCAATTTCGTGTTTTCCAGCGGTTGGATGATCGATAGGACGCTGAACCTTAAATACCATATCAGCATTTGCATAAAGATCGGTAAGATTATCAATAATTTTTGCGCCTGCTTTTTGATACTGTTGATCGGTAAAACCGGCATTTAGCCCAGCATCTTTCTCAATCTGAACTTCGTATCCGGCTTTAATTAGTTTAGAAACAACATCCGGAACACAGGCAACACGATTTTCACCGGACATTATTTCTTTTGGAACTGAAATTATCACAGAATTATCTCCTCTGTTGATAGATTAAAATTTTTGAGTACAAAATTAGGGATGATTAAAGGCTTATCCAATAAAATTAGTCTGAAATTATTGTAGCAGATATTTTTACAAGAGTTCCGATAGCAACAATATTTACAGAACAGTTTATTGATTGACATTAGCAACCGTTTATTTTAGTTTTGAATAATTCATTCTAGTTTTGGGTTTCAATATTTAAATCATAAGAGGATCTCATGAAAATTTTGATAATATCTATCTTTTTAATGCCTGCAATAATCCTTCCGCAGGCAGAATACAGGTTTTATATCAACAACATCAATTTGCCCATTAACAACAAAGGTGTATTAGCAGATGTTAATATTCCTCCTGATGGTACTCTTGGTCGTTTTGATGGCATTGGATTTCTTTTCTCAGGTGGATTCTGGTTATCCGGCTATAATGGCGATTCTCTCTGGGCAAATGGAATGGCAACCGCTTCTTTAATTGAAAATTATATTCCCGGTAATGTAGATTCCAATCAATATGATCCAAGATACGATTTCTATGTTAATACCAGTCACCCTAATTTTGTTGATTATCAAGAGTGGAACCGATATAAATTTGCAGTTGCAAATGGTGCGGAGTACTATGATGGAGACGGCAATGGCTACTACGATCCTATCGATTTGAACGGAAATAATAAATGGGATCCAAATGAGGATAAGCCTGATTTACTGGGATACCAATATACTTCTCAAACTGCATGGTGTGTTTATAATGATGGCGTAGAAAACAGAATTTATTTCCCAAACACTCCGCCTCTCGGAATAGAAATTCACCAATCTGTTTTTGCGGTACATCCTTATGATGCGCCTCAACTTAAAAATGTACTTTTTGTCAGATACAAAATTATCAATACTGGAAAAGTAAATACTCTCTTAGACTCTGTTTATTTTACTGCCTGGACTGATCCCGATCTTGGGATCAATTATGAGGATGATCTTGTAGGAAGCGATACGCTGCTAAACTCAGGATTCATTTACAATGAAGAAGAAATTGATCCTGCTTTTGGAAATGAAAATCCTGCTTTTTATTTAACACTATTACAAGGACCGCAAAGCTACATTCCTGGAGTAACTTTTATTGATAATAATTCAAACGAAATTTATGATGATGGGATTGATACTCCTTTAGACACCGCATACAACAAAAAAGGAAGTGAATTAGGTATAGAAAAATTTCCTGGGGCTAAAAATCAAAAGATGACTTCATTGACTCGTTCTAGAAAATCCGATCCGATTTTGGGTGATCCTGAAGACGAGGTTAAGGCTAGAAATTATATGACAGGCAAGAAAAGACTTGGTCAGATATTAGATCCCTGTGCATATGATCAGGATGGGAGTGTCTATGGCGGCGTTGATTGCAGTTTAATTGATCCTAATTACTGGTACTCAGGTGATCCAATTACAAATGTTGGATGGTTGAATATACGAGGTACTGATCAAAGAATGTTTGTTAATTCCGGTCCATTTGATTTGGAAGTTGGCAAACCAATCACAATTATATATGCATACATCATTGGCAGAGGAACAGACAGATTAAATTCACTTGTTCAAGCAAGAGAAATTGCGGCATTTACACATCAATTTTATCAATCCAATTTTGATGATAACTTAGTTTCTGTTGAAGATGAAATTGCAAACACTCCAACAGAATTTATTCTTTACCAAAACTACCCAAACCCTTTTAATCCAAGTACAAGAATAAGTTGGCAGTCTCCAGTCAGCAGTTATCAAACATTAAAGATTTATGATGTTCTTGGAAATGAAGTTGCAACTCTAGTAGATGAATACAAACCAGCGGGCATTTACAATGTACAATTTACAATGAACAATTTAGCGAGCGGTGTTTATTTCTATAGATTACAATCTGGCTCTTTTGTTGAAACTAAAAAAATGTTGTTGATTAAGTAACAACTGAGGGAGAAATGAAAAAATTAGTAATTACTTTATTTTTATTAATGAGCGCAGTAACAAGCGCACAAAACTTTTTTCCCACAAAGGCAGGAGATGCTTATCAGTTATTAGAATGGTATGAATATTGGTTTGATCCTACTCAAAATCATGAATCTTTTTCTAAATCATTGGCCACTGAAATAACATTCAATAATAAAACATACCTAAGTGCCTGGGATAATTATTATCATATGGATACCACAGCAAACAAACTCTTTATCTTGCTTAATAACGAGGAAAAACTGGCTTTTGATTTTAATAAACCAGATGGTGATATGGATACTCTTTACTTTAATGGCTATGCCCGATTATATACTTATTCAACTATTCAAAATTGGAATATATTTGGTGAAGACCGGGTTGTAAAAAAAATAGCTAATATCAATAGTGAGAGTTGGATTGATTGGTTCTTAGCTGATGGAGTTGGAATATATAAATGTGATTTCAGAAATCAACTCGGTTATTTTGGTATAAAAACCTACGTAATTTCTGCAATTATTGATGATTCGGTTTATAATCCAATAAATCTAGGTCTAACTGCCTTTTTGCCGAGCAGAGTTTCTAGGACTCAATCAAGCTTTAGCTTTTTAGTTAATATTGATACTGAATATTTTGGTTTAGTGGACACACTAGATGCACATGTTCTTGTGTACAAAGCCGATAGTCTGATTTATCAACAAACATATAATGGTTCTATTAGTTTAGAAAAAATTACAGTAAACATTCCACAGCAAATATATTCTCAAGCAGACTCCGTAGGCATTCGGGTACGCTCCACAGATAAATCTATATTTAATAACGAGGTATTTTACCCTCATTCAGGTTATAAATTTATCCCGGTGGAAGACGATGTAGAGTGGAATCTTTTCATTCCATCAATTTCTGGAAATTATATGGGGCTATTATTCTTTAATGTAAATAGAGGTTATGTATATACTTATGATGGATATTTCCCCTATTACTATTATGTAGGCAATTTAACTACAGATGGTGGAATAACGTTCCATAATTCTTCAAATCCAAACTTACCTTACTGGGCAATAACTGATATAAAAGCACTCGATCAAAATACAGGTTATATGGTCATTGAAGAACTTATAAAAACAACTGATCAAGGAGCTACCTGGGTGAGTATATTGAGTTTGCCTGTTGCAGCAATGTCTTTCTTAGATGCAGATACGGGATGGGTTTCAAAATATAATGAATTTAAAGTCTATAGAACTTATAATGGCGGTTTAAGCTGGGCAACATTTAACACTAATTCACAGGAAATATTTAAGTTAATTGACTTTGTACATATTAATGAAGGCTATGCAGTAACTGAATTAGGTAAAGTTTATCGTTCTACTAATAGTGGCGAGTCCTGGCATTTTACAAATTCTACAGTAACTTTTCAGAAAAAGTTAAAAATGTTTCAGAATGGAAAAGGCTGGTTAATTGGTAATGGAATATGGAGAACAGAAGATGGCGGATTTAACTGGATACAACAATTTACAGGTGATTTTGTTGATGCACATTTCTTCAACAAAGATAAAGGCTGGGTTATTGGTAAAGTAAATGAGACAAATGTTCTTTTACGGACTATCGATGGAGGAAATAATTGGAGTGAAGTCGGGGCGCCATATACACAAGGAGATTTTAAGACTATAGATTTCGTGGATGAATTACACGGGTGGATTTATGCTTATAGTTGGAATAGTAATGAATTACTAAGAACAACAAACGGAGGAGTTACATTTGTTGAGGATGAAAGATTCAGCAATGTACAACCAACAGATTTTACATTATTTCAAAACTACCCAAACCCGTTCAATCCAAGCACTAAAATCAGTTGGCAGTCTCCAGTCAGCGGTCATCAATCATTAAAAATTTATGATGTTATTGGAAATGAAGTTGCAACGTTAGTTAATGAATTTAAAAATGCTGGAAGGTATGAAGTTGATTTTAATGCATCTTCCCTTTCAAGTGGAATTTATTTTTATAAACTGCAGTCTGGTTCATTCATTCAAACTAAAAAAATGATTTTTTTAAAGTAAGGCAACCGATATGAAAAATATACTGCTTGTTTATGTTTTAATTTCAAATTTAATCTTAGCACAATCGCATACGATATTTGATATTAACAATATTAGTTTGCCGCTAGATAATAGAGGAACACTTGGATATATCTATTTACCTCCGAGTATCCACGGAACATTTGATAGCATTCAATTTATTTTTTCCGGAGGATTTTGGCTGTCTGGTTATAACGACGACACTCTTTGGGCGAACGGTATGGCTGTAGCATCTCTTACTGAAAACTACATTCCAGGAAATGTTGATTCGAACCAATATGATCCAAGATATGATATCTATCTTGCCGAAAATTCTGGTTATATCAATTATGTTGAATGGAATAGATATAAGTTTGCTGTGAACAATGGTGCTGAGTTTTACGATGGTGACGGAAATGGATACTACGATCCTGTTGATCTAAATGGCAACAATAGATGGGATGCGAATGAGGATAAACCAGATGTATTAGGATTGGGATCACAAACAGCCTGGTGTGTTTTTAATGATGGTGTTGAAAACAGAATTAGATTTGAAGGAGTTGAACCTCTAGGTATTGAAATTCATCAATCTGTTTTTGGGTTCTCCCCTTACATAGCACCACAACTGCAAAATGTAATATTTATAAAGAACAAAATTATTAACACGGGAAAAGTAAACTCTTTATTGGATTCAGTTTACTTTACAGCCTGGGCAGATGCTGACCTGGGTATTGATTATGAAGATGATCTTGTTGGAAGTGATACACTTTTGAATTCGGGTTTTATTTACAATGAAATGGAAAACGATCCTGGCTTCGGGATAGAAAATCCATCTTTCTTCATTACACTTCTTCAGGGACCACAAAGTTATATTCCAGGTGAAACTTTTATAGACAATAATTCAAATAATATTTATGATGCGGGAATTGATACACCGATAGATACAGCCTATAATAGAAAAGGAAGTGAATTAGGGATTGAGTCTTTTCCTGGAGCTAAAAATTTAAAGATGACTTCGTTCACAAATACTGTTTCTTCAGATCCGGTATACGGTGACCCACGTGACGAGTATGAAGCCCGTAATTATATGACAGGGAAATTACCTAATGGTCAGATGTATGATCCTTGCGCAATTACTCCATACGGAGGAGTTGCTGGTGGTATAGATTGTAATTTGGTAAATCCATTGTATTGGTTTTCCGGCGACCCAATAAATAATATTGGATGGCTAAATACTGTTGGCAGTGATAAAAGGGTAGCAATAAATTCGGGTCCATTTAGTTTAGAAGTTGGTAAACCAATCACTATTATATATGCATACATCATTGGCAGAGGAACAGACAGATTAAACTCAATTACAAAAGCAAGAGAAATAGCTGAGTTTACTCATCAATTCTATCAATCTAATTTTGATGATAATTTAGTTTCGGTTGAAGAAGAGATTGAAAATATTCCATCAGAATTTATCCTTCATCAAAACTATCCCAATCCATTTAATCCAAGCACCAAAATAAGTTGGCAGTCTCCAGTCAACAGTCATCAAACATTAAAAGTTTATGATGTACTTGGTAATGAGGTTACAACTTTAATTAATGAGTTTAGAAATGCCGGAAGTTATTCTGTTGAATTTAATCCAGTATCAAGCATCAAGAATCTAGCATCCGGAATCTACTTCTACAAGCTGCAAATAGGTTCATTCATCCAAACTAAAAAAATGATCCTTCTCAAATAGCTTTGTTAAGCAAATCACTTCAAATAAAAGCCTTCATTAAAACTGAAGGCTTTCGTTTTTTTATTTGCTAAGTTTCGCCTGCCAATTATTAAAAAAAATTTTATGGATAAACCTAACATACGTGCCTATTTAGCCTGGATTGCTATTTGTGTTATTTGGGGAACAACATATCTGTTCATTCGTATTGGTGTTGAAACAATTCCGCCAATGTTATATGCAGGTTTTCGCTGGTTAATTGCAGGAATAATTCTTATCACAATTCTAAGATTGAGCGGCAAACAGTTTCCTAAAAAAGAAGATTTTATTCACATTGCAATAATTGGTATTGCTTTGCTTGGTTTCGGTAACGGACTTGTTGTAGTTGGTGAACAATGGATTGAAAGCGGATTAGCTGCATTATTAATTACTACTGTACCTTTCTGGATGGTTGGTGTTGAATCATTTCTTCCCAAAGGTCCTAAATTAAATTGGATGGTTATTTCAGGATTGATAATTGGCAGTCTTGGTGTTGGATTAATTTTTGGTGGCGATTTAAAATATATTTTTGAAACAAAATATTTAATCGGAG
The DNA here is from genome assembly GCA_041738675.1 of Ignavibacteriaceae bacterium. Classification (GTDB taxonomy): domain Bacteria; phylum Bacteroidota; class Ignavibacteria; order Ignavibacteriales; family Ignavibacteriaceae; genus IGN3. Next base: position 169,361 of record JBGSPH010000002.1, read on the forward strand.
TCCTAAGCATTCTCGGTGCCGTTGTATCGTGGTCACTTGGATCGGTTTATTCTAAGTATAAAAAAGTAAGTGTTCATCCGCTTATGAGTGCTTCTGTGCAAATGCTGATTGTTGGAACTCTGCAAATTATACTTGGGACTGTTCTTGGTGAGTTTACCGGACTTCATTTCACACAATCCGGATTATTATCTCTTGCTTATCTTATTGTTCTTGGTTCAATCTTCGGATATGGTTCATACATTTACGCAATTGAACATCTTCCCCTTTCTCTTGTTTCAACTTATGCTTATGTAAATCCAATTATAGCTTTATTTCTTGGCTGGATATTTTTAAATGAGCAGTTAAATATATTTATTCTACTCGCATCTGTTGTGATTATAGCAGGAGTTGTGCTTGTGAAGATTGGAAGTAATAAAAGAACACTTCTTAAAAGATTTTGATAAAATTTTATTTCAAAGTGAATAATTGTTTATTGTCATTCCCGTGAAAACGGGAATCCAAATGTTGTTAAAATAGATTCCCACTTCCGTGGGAATGACAACCTGATTAAAATAAATTATGAATAGAATTACTTATCATAAAATCTGTTCGTGGGTTAAACAATGCAGAGTGCCTAATCCCCAGACCAAATCAACAGCGTGAATTCCAATAACAGGTCTGTCTGTAAACATCTCTGATAAAATCCCCAAAACTATTCTATCATTCGGATCATTAAATGTTGGAACAAGCACTGCATAATTTGAAATGTAAAAGTTAGCATAACTCGCCGGTAGTCTTTCTCCCTTAAAAATAACTGGTGCAGGCATTGGTAATTCTACAATTTCTAAACTTGAACCATTTTCCAGCTTTGCAACTTCAAGTATTTCTCTATTCTCCATTAATGGAAGATAATTTGGATCATTCGGATGAGACTCCATAACAGTAACAACTGTGTTCGGATTTACAAACCTTGTGATGTCATCAACATGTCCATGTGTATCATCTCCGGCAATTCCTTTATTTAGCCAGATTACATTTGTTGCACCGAGATATTTATTAAAGATATCTTCATAATCTTTTTTAGAAAAATTTTTATTGCGTACCTGGATTTCATTATCCATCAAACATTCTTCAGTCGTTATAATAGTTCCAAGTCCATTGTAATCAATACTTCCACCTTCAAGCACAACTTCTTTTTTTTGATGTTCAGCTTTGATCAAATCAAATTTAAGTTTATTGGAAATCATCTTAGGAATTTTTGCATCGAGTTTATAATTATCATACTTAGCCCACGCATTAAACTTAAAGTTGATAAGAACAGTTTCGTTCTTTTGATTTTTCACAAATTGCGGTCCTGCATCACGCAACCAATTTCTGTCCGTTCCAAGTTTAAAGAATTCAACGTTGCTCATATCAGCATCAACGGCTTTTAATACTTGTTCAGCTTTTTTCTGATGATGTTCCGACTGGACAATTATTTTAACTTTTTCTCCGCGAGAAAGATATCTTACAATTTCACCATAAACCCAGGGAATTGGTTGGAACTTTCCAGGCCAATCCTGTTTGTTATTCGGCCAGCCAATCCAGGTGGCTTCGTGATACTCAAATTCAGCAGGCAATCGAAATTTAGTTTTTTCTTTTTTCATAAAATTTTTGCTTGTACAATAAATTCAAAAGTAAAAATTCAAAATTCAAAAATTATTTTGATTTTTTAGTGTTAATTATAATTGTTGCTAACACTTTAGACATCTCATCTGCTTCTTTTAATAAATCATCAATATTATTTAAACCCAGTCCATCTCTCAATAAACAAATCCAATATTTTGTTTCATTTGCCGATTTTAAAGCGATTTCATAAAATTTAATAAAGTCTCTTTTCGAATGAGCAGATTTCCCTTCTACAACATTAGCACCTATAGAAGTTGCAGATCTAATAATTTGATCAACAATCGATTGAAGCTTTCTTCCAACATCAACAGTTGCGACATATTTTATCACTTCAACTGAATATTTATAGCAACGAATTTTAATTTCCTTAGGATCATTTTTGTATTCCGAAATTTTCATTGCCTATTTTTTGAATTTTTACTTTTGAATTTTGAATTTCACTTACTTAAGAAACCTCTTTGTTATATCAGAATAAGCATCAATTCGTCTATCGCGTAAGAAAGGCCAGTTACGTCTTATGTATTCAATTCGATCAAGATCAACTTCTGCAATTAGTATTTCTTCTTTATCGTGTGAAGCTTCAGCAATTATAATTCCTTGTGGATCACAAACAAAACTATTTCCCCAGAATTCTATTCCCGCAGAATCTTTTGTCTCTTTTTCCAAACCAATTCTGTTAACTGATGCAACATAAACTCCGTTTGCAATTGCGTGTGAGCGCTGAATTGTCTGCCAGCTTTCAAACTGCGGCTTGCCATGTTCTTTCTTTTCGTGAGGATGCCATCCGATTGCTGTTGGATAAAATAAAATGCTGGCTCCTTGCAAAGCTGTTAATCTTGCACCCTCAGGATACCATTGATCCCAGCAGATTAAAGTGCCGATGTTTCCATACTCAGTCTCGAATGATTTAAAACCCAAATCACCGGGAGTGAAATAATATTTTTCATAATAAGAAGGATCATCAGGAATGTGCATCTTGCGGTAAACACCGGCTATCGCTCCTTTTGTATTTACAACTGCTAACGAATTATGATAAAGTCCCGTTGCTCTCTTTTCAAACAATGGAAGAACAACAACAACTTTTAACTTCTTTGCCACTTTAGAAATTGCATCTGTTGAGGGACCCGGAATTGTTTCAGCTAAATCATAGTATTCAATATTTTCTGATTGACAGAAATACTGCGATCGAAAAAGTTCAGGTAAGCAAATTACCTGTGCGCCCTTTTTAGCTGCTTTCTCTATCCATAAAATTGCTTTTTTAAGATTATCGTCTGGATTTTTCGAAAAGCCTAATTGAATTAAACCAACTTTAAATTTCTTCGGATGTTTTTTCATATTTGTTCTGATTTGTTTGTATGCAAATATAATTCGATATGGTTAATAATAAAAAAGGCACGATTGCTCGTGCCCTGGAATTCGTAGCACAGGACTCCAGTCCTGTGATTACTTGCTATATCAAATCACAAGCTCAGGTTTGGAAACCTGAGCTACGAAAATCACTTCATGAGGATCATTTTTTTAGTCGATGTAAAATTATTACCGTCTTTTCCAACTGCATTCATAGTGTAATAATATATTCCGCTTGAAAGGTTTGAACCTTCAAATGTTACTTCGTGAACACCACCGGATAAATCATTATTTATCAGCTCTGATACTTTTTGTCCAATTGAATTATATAAATCAATTCTAACATTTGCATCAACAGGCAATTGAAATTTAACCGTGGTAGTTGGATTAAACGGATTTGGATGATTCTGACTTAATTGAAATTGTTTCGGTAATCCAACATCAACAAGAACTACATTTAAATATTTGAATGTTCCGTCAAAATCAGTTTGTTTAAGTCTGTAATAATATTTACCGGTTTCAATTTCTGTATCTAAATAATTGTAGTTGGTTATTTCAGTCGTAGTACCTCTGCCGCTAACAAATCCAATTTGTGTAAAGTTTTCTTCATCTCTGCTTCGTTCGATGCTAAATCCTGAGTTGTTTGTTTCAGTAGCAGTCTTCCAGTTTAGCTCAACTCCTGCATCCGTTCTTTGAGCAATGAAGGAAAGTAGTTCAACCGGAATTGCTTCCTCAATTGTAAAATTAACATTAGAAAGATCAAAGAAAATATTTCCAACAGCTTCTACTTTTATTCTTGCTGTTGTTGAAGGGGTATTTGGAATTGTAACAGATTCGCTTCCATCGTTTGGTGTATTTGCTAATAACACTGTCGGAAAAGTTTGTCCGCCATCCGTTGAAAGAAGAATATTTACATTTGCACAATTAACAGGTGCAATATTAGTATTAGTAACATTCCAGGTAACTGTTTGCGATGAGCTGCCTGCCCAGCTAACATTTGTATTTGGCGAAGTAACTGCAAAAGGTCCCGAGTTACCATCCACATTAAACTGCAATGCAGCATAGTTAACACCACCACCGCCAAGTTTATTATCCCTTACCGTCAATCTGAATGTTAATGTCCTTGAGTAGGTCGGAAGAATTTCTCCAATTACCGTAGTATTATTTAATAGATTTTGAAGTCTTGGAAAATACCTTGTTGGAGATGAAGTTGGATTCCAACTTCTAAATATTGGAGCATTTCCGGAAGGTGTTCCCGGCGCGCCTGCAGGGCCCAGATCAAATTCCTCCCAGCAATAAACTAAAGCATCAGCATCTGCGTCAGTTGCTGAACCTGTTAAAGAAAATGGAGTGCTTTTAGGAATATAAAATCCTCCAGTTGGCACAGTAACAATTGGAGCAGAATTACCTGTATTTGTTATAACTGCACAACCGTTTCCGCTGCCAAAATTTGTGTAGGAAACTATTTCATCAAAATTAATCGAATGAAAATAAGGATCACTGTTGTTTTGAAGATTTTGTGGCGCACAAATACCTGCATAAGCCATAATGGTGGATCCGCTTCCCGGCTCGTAAGCTGTAGAGGCATTTCTGTTACCGCCGCTGCAAGCACCAGCACTTCCATTAAATGAATGATTACCAGCAAACTGATGCCCCATTTCGTGAGCGACATAATCAATATCAAATGGATCACCGACAGGAGCTCCTGATCCAGTAACACCACGGGCTTTCAATCCAGTAACGCAAATAACTCCAAGAAAAGCAACACCGCCGCCGCCTGTGCTAAATACATGTCCAAAATCATAATTTGGATTTCCAATATATGCATCAATTGTTGTTTGATTTTGTCCTAGCATCGTAGAACCATTATTATTAGTATAAGGATCAGTAGCTGCATTTGTAAAAATTAGAGTATCATTATTTGCAACAAGCACCATTCTAACTGCAACTTCTTTTTCATAAACTCCATTAACACGGTTTACACTTTGAACAACAGCTGCTAATCCTTGAGGAACCGTTCCTCCAAAAAATGCTGTATATTCACCTGTTGCCGCAACTGCTACCCGGTAAGTTCTTAATTGCGGACCGGTTGGAGTAAGGATTTGATTACCTCTGAGATAATTTAATTCATTCAATATGCCATCGTCAGTAAATAATTCACACTCAAATGACTTTTGAGTATTTGTATAATCTCTAGTGTAGTAAGAAATGTAATTTTCATAATCACCGAGACTATAAGGGTCTATAAAAACATTTCCTTCAGGAGAAAGTATCATTGCATGAAAACCATGAACAGTAACATCAAATCTAACTGAAGCATAAGGATCATCAATTCCTCTTCCCATATAAGTTTTAATTTCAGGATACTTTGCGGCGAGTTCTGGTGCCATAATTGGCGATTCTACAATAGAAAATCTCTGTTGTGAGCCATCAGGCATAGGTAAGTAAAGCATAACAAGTTTTGATTTTATTTCATCAGAGAATTCTAATGGAGCCTCCAATAGAAAATTTTTCATTCCATTTATATCAAGTTTAACCGTACGATATAACTGTGGTACAATATGTCTTTCCCCGACGGTGACTATCTGCGCTTCATCCACATTACTCCATAAACTTTCTGAACTAGTTTGAGCAATTCCAACCTGAAGTATTGTTAAAGAAGAAAATAAAAGGAGCCTGAAGAAATTGTTCATTTCTTACCTCGTGCTTGATTAAATGATTAGTTATTTAGGAATTTTCCGTGAGGAAGATATTTAATTACTTAAATAATGGCAACAATTAAATCAATTTAATTGTAACCATAGGTTGATATTAAAAGTCCATTTTGTCCGTACATTTTACTTCGTTGAACTCGTCCTTCTTGATAATACTCCTCCTTCATCATTGAGCCATCGTTATAATACGTTTTTACCCAGCCAATTAGTTTTCCATTAATGTAATTTTCAATTTTTTCCAACGCACCGTTTCTGTAATAGGTATTCCTCTTACCGTTTTTCAATCCATTGCTGATAGTCTGTTCAGATTCAAGCAGACCGTTATCAAAATATGCTTTATAGCTTCCCTCGATACGATTTAAAACATAGTTACCGATGCTCTCAAGATTTCCGTTAGGATGATAAGTAAGGCAAATACCATTTTTTAGATTATTCTCATAAATAGTTTCAGCTTTAAGAATACCATTTTCATAATATGATTTTTCATTACCTCTTTTAACTCCATCAACATAATCTGAAGAAACTTTTAACACACCATTTTCATAATATTCAAATGATCTTCCGGCAATACTATTTTTCTTAAAATTCCATTCTTCTTTAAGAAAGCCGCTTTCATAAAATGTTTTCATCGGACCATCTTTTAGCCCGTCAATCATATAAGTCTCATCATACAATCTACCTGAGGGATAATAGCCTTTTACAAGTTCTTCCCTGGATTCCACTTTGCCTGTGTAATCAAGTTTAACACGATTTATAAGTTCATCATTTATGTAAGTATCACGAACACGCAATGTTTTCATTTTGTCATAAATTAAAACATCGCCTTGTAATTTATTATCAATAAAAAATGCTTCAAGTGCTAAGGATTTATCATCGTGAAAAACTCTTGATGTTCCGTGCTGTCTTCCGTCAACAAATTTTCTTTCAACTTCAACGTTTCCATTTGTATAAAATGTTTTAGAAATTCCTTGCAGCACACCATCAATATAATTCCACTCGCCCTGCTTTTCACCTGTTTTGTAATAAGTTAATGTTGCACCTTGTAAAACTCCACTACTGTATTGCTGCTCAGACCAAAGTTCGCCTGTTTCATAATACCATTTGGATACACCTTCTTTTTTTCCATAGATGTAATTCCATTCAATACTAACTTTTCCATCGGGGAAATACCATGTGGAGATTCCCTCTTCCCTGCCGTTAACATAATTCCAGTCTTTCCATAGACTTCCATTTGGGTAATATTCTTTATAGTGACCATCAAGCTGATCATATAAATAATCACCTTCAGTTTTTATTGTCCCATCCTGATAATAGGTTTTATTAATTTTTCTGAAAGGATTTACTTGGCTGAAAGAAAAATTAGAGAAGAGTATAATAAAAAATAAATTAACTACTAAAAATATTTTCATTAAACTTATTATTCTAAAGGATTGCTTCACTTGCAGACTTGCTCCCAATAACACGCTAAGATATTGCAAACTGATTGAATTAAAACTCATTTATTCCTGGTAAAATTTTGAGGCAAAGATAAGTCTTTTTATTAAAAACAAAAGATCAAAAATTCAGTTTATGTTTGGTTTACATAGTTCTTCCAATAACATTTGCTATCAACCGTATTTGTTGCATCATTTCCTCAAATTGATTTGGAAGTAATGCTTGTGGTCCGTCAGACAAAGCTTTTTCAGGATCGTGATGGACTTCAACCATCAATCCATCAGCTCCAGCAGCAACAGCAGCACGCGCCATTGGAATTACTTTATCCCGTAATCCTGTTGCATGCGATGGATCGGCAAAAACAGGTAAATGGCTGCGTTTGTGTACAACAGGGATCGCTGAAATATCAAAAGTATTTCTAGTGTAAGTTTCAAATGTTCTTATTCCTCGTTCGCAAAGAAATACATTTGGATTTCCATTTGATAAAATATATTCTGCAGACATTAACCAATCTTCCACAGTTGCAGAAAGTCCGCGCTTAAGCATTATGGGTTTTTTAGCTGAGCCAAGTTCTTTAAGTAACGAATAGTTTTGCATATTTCTCGCACCAACTTGAAAAATATCCGTGTACTTATAAACCAAATCGATCATTGAATTTTCCAGCACTTCTGTAATCACTAATAGTCCAAATTCATCTCCCGCTTTGCGCAATAATTTTAATCCTTCTTCACCTAATCCTTGAAATGAATAAGGAGAACTGCGCGGTTTAAATGCACCGCCGCGTAAAATTTTCACTCCACTTTTTTTAACAAGTTCTGCAATTATCATTATCTGTTCTTCACTTTCCACAGAACATGGTCCGGCAATTACACTAACTTCGTTGCCACCGATTACAACTTCTTTAATTTTTATTATCGTATCATCTTTTTTAAAACTGCGACTTGCAAGTTTGAATGACTCCGTAATTCTGTAAACTTCTTCAACACCATCAAGTATTTTAATTTTTCTTGTATCAAAGTTTGGCTGCACACCAATTGCACCAAGAATCATTCTTTCTTCACCAGTGGATTTATGGATTGCAAATCCAAAATCCTCAAGATGCTTAATAATATTTTCGAGTTGTTTGTCGTTTACTGTTTTTTCAAGAACAACTATCACTTCGTCTCCGTATTTAATTCTGTATGAAAATTTTTCTCACCTGCTGTAATTTCAAAATCAAGATAATCATCCTTTGTTGGAATAGGACAGGTAAATAGATCACTGTATGCACAATATGGATTGTAAGCTCTGTTAAAATCTATTTCATAAATAAATTCTGGATCATTGTTCAATTCAAAATCTAAATATCTGCCAACCGGATAAGTTTCTTTACCAGTCGTTTGATCCGTAAACCAGATGCTGTAATAACTTTGTCCTTGCGGACCAAAACTTTTATAGATGTTTAATTTGTGATCTTCACCTTTATAGCTAAGTAAAACATATCCTTCAACAATTGCTTTTCTTTCTTCACCGCGAGTTCCGAATATTGAAATTGTGTCTTGCAAATTATTTTTATAAAGTTTGGACTTAAAAACAAATTCACCTGTTGCATCATAATATTTTAACGGTTCAAACTTTGCTGTTGAGTCTACTTTAAACGGAGAATAAGTATCGTACTGTAATTCCCAATCTTTGTTTTCTCTTTTCTGCTGAAGTTGACTAACAAATTGTTCATCAAGTTTTATAACGGTTTCATTATTGCCGCACGAAAACTGTAATAATCCGATCAACAGAAATAATAAATACTTTTTATCCATTTTCACTCATCTTCTTTTTTAGTTCGTTTAATTTATTTAATGCTTCTAGTGGAGTAATGTTATCAAGCTCCATTTTATTAATCTCAGTTCGTAATGAATCGTCTTTAAACTCAAATAAACTTATTTGATTATCACTCTCGGATTTTAATTTTTTTAATCTTTCTTTCTTTATTTCGTATGGAGTAAGTTCTTTACTTTCAAGATTATCCAAAACTTCTTTTGCACGATTTGTAACAAACAACGGCAAGCCCGCCATTTGTGCTACTTGAATTCCATAACTATGATCTGCTCTGCCGGGATTTACTTTGTGAAGAAATACAACTTTATCGTCATACTCACGAACTTCAACTTTGTAATTTTTTATTTTTGGAAACAGTTCAGCCATTTCATTCAACTCATGATAATGAGTTGCAAACAAAGTCTTCGCAGAAACATCTGGATTCTCATGAAGATATTCTGTTATTGCCCACGCGATTGAAATTCCATCAAACGTGCTTGTTCCTCTTCCTATCTCATCCAACAAAATTAAACTTTTTTGCGTTGCATTATTCAGAATATTTGCTGCTTCCTGCATCTCAACTAAAAATGTACTTTCACCAGCAGTAATGTTATCGCTTGCACCAACACGAGTAAATATTCTATCAACAATTCCTATATGGGCTTCTTTAGCGGGAACGAATGAACCAATTTGGGCAAGCAAAACAATCAAGCCAACCTGCCTTAAATAAACAGATTTGCCAGCCATGTTTGGTCCGGTTAGCAGTATAATTTGCTGATCATCATTATCGAGCAAGGAATCATTTGGCGTGTACTTATTTCCCGGATCAAGAATTCTCTCCACAACAGGATGCCGACCTTGAACAATATTTATTTTATTTGATTCATCAACACTTGGTTTTACATAATTATATTCTTCGGCACATTGAGCAAAACTATTTAGACAATCTAACATTGCGATCAGTCTTGCATTCTTCTGGATTATCTCAGCTTCATTTGCAACGATAGAACGAATCTCATTAAATAATTGTGATTCAAGTTCGTTTATCTTTTCCTGTGCGTTTAAAATTTTATCTTCATATTCCTTTAGCTCTGGAGTTATATATCGTTCGCTGTTTACAAGTGTTTGCTTGCGTATGTAGTTATCAGGGATTTTATTTTTATGTGTATTGCTAACATCGATGTAATATCCAAACACATTGGTAAAATTTACTTTAAGTGATGGAATCCCTGTTCTTTCTCTTTCAGTCTGCTGCAGAGTTGCAATCCATTCTTTGCCGTGCAGAGAAATATCGCGCAGTTCATCTAGTTCGGGACTAAATCCATTTCTAATTATTCCACCTTCATTAATTGCTGCGGGTGGAGAATCAATTATTGCCGTCGCAATTTTTTCAACAATTTTTTCTAATGGATCTAGCTGATCAGAAATATTTTTTAAAGTGCTTACTTTTAACTGATCTAATAATTCTTTTGTTGCAGGAATTTTCTTCAAAGATGATTTAACTGCAACAACCTCTCTCGGCGTGGCGCGTGCAGTACAAATTCTTGAAATTAATCTTTCAAGATCGCTTATCTCATTTAGATTTTCCGTTAAATCTTTTCTAGCTTTTTTATTCTTTAATAACTCATCAACGCTCTCATGTCTTTTCTTTATAGGGTCTAAATCACGCAGAGGAGCCGAAATCCATTTCTTTAATAATCTTCCGCCCATTGCGGTTTGAGTTTTATCCAATATAGAAATCAACGATCCTTCTCGTCCACCATCATTCATCGAAAAAGTAATTTCAAGATTCCTCTTGGTTGAATGATCAAGAATCATGTAATCAGAAGGATTATAAAGTGAAATTCTATTGAGATGAGATAGATTAACTCTTTGGGTTTCGTTTAGATAGTTTAGAACCGCTCCTGCAGCAATAATTCCTGCTGTAAGATTTTCAATTCCAAATCCTTTAAGTGTTACAGTTTTAAAATGATTTTTAAGAAGTTCGTTTGCAAAATCAAAATTAAAAATCCAATCCTCAAGTTTCGTAATTCTTAGGGAAGGATTAATTCTTTCAATCAATTTTCCTAAAAATTCTTTATCACGTTTTGGAATTAAGAACTCTGAAGGATTTATGGATTCAATCTGTTCGCCAAGTTGGGCAAGTGGAATTTCAAAAACATAAAACTCACCCGTTGAAATATCACAAAAAGATAGTCCACAAATCTGATCTAATATTGAAATCGCAAGCAGATAATTATTCTTTTTATGATCAAGCAACTTATCCGAAAGAGTTACACCGGGAGTTACAACTTCAACAACTTCACGTTTTACAATTCCCTTTGCAAATTTTGGATTTTCCATTTGCTCACAAACAGCTACCCGGTAGCCGGCACGAACAAGTTTAGGCAAATAAGTATCAATTGCGTGATGCGGAAATCCGGCAAGAGGTGTATCACCAGATGAACCATTAGATCGTTTGGTTAGCGTAATTCCCAAAACTTTAGAAGCAGTTTTTGCATCATCCTCAAAAGTTTCAAAAAAGTCTCCAACCCTGAACAATAGAATTGTATCGGGATGAGCCTGCTTTACCTTATAATACTGCGCCATTAGCGGCGTTTGTTGAGTTTGTAATTTCATAATTAAGGCATAAAAATAGTGATTTTAGTATTCAAATATGAATCTATTATTCAATCATATTTACTCATGTTTATTATTTCCTATAATGATTTGAAAGATTGATCTAAATCCATTTTTTTATATATTTGCCACCGAGCAGTTAGATTGATGGAAACACTAATTACAAATCATCAATCTCTTTCCTTTTTTAATTCGTGTGGATTTTTGAAAGAAGAATATCATAAATGGCACTCCCAATTTATTGATCGGGAGTTTGAAATGTTGACTTTTGGATATGCAGGTTTTCCGGTAATTGTATTCCCAACTTCTAAAGCAAGATATTATCAGGCTAAGGATTTTGGATTGATAAATTCAGCAGCATACTTAATAGATTCTGGCAAGGTAAAAATTTATTGCCCGGATAGTATAGATAATCAAAGCTGGTATAATAAAAGTATTAATCCCGCAGACAGAGTAAAAACTCAGCTTGCTTACGAAGAAGTAATTCTTAATGATGTTATTGAATATGCTTATCAGGATACGGGATTTGATAAAGTTGCATTAGCCGGTTGCAGTTTTGGTGGATATCATTCTGCAAACATTGCGTTTCGGAACCCGGATAAAGTTGGATATTTGTTTTCAATGGGCGGAGCATCAAATATAAAAAGATTTTTAGATGGATATTATGATGACAATTGTTACTTCAACAATCCACCTGATTATCTAGCAAACTTAACTGACAGTACAATTTTGGAAAAAATAAAAAAGATGGGAATTGTTCTCGGCACCGGCGATTCTGATATGTGCCTCGATGAAAACAAAATTCTTTCGGAAATATTAAAGCAGAAACAAATTCCACATTGGCTGGATGTTAGAAAAAATACCGGTCACGATTGGAATTGGTGGAAAGAAATGTTTGTTGAGTATTTAAACAAGATTAAAGTATAACCCTTCCTCGCTCTTCCCCCTTTGTGAAAGGGGAGGCTGGGTGGGGTTCAAAATTATTTATAAAAAGTTGAAAGTAATAAAATGAAAAAAATTGGAATTCTTTTTGGACAGGAAAATACTTTTCCTCAAGCTTTTGTTGATAGAGTAAACAGCAAAAAAGAAAATGGAATTACTGCAGAGCTTGCACACATCAATAAAATTATCCAGGGCGAGCCACTTGGCTATGATGTTTTGATAGATAGGATTTCACAGGATGTTCCTTTCTATCGTGCAATGCTAAAGAATTCTGCAATTTCAGGAACTGCGGTTATTAACAATCCTTTTTGGTGGAGTGCTGATGATAAATTTTTCAATAATGCGCTTGCAACCAAAATCGGGGTTGCAGTTCCTAAGACCGTAATACTTCCATCAAATCAACATCCAACTGATACAAATGAAAAATCATTTCGTAACCTTGCTTATCCATTAGATTGGGAAGGAATTTTTGAATACATCGGATTCCCGGCTTACTTTAAACCTTTTGCCGGCGGCGGATGGAAAAATGTTTATAAGTTAAATAACATGGATGAATTTTTTAACGCTTACAACGAAACCGGACAACTTGTAATGATGCTTCAGGAAGAAATTGTTTTCACAGAATATTTTAGATGTTATTGTTTGGATAGACAGGATGTTCATATTATGCAATACGATCCAAGACAGCCACACGAATTTCGTTATGTTAGAAATCCAAAACCACTAGCAAAAAAATTATTGGATGATGTTCACAATGGAGTTTTAGCCCTGAACAAAGCACTCGGTTATGATTTTAATACGGTTGAGTTTGCTATCCGTGATGGTGTGCCGTACGCGATTGATTTTTGCAACCCAGCTCCTGATGCTGACGTGAATTCTGTTGGCGAAGAAAACTTTGAATGGATTGTTGAGGCAGCTGCCAATATGGCAATCAGAAAAGCTAAAACTCATAAATCTGATCAGAATAATTTAACTTGGGGATCATTTGTTACATCTTTTGCAAATAATAAACCTTTGAAATAAGAAAGCAGAGTAACTATGGCAGAAGCTGGTTTGTTTACACTCGGAGTTGAAGAGGAGTTTCAAATTGTTGATCCCGTAACACGAGAATTGAAATCTCACATCCAGCAAATTCTTGATGATGGAAAGATGATTCTTGCTGAAAATGTAAAAGCAGAAATGCATCAATCTGTTGTAGAAATGGGGACAGATATTTGCCTAGATGTGAACGACGCAAGACAGCAGGTAACAAAACTTAGAACTGATCTAGCAAAACTTGCAATCAAGAATGGACTAAGAATAGCAGCCTCTGGTACACATCCTTTTTCACACTGGAAAGATCAAAAGATAACTGAGCATCCGCGTTACAAAGTTATTGTTGATGATATGCAGCAAGTTGCTCGGGCTAATTTAATTTTTGGATTACATGTTCATGTTGGCGTTGAAGATCGCGAAGTTGCAATACACATTATGAATGCTGCAAGATATTTTCTACCGCACATTTTTGCACTATCTACAAACTCACCCTTTTGGATTGGAAGAAATACTGGATTCAAATCTTACAGAAGTAAAGTTTTCGATCGCTTTCCTAGAACCGGAATCCCGGATTTCTTTAACGGTGTTTCTGAGTATGATAAATATATAAGCTTGCTTATAAAAACAGGTTGTATTGATAACGCAAAAAAAATCTGGTGGGATATTCGTGTTCACCCGATTTTTAAAACATTGGAGTTTAGAGTTTGTGATATTCCAATGCGTGTTGATGAAACAATTGCTCTTACAGCGGTAATGCAAGCGCTCGTTGCAAAACTTCATAAACTTATCAAGCAGAATCTTGGATTTAGATTGTACCGCAGAGCTTTAATTGCTGAAAATAAATGGCGTGCAGCACGTTATGGCATTAGTGGAAAATTAATTGACTTCGGAAAAAATGAAGAAGTAGAATTTAAATTGCTTGCCGGTGAACTATTAGATTTTATTGATGATGTTGTTGATGAGCTCGGCTCAAGAAAAGAGATAAATTACATTTATAAGATGCTTGAAATGGGAACCGGCGCGGATAGACAGCTTGCAGTTTGGGAACAATCACACGACACGAAAAATGTTGTTGATTATATTATTGAAGAAACACATTACGGATTAAAATTATAACCTTCCCTGCTCCTCCCCTTTTCGAAAGGGGAGGCTGGGTGGGTGGGGCTCAAGAATGAATTTATGAACAAACAACAAATTAAAGTTGCAACAATAGATCTTTACAACAATGAACGAAACGAAGGTATGCGTTGTATTAAAGAAATCGTTACCGATGCAGGCAAAAAGAATCGTGCTATAGATTTAAAGTATGATGTATTTGAAACTCGTTATAAAGGTGATATTCCTGATTTGAGTTACAATATTTTTATTTCATCAGGTGGACCCGGAAGTCCGTTTGAAGAAGAGGATAAACAATGGGATAAGGATTACTTCAATTTGCTTGATAAAATCTGGAACCACAATCAAAACTCTGAACAGAAAAAATATATGTTTTTCATATGTCACTCATTTCAGATGATGGCAAGATATTTTCAGTTTGGCGAAGTTAATAAACGATTTATTAATTCATTTGGTGTAATGCCGTTTCTAAAAACTGATGAAGGGAAAAATGATACCATTCTAAAAGATTTAACCGATCCATTTTATGCAGCGGATATTAGACACTGGCAGGTTGTAAATCCTAATCAGAAAAAGATAAATGAGTTTGGTGCAAATATTCTTTCATGGGAAATTCCTGAAGCAGAAAATAAAGACAATCCAGCAATTACGTCAATAAGAATTTCAAACGAAATTGCCGGAACACAATTCCATCCAGAAGCTGATCCTGAAAGTATGCTTTATCATTTTAAGCAGGATGAACGAAAAAAGTTTATTATTGATAGATATAGCGAAGACAGATACTGGGAAATGATTGGCTTGCTTGAACACCCTGATAAAATAAAACTTACGCGAAAAACAGTTATTCCAGCCTTTATAAATAATGCCATTAATGATTTAATCTCAAATACGGTTTAAATATGATTCCTGAAATCAGAAAAAAGTTTAATAATGATTTTTCAGAAAAAGTTTATCAGGAATTTTTAGATGATTTGAATTCGGTTTTAAAACATCCAACTGATTTTCGTGTGTGTGAAACTCCACTTTTTTTGAGCAGAGATTTAACAAGTGAACTTATAAGAGCTTGTGATGATGTCATCGTTCAACTTCAGCAGGAAGAGTTTTTGAAAAGATCTGAAGTTGCAATTCCAGAACATTTAAAAGTTCCAAACGATTTTGAGCATCCCGCTTTTTTCCAAATTGATTTTGCCATTACAAAAAATGGAGACAAGTTTTGGCCTAAGTTAATTGAACTTCAAGCATTTCCTTCGCTCTATGGATTCCAGGCTTACCTTAATGATGTAATTAGAAAACACTTTGATATACCAGTTGGTTTTCATAGTTACTTCAGTGGATTAAACAAAACTTCGTACAGATCATTACTTACTAAAATTATTCTTGGTAATCACGATCCAGAGAATGTTATTCTGCTTGAGATTGAACCGGAAAAACAAAAAACAAGAATTGATTTTGCTGCTACTGAAGAACTCACGGGAATTACGACTGTCTGCTTATCCAAAATAAAAAAAATGGGCAAAAAATTATTTTATATGAAGGATGGTAAAGACATTCAGGTTAAAAGAATTTATAACCGCGTGATCTTTGATGAACTTGAAAGGAAGAATGCAAAATTTGATTTTGATTTTAAAGATGAGATTGATGCTGAATGGGCTGGACATCCTAATTGGTTTTTTAAGATTAGTAAATTTTCTTTGCCGATGTTAAAAGGTAATTATGTTCCTGAATGTTATTTCTTAAATGAGATTGAAATGTATCCTGAAAACCTAAATAATTTTGTTTTGAAACCACTTTTCTCTTTTGCAGGACTTGGGGTTGATGTTGAAGTAACAAAAGATAAACTTGATGCAATTAAAAACCGAAGCAATTACATTCTGCAGCAGAAAGTTGATTATGCTCCTTTGATCGAGACTCCTGATGGATTTTCAAAAGCTGAGATACGAATGATGTTTTTATGGGAAAATAAAAATGAAAAACCTATACTCGTAAATAATCTCATCCGCACAAGTAAAGGAAAAATGATGGGAGTGGATTTTAATAAGAACAAAACGTGGATTGGATCGAGTATTGCTTACCATCCATAGACTCACTATTTTTGAGCGACTGAAAATCATTTTATAAGGCTATAGGTTTGCCAAAACGAATCAAACTAAACGTCTCACCTATCAAAGCTTCATTGTTACTTTATTTTCAATTTTATCTCTTGGTCTTTTTGGCTGTAATGATAATTCAACCGATCCGCCCTATGGTAATTCATTCTACCCTTTAAGTGTTGGGAATAAATGGGTTTATGATTCCTGGAGTTATGATACATTAGGTGTTTTAATTAACCAATGGCAATTCACTGATTCGATTCCTAAATATGTGATAAATGATAATCGATTAATTTTTGAAATAAGATCGCCACTTTTTTTCTATCATAATGAAGAATATTATTTGCAACAGAAAAAAGACGGCATTCATTTTTTAGTAACCTCCCTTTCTGGGCAAAATATTTACAACGATTACTTATGGGTTAAGTATCCTTGCATTAATAATGATTTTTTTACAAATGGCAGATATAATCAAGATACGACATTTGTAGTTTCATTAAATGATACTGTTATTTGTGAAGCCGGTCAATTTTCTAGTATCATATATCAAGTTTTTAATAAAGAATATATTAGTAATACTGAATTTAGAATTTTAGGTTATTCTAGCACTTATGCTTCTAGTGGTATTGGAAAAGTAAAATATGAGTTGTATCAGCTCAGAAGTGACAATGAATATGTTAAAACATTTGAATACTTACTTAATTCCTTTTATGTCAAATAAGTTTATTTCTAAGCAAAGAAGCACTTCATTAATAATTTCTCAATCTATTTAACACTATATTTTATTATATTTCACATCAAATCATTGATATTCTGTTCCAAATTAACCTCTAGTAAAACATTATGATTACTTATTATTTTCACGTTACAAAAGATTCAAGAATCAAATATGAGATTGAAGAAAATCTTTTTTCTCTCAAAGGTAATCTTGTAATTTCAGATTTCCGTACTGCAAGATTATTATCTGAAAAAATAAACTCCGTTAGACGAGATGAAGGTAAATTTGAACTTCAGGTAACTGCCGGACAAATAAATGCGCTAGGTTTGCTGCACGAAATTTTCCATCTGTTAATTAGAAACTATGAGGAAAAAAATAAAAAAGGAGTTTTTAGAGATAGCATAGATTACTTAAAGAAAAATCTTACAGAAGATGAATTGGATAAGACACTCCTAAAGTTTGTTGAAGAGTTTCCCCCACTTCCGGTTTATCAAAACAAAATAAAAGCAATTGAGTATTTAAAAGATAAAACTGAGGATAAAGAAAATCGTGAAATAATTCTTGAAGAGCTTATCATATTAAATCTTGAAAATATAAACCCTGCAACACATCAACTAAAAGAACTTTACACAGATGAAAAGCTAACTAATGAATCAAAGTACAAAGAAATAATTGAGCAAACAGAATTATTTTTTGAGAACGAACCAAAGATTGGTGGATTTAATCTTTTTTCATTTTTAAGACAACCAATAATTGGGAGTCCCTATAACATAGAGGAGCAGCTTGATTTTATTCGTTCAAACTGGAGTGCTTTCATTGATGAAACAATTTTAAATAAAATACTTTCCGGTAAAGATCTTATTCACGAAGATTACAAATTATTTGTACAGCACGGAGGCGGAGAAAAAGGAACACCGCCTGTCCCCTCTTATGAATTCGATCAGCAATATTTTGCATCCTTAAAAGCAAAGATGGCAGAAGGTAAAAAACTTTCACCGGAGGAATATGAATATTATCAGCTTGAAGTAAATAGATTTACTGTTGATATCGATTGGATGCCGCGTGTTGTAATGATCGCCAAAAACGCTTTTGTGTGGATGCATCAGTTAACAAAAAAATATGGATGCGAAATAAAAAGACTGGATGAAATTCCTGATTTAGAACTTGATACACTCGCTCGATGGAATTTTACCGCACTGTGGCTAATTGGAATCTGGGAAAGAAGTTCTGCATCAAGAAAAATAAAACAGATGATGGGAAATCCTGAAGCCGCTTCTTCCGCGTACTCTTTGTACGACTATGTAATTGCAAATGAGCTTGGTGGTGAATCAGCATTTGAGAATTTAAAAGCTCGTGCCTGGCAGCGTGGAATAAGATTATCGAGCGATATGGTTCCCAATCATACCGGAATTTATTCTAAATGGGTTACGGAAAAACCTGAATATTTTATCCAGAATAAAGTTCCGCCTTACCCAAATTATAAGTTCACAGGTATAAATCTTTCAGATGATGATCGTGTTGAAGTGAGAGTTGAAGATCAATATTATTCGAGAACAGATGCCGCGGTTGTGTTTGAAAGACTGGATAAATATACAGGTGATAGAACATATATTTATCATGGTAATGATGGAACAAATATGCCGTGGAATGACACTGCACAGTTAGATTTAATGAAAGCAGAAGTGCGTGAATCTTTAATTCAAACAATTATGCACGTTGCACGCAAGACGCCAATTATTAGATTTGATGCAGCGATGACACTTGCTAAAAAGCATTTTCAAAGATTGTGGTTTCCTATTCCAGGTTCTGGTGGAGCAATTCCATCGCGTGCTGATTATGCAATGACCCGATCACAGTTTGATGCAATTATGCCGGAAGAATTCTGGCGAGAAGTTGTTGACAGAATAAATGCAGAAATGCCAAACACTCTTTTACTAGCTGAGGCTTTCTGGCTAATGGAAGGATATTTTGTTCGAACACTTGGTATGCATCGTGTATACAACAGTGCTTTTATGCATATGTTCATGAAAGAAGAAAATGAAAAGTACAAACTGCTGATTAAGAATACTCTTGCATTTAATCCAGAAATTCTAAAACGCTATGTAAACTTTATGAGCAATCCTGATGAAGAAACTGCAATAAACCAATTTGGCAAAGGCGATAAATATTTTGGCGTTGCAACAATGCTTATAACTCTACCTGGCTTACCAATGTTTGCGCACGGACAAGTTGAAGGTCTTTCTGAAAAATATGGTATGGAATATAAGAGAGCATATTACGATGAATTTGCTGACGATAATTTAGTTATAAGACATGAAAAAGAAATTTTTCCGTTAACAAAGAAAAGATACTTGTTCAGTCAGGTAGATAATTTTGAATTGTATGATTTTATTGATCCTCATGGAATTTGTAATGAAAATGTTTTTGCATTCACTAACAGAAGCGGGAATGAAGTTTCTCTAGTTATCTATAATAACTCTTACGGTGAAGCGATCGGAACAATTAATTCCAGTTGCGAACGTGCGTTTGGCGAAGAAGGCAGAACAATTACTACTACGATTGATAAATTACTTGGAATAAATTCAGGTTATGGATTTTATTACATCTTTAAAGATTATATTCAAAATTTAGAATTTATTGTTTCAGGGGCAGAAATAAGCTCGACCGGATTTTCCTTTCACCTGATTGGTTATCAAAGAAAAGTTCTGTTGGAATTTCGAGAAGTTTATGATGCTGATGGTAGATTTAAAGTGCTTCACGATCAACTGAACGGCAGAGGCGTTTATTCAATCGAGCGTTCGTTGAATGAAATGAATCTTGCACCATTCCATAATTCCCTTACTAATCTATTCACATCAATAAAGTTCAGCAGATTACTTTTAGCTTTAGATTTTGCTGGCAAAGATGAGATTGAAATTCCTGAAGTGGATGAAGAATTATCCCGGATAATTAACAATCTAAGCAAAATAAAATCACTAAATAATTCGCAATCGGAATTGATTAGTAAAATCCAGTCTGATGTTTATTCAGTTAAAGATTTTAATAAGTTATTCTCCGAAATTTCAACAACAAAACGACCTGCAAAATGGATTGAAGAAGTCAGATCAATTTTATATCCTGAGAATGATATAGAAAGAAAGAAGATATTATCTTTTCTCTTGTTAAATAGAATTCTATTCCAGATATTAAAAACAACAAACAGCGCCGAGTCAAAATCCATTACTTTTGATGAACTTTTACTCTGGAAACCTTTAGTTGAAATTTATGGTTTCTTAAAGTACGATGATGCAGGTAAGAGCTATGAATTATCTAAAGTTTTATTTGATTCTGAATTTTCTTTAGCTTATAATCCGGATAGATACTTTGTAAAAATATTTGCGAAAGATATCACTGCTTTATTTGTTCAGATAAACGAATATGAAAACGTAAAATATTTTAACAAAGAAAGAATCGAAGATCTTGTAAAGTGGCAATTTATAATTTCTTGCCCCGAACTTATTACAATAAACATTGGTAAAAGTAAAGTTTCTAAAAAAGCTTTTAATGATTCCTTAAAAACAGCTTATGATAATTATTCTATAATAACTCAGAAAATATTGGGAAGCGAATATAAAGTTGAAAAATTAGTTACTATACCAGGAGTTAAAATTGCTAAAAAAATTAAATCAACAAAAAAAGTACTGCAAAAAAAAGCTGTGACTACAGTAAAATCAAAAAAAGAGATAGCGAAAAAGGAAAAGACATCTAACAAAACAAAGAAAAAAATAACAGTTAAAAAATCAAAAACTAAAAAGAAGGCAAAAACATGAATTGCAAATTGAAATACATACTTTTACTTATGATAATAGTGCAGATGAGCAATTTTGCACAGTACGATTTTGAGGTCGCATTCCCGAACTTAAATTTCTCCAGTGCTCTTGATCTTCAAAATGCAGGTGATGGTACCAACAGATTATTTGCAGTAGAACGAGACGGAAGAATAAAAGTTTTTGTAAATCAAACAAACGTAAATACAACAAAACTTTTTTTAGATATTACTGATCGCGTTACCGCTGGTGGTGAAACGGGATTGCTTGGTTTAGCATTTCATCCGGATTATGAGACCAATGGGTACTTTTATGTTAATTATACAGCACCTAGTCCACTCAGAACAATAATTTCAAGATTTAGTGTTTCTGCAACCAATCCTGATTCTGCAGATAAAAACTCAGAACTAATTTTACTTACTTACAACCAACCATATTCAAATCACAATGGAGGTTGCGTTGCGTTCGGTCCTGATGGAAATTTATACATCGCGGCAGGTGATGGTGGTTCAGGCGGTGATCCAGATGGTAACGCACAAAACATTACAAACTTACTAGGTAAAATAATTAGAATTGATATTGATAATCCTCAGCCGCCGCTTAATTATGGGATACCTGCTGATAATCCATTTATAGATAGCACCAATGTAAACATTAGAAAAGAAATTTATGCTTGGGGCTTGCGCAACACATGGAGATTTAGTTTTGATCCTGTTAGCGGTTGGCTATGGGCTGGCGATGTGGGTCAGGGTGCTTGGGAAGAAGTTGATATTATCCAGAATGGAAAAAACTATGGCTGGCGATGCTACGAAGGCACTCACCCATATAATTTAAGCGGATGTAATGGCGTATATGAAAATCCTATTTGGGAATATCCACATAATTCTACCGGAGGATATTCTATTACAGGCGGATATGTTTATCGCGGACAAAATGTACCTGAACTTTTCGGCAAATATATTTATGGTGACTATGTAAGCAGAAATGTTTGGGCTTTGGAATATGATGGAATTAATCCGACGGTAAATACACAAATAACTCAAGCTCCAAGTTCAATAACTTCTTTTGGTGTGGATGAAGATCAGGAATTGTATCTTGTTTCATTCAATGGAAAGATTTATAGATTTATTCCAAGCGCAGTCCCGGTTGAGTTAATTTCTTTTAATGCAATAGTAGAAAATGGTAAAGTTAGACTTAACTGGTACACGGCATCTGAAATAAATAATGCTGGATTTAAGATCGAGAGAAGCAAAGACGGTTCTAATTATGAAGAAATATTTTTTATCGGTGGAAATGGTACAACCACCAACAGAAATGTCTACAGTTATTTAGATGAATCAGTAAGCTCTGGTGTTTACTACTATCGACTTAAACAGGTAAATTTTGATGGTTCATTTGAATATTTAAATGTTGTTGCTGTTGATTTGGGAATACCAGAGAAATTTATACTAGAACAGAATTACCCAAATCCATTCAATCCTAAAACGGTTATAACATTTCAAACTCCCGCTGAAGGGCAGATTACGCTTAAAGTTTATGATGTGCTTGGAAATGAAGTTGCAACATTATTGGATGAACAAAAACCAGCAGGAAGCTACGATGTTGAATTGGATGCCTCACAATTAACAAGTGGAATATATTTTTATAAATTAACAGCAAAAGATTTTAGTTCAGTAATGAAAATGATTCTTTTAAAATAATTGAATCAAGATAACATTTATCATTTTCAAAATTGATTGCTTAGTTATGAGATAAGTCATTAAGTAAGAATTACAAAGCCCGTAATGCGGGCTTTTTTATTGACAAAACTTACTTACAGCAACCGCACAATTCTCACCATCAATAGCAGCAGATACAATTCCACCTGCATAACCGGCACCTTCAGCACAAGGAAATAATCCAGAAATATCAGGATGCATTAACGTTTCCCTATCACGTGGAATTCTGATTGGTGAGCTTGTACGTGATTCAACTCCAACCATTATTGCATCTTCAGTATAGTAGCCGTGCATTTTTCTATCAAAATCGAATAATGCTTTACGAAGTCTTAAAGCAATAAATGGAGGTAATTCTTTATGTAATGGTGCGGATGTTAGACCAGGAATGTATGAACATTTTGGCAATGTTGATGAAACTTTCTCGGCAACAAAATCAGTTACTCGCTGAGCTGGTGCACTCTGGGTTTCGTTAGCTAATTCAAATGCTTTTTGTTCAATTTCTTCCTGAAGCATCAAAGCAGCAAACGGTTGATATCTTGAATATTTCTGCCACTCCTGGTTAGTTACCTCAACGACAAAGCCTGAGTTTGCAAAGGGAGAATTTCTTTTTGATAATGACATTCCATTTACAACAATCTCACTAGGTGCCGTTGCAGCCGGAACAATAATTCCACCGGGACACATACAGAATGAATACACTCCCCTTTCTTCAACATCTGTAACAAGTGTATAAGCAGCAGAAGGAAGATTAGGATGTTTTTCTTTTGTATGATATCTTATTTCATTAATTAATGCCTGTGGATGTTCGATTCTAACGCCCATCGCAAATGGTTTAGGATCAATTCTAATATTTTTCTTGTTCAGCAAATAATAAATATCACGTGCTGAGTGTCCGGTCGCAAGTATAACGGCATCACCAAACATTTGCTGCTGTGAATTTATTTTTACACCAATGAGTTTATTATCTTTAAGAATAAAATCATCTACTTTAGAATTAAAATATATTTCTCCGCCATTATCAAGAATTGTTTGTCTTATAGCTGCAACTATTTTTGGAAGTCTATTCGACCCAATATGCGGATGAGTATCAATAGCAATTTCAGGATCAGCTCCATGCTGGATTAAAATATCTATTATTCGATTTACATCGCCGCGCTTGGTCGATCGGGTATAAAGCTTACCATCGCTATAAGCACCAGCACCGCCTTCACCAAAGCAATAATTGGAATCAGGATTTACAATATGATCTTGCTGGATTGCTCTAATATCACGTCGTCGCAGCTGAACATCCTTACCACGTTCAATAACTATTGGTTTTATTCCAAGTTCAATTAGTTTTAGAGCGGCAAACATTCCGCCTGGGCCAAATCCAACAATTATTACTTTTTTATTATCACCAACCGGATTGTATGTAATGCGTTTTTTCTCTTCAGGTTTTTCATCAATATAAACATCAACCAAAATTCTAAAGACAATATTCCTGCTTCGTGCATCGATTGATTTTCTAATCGGAACAACTGAAGATATTTTTTCTATATCGAGATTAAGATTCTTAGATGATTTTATTAAGAGGATTCCAGGAAGGATTATTTCATCCGGAGATATCGATAACTCTATTTGTTTTCTCATTTTGTCCTCTATTTATGAGGAAGATAATTTAATTATGAATTTAGGATTTCGATTTTACTACTTAAAAGATGGCTTTGGTTGATCCGCCATCAACAGCAATTGTAGTTCCTGTGATATAGCTAGCTTTTTGTGAAGCGAGAAAAACTGCCATCGCCGCAATTTCTTCAGGACCTCCAAGTCTATTCATTGGAACATCCTTTGCCATTTCGACTAATATTTCTTCGTGAGACTTGCCTGAAGATTTTGCTCGATTAACTGCAAGTTCGTATAGTCTGTGTGTTAATGTATAACCGGGTGCAACATTGTTTACAGTAATATTTTTACTTCCAAACTCGTTGCTTAATGATTTTGCAAATCCTGTTACACCGGCTCGCAATGAGTTTGAAAGCATCAAATTATGAACAGGCTGTTTAACAGCAATAGAAGTTATATTTACAATTCTGCCCCACTCCTGTTCAATCATTTTTGGGATAACAAGATTAGAAAATCTAACCACGCTTAACAAAACTTGTTTAATTGCCTGATCCCAATCTTCTTCTGAAAGATCCCGAAAAAATCCGGGGATAGGGCCGCCGCAATTGTTTACCAGGATATCAATTTTACCATAATGATTTTGAACGGCATCGTAAAAATTTTCAATATCTTTTTGCTGATTTAAATCGCACACACCCCAGAATGGTTCCGTATGAAATTTATTTTTTATATCCCGAGAAGTGTCAATCAAAACTTCTTTTGTGCGGGAGCATATTGCAATGTTACAGCCTTCTTCGGCTAAAGCTGCTGCTACTGCTTTACCAATCCCTGTGCTGGAAGCCGTTACTAAAGCTACTTTACCTTTTATTCCAAGATCCATAAATCAACCTTTGGAATTATTAAGAAAAATTATTTTTATAATTCAGAAACTATTTTGGCAGTATCAAGCGCAATAACTAATTCTTCATTAGTCGGAATTCTCATTACTTTAACTTTTGAATTTTCAGTAGAGATAATTTCATCAGCATTTTGATTTTTTAAATCATCTAAATGAATTCCTAAAAATTCCATTTCTTTACAAACTTCCTCACGAATCTCTTTTGAATTTTCACCAATACCACCTGTAAATACAAGTGCATCAAGACCACCCATAGCTGCTGCATATGCTCCAACATATTTTTTTATTCTGTAACAAAAAATCTCAAATGCCCATTTGGATCTTTGCTGATCATCTTTAACAGCTGATAAAATTTCCCGCATATCACTGCTCTCACCACTTATACCAATCAACCCGCTGTGTTTATTAAGTAAGGTATTTGCTTCACCAACCGTTAAACCTTCTTTACCCATAATATATAAAATCAAAGATGGATCAAGATCACCGCTGCGTGTACCCATTAATAATCCTTCAAGCGGAGTGAATCCCATAGTGGTATCCATCGATTGCCCGTTTTTTACCGCGGCCATACTGCATCCGTTACCAAGATGTGCTGTTATAACTTTTAATTCTGTTATATCTTTTCCTAATAATTCTGCTGCACGATTAGAAACATAGAGGTGTGATGTACCATGGAAACCATAACGACGAATTTTATATTTCTTATAAAGCTCATAAGGGATTCCGTATAAATAAGATTTGGGAGGCATATGAGAATGAAATGCTGTATCGAACACACCGCATTGAGGTGTATCCGGTAAAATTCTCTGGCAGGCCTGAATACCTTTTATGTTTGGCGGATTATGCAAAGGAGCAAGCTCAATATTATCCTGTAAAACTTTTACAACCTCATCTGTAATAAAGACGGAACCGGAAAATGTTTCACCACCATGAACAACACGATGTCCGACCGCATCAATATCTTTCTTATCATCTATAACACCATGATTTTTACTAAGCATAACTCCAAGTACATACTCAACTGCTATTTGATGATCTAAAATTTCACCTGCGATTTTAATGTTATTACCATCGTATCGTTTATGAGAAAGAACTGCACCGGACATTCCTATTCTATCAACCAGTCCATTTGCTAAGGCTATTTTTTTCTCTGTGTCAAAAAACTGATATTTAATCGAAGAACTTCCGCTATTTAGTACTAATACTTTCATAATATTTTATCCAATTTTACTTTAATATCCCCAAAAGAAATTAATTTAGTTTGTTTCCGTGTTCATCATATTTGAAGATTCCTTCGCCTGTTTTTTTACCAAGTCTCTTCTCACGCACAAGTTTTCTTATCATTGGATTTGGTCTATATCGTGGTTCGCCAAGAGTTTTCCACAAAGTTTCCATCCAGGTTAATACTTCATCAAGACCCATAGAATCCGCCATTTCAAGAGGACCGTACTGAAAATTGTAACCTAGTTTTAATGCTGTATCAATATCTTTGGCAGTTGCAACTCCTTCAAGCAGAATATGCATTGCCTCATTTATTAAGGGAACAATTGCTCGGGTTGTAATAAATCCGGGATACTCATAAACTTCAACAGGTGTTTTACCGATTCTAGAAGCAAATTCCTTTACCTTTAAAACTGTTTCATTTGATGTATGAAGACTTTTTACTAATTCAACCATCGGAATTTTGGGAACCGGATTTAGAAAATGCATTCCGATAACTTTGCTAGGTCTTGAAATTGATTCTGAAATATTTGTAAGACTTAATGTAGAGGTGTTTGAAACAAAAATAGCATCCGGGTTAGCAATAGTGTCGAGATATTTAAATATCTTTACCTTAAGGTCATAATCTTCCTGAACAGCCTCAATAATAAGCTCACAGTCTTTAACCAGGTTAGCATCAGTTACCCATTTTATTCTACTAAATATTGCTTTTTTGTCGGACTTTGTCATCGCCCATCTTTTAATTTCTCTGTCAATATTTTCAGTAAGTTGTGCTTTAGCCTGCTCTAATCTAACTGAGTCCACCTCAACAATTGTTACTTCTAAACCCATACCAGCTACGGTTTGGGCAATCCCCTGTCCCATTATTCCTGCTCCGATAATGGCAACATTATTTATTCTGTCGTCTTCGTTAATTGAATTTGAAGATTCCAGTAAATCTTCTAATCTTAATTTTTCTTCCTGCATAAAGATCCTTAGTTAAAGTCCGCTATTAAATTATAATATCAATTTCGTTTTGTAAACTTGAACAAGATAAATTTGTTTCAATCATTTTGTAATCAATTAAATATTTAAAGTAAGATGATGGAGTTTTAGAATTATCATCCCCTGATGTTAAGTATAAAACTGAGTTGTGTTTGACCGGATATAGAACTTTTTTATTTATCATTTTCATCTAACTGCTAAAGCGAATCAATTTTCAGATACAAAATTAACAATAAAAAAGGGGCTGTCCAAAGGATGATTGATTACCAAAAAGTAAAATCTTCGACTATTTGTCAATCAAACTCTAAACAGCCCCGAGCCAAAATAAATTTAATTATTTAAGTAAAATTAGTTTTTTCATCTCCTTATGTAACAAAAGATTGTTTTGATCAATAACCTCAAAAGAGTAGAAATAAATACCAGATGCGAAACTTTCTGCATTCCAGCTTATGGAATAATTTCCTGCACTTTGAATATTATTGAGGATCTCTTCAACTTCCTGTCCAAGTGAATTATAAATGCTGATTTTTACATTAGCCTCAACATTAAGCCAATATTTAATAGTGGTAATCGGATTAAATGGATTTGGATAATTCTGTGAAATAGATATTTCTGTCGGAATGAATTCCACATCCACGGCTATAATGTCTGAATACTCAAACGCACCATTATAATCTACCTGCTTTAATCTGTAAAGCACAGTTCCGTTATAAGGTAATGATTCAAAATTATCTTCATAAAAATAATTTCTAAATTCTGTTATAGTTCCTGCTCCGGCTACGACATCTAATTTTTCCCATTCCTGGTTCTTAAATTTTCTTTCAACTTCAAAATGACTGTTATTTGTTTCTGTCGCTGTTTTCCAGTTGATGACAACTTTCTTTTCCTGCTGAGCAGCGGAAAAGGAAATTAATTCTACTGGAATGCTAAAATCAACAAAAGCTTCATACACTCCTCTTCCGTGTGTACCGGCTCTTAACATCTGATTCCCAGGGGAATAATCTAAATGCATGACAACTGTATTTGGAAGATCAGTTGAAATTTCAACCCAATTCGTCCCATTGTTTTCAGTTAAAAATATTCCAACATCAGTCGCTACAAAATATGTATTTGGAAACCCTGGATTGTTTGTATGAATATAGATATCATTCACTGGCGTATCGGGAAGATTACCGCTTATCGAAACCCAAGTGCTTCCGCCGTTTGATGATCTATAAACTTTGCTTGTTCCAAATCCGGAAAATGTCAAAAACACTTCATCAGGATTAGTAGGGTAAATATTTACTGAAGTTATTGTTTTGCTTGGTAAACCCGAAGTTACATTAGTCCATGTTAATCCTGCATCTGTTGATTTGAAAACAGAACTTCCGGAAGTTGCAAACATTACAGATGGATTTGATTTACTAATTGCCATTTCACGCACAGCGCTCGTTCCATTAACATTTGCAGAAATTGCTGTCCAGCTTCCGCCGTTATTTGTTGAGGAATAAACTCTTTGACGAGCAGTATAAAATGTTCCCGAAGTTGTTGGATGAGCTAGAATTGGTGCAACCCAGGTTACATTTTCACTCATAACTAATCCACTTTGAGCGCTTGACCAGCTGCTGCCGCCATTTGTTGTTCTAAATAATCCACCATTCTGAGTTTCTCCCAAAATAAAATTAGAATTGAATGGATTGAAACAAACTTCCCCACCATCGCCGCCATAAGCAGCAGCCCAGTTTAATGATGAGTACGTTTGCTGTGTCCCATTATCCTGCGTTCCACCTAAAATGCGGCTTGGCGTAAAAGGGCTCGAGGCAATTCGATAAAATTGAGTAAGTGTAAGATTTTGATTGAGATTTGTAAACGCACCGCCATTATCTGTCGTTCTCCAGATTCCGCCATCATTACAAACAATAAAAGTATTCTCCAGTGTAGGATGGAAGAATAGAAAATGCTGATCTACGTGAACATTGCCACCGGAGTAGCCGTTAGTTACATTTGTAAAATTTGTTCCATCAGTTGATCTGAAAACATCAATCATGCCTACATAAACTTTTAAATGATTCTTTGGATTTACCCTCACATACAAATCATACCAAGCCTGGTTAGTTTGATTCTGAAAATCTGCAGTTGTGCTAAGTGCAGTCCAGTTTGTACCATAGTCAGTCGATTTATAAAGAGTTACAGTAGAACCTCCATAAACAGCTGCATACATATATGCTGGATTTGATTTCGCTAAATCAAAGTGTGTCCGTGTTCCTGTCGTCAGCCCTGTCCCATATGCAGAAAAAGAACTTCCTCCATTTACTGATCTTCTTAGTCCATTACTTCCACCGATAGCAAAAGCCGTATCACCGGTTGGAGAAAAAACTACATCATCAATTCTACCGCTTAAAATCTGTGTCCAGCTGGTTCCAGAGTTTGTACTTCTATATAGTCCACTATTTCCCAACGCTGCAAGAAGCTGTGATGAATTACCTGGTCTAATTTTAATTCGGGAAAAGTATGTTGATGAAGGTAAGCCTGATGTAATCTGCGTCCATGTGCTTCCTGCATCAGTTGATTTTAATAGTCCTCTTCCATAGTATGATACTGCACTGTAAGTTGCCTCGCCAGTACCTGCATAAATAATATTTGTGTTGGCAGGATCAATTTCAATGGCACCCATCGATAAAGAAGCTTCTTGATCTGATAATGGAAACCAAAACATACCGCCATCCGTTGTCTTCCAAACGCCACCGTTAGCCGGTCCAATATAAATTATATTTGCATTAGATGGATCAAAAGCGCCGCTGACGATTCTGCTGGAAATATTTCCATAATTGAAATATGCGCCTGGTGTTGGTCCAAGACTAACCCAATTAAATGTTGGGATATCAAAATTATTATCGGTCAATAACAGTTGTTCATTTGATTGTCTGAGCATTTCTCTTTGTTCAAGAGAATTTTTGTAAGCGTCAGCCGAAATAAAATCCCCAGGGTAAGCTCTCTGCTCATAGAACCACCACTCTCGCATAAATGCTTTACGAGATTTTACCTCCGTTGGTGCTTCTGTGTAAACACTCTGTGGTTTTAAAATATCCGTATATTGAACTTGTGCAGTTGTAAATATCGATAGGATTAATGCAGTTAAAATCGTCTTCAATAAATTCATTCTTTTTAAATCTCCTTTAGTTTATAATTATTCAATAATATACATCAGAAATCAGACCATTATAAAAACAATAAGCACAAACATTTTTTGTATTTTTGCTTTAGATAAAGTGTAAATATTTCAAATTTGGTTAGAATTACACATTATCAAAATTGAAAATTTAAATTGAACTTTTATTGAATATGACACCATTACAGGCTTTAAGAAAATATTTTAAATACGATAATTATCGATTAGGACAACTTGAGATTATCGAAGACATCATTCGCGGAAGTAATGTTCTGGCAGTTTTGCCAACGGGTGCAGGTAAATCTATTTGCTACCAGATACCTGCTCTGATTAGTGACAATTATTCAATCGTAATTTCTCCTCTAATTGCATTGATGAAGGATCAGGTTGATTCTTTAAATCGATCTTCTGAAATTGCCGCTTTCATAAATAGCACTCAAAGTTTTTATGAGACTGAAAAAGTTCTACAGGATATTCACTTCGGAAAAATAAAAATTGTTTACGTTGCACCAGAGCGTTTGGAAAATCCTGAGTTTTCTGCACGACTAAAAAATCTTAATCCTCAGTATTTATTTATTGATGAAGCACATTGTATCAGCGAATGGGGTCATAATTTCCGTCCAAGTTATACCAGGCTAAAAGATTTTATAGAGTTTACAGGAATCAAAAAGATATCTGCTTTTACTGCAACCGCCACACCGGAAGTTGTTAAGGACATAGTTAAACAATTAGGACTTAAGAATGCAAAAGTTACAATAAAGGGGTTTGAACGTGAAAATCTTTTTGTTAATGTTGAAATTACCAAGAGGAAAAAAGAACGATGTTTAGAACTTGTTCATCAATTCAAAACTCCTGCTATAATTTATACTTCATCTCGTAAAAAAGCAGAAGAGTTAGCTGAATATCTAAAAATAAATAAGGTAAAGTGCGAGTTTTATCATGCCGGACTTGATCCTATCATCCGCAAGAAAACCCAGGAAGATTTTATTGAAGATAGGTTACCATTAATTATTGCTACTAACGCTTTTGGAATGGGTATTGATAAGAAAGATATTAGATTGGTTATTCATTTTAACTCAACCGGATCAATTGAAAATTTTTATCAGGAAATCGGACGCGCTGGCAGAGATGGAAAGAACTCTCATACTTTTCTATTATATGAAGATACTGATGTCTCCATTCACGAATACTTTATTTCGAATTCTTATCCTACAAAAGAGATTATTAAAAATATTTATAATGCGATTTGTGATTCTGCACAGATTGCAATTGGGATGAAATCCGAGAAACAAATATCCATTAATCTTCAATATATTAAGCTTCACACAAAGCAAGATATATCATCAGCAATTTTATATTCTGCATTAAAGTATTTAGAGGATGCTGGATATATAACGCTAAACTCTGCATATAGATCTCTCAATAAAATAAAAATACTTTTTACTGAAACCAGATTAAAGAATTTTATAAAAGGAACATCAAATGAATTGATGAGAGATGTACTTTTATATTTTATCAGGAATTATGGCAAGGAAATCTTTTCAAAATTAATTGCGATTGATTTGGCAGCATTGCAGTCCGAAACGGGATTAACAAAACAAGAAACTATTGATACAATAATTAATCTTGAATTCCTTGGTATTCTTGAGTTTTCTAAAGCAGATGGAAAAGAATCGATCTCACTGATTAGACCACGAGTAAGATCTGAAGATCTTAAACTGAATTATAAACTAATTAATGAGTTATACATTAGCTCAAAACAAAAATTAGATAAGATGTTAGATTTTGTTTATACAAACGACTGCAGATTTAGCTATATCTTGAAATATTTTGGAGAGGAAGCGAATAACTACAAGTGCGGCAAATGTGATAACTGTCTAAAGCAAAATGGATCGAATGAGAGTTCTATATCGTACATAAAAGAAAAAGTTGAAGACCTTTTGAATGAAGAATTGTATGAACTAACAGAAAAACAAATCTCAAATATATTACTCGGCAAAGGTAAACTTACTGAGCAAATAAATAATAGATTCTTCAATTCTTTGAACCATTATAATAAAGAAGATGTGGCGCAAGCGATCAGGATTTTAGTGAGTGAAAATAAAATTCAAGTAAAATCAGAAGGCAGAAATAAATTATATTTTACTTTAAAAAATAACATACATCAAGTTCAAATTTCTGAAACGGTATCGCCACACAAAAAAGGTTTTGAAAATAATATTGAGCTTTATCATTCACTTAGAGAATTAAGAGAAAAAGCATCTAAAAAGTTTTTGCAGTCTGCCAATATAATTTGTTCAGATGATGTTTTAGCTAAAATTTCACAGCGAAAACCAAAAACAAAATCTGAGTTATTTAGCATTGCTGGATTTAATGAACGAATGTTCAACAAAGTTGGTAATGATTTTCTTGAGTTGATAAATTCCATTGATACTGGTAAAGCTAGTCCGGCAGTTTCGGCGTCCAACATTATTCCCCACAATATTCTTGAGACATATAATCTTTTGCAAAAGAAGTATTCACTTCAAGAAATAGCAAAACTCAGAAAGCTTAACGAAGCAGTAATATCGATGCAGATTGAAACAATTATTGGGTATTTACCGGAGACGGATATTTCATCAATAATATCCAAAGATAAAATGGATTTAATTATTGATAATTTTAAAAAAGGTAAAAATGGGTTGAAGGAATTAAAGGAAGCACTTCCTAAAGATTTTTCTTATCCACAGATTCGGATTGCTCTGGCAAAGATTTCACATCAATTTTCTTAGGCTTAGGTTTTAATCTTTCCATATACACAACTACACTATCAAAAAAGGACTGCCACCTCTCGGCATCAGCGTTATAATATTTGATAGTGTTGTCATAATCTTTTTCATTAACATTAAATCTCTTTAGAACTTCTTCTTTTATTTCTAATCGAGATGAAGAAGAAGTATCCTGCATAAATATCATATCGGAATAAATTTTTACGAACTTTTTCTCTTCAATCGCTGGTTGTTTTTTGCAGGATAGTAAAACAGCAGAAAGAATTAAAATCAATGTTGCGAAAATTATTGAGCTATATCTCATTTCATTTTCTTACTTGCCTGAAATAATATTTTCTTTTCGCGCTCAGTAAGATTTTGATAACCAGACTGACTTATCTTATCCAGAATCTTATCAATCTCCGCCTGGTTTATTTCTGCATCTTCTTTATGATTAATATCATAATAATTTGCATCTTGAACATCGTTATCTGTTTGAGATGGCCTACTGAACGGATTTGTAAAAATATCTCTCGTGGGTTTTGACTTATAGTAAAAGGATTTGTTGAAAAGATTTTTGAGTGAGACGTAACTATTCTTATCAAACATTATGTATAAAAACCCAAACAATGCTCCACCCAAATGAGCTAGATGTGCAACACCACTTGAAGCACTATCAACAGCAAGAAACTCAATCACGACTAAAAATCCAATTAAATATTTTGCTTTTACCGGAATTAAAAAATAAAGGAAGATTAGGTTATCCGGAAAGAATAATGCGTAAGCAATTAAAACACCATAAACAGCACCGGAAGCACCGATTGTAACTGCTGGAGAACTACCAAGCAATGGTGAAACAAATAAATGTAAAAGTCCAGCACTTACACCCGCTAACAGATAAAATATTAAAAATTTTTTTGATCCAAAAACATCCTCAATACTTGAACCAAACATCCATAAGGCAAACATGTTAAAAAGTATATGAGAAAACCCGCCATGCATAAATTGGTATGTGATTAATTGCCACACCTGAAAATTAAATGACTCACCTGCTGCATTAACTCCGGATATTGGATTTAGCGCGAACCACTTATTTAGTAAATACCAGGCTGGATATCCACCAAAGGTAAAATTATCCATGAGGAGTTGTATAAAAAATACAACGCCGTTAATTATAAGAAGATTTTTAATAACAGGAGGAAATGAAAAAAATCCTCCTCCCATAGCTCTTGGTCGATAAGAATTATTCAAACTGATCCTTAAATTATTTTACATCATTAAGTGCAACAACACCCGGTAAAGCTTTGCCTTCGAGAAATTCAAGAGAAGCTCCGCCACCAGTTGATACGTGTGATACTTTATCTTTTAATCCTGCTTTTGTAATTGCTGCTGCAGAATCTCCGCCGCCAATAACAGTGATTGAACCAGTTGCGGTCACATCTGCTAAAACCTGCGCTATTGCATTTGTACCCTTTGCAAAATTATCCATTTCAAAAACGCCCATTGGTCCGTTCCAAACAACTGTTTTTGCTTTTCGTAATTCATCTGAGAATAACTTAATCGATTCAGGTCCAATATCCAAACCCATTTTATCAGCGGGCATTGCATCAACACTAACCACAGATGAAGGTGAATCATTTTTAAATTCACTTGCAACTACAACATCTTTTGGTAGCAGGAATTTTATTCCGGATTTTTTTGCGTTGGCTAAAACTTCTTTTGCTAGATCGACTTTTTCGGCTTCAAGTAATGATGTTCCAATTTCTTTACCTTCTGCTTTGTAGAAAGTATAAGCCATCCCACCTCCAACAATCAGCGTATCAACTTTTGTAAGAAGATTATTTATCACATCGATCTTACCGGAAATTTTTGCTCCGCCCAAAATTGCAACATACGGACGTTTAGGATTTGTGATTGCGCCACCAAGATAATCAAGTTCTTTCTGCATTAAATAGCCGGCAGCAGAAATTTTTATAAACTTAGTTACGCCTTCTGTAGATGCGTGTGCTCTATGTGCGCTTCCAAAAGCGTCATTAATATAAACATCACCAAGCTCTGCTAATTGTATTGCAAAAGCTGGATCGTTTTTTTCTTCTTCCGGATGAAAACGAACATTTTCAAGAATTAAAACATCGCCATCTTTCATTGCGTCAACCATTGCTTTTGTTTCTTGCCCAATGCAATCCGGAGCTAATTTAACTTCTTTGCCAAGTAATTCGCTTAAGCGTTTTGCTGTTGGCGCTAAACTATATTTTGGATTCGGTCCGCCTTTTGGTCTCCCCAAATGGCTCATTAAAATTGCTTTGCCCCCATCAGCAATAATTTTTTTAATTGTTGGTAATGATTCTGTTATCCTGATATCATCAGTAATATTTAAATTTTCATCAAGCGGAACATTAAAATCAACACGCACTAAAACGCGTTTACCTTTAAGTTCTACTTTATCAATTGATAGCTTATTCATTTTATCTTCCCTGAATTTATATTTTAATTAATATTAAAAAGGCGATCCAATTAAGATCGCCTTAAGTTGAATAATTACATCTTAATTAATTTGCTTAACAAATCAACGCATCGGCATGAATAACCCCATTCATTATCATACCAGCTAACAACTTTAAAGAATCTTTTTTCGTCTTTAAAATTGTTCTGCATAGTTGCTAAAGAATCATAAATTGAAGAACGATCATCGTGATTAAAATCAGTTGAAACAAGTTCTTCATTGCAATAACCAAGAATTCCATTCATATAAGTTTCTGATGCTTTCTTTAACAAGTCATCAATCTCTTTTATGGAAGTATCTTTTGCAGCTCTGAAAGTTAAATCAACTACAGAAACGTTTGCGGTAGGAACACGGAATGACATACCGGTTAATTTACCTTTAACTGAAGGAAGAACTTCTCCAACAGCTTTTGCTGCACCAGTGCTTGATGGAATAATATTTATTGCTGCTGCTCTTCCACCTCTCCAATCTTTCTTAGATGGACCATCAACTGTTTTTTGTGTTGCAGTATAAGAATGGATTGTAGTCATAATTCCAACTTCAACTCCAATTCCCTCTTTCAATAAAACGTGAACAACCGGAGCCAAACAGTTTGTTGTGCAGGATGCATTAGAAATGATTGTGTGTTCTGGTTTTAGTTCATTATCATTTACGCCCATAACAACTGTTTTAACATCACCTTTACCTGGAGCGGAGATTATAACCTTCTTTGCACCTGCAGCAATGTGTCCTTTTGCTTTTTCAGAATCTGTAAAAAGTCCGGTTGATTCAATTACATAATCAACTCCAAGTTCTTTCCAAGGCAATTGAGAAGGATCCTTTGTCGCAAGAACACATAAAGTTTCTTCTCCATTTATTACCAGAACATCATCGTGTTCAAGATCAGCTTTACTTTTCTTTGATGTAATTTCACCTTTGAAAATTCCGTGAACAGAATCATACTTTAATTGGTAAGCAAAATATTTTGCGTCATTAGTAATATCCACTAAGGCAACAAGATCAACCTCTTTGCCTAAAACGCCTTTGTCTGCCATTGCACGTAAAACGAGTCTACCAATTCTTCCAAACCCGTTAATAGCTACTTTAACTGCCATTTTTTAACTCCTTTATTGAATTTAATCTTTATAATAAGCCCGCACAAAATTAGTTAAAGAGCTTTTTATTATCAATCCAATTATGGCTTTAATATGTGCACTTTAACACAATTTAAATAATAAATAAGACC
This sequence comes from Ignavibacteriaceae bacterium, assembly GCA_041738675.1. Taxonomy (GTDB): domain Bacteria; phylum Bacteroidota; class Ignavibacteria; order Ignavibacteriales; family Ignavibacteriaceae; genus IGN3. The sequence goes on from JBGSPH010000002.1 coordinate 206,669, forward strand.
TAAGTAGGAGTGATTTTGAACTAAATAAATTATATTTCAGTTAGGAAATTAACAAGATTAAAAAACATTAGAGGTTATTATGATATCTGCAAAAATGCAAAAGGCTCTTAACACACATCTTAATGAGGAATTCTACTCTTCATACTTATATCTTTCAATGGCGGCATACTTTGAAGCAAAGAACTTAAAAGGATTTGCCAATTGGATGAGAATTCAAGCTGCTGAAGAACAAATACACGGGATGAAATTTTTTAATTTTATTTTACAAAAAGGCGGTAAAGTTACTCTTGCAGAAATTGGCGCACCTAAAATTGAATGGAAATCCATTTCAGAAGTTTTTGCTGATACACTTAAACACGAACAAAAAATTTCCGGGCTAATAAATAAACTTGTTGAAGTTGCAATGACTGAAAAAGATTATGCTACAAATACATTTTTACAATGGTTTGTAACTGAACAAGTTGAGGAAGAAGCCAATGTTGAAGAAATTGTGCAGAAGATAGACATGATTGGTGATAATAAAAGCGGTTTGTATATGCTTGATAATGAGTTGGGTGCAAGAGTTGGTGCTCCTGCTGTTGCATAAAAATTCCTTTATAGATTTAAAAGTAAAAATCCTCTCAAAACTGAGAGGATTTTTTTTCAAACAAAAATATATGAGGCTACAGCGAATAAAACTAGTAACATAGAAATTCCAAATATCTCGATCTTTATATCTCCTCCATCTTTCATATATTCTTTAGGATACTTTCCCCCTGTGAAAAACTTTAGAAAAAAATATCCAACATTGTAACCAACGAACACAAGAATAATTTCAGTAAAAAAATCAAGCATTCAGTTGCCTAATTAACTTTAATTCTTAAATTCAGCTAATGGTCTTGCCGTTTCTCTCATAGAGTGAACTTTATTTGCAACCTGCAAATTAACTTCTTTACTAACTCGTGCTTCAAAATAATCTCTGAATCTTGTAACCATAAATCTAACCGGCCATGCAGCTGCCTCACCAAGAGCGCAAATTGTGTTACCCTCAATCTGGTTAGCAACTGTAACTAACAAATCGATATCGCTAACAGAGCCGTTTCCTGCAAGAATTCTTTTAAGGATTTTTTCAAGCCAGCCTGTTCCTTCGCGACAAGGAGTACACTGACCGCAGCTTTCATGATGATAGAAATGAGATATGCGAGCTAATACTTTTACAAGATCAGTATCTTCATCCATTACTACAATTCCACCAGTACCAATTGCAGAGCCAGCAGCTTTAAGAGATTCAGCGTCCATCTTTACGCCTTCCAGCTGATCACCACGCAATGGCGGCATTGAAGATCCGCCGGGAATAACACAAAGAATATTTTTATTTCCAGGAATTCCACCGGCATAATTATAAATTATATCAGTAAGCAAAGTACCTGAAGGAAGTTCATAAACACCTGGTTTGTTTACGTGACCACTTACTCCAAATAAAATCGTTCCCGGATGTTTTGGTTCACCAATCTTAGAAAACCATTCCCAGCCTTTGGTAATAATTGGAGGAATGTTTGCAATCGTTTCAACATTATTAATCGTAGTTGGGCAGCCCCACAAACCATTTTGTGCTGGAAATGGAGGTTTAACTCTTGGGTATCCTCTCTGTCCTTCAAGTGAATTCATAAGCGAAGATTCTTCACCACAAATGTAAGCGCCTGCGCCTTTGTGAATATAAATGTTGCAGAAAAATTCTGTCCCAAATTTTTCTTTCATCCCTTCACCAACATATCCAGCAGCATAAGCATCATCCAATGCTTTCTGCATTAGCTTTACCCATTTATGATATTCACCGCGAATATAAATGTATGCTGTCTTTGCACCGATTGCATAACAGGTAATTAAAATTCCTTCTATCAGTTGATGAGGGTTATATTCAAATATTTGTCTGTCTTTAAAAGATCCCGGTTCAGATTCATCGCCGTTTATGCAAAGATATTTTGGTCTGTCTGTGGTCTTTGGCATAAAGCTCCACTTTAAACCAGCAGAGAAAGCAGCACCGCCTCTTCCACGTAAACCAGATTTTTTAACCTGATCAATTATATCATCAGATGACTGTGTGAATGCTTTTTTTGCAGCACTATATCCACCATTCTGAACATAAACATCCAGCACGTGAATATTTTCTATATCTGATAAAACTATTTTTTCCATTTAAAAATTTACTTTAGAGAATTGATGAGTTCTTCTACTTTTTCTTTTGTTAGATTTTCATAATAATCTTCATTGACTGCTAACATTGGCGCAGTACCGCAGCTTCCCATACATTCAACTTCTTCAACTGAGAATTTTTGGTCAGATGTAACATTCATATTTTCAATACCAAGTTTATCTTTGACCTGATTCCAAATTTCATATCCACCGCGAAGCATACAGGAAACATTTGTACAAACCTGTATATGATTTTTCCCCATTGGTTTTTGATAATACATCGTATAAAAAGTTACAACACCAAGAACTTCTTCAGAAGTCATTTCTAAAATTGATGCAACTTCCTTAATAACTTCATTTGAAATGTATCCATTTTGTTCCTGGGCGATATATAGCGTTGCCATAACTGCAGGTTTTTTTACGGGATACTTTGCAATCTCTTTATTAATTCGTTCTAGATTTTCTGAAGTAAATTTAAACTCCATAATTACTTATCCGCCTCTCCCATTATCGGATCAATACTTCCAATTATCGCTACAACATCGGAGATCATGCGTCCTTTAACTAAATGTGGTAAAGATTGAATATGAATAAACGAGGGTGAGCGGATTTTGCACTTCCAGGGATGCCCCTCGCCTTTGCTAACAAGATAAAATCCAAGTTCACCTTTAGAACCTTCAATTGCATGATAAACCTCTCCGACCGGAGGATTTATTCCAAAGTTTACAATCATAAAATCGTGTATAAGTTCTTCCATCTTAGAATACACTTCCACTTTTTGTGGTAGAACTGATTTCGGAAGATTAGCTTTAATTTCACCCGGTGTCATTAATTGTAAAACTTGCCTTACAATCTTTGCACTCTCTCTTACTTCATCAGCGCGAACAAAATAACGCGCTAAACTATCACCCTCAGAAAAAGTTGGAATCTTAAAATCAATTTTATCATATTGTAAATAAGGAGTTGCTCTTCTTAAATCAAATTCAACGCCGCTTGCACGAAGATTTGGACCAGTATATCCATAACTCAAAGCATCTTCTTTTGATATAACTCCTATTCCATCAAGTCTTTCAATAAAGATTCTATTTGTATTAAGAAGTTTTTCACATTCGGATAAATTTGAATCGATCTCTTCAATAAACTTCTTTACTAAAGCAAGTGCTTCTGGTTGAGCATCATTTGCTACGCCGCCAATGCGTGTGTAACTGTTTGTAAATCTTGCACCGCAAAGAATATCCCATATATCAAGAATTTTTTCGCGTTCACGCAAAGTCCATAAAAAAACTGTAAGTGCACCAACATCCATGGCAAAAGAACCAATTGCAACAAGGTGCGATGCAACTCGTGCAAGTTCAGCAACTATCATTCTGATATATTGAGCACGAACGGGAACTTCTATTCCTGCTAACTTTTCTACTGCTAAAACCCACGCAACATTGTTGGCTAATGGAGATATATAATCTAATCGGTCGGTGTGAGGAATAAATTCATAATAGCTCATATTCTCAGCCATTTTTTCATAACCGCGATGCAAATAACCAACATCGGGAACACAGCCAACTACAGTCTCGCCATCAAGTCTTAAAAGTAACCTTAATACACCGTGAGTTGCAGGATGCTGAGGACCCATGTTCAGGATCATCTCATTTTCAAGAGCATCTTCAATTGTAATATCAGAATCTTCTAATAATTTTTGTAAAATTTTTGGGTTAACGTCGTCTTTGGTTAATCTATCCATAAACTTTTATTTCTTTGGTAATGGTAATGATCCAGGAATGCCAAGTAAAGGAAAATCCTTTCTCAATGGATAATATTCAAATTCTTCCGGCATATAAATTCTTCGTAGATCAGGATGATTTTTAAATTTTATTCCGTACATATCATAAGTTTCCCGCTCCTGCCAGTTGGATGTTTTCCAAACTGATGAAACGGTATCAATTACACAATCAGTTTCATCAACATCTGCTTTTAGAGCTATACGTAAATTCAGTTTTAATGAAAAAATATGATAGACGACTGTAAATCTGTTTTTTCTTTTTGCCCAATCAACAGCGGTTACATCTTCACAAAGTAAAAATTCTAACTCGGAATCTTCTTTAAGAAATTTGCAAATTGGATTAACAAATTTCTTATTAAACTTAACATTAAATTCATTTCTGAATTCAGAAAATTCAAGCTCAGCTTCAGGAAAACTGGTTTGTAATTTTTGTGAGATTAATTGTTTTAATTCCATAATCAATTATTCTGGATTACGTTCAATTCTGGTAATTTTAAATTTTGGAAATCTCTTGCACGCGTTCTTCCAATTTTATTTTGAATCTGAATAAGTGCATTTAAAAGATTATCCGGACGTGGAGGACAGCCGGCCAAGTAAACATCCACCGGAAGAAACTGATCTATTCCCTGCACAACTGAATACGAACGATACATACCGCCGGTAGAAGTACAGGCACCCATTGCAATCACCCATTTAGGATCCGGCATTTGATCATAAATTTTTCTAACGACGTGCGACATTTTATAAGTAACCGTTCCGGCAACAATCATTAAATCGCACTGGCGCGGAGTGAATCTCATAACCTCAGAACCAAATCTCGCAATATCATATTTCGGGTCAGCTGAAGCCATCATTTCAATTGCACAGCAGGAAATTCCCATTGGCATTGGATAGACAGAATTTTTTCTTGCCCACGCAACAACAGCATCTAACTGAGTAACTAAAAAACCATCAGAATTTAATTTTGCTTCTAATCCCATTTGAATCCACCTTTTTTATATACATATAAATATCCAAGCTCAAGCACGATTAAAAATATTAACATAGAATAGAAGACAGAAATTCCAATTTCACCATATAATTTTTTGAATTGAATTGCCCATGGATAAATAAAAATCACTTCAAGATCGAAGATTATAAATAACATTGCAACAAGATAATATTTAATAGAAATTCTTTCGTGAGTAGTGCCGACGGGTTTCATGCCGCTTTCATATGTGGAAAGTTTTTCACTGTTTGGTCTTTGCGGTCCAAAAATAACAGAAGTCATTACCGTAGCAACTGCAAATACTACTCCAATTGCAAGTACAATAAAAACAGGTATGTAGGTTTCAATCATCTTTTTTTATCTAAAATTTGTTGCCAAAGTTATCCAAATTATGAACGATTGTCAATTTAAACTCCTTCAACATTTTAATGATTTTCTACGATCCGGTTTTTATTTCTACCAAAAAGTTAAGTGGTTTATTGTTTCTATAAACATTATAATTGCCACAGGATTTTGAACAAAAGTGAATGTAATATTTTTGAAACTACTTAAAATAAAATCTAATTTTTCTCTTTTACCATTCTACGTTCTTATCGCAGTAATAATCTTCTTTCTAAATTCACTTTCTTATTCTCAGACCCGTGTTGATAGTCTTGAATATCTTGGCAGGTTTTTAAATGCCAATTTATTTAACACAATGTTTGATAAACAATTAAATACATTTCATCTTTTTTCTCAATTACAACTTTATGGAAATTATGATAATGTGATAATCCGGATGAACGAAAATTTTGGATCAACTTATATCCGGAACGAAACTAAAAATACTAGAGACGAGCAGCACTTTAATCTTAACGCAAAATATTTATTCCGAAAAGATATTTCATTTGGTGTTTTGGGAAGCAGTTCCCTCCTTTCAGATAATCGATCTTTAGGTATAAATGAATCGGCAGTTAATTATGCTTCAGTTTTTAGTGAGCTGCAGCCAATTAATAATTTAAGGCTAAATCCATTTGGCGGTTATTCAAGTAACACACAAGTTGGAATAACAGATAATGGGCCGTTGTACGGTATCGAGGGTATCCTTGATAGAATAACTATTATTGATCTGAATATTAATTCAGAACTCCGCTTTAGAAATGAGGATATAATTCCAAGAAGAAATCTTATAAGATTCTTCGGTTTATCAGTCGGAAATAATTTTGACAGAAGTGTATCTAATACTATCCGAACATATTACTCGCAAAACAGAAAGGATTTTTATTTTGAAGCTGATTCTATAACATCAGCTGAGTTTAATATCAACAATAATATCCAAAGCAGAACTGAAACTGCATACCAGATTTTTGATAGAATTTCTTATGATGGTTTTTTAGATATTTTTTCTCTCGATCTTGCAGCGGGAATAAACTGGAGAACTATTGATCGTGATAATCGTTATAAAACCGCGGAATTATTAACCAATGTTTTATACGATACTCAAATTGATGAACTTAAACTTGAAATTGATGCTGCTACACGATACAATTCAAAATCATTTGATGGAATATTGAGATTTAGTTTTTATGAAAGAGATGAAAAACACCAGGTAAAAAAATTTGATGAGATGACACAATCCATTTATGAGCAAAAGTCTGAACTTGAAGAGCAGAAAAATAATAATTCAAGCAGAGCCACGCTTTCATTTTATGGTAACTTTAAAATATCACGAACTGATCGGTTCACTTTTAGTTTATACCAAAGCAAACTTATTTATGATACACAAAGTGAGTTTAATGATGATGACCGCGATGAGCTGCTTTCTATAATAAGATTAAGATATTCTAAGCAGATATCCCCATATCTTACTGGATTTATTAATGCTGAGGGTACTTTCGGTCATACAGTTTATTTATTTGCAAGCCGCAGTTCGAACAACAATCAAAACAGAATAATTAGATTACGCACTGGCGGTGATTATTCGGGCAGCAAAGTAAAATCATTTAATAGTTTTGAGGTCTCTGCAAATTATACTGTTTATGATTATGAAGATATAACAACCAATTATACAAGTTATTCATTCAGACAATTTACAGCTATCGATTCTACTACAATACAGCTTACAGATAATGTTTCATTTTTTGTTTATGGATATTTAAAATTATCTGAGATTGGTGATTTTAATTGGGATAATTTTACAGCCAGACCTACAAGATTCCTGGAGGAATTATATTTAGAACCCAGATTTATTTTAGACTATGAAAGAACAATTTTTTCTGTGGGTTTAAGACTATTTGGTCTAAACACTTACTCCTACGAACAAACAACTAAAAAACTCTCTACGGAGTATTTAAGTCTAGGACCAATTGCTCTTATTGATATACTTGCCTGGAATAATCTTAATATTGTTCTAAGAGGATATTATGAATTTATATCAAATACCAATGTACCGGATAATCAACAAGCAAGTTTGTTAATGCAGGTTAATTGGAAATTTTAGCTGAAACCAATATATTCACATCACTTAAATAATAACAATTTAACCAATTGACTGAACCAAAGTATTATTTAGAAATTGAGAGTACCCCTAACAACTTAATTACCGTAGAAGAATTTGTAAATTATTTTTCTGTGGAATTAGGTTTAGACCAGGAAAAAATCAATGGATTGCTTTTAGCCATAACTGAAGCCACCACAAATGCTATTATTCATGGCAACAAGAATAATCAGCTTAAAATGGTACGCATTTACGTTTATGTTGATGGCTCCAATCTAACCGTAATTATTAAAGATGAAGGAAAAGGTTTTGATCCATCTATTGTTCCGGATCCAACTGATCCTGAAAATCTTTTAAAGGATTCAGGAAGAGGTTTGTATCTAATGCGTGTTTATATGGATGGGTTAACATACAACCAAACACCGGATGGTACTGAAGCCATTCTGTCTATGAAAATTTAGTTTCATTTTCCAGAAACTCCATAATTCCAAAACTCCACTACTTTACTCAGTATTTAATATTCTTTGCATCTACTTTTATACTTATCTATTTTAAACTAAAACTTTCATAAATATTTTCAGAGGAGTATAAAATGGCACGCAAAAAAATCTCACTAATCGGTGGCGGACAAATTGGAGGCGTTCTTGCTCAGCTTATCGCATTAAGACAGTTAGGTGATGTTGTAATGTTTGATATAGTTGAAGACTTACCTCAGGGTAAAACACTCGATATCGCAGAAGCATCTCGAGTTGATGGATTTGATTCTTCGGTTAAAGGAACAAATGATTATAAAGATATTGAAGGTTCCGATCTTGTAATTATCACCGCAGGTTTGCCCCGTAAACCCGGGATGAGTCGTGATGATTTACTTGTTACAAATGCAAAGATTATGCAGTCTGTTGCAGAGAATGTTAAAAAGTTTGCACCAAATTCTATTGTTATCATTATCTCCAACCCTTTGGATGCAATGGTTACTCTTTTTAAAAAGGTTACGGGTTTTCCTGCAAACAAAGTTATGGGACAAGCTGGAATTTTAGATTCTTCGCGCTTTTCAAGTTTTATTGCTTGGGAACTTGGTGTTTCAGTTAAAGATGTAAACGCAATGGTTCTTGGTGGACACGGTGACACAATGGTTCCGATTGTACGATATGCAAATGTAAATGGAATACCTGCAATGGAATTGCTTGAGAAAAAATATAATGATAAAACAAAAGCTGCCGAAGTTATGAAAGCTATGGTTGAAAGAACAAAAGCTGCCGGCGGTGAAGTTGTTAAATTATTAAAAACAGGTTCAGCATTTTATTCTCCTGCTTCTTCTGCAATTGCAATGGCAGAAGCGATTTTATATGATGAAAAACGTGTACTTCCTGTTTGCGCGCTGTTAAAAGGTGAATTTGGAATTGATGGTTATTATGTTGGTGTTCCTGCTGTGCTTGGAGAAAACGGTGTTGAAAAAATTATTGAGTTTGATTTAAATGTAGAAGAAAAAGCATTGTTAGATAACTCAACAAAAGCAGTTAAAGAACTTGTTGCAGATATGGAAAGATTAGGATTCTAAAATCCTTTCTTATTTTATTACAAAGGCGATTCAATTGAATCGCCTTTGTTATTTTAAAAACAAAAAACCCGATTCAATTTTGAATCGGGTTTTTACATAATCTACGTAACTAAAACTTATTTAGCAGGATAAACACTAACGTATTGTCTATCGCCGCGTTTCATTTCAAACTTTACAAAACCATCAGCAACTGCAAACAATGTATCATCGCCGCCAATTTTTACGTTTGTCCCGGGATGAAATTTAGTTCCTCTTTGTCTAACTAAAATGTTACCGGCAAGAACATTTTCACCACCAAATCTTTTAACACCAAGACGTTGTGCATTACTGTCTCTACCGTTACGTGACGAACCTTGACCTTTTTTATGTGCCATTATTAAATCTCCTTTTTATCCTATCTGGGTAACTTCAATTCT